>NZ_JAAOMP010000003.1 GCF_018853815.1 Acidithiobacillus sulfurivorans | reverse complement strand
TCAGATGGCCTTCAGGCCAGCGGCTTCCACGAACCATCCTCACTGGCCATTTGGCATCTTGAAGCAGAAGAGACCGCCCCGCGCGCCCATAAGGCGAAACCAGCGGATATAGAAACGCATCCGTCCAGTCCGAGTAAAGCATAGGGACCTCCGAGTCCAATAGGTAGGTCTGCATTCCGTGGTTATAAAACGTAAAATGAAAATGGGCAACACCTTTCGCGCTAATCCGAACATCCTCTACGTACACCCACTTTGTAGGATGGCCCGTATCGTAATCCACCGGATCAATCACCGCATGAAAATGCGTTCGACTCGCGTTCCACCTCACCACCTTACTTCCAATTTCCGGATGTATGACCCCGTGGGGGTGCAGATAAAAGGCCTGGTGTCCAAAAGATCCCGCCTGCGTAGGGTTAAGCATCAGGCTCCAATGACCGTTTATCATCAAAAACAGAAACTGGTCCACCTGTAATTCACGCCCCGGATCATGGGTGTCGACAATGTTCAGCCCATGGGCTACGTGTCGATTCGACACCGAAACCACCACCCCACCCCAAGGAATGTTAAATTTTATCGAAAGGCCGCCATTCGAAATGGTGACGTCCTTTCCTTTCGGCCCAGGTCGAAAATGACTCCCGTAAGCCTCGGCCGGAATGCCCGCAAATACCCAGACCATACAAGCAATCAACAAGCACGCCTTCCATCTATTTCTGATCATATATTTCCGTTTTTCGGTAGCATCGCAAAGTATAGATTGAGTCTGTCAACCAAAGTAGCGTGTCACACGTTAAAACACCGTAAGATCCGGAGGAATACGATTCTGACATGTTTCAAACTGAGGCTATTCTCATTGACACCAGCCTGAAAGAAAAAGCCTGGTCCCAGCTGTTTTATGGGTTGGAAAAACGTGCTTTTCGCTTTGCCTGCCTGGAACTGGGAGACTCCGGCCAGGCTGGAGATATGGTGCAGGAAGCTGCCATAAAGCTCATGCAGAAATATTCAGACCGCCCGACAGAAGAGTGGGTGGCGCTGTTTTACGCCATCCTGCGCAACCACATTCGGGATCATCAACGCCGCCAGCGTTTAGAGAGATTACTCGGATTCTGGAGAACAGAAAATGACGATGCCGAGGAGGACTTAAGTGCCCTACCCGATCTTTTTCCGAGTCCCGATGATCAGTTATCCGGACAACAGTTAGGCATACAGATTGAATCGGCTTTGCGCCAATTGCCCAATCGGCAGAGGGAAGCCTTTCTATTCAGGGAATGGCAGGAATTAAGCGTGGAAGAAACAGCGATGGCTATGGGTTGCAGTAGCGGAAGTGTCAAGGTCCACCACTATCGAGCGTTGCGACGTCTGCGGACGCTTCTCGCAGATTGGGCACCTGGAGGATATGACGATGAAGCATGATCGGTTTTTTATTGCGCCTTCGGGGAGTTGTCACCCGCGATCAGACACTCTGGATCGGTGGCGTGCAGGAATGCTATCGGGGCATTTTGCACGCCGGATTGCCGCACATGTGGGTCATTGTCCACGTTGCGAAGAACAATGTGCATTTTCTAAAACGCTCCTGGATCATTGGTCGGCGGGTTATCAGCCGCATCATCAATCTATCAGACGGTCCGTAACAATCTGGCGACTACCCGTCGCGGCTAAGATAATTCTGGGTTTTTGTGCTATCGCACTGGTTGCGATGTCGCTGCATGTGTTCAGCCCAATGCCACATTCAACACCGATTAAGACAAATGAGTCCATTCCTCCTGAAGCACACAACATAGTTGCTCATCTTGGTTTTTACGAATGGTTGGAAGCGCATCCAGACAAACTCAATATGGTGGATCATGGCTATTAAGGGATTTCCCATTGTTTTACTGGGAATATGCATATTCGGTTTCTCATTGCCGGTATTGGCCTCACCGACCATGCATCGAGATCCGCACTGGATACGACGTGCTCCTGCTCATAAACCTGAATGGGAGCGCCCAGCTCCGAAAATCCGCTGGGAGCGTCGGGCTGAAAGATGGAAACATTATTCTCAGACACGCCGACAGCAAATAATGGATCGCGCCAGACGCTTTCATAAACTTCCTCCTGCTCAACAAAGAAAGTTGTGGCAGGAATACCAGCAGTCCCGTAAAGCCTTACATCCCTAGAGGAGAGTTAACATGAATCAGATAATGAAAAGCGCGCTGTTAATTTCTGCATTTTTCTTTATGGGCATCAGTACAGCGCAAGCTGCCCCGCATCCAAATCTGCAAAGAGCTATCCGTCAGATTGACCATTCTATTTTCATCTTGCGGCATGAGGCTCCTGACGTGTTTGGGGGTCACAAGGCGGCCGCTATTCTGGAACTGGAGCGTGCCCGTCAACAATTGATGATTGCTGAAAGATTTGCTGCCTGAATACAGGCAATTCATCTGAACTGGGAGAGATAACCGATGTTCCCTATTCGCAAAATAAATGCTGCACTATTCCTCCTGCTTACTATGAGCCTACTCTCCGGCTGTTATGTGGTGCCGCCTAGAGGACCGGTCGCTGTGGTTCGACCTGGTCCTGTGGTTATTCACCCCGTGCCTATCTATCGTCCGTATCGTCCATGGTGGGGTTGGCATCGTGGGTGGTGGCGCTAATTTGCTGTTAATCAGCGCCATTCGTTTGCCATCTGTCAGCATCAGGTATTTACCAACCCATATCGCGGAATATGAATCATTAGTTTGTTGGCGAAATACCGAGGCTCTCAATGGCGAACCATTCAACCGCTGATTTCTGCTGAAAATTGGCTAATCACCATCGCTGATTGACACTTGGGTAAGCTAGATCTCAGGCTACCCACTTGAAATGACGAGGAACCTTTACAAGGTATACTTATCATCTTTACTCTCGGAAGACGTTGACTAATACGAGGAGAGCATTATGAGCAAAATACTGGTGTTATATCACAGCCTCTGGGGGCATATCGAAACCATGGCCGATGCCATAGCTGAAGGTGCACGGGACATCTCCGGCGTGACGGTGGATATTAAGCGTGTGCCGGAAAGCATGCCAGCGGAAACCTTGGCCGCTGTGCATGCCAAAACTAATCAAGCTGCGCCAGAGGCGCACCCCGATGATCTCGCGGATTATGATGGGATTATTTTCGGCACGCCAACACGCTTCGGCAATATGAGTGGGCAAATGCGTAATTTTCTTGATCGCACAGGGAATCTCTGGCAAGAAGGTAAACTGGTGGGCAAGATCGGCAGCGTTTTTGCCAGCACAGCCACGCAGCACGGTGGTCAGGAAACCACCATCACTTCTTTTCACACTTTCCTGTTCCATCAGGGGATGATCGTGGTTGGTGTCCCCTACAGTTGTCAGGAACTGATGAATATGAGTGAGATCAGCGGAGGTACACCCTATGGTGCCACGACACTATCCAACGGAGATGGCAGTCGTCAGCCCAGTGCCAATGAGCTGGCCATCGCTCGTTTTCAGGGGCGGCATGTGGCCGAAATAACCCAAAAGCTACGGATATGATCTTTGGAGAACATCGCTTTGCTATCAGAATCCGTCAGTCTTCTGGGGCCGATTGGGCGTATTGTGGCGGGTCAGGCAGCCGCTGACGTCACTGGCGTTATAAATTAACCCCGGTTTAACCGATCGTTGCAGCGCAGGCTGATACTTTTCTGATTCCCGACGCTTTCGGTATTGACGATCCAGGTAACCACGTTGCCGGGTTTTCCGACCACCCGCTGCCGTCTGCACGCCCCCAGCAGGAACTGGCGGGCGATCAAGCCTTCGCTGCGGATCGTGGTGAGGTCATCGAAGACCACAGACAAGTCCTGATCGATCAGGGGGCGCAACAGTCCGGCTACTACGGCATCGACGGCAGACTGTTGCTCCATCAGGGCATCCATGCTGCGCAGGAGTTGCTGGTGGGTGATCGCTGCTACCGGTACATCCGGCAAGGCGACTGTTTCCACCCAGCGCAATACGCCCAGTTTCGATTCGGGATCGCAGAGCCGGTTAAGGACCATGATCCGGATCAGCGCTTCCACATTGGTCATATGGCGGGTCTTGCGGAATATCTGGCGCAAAGCATCAAACCCCAGTTCTCTTCCTTTGTCGTTTTGTTCTGGTTCAGATCATCCACCGCCGCGCGTTGTTGCGCAGAAAGATGCACTGAAGGCAAATGCCAGTTCAAAAACTGAAGTTGGGCATCCTCGATGAAACGACATCCAACGCCGTTTGGATGAATGCCTGCACCTTGGGCGATGCATATTTTTGGCCCGCGTAGACGAAATAGAACGCGCCCCCTCCTTTCCATTTCCATTGCGGAAGAACTGGCACAAGCGTGCCGGCGTCTACCGCATCTGCGGACAGAAAGTCAGGCAGCCAGCCGACTCCTTCACCAAGAATGGTCAATGCTTTAATGGTTTCGAGATCGTCTGCAATGACGCGGCTGACGACAGGTACATCGACTTCTGACTTGCCGTCCGTAAGCCGCAGTACGTCGACACCCTTGCGCCCAACGAACGACGCCATGACTAAATCCTTGGGATGCGTGAATTTTCTGAATTCTTTGATATAGCTGGGGGAAGCCCAAAGATTGGCGCGCAAGTCAATAAATCGCTTTGCGATCAACGATGAGTCTTTCAGCATGCCCGCGCGAATAGCCAAATCAACACCTCCCCCCACCAGATCAGCGATCTGGTTTGAAATCAGTAATTCAATGGTGACATCGGGATACTTCGCCAGGTAGGCGCGCGTAACGTGAGGAAGCACCGCATGTCCTATGTCGACAGGAGCAGTGACTTTGAGCAACCCGGTCGGCGTGCCTTGCGACGATTGAAGTGCGGCCTCTCCGAGTTCCATCTCCCGAACGGCATTCGCGCAATGATGAAAGTATTTCTCGCCCGCTTCAGTCACATGCAATTTACGGGTAGTGCGGTAGATCAGGCTCGCCCCCAGCCGTTTTTCCAGAGCAGCGAGTTTGGCGCTGACCGTCGTCTTGGGCATATTTAATAGTCTTGCCGCATTGGACAGACTACCTGCTTGTACAACTTTCACGAATACCTCAATTGCGTCGAGATCCATTTGATTGTCCCAAATTATGCACAGTGATTCCCAGTTTTACCATCTAGTGCATGATCAAACAAACTCCTAAAGTACTTCTATCGACGTACGCATCAAGGAAAGCACATCACTAATGAGTGCATAGCGGCATCGAACCTAACAAACCTACTTTTTATCTACAAGGAGCAATTATGAAACACAAAATCATCATCATCGGAACAGGGAACGTCGGCAGCGCACTCAATAAAGGTCTTGCGCGAGCCGGATACGAAGTGCGGGCCGTCAAGAAAGGGGAAATTGCTGGGAATGTTTCTTGGGCCGATGTCATCGTGTTGGCTATCCCCTTTGGTGCGGTACAAGATGTGGCACGCGAGTTGAAAACGGCAGCTGACGGCAAAATTGTCGTCGACGTGACCAATGCGCTGACACCAGAAATGCAATTAGCTATGGGATTTACGACGAGTGGTGCCGAGGAACTGCAAAAGGCGCTTCCACGCGCACATGTGGTAAAGAGCTTCAATACCGTATTCGCTCAGCACATGAGTGACGGGTTGGTGGCGGGTCAACAGTTAACCGTCTTCGCTGCCGGTGACAATGAAACGGCACGCAATGTCGTACTTGAATTGGGTAAAGCGATCGGCTTTGATGCAATTGATGGTGGCCCATTGCAAAACGCACGGCAGTTGGAATCACTCGGATACTTCAATATCCAGCTTGGCTATGTGCTAGGCAACGGGACTGATATCGGCTTCAAGTTGTTGCATTGAAATAGAGCCTGGCATCAATCCGGGCTGTGATAAGGCTAGGGGGATATATAGATTGTCAAACAGCGTTTAAAAATGACCAGGTAACAGCGTATATTTTTGACCAGTTTTAGAGGGGGTGGCTGCGACGTTTTTTGA
>NZ_JAAOMP010000029.1 GCF_018853815.1 Acidithiobacillus sulfurivorans | reverse complement strand
AAGGTCTGATTGGGGGCCATCTGTAGCCCCGTGGTCGGGTTACGAGGGCAGACAAAATTTTCGAGGGTTTGGGCTTACACCCCCAAACCGCAGAAGCCGGAGGATTTTATGCATCCGGTGAGACAAGCCACCGCCGAGCGTAATTGTGAGGTTTTCCAGAATGACGTCCGTGACCTGTTGAGACTTCAGCTTCAACAAGACCTGCTGGATCTGATGCCGCAAGGAAGATTCCCGATGCCGGGTAACTTTTTTGAGGGTCAAATGTTCCTGCGTGTTCAGGTTTTGATACCCTTTCTTTTCCAGCAGGGCGAGTTTGGCTTCCTGTTTTTTCAACCACTGGTTTTCCAGTGAGAAAAACAACCCATTGCTTACTGCAAACAGGTTGGTTTTGACGTTCAAGTCGATGCCTACCGCTTTATTCGGCTTCAACATCACATCGGTCCGATCGTAGACCAGACTGATATCTACTTCTCCTCGTGGATTCAACGTGACCCAATGTTCCCTGGTCAGATCGTAAGGCTTGTTGTGGTATGTCTGGTTGACGCTCAATGGCAGGTGAAGAACCCACTCTGGAGACTTGAAAACGTACCAGTTCTGATACCGCCTGCAAGTGTCGTTTTTGATCCAGTGCGAGTGCCATGTGGGTTTTGCTGCTTTTTTGTTGAACTGCGCTGCTTTCATGTAACTACCGCTGGTGTAGTAGACTGGATGAATCCGCTTCTGGACGTTTTCCTGATGCATCCTGAGCAGGTTCAACAGACGTTGTTCTGAAAACTTCTGGCGATAATGATCCTATAATTTCCGCCACCGCTCCGGGATAGCTTCCGGCCCTTCTATGGTATGAAACCGTAAGGTATTGAGGAATGTAGCCAATGGGCCATAAGCTGAACGGCTTTTCCAGGCCAGTTTTCCCTGGGAATCTTTCTTCTGAACCATTTTCCCTTTGGACAGGTGAAAAGTGCTCAGGGTTAGAATCTGTTGGACATGATTTAGTGTGTGAGCGCAAACCACCTTATGGAACAGTTGCTGCAACTCCCATGCGGTTAGCACCTTCTGCAAATCCGGTTCCAGTGTCTTTTGGAAATACTGGTAACCGTGCGTGATGAAATCTGGGGTTTCCAGCAGGGGAATATGCTGGAAAGCGAACATCGCCATCTGATTTTTAATGGTTCGCACAGCTTCGAAATGTTCACGTATTTTTTGTTTCTTGCCCACGTTAATGTGAAAGAAATGGAGTTACGGGCACAGAAGTCCCTGGCCTGTGAGGACCATTTTACGGGATCTGAAAGCGGTTATGCCGGATCGGGCAGGAATCCGAACTTGATCAGCTTTTTGATCCAGCGTGCGGCATTACGTTGTACGCTCAAGGCTTCATAATCGGTGGCGGCGTCCCGGTAATATGTGCCGCGAGAGAGCATGAAGTGGATGATGCGCAGCATTTTGTGGGCCAAGGCGATAATGGATCGTTTATGACCTCGGCGCACGACCAGATTCTGGAATTTGGTGCGCAGGGCGCATTGGGTGCGACTGGCGGCATGGGCGCATTCGCACAAGACGCGGCGCACGTAAGGATTCCCTTTCCGGGTGCGACCACTTTTGCGCTTGCCGGCCGATTCGTTGTTGCCCGGGCACAGACCGGCCCACGACGCCAGGCGATCGGCACTCCCGAAGGCCTTCATATCGTCCCCGATTTCCACCAGCAATAAGGCAGCACCTATGGTATCCACTCCCGGCAAGGTCTGCAGCAACGCCAGTGCATGCTGTTGCGGGGCCAAACCGTCCAACAAGCGGGTATCGAAGCGCGCGATCTGCGCTTCCAGGGCTTCGATATGGTGCATCACTTCGTCCAGAACAAAACGATGGCAGGCACTCAAATCGCCCTGCAACGCATCCAGAATCTCCTCCCGGCTGGCCTTGAGGCGATGGCTCGCCAGGGACAGCACCTCCTGAGGCGTGGCCCCCTGAATCAGCGCCTTGATCATGGCGCGTGCTGATTGACCATGAATGTCGCTGACCACCACGCCCAGGCGGATCCCCCCGTCGGTCAGCACCTTGTGTAGCCGGTTCTTTTCGGAGGCCAGCATGCCGACCAACTTCTGTCGTTGGCGGGCAATCAAGCGTAATTCCCGCAGTGGCGCTGGCGGGACAAAGGAACCGCGTAACAAGCCCGCGCGCGCCAGCATGGCCAGCCATTCCGCATCGCCGACATCGGTTTTGCGACCGGGCACCTGTTTGACGTGACGGGCATTGACGACCTGGGCACGAATGCCGACCTGCTCCAAAGCTGCATAGGGGCTTTTCCAGTAAATCCCGGTACTCTCCATGACCACTGCATCCGGCTGCCAGGTCGCACACCAATCCGCCAAGGCCCGACGGTCTTTCTTGAAGCCGCCAAACTGACGACGCTCTACCTCCACAGTGCCATCCGGGTTGCCTATGATGGCACAGGCCGTCACTTGTGCCTGATGAATATCCAGGCCGATCACACGTTGAAAAATGGGTTTCAGTTCCATCGGCTTTCCTCTCCATCTATACTGAAAACGTGGGAGGCGACGGATGCCGATGCCGAATCAACCTGCCTGCAGCAAGCCACAGACGGTCCTTTTAATGTGCGCTCTCATGGAGGCAATCCGGGGTACGAGTCGGCCCGGCGGGTCACGTTAGAAACGGGATCAAGTCACCAAAATTTTGCGCGATCTCAATCCGCCGCCATCCCCTCCCATTCTCTTTCATTCTCTGGGGTGGCGCGAGTCGCAATGGACGTTAGACCAGCGCGTACATATCCTGTCCGTAACGGTATGCACGGATTCGCGCACGTTCAAAGCGTCTTGGACGCTGAAGGTTTTAGGGAGAATGCGTTTCATTCAGATATTATCACCAATTTCAAAAGTTTTGTCTATGTGCTTGGCCCTGTCCATCCTCACCATGAATGACGAGGTTTTTCGCGCGGTTTTGATAAATTTTTTCAGTCACTCTTTTGGCACTACTGGCAACCGGCATACACGGAAGCTCTGGTAGCGTTGACCCCATGCAGATCTGCCTGTTGACACGCTAACGTTATGGATGATTCTTGTATCAATGACAACCAATCCAGTACGTATGCCCTTAAAGCGGCAAGGTCTGAATGATTGGATGTGTAGATTACCGCTTGAAACAACATGGCCTTCACGAAAAGCGCTGGGGGGTGGCTTTGGCTGTCCAACATCCATTCCCCTATAGCATAGTCGTCTTGCTGATGATTGGCCTGTTCAAGCTCAATTCGCCACCGGTCAAAATCCGGCCCCAAAATTAAAGGGCGCGCCTCTGCGTACAAGCGCATCTTTTGGTGATAGAACACCGCACCACAATATTCTTCTGCAAAACTGCCTTGGTTTTCCAGCGGATTCGTGGCACTACTCGTTTCTTCGTGCATAAGGGCACCCCTTTGTCTGTGTTTCCCGTGTCAACGGTAGGGTATAGGGACGGCCGACATATATTTTTTCAGGACCGCGTTAATCGCTAATCCAGAACTGTGAAACCGTCGATCTATCGGTCCCGCATCGTTTCACGTCGCGCCCGCTCAGACATGGGCGGATTGATCCACCAGGTCCACCAATACAACATGGTATAACTGATCATGTGTAGTGAAACATTCTGTTCTACGGACAGCGCGTTTAGACGATGACCGGCATCGGCGGGAAGGGGCATATTCACCTGCACCCATCCAGAGGGCTCTTTCTGTGTCCTTGCACATTGAAGGGATATCTTTTTCCCTTTAATGGGGCGCCACTTCAGGCCGTATTCCCAAGGCTTTTCCAGGAAAAACCGCTCTGCCGCATCTCTGTACATCACTTTAAGGGTGCGTCCGGACGCTTTTGCCATCGTTCTGGCGTAAATATGCATCTTGGCAGGCGCAAGGGTCGAGATTTCCACGTACAATTCGCCGGACTTCTGGTCGGTAAAATTTCGCATATATCCCCTCTTTTTAGCTGTTTCTGCGCAAAAAATCTTCCCGACGTGCCCGCTCAGATGCTGGCGGGCAGATCCACCACGTCCACCAATACAGCATCGTGTACGTAACCGACGACATGGACACGTCGTATTCTTTTGTCAACTGTTCCAACGCAAGCCCCATTTCGGCGGGGAAAAGCATGTTGACCTGTACCCAGCCTGTAGGAACTTTCTGGCCGACCGTGCCCTTTATTGTGGACGTTAACCCTTTGGTTTGGCGCCATTTCAGGCCGTGTTCCCAAGGCTTATCCCGGAAAAACCGCTGACCTGCGTCATAAAGCATTTTCTGAACAGAACGGTTGGTGACTTCCGCTAGTATACCGGAATAATTGTGCATCCTAGCAGGCGCACGGGTTGCGATTCTTGCGCACATCTCGCCCGTCTTTTTGTCCATGAATATTCGCATTCGTATTACCCCTTGTTAAAAGCACATAACGCTATGTTACGCCACATCGCGTTATGTGTCAAAAAAGGAGGGACGTTCTTGGCGGTGGCAGTTCATTAAAGGATGTCTTTTGATGGGCGCCAAAAAGATTCCGCAGCTAGCGCGATGCTATTCCCCACCTTTATCAGCGGATAGCGGGCGCGCAGAAGATCAAATTTCCTCCAAAACGACCCCATGCAGAGTTTCTTCCTTGATGCGGTGTGCCCCCTCACAAACGATAAACACCCTGGCGTCCATTGGACCTGAGCACCCTTCTGGTATCCGCACAGAAAATAGTGTGGAACTCCGCCCTTCCACCTGTGCGAAGACAGGGATTTCTCCTTCGAACGGCAAAAGAACGCCTTCCTGTGCGCATATTGTTGTTATCGCATGCGCGATGGCTTCGGCTCTCTTTCCCCCGCCATCTGTACGGATGATGGCGGGTTTTTGCACAGATTCTTCCTGATTCTTAAGGTCCGCTGCAATCGTCTGCGCGAAGGCCAGGTCGGTTGGATGGATTTTGGAACCTCTCGTGCTCTTCCGGAAAAGCGACCTTAATCGCTGCCGTGCGCCCGTTGTCGTTGTCCGCACCTTGTCCTCCGGGTTCTTCATCCGGCCAGCATCTCCGCCTTGACGAACGGTTCCCCCGTAACAGCGCTCACGGCGTCCATCTTTTCAACCAGGCACGCCATCGCCAATTCCAGAATTCTGGCGTCTTTTTTGGCGGGAGGCATTTTTTCCGAAAAGAGCAACCGCTCGAATGTTTCCCGGTATTTCAAGTAATCGCGGCCATCGACAAACAAAGATAATCGACGGCTAGGCACGTCATATCCACTTTCTACAGAAGACGACGGGACTGCTGATGCCACAGCGGAAGCAATGGAAGTTGCCTTAATCGCCTCTACATGACCTTCATTGCTGTCACCGAACTCTTGGTCAGTGATGCCATGCATCTTGTTTTGAGTCTCTTTCTGCCCAGCATCCTCCGTAAGTGGCGAAGGGGGAACGTCACGGCTTTCCGTTACAGATTGCTCATTCATGGTAAACACCTACTTTTTCAGAGTGGAGAACCTTTTCAGGATAGATGGAGTTTTATCTGCATGCAAGACCGTAAATCATCAGTTGATAAAACTTGTTTTCTGTCTGGGGTTTTTCTGGAGCGTCCTGGGCTGGGCAGCCTCCCCTTAAACAAGGTATGAGGCGATAAAAGGTTCTCTTTTATCAACTCATATGCCATGATGAACCTTTGTTGGCGCACAATGGTCTGTCTATCCGGAGAAACCTCATGAAAAAGACCTTAATACCTACGGAAAAACCGCTTGAAGTACACCATGACGCTGTTTTCCAGAATATGGCTCCCCTGACCATTCAGCGGTATGGCTGGATACTGGACAACTTTCTGGAATGGTGCGCGGAGCAGGGCATCAATCCTGTTTCCCCCAAAGTTCGCGAGATCACCAACTATCTTCAAGATCGGCCACAATGGGGCGTTTCACGTAAAACTGTAGCTTTGGCTGCATTGGGGCATTGGTTTGATTATCAAGGTCTGCCGGAGAACCCGGCTAAAGCGGCGTCTTTAAGGAAAACTGGACGTGCTGGCCGCGCCTTCGCTCCGAAGCGTTTACCTGCCGCACTGGATGATACGGAGTCTGCGGCCTTCCTTCGGGCGACAACGCCAAAATCAGGAGATTCCTTTCCTGTGCGCCGAAAGCAACTTATACAGCGATTATTGTTTTGGACGGGCTTGCGCGTGTCTGAAGCGGTCCATCTTCAGGTAGGGGATATTCGCCTGGATGACGAGCATCCGGTGTTGCGGGTTATCGGGAAAGGGAACAAGGAGCGCCAGGTGCCCATTGCGGACCGCCTGGCGATGGAACTACTGGATTACCTCGAAATGCGGGAAGCGTTTCTCGACGGGCAAATGTCCATAAAAACCGTTTTCTGTGACCGATACGGAAATCCTTACACGCCAGCCGGCGTCTGGTCGATGGTGGGGGACACTTTCAAAAGCATTGGTGTTGAGAAACGACATAAAGGACCGCACGTCTTGCGCCATACTTTTGCGACGCGGCAACTGCAAAGTGGACACCCGCCCGCTATTGTGAAGGCGTGGATGGGGCATAGTGACTTGCGGGTGCTATTTTCCGTATATGAACATGTGATGAGCAGTCCGAAAGGGGTGAAGCCGGTGGAGTAGGGCGGTAACCCGCTTAAAAATAAACAGATTCCATTTATCTGGGATTTGCATGACGTATGCTTCACGTATGCTTCACGTATGCTTCGTGCATGCGTGAAGCATACAAAAACGATGCTTGAAGCATAAAGAATTAGTCTAAACATACAAACTTAAAAACCCGCCAACCCCAGCGGTTTATTTGCTGAAACGGGGTTAGCGGGTTATGTATGACGCAAAATACGGATGGCCTATGCCTGCAACCGGTGAAAACCGACTCGCAGAAAGTCTAGCTGATCAGCGAGAATATGCCGCCCAGTCAGGTACAAAAACTCGTACTGATTGGGCGTGTACGGCACGGCCAGCAACTTCATGCCAGCCTGTTCCGGCGTCCGTGCATCCTTGTGATTATTGCACCGCTTGCAAGCGGTCACCACGTTGGTCCAGGTGTCCTTGCCGCCTTTCGACGTAGGTATGACATGATCCCGCGTCAGGTGGTGGTCCTGCGAACGGCGAGAATCCCCGAAATCTCTCCCGCAGTACATGCACAGATGCCCGTCGCGCCGGAACAGGGACGCGTTGGTCAGGGCAGGGGTATGCCATTTCGACCATGCAGCTCCACGAATCGCGATGACCGGATGGATGTCCATGTGGGATTGCAGTCCGGTCATCCGGTTGCGACCGCCGTGGAGAATGCGAAACGGATCCCCGAGCGTCCAGGCCACCTGGCCTTTCGCGTAGTAGCCAGCGGCTTCTTCCTGGCCGATCCAGTGCAGGGGATTACCCGCACTGTCCAACCGCAGTATGGCTGCCATGTTTCGCCTCCTTTTTAGGTAGAACTTCGATATGGTGGACGGTACGAAGCAGGCTGGCCGTGTTCACCACCCAATAATTTTTCGAGGATGGATGCCATGCGCGCCGTAATGCCTGCCAACCGCGTTGAACATCCGTGCAAACCGTGCCGACGCATTCAATGGCGCGATTGCCCAGAACATACAGGGCTGCGGCCATATCGACCACGCGGTCTGCAGCCTCGCGCGCATCGCCACGAAAACGGACAGACTCGTCGATCAGTCGCTCGACTTGGTCATTCAGTCGGTCGGCTGCATTGTTGCTGGTCTCCGCGTTACCCACAACAAAAGTAGCGGCCTTGAGGGTGATCACGAAAACCACGAAAAAAGAAGATGTACGAAAAACAAAAGTCACAGCGCACCTCCTTATTAAAGGGGATGCCGCCGTGACAGGTTGGTCATCCCGCAGTTTGATTCTGTAGCGACGAAGACGGTTCCTTGTCGCTGCTGGCTAAGGCTGAAATCCCGGCCAGCCCGCGCCGGCCAATTTCCTCCGCCCGGATCATGGATGCTTCCATTTCCGGTGATGAAACAGGTACTTCTATATGTTGGCCGGTTTCTGTGCTGATGAGATGGTCGAAAACAGCAAGTCGTTGGCCTTTCTTTTCGATGAAATGCATGGAGTTCTCCTTATAGAGCTTCGGCGATAATGGTTGTTGCTACCTGTTCCTGACCTTTCGCTATCTGGGCCATAACAGGCCGTAATGCGGCTCTCATGATGTCGTAATTGCTGCCCAACGAAATCAATGGTACGTCCAGTTTGCCGTGGTGCTTTGCGTAGCTTTGCGTCAGATGACTCAGCCGGTCCTGCGCTGCTTGTGCTGCAACCGCCGAGCGGGCGGCGTCCTGGTCATCCAGCGGTGCCCGCTCGGCCCAACCGGCCATAATGGATTTGGACTGCGCAATGACATCCGCCATCATGAGATGCAGCATCTCCAAAGCCTGTTCGGAGGTGGCCGGGCGCACGACAGCAGCCGGCGCCTGCCGGGTAATCACGGGAACTGGTTGCGTAGGCAATAATGATGAACGGTTCATGATGGGTCTCCTTGGTGAGATTTGGTGCCCTTGGCCGGATTCTATCCGCTACGTTGCGCTTCGGTTGCACCCTGCAAGGGCCAGTCCTTCGGACTTTGAACCCCCGACACTCGGTGTAGAAGACTGATGTTCTGTCCGCTGAACTACAGTCGCAAATTGGTGCCCCTTGAGGGATTCGAACCCCCGACCCTTCGGTCCGAAGCCGAATGCTCTGATCCACTGAGCTAAAGGGGCGAAAAACAAAATTGGTGGACGCGGTGGGATTCGAACCCACGACCCATCGGTTAAGAGCCGATTGCTCTGGCCAACTGAGCTACACGTCCGAGGTTGCGTTGTGCTACGTGTGGTCGAATTGGTGCAACGAACAAGAGTCGAACTTGTGACACCCGGACCTTCAAACCGGTGCTCTACCAACTGAGCTATCGTTGCATAAAAATCTAAAAATATTTCCTGGAATTATCTTTAATTTGTTTGAGATGGCCATCGTGAAACTGGTTATTGGTTTACCGGGCTCATAGAAATCATCACAAATGAAAAACCCGGCTTTTTTCAACTCTTGAACATGCACAAAAATAACAGAGTGTCTTTTCCCATTATGAATACTAACTTGTTTGTATGTTCCTGTAAAGTTATTACTAAGCGTCTTAATGTCATCAAAGAAATAAGCAGCATATATTCCATCAAGGTTTTTATTGCCAAACATTTCTGAATACCCACCGAATGAGTCGTGGCATCGCAAGGGTTTCATAGCAAAGCCGTTGCGAATAATATTTAACGCGCTTCCGCTTTCTGCTATATGGAAAAGATAGCTTGAATTGCATTCTTTTTCTTTAACCATGTTTTCACCTATGTTATACAAGTGTATGGTGGGTGCGGCGAGCTTCGAACTCGCGACCCCTCGATTAAAAGTCCAGTGCTATACCGGTTGAGCTACACACCCACGGAAACAAAATTGGCTGGGGGACGTGGGTTCGAACCACGGTTTTCTGGGTCAGAGCCAGACATCCTGCCGCTAGATGATCCCCCAAATTAAATTGGTGCTCCCAACGGGATTTGAACCCGTGTCCCCGGCTTGAAAGGCCAGTCGCCTAGACCGCTAGCTGGATAGGAGCGTGTGAAACCTGTGTCATTTGGTACTTCGACCGACAGATTTTATGGTGGGTCTTGCAGGGATCGAACCTGCGACATTCGCCGTGTAAAGACGACGCTCTACCAACTGAGCTAAAGACCCGGTGGACAGTACAGGATTTGAACCTGTGACATACGGATTATGATTCCATCGCTCTACCTACTGAGCTAACTGTCCGTGGTGCATCGTGGTGGAATCGAACCACCCGCCTCTCGATTATCAGTCGAGTGCTCTACCGATGAGCTGACGATGCGTTGTTTAATGCCAGGCTTCTCCACCATGATAGTGGAGAAGCCTGTTGTTGTGACCACCCTTAACCGTGCCACTGGTGCTTACGGTAGGCTTTCCAGTTTTTCTGGTAATAGCGAAGCGGGTAGTCTCCCCAGATGCTTATTTTGATCGTATAGCGCAACTTTACGCGAATTGGCGGCTCACCATCTTCCATGCAGCCATGTCCGGTATCCCGTATCATACGACCAAAGTGCGCATTTCGGTATCGGGAGTACCCGTAGCCATGGCCTATGCCTTCCACCGGACCGTTCCGGTATTCATGCCGGTGATAGGTTTTAAACCGATTCCGACGAACCTTGATTTGTTGTGAAGCCAACTCGTTGGGGTCAACTCTTAAACCGTCCCAGTCTTCCAGGACATAATCAAAGCAGGGGAGACCGTTGTCATCGGTTTCAAACTTCAAACCAACACGGTTGGCTCTCAGGATGTCATGAATCTCGATTGAATCGGTATAAGGTCCAAACAGATTGCCGTTTCGGTCCCGGAACCACCACCCTTTTACGGGAGCGGGTACGGGTATGGATTTTTGTTTCATTTGGGTTTCTCCGTTAGATAACTACCTATCGGAAAACGGTGACTTCTTCCATCGTGACGCCTCCTTATGAAATTGGTGGACCCGGGGAGTTTCGAAATCCCGACCCGACAGTTATGAGCCGTCCGCTCTGCCTCTGAGCTACAGGTCCGAAATGGAGCACGATGCCGGAATCGAACCGACCTAAGCAGGGTTGCAACCTACCACCTAACCTATCGGACAATCGTGCGTAAATTGGCGGAAAAGGTGAGATTCGAACTCACGGGCCGTTGAGACGACCTTCCGGGTTCAGGCCGGACGCATTAAACCACTCTGCCACTTTTCCGAAGCTGTTTGAATTGTTGGCTGAGGGCGTAGGAATCGAACCTACTGGTACAGGGTCCAAGGCCCTGCGTCACGCCATGCGACAAGCCCTCATTACGTTAAAAATTGGTGCCGGATCGCAGAATCGAACTGCGGACCTATCGCTTACGAGGTGATTGCTCTGCCAACTGAGCTAATCCGGCCTTGGGCAAACAAAAGCCACTCGGAAAAAGTTCCGCAAAAGTCTTTCCGTGTCGCTCTCCAGAATGGGTATCCACATTGCGATGCTTGGCCTTGCGGGTGTACTTTGTGCGATCCCGCTGCGCATAGGTCGGCAAGACGCCGATACGCCGTTTTGCTTTTTCTGGTCGAATGACCAGCGTTTCTTTTTTCATGATAATCCTCCTTAGTTCCATGTTTCTCCTGACTGGAATTGGAGCCGGTTGCCGGCATCGAACCAGCGACCCTCTGCTTACAGGGCAGATGCTCTACCAACTGAGCTAAACCGGCAAATTGGCGATCCATGCCGGACTTGAACCGGCGACCTCTTGCGTGACAGGCAAGCGCTCTGACCAACTGAGCTAATGGATCGTGATGATAAAAACACTTCGGGGTGGCCTACGGGACTCGAACCCGTGACAAGCAGGATCACAACCTGCGGCTCTACCAACTGAGCTAAGACCACACCGAAGTGTTTTCTGAAATGGAGGAAGCGGCGGGATTCGAACCCGCGAACCATTGCTGGCTTCTGTCTTGTGCAGACATTCGTCGGCAAAATGTCCACGGGCCGCTTTCGAGGACGGCGCAATAAACCGGACTTTGCCACGCATCCGCGATGAACAGCTTGTGCCAAGTTTAGGCTTGGCACAAAATCTGGCCCGCCGTCTAATTATGCCAACGAATCACAATCGATCCGTTTTGAGGCTGCGCCCCCGACTGTCCGCCGCCCCCTGGGGTGTTGTGCACTTGTTGGGCAGCGTTTATGACGTAATTGGCTGCTCCACCGCCAGCCCCGTCAAAGTAAGGGCCTGCATAATGGCTGGAACCATCGGATCCTCCACCACCGCCAAAGTATCCACCGCCACCACCACCGCCGCCTGCTATAGAGCCATGCGCCAGACCACCAACCCCGCCGCCACCAACACCAGCTACCCGGTCACTTTGTCCCTGCCCAGCCCCGCCTCGGAGGTAGGAACCGTTGTAAGAAGGGCCAAACGCATTGTTCATGCCCAGATAAATTTCACCGGCTTGCCCGCCCGCAAAAGGCGTACCCCCTTTCCCCTCAGTCAAACAACGGTGATCGCCCGTGCAGCCCGTGCCTTCTCCAAGGTCAGACTTAGGTTCTCCGCCAAATCCTCCCGATTGTCCAGCCGCACCTCCACCACCGCCACCGGCCATACCCAATGTATGCCCTTTGGTGTAAATGTTGGTATAGCCGTTAAAACTGACACTGGTATAACCACCGCCGTTGCCGCCATTCCTTCCTATCGCGTTAGCGCCAGCCTGGCCAACGGTAGCCATCCATAGGCCGGAAAACTTGGCGGCGGGTAAGTTGAATTGGAGAAGTCCGCCTGCTCCACCTGGTCCAAATCGACCGGAGGATCCTCCCGCAGCCCCACTGAGCTTCACAGAAATGACAGAGCAACCGCTTTCCTGGGCAGGAACCTCCACAGGGATGTTTTTACCGACCTGGTTAAGGGACACCGATCCGGGGACGCAGGTGGTATCCGGCGCAGCGGACGCACTTTGAACGGCGGCCACGGCAACCAAGGCTAGCAACAGGGTAGATAGAGGTTTACGGTGGAGCATTTTATTTCCTTTTTTCGATGGCTAACTAAAGCAAGTTCACCTGCAAGGGCAGGGGTTTTGTTTGGCGGAGCGTGAAGGATTCGAACCTTCGTGCCGGTTTCCCGACCATCTGCTTTCCAAGCAGCGCCAATTGGCCTCTCTGACAACGCTCCATAAAGTGAAAATTGGTGGACCTAGACGGATTTGAACCGACGACATCCTGCTTGCAGGGCAGGCGCTCTCCCAACTGAGCTATAGGCCCGTTTGAAACGGTAAATTGGAGCGGGATAGGGGAATCGAACCCCTCTATTCAGCTTGGAAGGCTGACGCACAGGCCAATATGCCAATCCCGCATAAAAATTTAACAGATTAAAAATCGGAGCGACCGATTTTCCACGCCGCGTCGGCAATACGTTCCGCTTGCGTGATTAAAATTTGGCGGAAACTATGGGATTCGAACCCATGAAAGGTGATTAACCTCTTCCGGTTTTCGAGACCGGCGCATTCAACCAGGCTCTGCCAAGTTTCCTGAAAAATGCCAGACGATTCGGCAACGTCCCTCTGGCCAGGACTTCAAGTTTATACTTTCTAAAAAGAAAGCGCATCTTGCCTTATTACTTGTAAAAAGATGCCAGATTATTCGGCATACGCCTTCTGGCTAGGGTTCGTATCTGCAAGCATTTGCGTGGGGAAATGCTGGCATTATGCCTTATTGCTTAAAATAAGTACCAGATTATTCGGCTCAACCCTCTGGCAAGGCTGTTTCCAGACCCGTTTACGAAAGTGAAAGAAAGAAAAACACATTCAACGAATCGCCTTATTACTTGAAATTGGTGGAGTGCCACGGAATCGAACCGCGCATTGCCAGAGGCGTCAGATTTACAGTCTGATGGGTTTGCCGCATCCCTCACACTCCATGTTTGGCGGAAGATGCAGGACTCGAACCTGCAAAACCCCTTTCGGGATCGCCGGATTAGCAATCCGGTGCCTTACCGATTCGGCCAATCTTCCTGAATTTGGTCGGAATAGCAGGATTCGAACCTGCGGTCTCATGGTCCCAAACCATGCGCCTTACCGGGCTAGGCTATATTCCGAAATACGGATTTTTATTTCTGGCGAAACCCGCAAAACGCCCTTGCCCGTTCCGTCATTTGCACTTTTCAGTGTTACCTTTCAACGGGCTATCTTTCAGGAACGCGCACAAGACGCGATCCCAACAACGTCAACCATAGGTTGACATGTGTTTGGCTGGGGAGGCAGGGATCGAACCTGCGACATCTTGATTAACAGTCAAGCGTTCTACCGCTGAACTACACCCCAAAATGCCCGATAGGTGTTCCAATGAACACCACGGCGGGACCACCGATTATCGCACATCGCTTCGGCAATATGGTCCGCTTGCGTCTGTGCAGAATAGGCGCCGCTGCAGATTCCGTGGATCGGCAATCTATCAAAAAGCCCTACCAATCGGGGCAACGGCATAGAACAGCATAAAAAGGATGCGCAGCGTCTTCCAATCGCCACGGCTTGCAGAAATGGTTCCTTTTGGACTCCTCGATGTTCCCTGCCAGACATCCCATATTGCTGATCACGATCCGTTATCTCCGAATCACCAGTATTATCGTGGGCCTGGCGACCTTGGATTCTTCGAGCGGGTATTCACCGCGTCACAAACCGTGGAACATGGACCGCTATCGTCTGCGGCAACCGCCGGCCTAAATCGCGCCCATTACAGAGCCGACATGCCTGACCGAAAAGGCATCTGCGTTACCCTGCAGATGGGGGAATTTGGCGACGGCTAACAGCACGCAATAAGGGCGTGCTGTTAGCCGTCGTTGATGCGCCCCGCCGCAGCGCACAACCAGCGCGACATGGCGAGGATTTCGGGGAAGCCCCGAATGGGCGCCGCAGAGTGGACTCGAACCACTGACCTCCAGGATATGCCCCTGGCGCTCTACCGACTGAGCTACTTTGGCATGGTAGCGGAGGCCGGAATCGAACCGGACCTTTTAGGCGTATGAAGCCCACGTAGCGCCATTCTACTACCCCGCAACAAACTTTTGGTTACGCCACAGCGTGATCGGCTTTGGCTTTTTCCAGAAAGGCGATGTGCTTACGAATGTACCGCATAAACAGCATCGCTTTGTCTTCCGGAAGGAATGTGGCTGTACCGGCATCCTCCACAGGTACCGGAAACTCAAAGCCACATTCTGTCTGATACCAGAGGTTGCCCTCCTTGAATCGGGTAAAGACCACCTTTTTGTTGTCTTTGACCATATCTTTTATGGAATTCATGTCATCCTCCTTTTTGCGAATTGGCACCGGCACAGGGATTTGAACCCCGATATCTGGTTTTGGAGACCAGCGCTCTACCAGGTTGAGCTATACCGGCAAAGTGTATCGCACACAAAAATCTGTGCGATATCTGCACACCATAGCCCTGCAGGTTCTCTCCACAGGGTTATGGTGTGCATCCGCCTGAACGCAGGCGGACACACAAGTATGTCTTCAATTTTCAAAGAGCGTGGCTGACTTAAAACAAAACCGGCAGCCTGTTTTTCACAAGGGCTGCCGGTTGTTTTGCTTCCGGTGGAGCCCCTTTGTTCGTGGGACTCCGCGATGGGGTCCCGGTTACACGATAAGGTTTAACTGAATGGTGGATGAATTTTTCGGTTGCGTTGAATGGCTACCTGTATATCCGGCAAAACTATAGCCCGTGAGACAACCCATACGATGATCTGTATGCCATAGCTGCATCGCTGAGAAACGGTCTTGTTGTCCGGCTAGTATGTTCACTAGAACGCCCTAAAAAATGGTTGAGATATGACTATACAGGAAAAGGATAGGCTTCGTCAAGTCCTGTGAAACCTTGGCGCGCTCCCGAGGTGATGGTACTGGCCGCCCTTGTAGTGTTCGCAGATATCCCCTGGATAGACATGCATGGCATCATTCAGCTTTTGCATATCCTGCTCCAGGCAAGACAGACCATTGACGATATTCTCCTTGTTGGCCCTTGGCCATATTCATCAACCCTTCGGCACCGGAAACGGCATCAAAGGCGACGTACTGGACGTGCTGAATCCCCAGGACATTCCGTGGTAATACATGCAGTTCCGCTGGATCTTCGTCTGTTGAAGGGTCAATCCGCCGTGCACCATGTTCAGCGAATAGGTGCAGTAGGGCTCCTTCTTGGCAGGGTCTCCCAGCACAAAGAGATAATGGCCGGGCTTGCTGGTCGCTTTGATCTTGCCCATATAGGCACCCTGGCTCGTCTGGGCGGCCGCAATGACCATTTTAGCCGTCGGTGGCGTAGGACGCCAACTGGACCCCCCGGGAGCTTCCACGGCACCAATGGTGGCCTTTCCGTTCGAGGTAGAGTGAAGCACGATGACGGCACCGTCACCCATGCCTACGTAATAGGCATCAGGAATACCGGAAGTCGTCGCCTGTGCACAGGAAGCGGAAAGGCCCAGAATCAGGGCAGGCAGAAGGGAATTCGAAAGGGAATACTTACGCATGAAAATCTCCTTTAGTGAACGCAAAAAATTTTATCATCATTGGATGTTCTTTTCATATCGAGAACCGGGCTGGCCGGGTTCATTGCTGGCTGTACAATCCAACCGATGGTCCGTGGCTTTGGGGCAGCGTTTGTTGCCGCAAACCGGACATGCCCACATCCTGGTGATGGCTAGAGGGAAAACCTCGTCCGGGTGCGCTAAATCCCATTTCTGAGCGCAGTGGAAACAGTCAGGGGGCGACGCCATTTATGCACTCCTGAACATAAAGCCTGCGGCCCGGACGACCTGTACCGCACGCAACACTTGATCATCGTCGTCCATAATGTGCTGAAAAGATGCGCTCACGCCATCGGTCACGATCTCGTCCACTTCGTTGTTTGTATCCTTATACACCCAACGAATGCCCGAATAAGGAATATCCGCCAGCAGTTGGTCATGAATGAAGCGACACACTTTCTCTGCCCCGTTGGTGACGCTGCATCCGTGGGCATGGTCTTCTACAAAAATTACGCAGACGTCCTTTAGTTTGACCACCAAAGCGGACGCTGTAGAAGGTTTGCCTTCTGGTGTTTGCCGTGGAGTGCTCATTGCACTCTCTATGCTGACTTCTATAGTGCCAAAAACTTGCTCCATCATTGCACTTGCTCCTTCTCCCACCCTCCGCAAAACGCATGACACGCATGCGATATTTGCGGAGGGTCTTGCTCGACCGATATTGCTGCGTACTACAGGATACCACCCAAACTATGCACCAACTGGCCCTGCAGTGCAGGCAATGCCGTCTTGAACGACAGGTTGACCTTATTTGCGGTGGAGACAATCCGAGTGCGGTAGTCTACCCAATGCCCGGTCTCGGACGTGCTCTGGGTCGTCGTCGTACTGGCCCCCTGCTGGAGATCAGCGGCCGTGTCCTGCTGAACCGCATGACGGGACCGCACGCCCACCTGCACATCGGTGATCATCGCGTAAGTGACGTTCTTGACCAGAGAGTCTGCGACCATCCCGCCCACTCCGGCGACCAGCCCCCCCACCCCGGCACCCATATACGACTGGCCGATCATTCCACCCGCTGCAGCACCGGCGATGGCGCTACC
>NZ_JAAOMP010000028.1 GCF_018853815.1 Acidithiobacillus sulfurivorans | reverse complement strand
GAAATCGGCTCAAAATGAACCATTTCAAAAAAATCGGGGCGAAATCTGGCAGTAGCCTGAGGTTAAAACCGACGGGCTGCTAGGAGGGAACATTGGGGAATGGCAAAGATGCCCTTCCCCAAAATCTTTTCAAAAGCTGGGTGGAGAGTTGGCACTGACAATCTCACAGGTCTCAGTCCCGTTATTGACGAAACGATGCGGTAGCTGGCTGTTGAAATAGTACCCATCGCCAGCTGAAAGATTTTGGATTTTGTCTCCTATGGTCAGTTGGATGCTACCACGCACAACGACCCCGCCTTCTTCTCCACTATGTCGGAGCATGGCTTCTCCGGTGTCGGCACCAGGCTCGTAATATTCATGTAGTATCTGAATAACACGGCCCTTGGAGCTGCGGCCTAGAAGTTTCATGCTAATTTTCGGATCCATGGCGATATCCGGAAGCTCATCATCGCGGAAAAACACTTCGTCAGAAGTGACCAAGTCCAGGGTGAAAAACTCTGCAATGGACATGGGGATGCCGTCGAGAATCTTTTTGATTGAACTGATGGAGGGGCTGACTCGATTTTGTTCGATCAAGGAAATGGCGCCGTTGGTCACTCCGGCCCTGCGGGCAAGCTCACGTTGGGTGAGACCATATATTTTTCTGACCAACAGCAGTCGCTGCCCGACATCATCATGACTACTCATGGACGTAATCCTCAAAATTAATGTAAAAAATTATAGAGTAACCAAGAAACAAGAGTAAAAATCAAATTTTTTATGACTGCAAGACGTTTATGAGAGGCTAAGTATAGTTTCCCGGATGATTTTTACAGTCATATTTATTTCTTCCTTACTGATGATCAATGGTGGAGACAGTGCGATGATATCTCCGGTAGTGCGAATGAGCAGACCTGAATCAAACGCCTTTTGTAGTGCCGCCATTCCGCGTGCCCCGATGTGTTCAGGCTGGCTTTGCAATTCTATAGCGCCCATCATTCCAACATTACGGATATCCGTGACGAGTGGTAGCTCTTTCAAGCTGTGTAATGCGTCTTCAAAATAGGGTGCCAGTTCACTCCCGCGCGTGAGAAGGCCTTCTTTTTCATGAAGGTCCAGTGTAGCCAAAGCCGCTGCACAGGCTAATGGGTGTCCTGAGTAGGTGTAACCATGGAAAAACTCTATCCCTGCTTCGGCATTATTCATAAAGCTCTGATAAATAGAGTCGCTGACAAATACGGCCCCCATGGGCACGGCAGCATTGGTCAACCCTTTGGCGGTTGTCAAAATGTCGGGAGTCACGTCAAAAAAGTTGGCTGCAAAGGGGGTGCCCAGGCGCCCAAATCCGGTGATAACTTCATCAAATATCAATAATAAACCATTCTGGTCGCAGGCTTTGCGGAGTTGCTGAAGATAATTTTTAGGAGGGACAATGACGCCTGCAGACCCAGCAACGGGTTCCACGATGACTGCGGCAATTCGCTCTGCGCCATGCTTCTGGACAATTTGATTCAGTGCCTCGGCGGGATCCTCTCCCCAAGCGGGTATCCCCCGGGTGAAGCGATGGTGTTCTTGATCCAGGGTATGCGGTAGCAGTTCATTTTGCAGTAATGGCCCAAAAGCTGCCTTATTACGCGGGAGTCCACCTACACTCAGGCCACCAAAACCCACACCATGATAGGCCTTTTCGCGTCCGACGAATAAGCTGCGTTGTTGTTCTCCCCGACCATAATGATAGGCCCTGGCAATTTTCAGGGCCGTATCTGCGGACTCAGAGCCGGAGTTGGTAAAAAAAACATGGTTCAATGAGGCGGGCATTTTTTGAGTCAATCGTTGTGCCAGTTGAAAGACCAAGGGGTGCCCCATTTGAAAGGTGGGGGCGAAATCCATTTCACCTGCCTGTCTACTAATGGCTTCCACGATTTCCGTACGGCAATGCCCAGCATTTACACACCATAAACCCGCCGTCCCATCCAGGATGGGACGGCCATCGGGTGTTTGGTAGTACATGCCTTTGGCGTGGCTCAAAAGACGCGGCTTGCTGAGAAAGTCACGATTCGCAGTAAAGGGTAACCAACAAGAAGGGTCTGTAACGGGTGCAGCGCGGTGATTCATGATGCCTTTTCCTTCATATAAGAATCCGGGGCGGTGTCAACAATTCTAAGCAAAAGGCATGCCGCTATGAAATATCCTCATAATATCCAAGTGCATTTAATCAATTTGTGTGCAAGAAAAGCCGTTTGATGATGCTGTACGCACTGAAATGGGGAGCGCGCGCGATCTGATGCACGGTATCGGTGCGTAAAGCCTATCGGATGACTATTAAAATATTCACAATAGTGATACGCCAAAAGGAGTTTAATAGTGTGCAGTCTATGCGTTATAATTATATAACCTTATAAAATAATGATTTATAAATATTTTACAAAAACAATAATGAGGATTTGCGTAATCTGGCACGCGCCTTGCTTGTTAATTTTTATAATCTATATTTGCCTGACGCACAAGGATATGTATGAGCCAAATCGTTCGCTGTGCCCTCATTCAGACTGCCCAAACTGCTGAGGCAGAAAACCTTTCCCCTGAGTCTATCAAGGAGGAAATGATTATGCGCCATCTGCAGCATATTGAAGCTGCTGCGGCCCAAGGCGCACAGGTATTATGTATGCAGGAATTGTTCTACGGACCCTATTTTTGTCCAAGCCAGGATATTCGCTGGTATGCCCTTACTGAAGAAGTACCGGATGGGCCAACCATTCATTTGATGCAGGAATATGCCAAAAAATACCAGATGGTGTTGGTCGTTCCGGTGTATGAGCGGGAAATGGCGGGTGTTTATTATAATACGGCAGCAGTGATTGACGCTGATGGTCGTTATCTTGGCAAATATCGGAAAACCCACATTCCTCAGGTACAGGGTTTTTGGGAAAAGTTTTTCTTTCGTCCGGGGAATCTTGGCTACCCGGTATTTCAAACCGCCTATGGAAAAATTGGTGTCTATATTTGTTACGACAGACATTTCCCGGAAGGCGCCAGAGCTTTGGGGTTGAATGGTGCGGAAATTGTCTTCAATCCCTCGGCTACCGTTGCAGGGCTTTCCGAATATCTCTGGACGCTCGAACAACCAGCCCACGCCGCTGCCAACGGCTATTTTGTGGGGGCTATTAATCGAATAGGCACTGAAGCACCCTGGAATATTGGTGAATTTTACGGGCAAAGTTATTTTGCCAATCCACGTGGACAAATTATTGCCAAGGCAAGCCGGGATCAGGAGGAGGTTTTGGTGAGTGATCTTGATCTCGAACAAATCGCCGAAGTGCGAGATCTCTGGCAATTCTATCGGGATCGTCGCCCCGATATGTATGGTGATCTTTGTCGTCCGTGAGGCCAGCCATGATAACTGAAATCATTTTGGATTCGGATTTGCTAGAGACGAAATTTCGGCCTTTGGAGACAAGTTTATCCGCCGATGCCGTGCTCGTTGAGTCCGAACGCTGTTATTATTGTTATGACGCACCCTGTGTTGCCGCCTGTCCTACCGATATTGATATTCCGGGATTTATTCGGGCGTTGGCGATAGGACAACCGTCCCGTGCTGCCGATCGCATTTTACAGGCCAATCCTCTGGGGGCTTCCTGTTCCAGGGTTTGTCCGGTGGAAACCTTGTGTGAACAAGCTTGTGTGCGTCAACATGAAAATGGTGGTCCTGTTCCGATCGGACAACTGCAAAAATTTGCGATGAAGAAGCTCTCTACCCGTAATGACCTCTCTTCAAATTCCAGGATATCAGGCGCTGGGACTAAAGTGGCTGTAGTAGGTGCCGGACCGGCCGGGATGACGGCTGCTACCCTCCTGGCTCAAGCCGGTTTCACAGTAGATGTATTCGAGTCGCAAGCGGTGCCAGGCGGATTAAATGAAAGCGGTATTGCTGCTTATAAAATGCTGGACGACGCCGCGCAGTGGGAAGCCAGCAGGGTGTTATCACATCCCGGTATTCACTTGCATACCGGCATGGCCTTAGGCAAAAAGCTGTTTTTATCGCAGTTGTGTGAAGATTATGCGGGTGTTTTGCTGGCTTTGGGGCTTCAAGGACAGCAAAAAATGCAGATACCCGGAGAAGAGCTACAGGGTGTTTTCAGCGCAGTGCCTTACATTGCCCGAATGCGTCGGCAAGAGCCCGTGCCCGTCGGTCAGCGTGTCGTGGTGATTGGCGGCGGGATGACCGCCATAGACATTGCTGTGCAGGTTCGCCTGCTCGGTGCAGAGGAAGTGCATATTTGTTATCGGCGCGGTCCCGAAGCCATGGGTGCCAGCCTGCATGAACAAATGTTGGCCAAGGAGCAAGGTGTTTTCATCCACCATTACCTGCGACCCGTATCCATTGCTGGCAGAGACGGAACTTGTGAAAGGATTTGTCTGCAGCCCACACAGGTTTTGAATGATCAACTGCAGGATGTGGGCGATCCGCTCACTTGGTCTGTTGATCAGGTTTTTGTGGCTATCGGCCAGCAATTGCAGGCAACACGTTGGGCTTCAGATATCCCGGAATTGGCGGTGAATCTTCGGGGCAAAATTCAGGTGGATGGTGAGGCACGAACGAGTCTGGAAGGTGTGTGGGCTGCTGGTGACTGCGCGAGCATGAGTGAGGATCTCACGGTACATGCAGTGGCCGATGCAAAAGTGGCGGTTGCCTCCATGATGGCCACACTTGCCAAAGCCGCAAGGAAAACCGCATGAAACCCGATCTGACCAGCGAATTTTTAGGTATTCATTCCCCTAACCCGTTTTGGTTGGCTTCTGCGCCGCCGACAGATCGTGCGATTAATGTGGATCGTGCTTTTCAAGCCGGATGGGGCGGAGTTGTTTGGAAAACTCTAGGGATTGATCCGCCGGTGGTCAATGTTAATGGACCGCGTTATGGATTTTGGCAGGGCGATAATCATCGGGTTCAGGGCTTTAGTAACATTGAACTGATTAGTGATCGTCCCATCGCCATTAACCTAAAAGAAATCGCCGAAATAAAAAAACGTTGGCCTGACAGGGCGATGGTTGTATCGGTCATGTTTCCTTTGGAGGACGCGATCTGGGCAGAATGGCTGCCGCTGATTGAGGCAACTGGTGCCGACGGAATCGAATTGAATCTGGGTTGTCCGCATGGCATGTCTGAGCGAGGAATGGGTTCGGCCATGGGACAGGCTCCGGAGTTGGTTGAGGCGGTTACCCGTTTGGCCAAGCAACACACCCGCTTACCCGTAATCGTCAAGCTCACGCCGAATGTAACGGATATTACCTGGAGTGCAGCAGCTGCCTATGCAGGCGGTGCAGATGCTGTTTCTCTGATCAATACCATCAATTCGATTGTCGGCGTAGACCTTGATCAGATGGCCCCGTTACCGACCGTAGATGGTCGTGGAACACACGGAGGTTACTGTGGGCCAGCGGTGAAGCCCATTGCGCTGAACATGGTGGCGGAAATAGCCCGGAACCCGCAGTTCGGGCACCTGCCTATTTCCGGCATAGGCGGTATCACCCACTGGAGAGATGCGGCCGAATTCATGGCCCTGGGTGCGACGAATGTCCAGGTGTGTACAGCCGTCATGCTTTACGGCTTTCGTATCATTGATGAGCTTACGGAAGGTTTGCAGACCTGGATGCAAGAGAAGAATTACAGCCGGTTGGGAGATTTTACCGGGCAGGCAATAACGAATGTCGTCGATTGGAATCTGCTGAATCTCAATTATGTCAGCAAGGCAAATATTGATGAGGGTCGTTGTATTGGTTGTGGACGTTGCCACATTGCTTGTGAAGATACGTCTCATCAGGCGATCGGCCGTGTTGTAGATTCTGGTCGATATAGGGTGCGGGCTGAGGATTGTGTGGGTTGTAATTTGTGCCTGGCGGTGTGTCCGG
Source organism: Acidithiobacillus sulfurivorans (assembly GCF_018853815.1). Classification (GTDB taxonomy): domain Bacteria; phylum Pseudomonadota; class Gammaproteobacteria; order Acidithiobacillales; family Acidithiobacillaceae; genus Acidithiobacillus; species Acidithiobacillus sulfurivorans. Next base: position 126,509 of record NZ_JAAOMP010000028.1, on the reverse strand, counting down.
TAGATGACTGTATCCGTATGGAGCAAATGACGAGCGGTACAGACCCTCGAACCGGACTGGAAATAGCCTCGGAAGCTGCCAACTGGAATCAGCATCCCAACAATCCTCTGAATCACATTGCTGCCCGGTCGGGGATAGGGAAGGAGGAATAAATTCATGTCTGTGCTAATTCGTAATGGTACTGTGGTCAATGCAGATCGCAGCTTCAACGCCGACATTTATTGCGAGGATGGTCGGATTGTGGCAGTAGAGCCTGGTCTTGCTGCACCTCTTGGCGCGGAACAAATTGATGCCTCGGGTTGCCTGGTGATGCCGGGCGGCATTGACCCCCATACGCACATGCAATTGCCGTTTATGGGCACGGTAGCCAGTGAGGATTTTTATAGTGGTACGGCTGCTGCCCTTGCCGGTGGGACGACCATGATTATTGATTTCGTGATTCCCAGTCCGGGTGAGCGCCTATTGACGGCTTACCACAAATGGCGTGATTGGGCTGAAAAAAGCTGTGCAGATTATTCATTTCATGTCGCGGTGACCTGGTGGGATGACTCGGTGTACGAGGACATGGGTACTCTGGTCCGTGATTGGGGGGTCAATAGTTTCAAGCATTTCATGGCGTATAAAGGGGCCATTATGGCCGATGATGGTGTTCTAACCCAGAGTTTCCCACGTGCTTTGGAGTTGGGCGCTCTGCCAACAGTCCATGCGGAAAATGGAGAATTGGTAGATTATCTGCAGAAACTTCTACTAAAAAAGGGGATTGTAGGACCCGAAGGACACCCCCAGTCGCGTCCGCCCAAAGTCGAAGGTGAAGCCGCACAACGTGTCATCCAAATTGCCGGCATTCTCGGGGTCCCCATCTATCTGGTGCATAACTCCGCCATTGAATCGATAGACGCTATTACCGAAGCCCGGCGTCGGGGGCAAAGAGTGTTTGGTGAATGTCTGGCCCAGCATTTACTGATTGATGAATCTGTCTACTTTGATAAGGACTGGGGCCGCGCCGCTGCTCATGTCATGAGCCCGCCTTTTCGACCCCGAGCCCATCAAGAGGCCTTATGGGAGGCCTTGAGCGGCGGCATATTGCAGACCACCGCCACCGATCACTGTTGCTTTTGTGGGGATCAGAAAGCGATGGGCCAGGATAACTTTGCACGCATTCCCAATGGTACCGCCGGAGTTGAAGATCGCATGGCAGTGTTATGGCACCACGGCGTCAACATGGGGCGTCTTACGGCTAATGAATTTGTGGCATTGACCTCCAGTAATGCGGCAAAAATTTTCAATATTTATCCGCGCAAAGGCGTTATACAGGTGGGCAGCGATGCAGATCTGGTGATCTGGGATCCTCAATTAACCCGGGTTATCAGCGTGGAAAATCAGCATCAGCAAGTGGATTTCAATGTGTTTGAAGGAATGCGGGTGTCAGGTGGCCCAGCATATACCATTAGCCGAGGCAAGGTGGTATATGCACAGGGTACCCTGCAAGCCCAACGTGGTGCCGGTGAATATGTTTTTAGACCTGCCTTTCCGGCGTTTATGCGCGCACAACAAGAACAGAACCGGCGTCAACCCTATCAAGCGGTAGAACGCGGGCACACAGGCATCCGGGAGTGGCACTAACATGTCGCCGCCACCGAGCATTTCCACTGAATGGTCCGGGATAGCGGCCCCAGATATGGGCGAGCTTGGAGCATTGAAAGCCTCGCTCGGAAATTCAAAACTGTACAATGCAGACATGGCGCCGGTAGGAGCATCAGAGCGGAGTTGGAATACCTGGAACATTACCGCACTTTGGATCAGCATGTCCGCAGTATTGACGACTTACACCCTGGCTTCCGGCTTGATGATGGCTGGTATGCTCTGGTGGCAGGCGTTGCTCACGGTAACGCTGGGTAATGTGTTGGTACTGATCCCCATGCTTCTGAATGCTTATGTGGGAGTCCGTTACGGGATTCCTTTCCCGGTATTTGTCAGAGCATCGTTTGGGACTAGCGGCGCCAAGGTGGCGGCAATGGCGCGTGGTTTAGTGGCTTGTGGATGGTTTGGCATCCAGACCTGGTTAGGTGGTTTGGCACTTTCAGCCCTCATGGGCCATTTCTGGTCCTATTGGCCCAAAGTGCAGGGTCATGCGTTTATTGCTTTTGGACTGTTCTGGCTGCTGCAGATGTCGATTGTGCTGCGTGGCATGCGCGCTATCAAAAGATTTGAGACTGTGGCGGCTCCTATTCTGATTATACTGCTCTTGCTGCTGTTCTTTTGGGCCATACGGACAGGACAGGGTTTTTTTGAGGTACTCCATCACTCAAATATTTTGGTACAACCATCCTCGCATCGCTTCTGGGATATTTTCTGGCCAGGTCTTGCGGCCAATGTGGGATATTGGGCAACTTTGAGCCTGAATATTCCTGATTTCACCCGCTACGCAAAATCACAGAAAGCGCAGATCATTGGCCAATCCATCGGCTTGCCCCTGGGTATGATGGGTACCAGTTTTATCGGTATTTTTGTGACGGCAGCGGCCATTGGTGTGTTTCATCAGGTACTGTGGAACCCTATTACCTTAATTCCGCACATTACCCAGAATGATGCACTGTTATTACTCGCCATGGGTGCCATTTTGCTCGCCCAAACCAGCATCAATATGGGGGCCAATGTCGTGTCTCCCGCCAATGATTTTTCTAATTTGGCACCACAACGGATCAGCTTTCGTACGGGCGGAATAATAACCGGTGTGGTCGGAATTTTGATGTGTCCCTGGCTGCTGATGGAAAATGCATATGCCTATATTTTCACCTGGCTGGCCGGTTATGGCAGCTTGCTTGGGGCTATTGCGGGAGTGATGATTGCAGATTATTGGATTTGGCGAAAAAGGAATATTAATCTGGAAGATTTGTATAGAGAAAATGGTATTTATCCACGTTGGAATACCCGTGCATTTGTGGCCATCGCTCTCGCTGTGTTGCCCATACTTCCCGGATTTTATGCGGCAGCACACAGTGCGGGAGGTATTGTTGATCATCCCGGATTCTTTGATCGTCTTTACACCTATGGATGGTTTTGGACATTTATGGTGGCGGGTACAAGCTATCTTTTATTGCAGTGGGTATTTAAATCGAATTCCGTGAACTCTCAGGAAGATCAGCATTCGGAAATACATCATCGGATGTCCCATGAGTAAGCCCATGGTGGCGGTTGGCGAAACGGAGAACCATCATGTGGAAACCTTGGGGGTGGCGCCGGTCCCAGAATCTGCTCGAACCATGCGCCCCGGTATGCTTTTTTTGATATGGGCTCTGGCCTCTGCGTCTGCAACCACTCCGGTCATTGGTCTGCTGCTCCATGGCATTGGATTATGGAATTTTGTGTGGATCGTACTGCTTGCTCTGCTGATTGGCCTCATCCCCGCCGTATTGTTGGCGCATATGGGTCGTCAGAGGCCAATTATTTCCATGGTGATGGCAAGACGCACTTTTGGGGTTGGTGGAGCAACCGTTCTGGCCATCCTGTATACCATCGTTGGTGCGGGCTGGTTTGGACTGAATACGGATGTTGGCGGAAAAATTCTTGATACGTTGTTCCCTGGAAACGGCATTCTTTGGTATATCGTTCTTGGTGTACTACAAATTGGCCTGGTATTTTTTGGTATGGAAGTTTTGGAGAAGTTTTATAAATATACGGCTCTACTTTTTCTGCTCTGTTATGCGGTACTGGCCTATTATTTGTTTACGCAGCATCCATTTGTGATGCCAGTTGCCACGGTGCCTGTCCATTGGGGCACAGATATTGATCTCGTCTTGAGTTTCAGTCTGTTGGCCTGGGCGTATGACTTCCCTACGGTAACAAGGTTTTGTATGCCTGCACTAGAGAGTGAAAAAATTCATCAGCGTGCCCTTTATGCTTTCGCTCCTGCAACTGGTGTGATGTCAGCCGTGTTGCTCATGGGTATTCTGGGCTTGATTGCTTTGCAAATGACTGGTGACTGGAATATCGCCTTGCTGGGCAAAAATCTGCCAGTTTGGGGAGAAATATCGGCGATAGGCGTCATATTGGCCATTGCCCATACTAATGCCATGAATTTGTATCCGGCCGTCACAAAATTGCTTGCCGTTGTTAATGTTACCAGCAAACCACGGCGATGGATGCAGCCGGTGGTGGTGGTGGTCTTGGGGACTTTTGCGACCTGGTTGGCCATCGCTGGCATCCTGAATTTTATTGAAGGATTTCTTTCTCTCTTGGGCTCCTTATTATTCCCGTTCACGTTTATTCTGGTAATTGATTGGTTTTATGGGGAGCGTTATGCAGAAGATGTGACTCTTTTTTATCGCCCTGCCGGAAATTGGCAAGAATATTTTTTATGGCCGGCACCCTGGGCGGTCAGTATGCTGATTTTTGGAATTTTATTGGGGCAATTGAAATATCTCAGCGTTAGTCGTATTTTTTATTTTGTTCCCTGGCAAGTTTCATCGGCGATAATTACCGGAGTGATCTATTTTATTGGCTTGCGTTTGGCAGATCAACGCCAGCAGCGGAGGAAAGCAGCTTGAATTGTCCTGATACAAAAATGAATCTGCCCGAAGCCACCATTGCGCAGTTACGCAGATCCGCTGAAGCGGCCCTGAAAAATGCCTACGCACCCTATTCTCACTTTTCTGTAGGCGCCGCAATTTTAACAACCAATGGTCGAATATTTAACGGGTGTAATGTGGAGAATGCCGCATATCCTTCTGGTTTGTGCGCAGAGGCAGTAGCTATCGGTCATATGGTGGCGACCTTGGGGCCCATGCATATTCTCGCCTGCTATGTGGCCTGTAAAGGTCATACGCCTGCCTGGCCATGTGGAAGTTGCCGTCAGCGCCTGAATGAGTTCGCCGATACGCGCATGTGGGTGCTTACCTCTGTCATGGATGGCCTGCCCGAGAGGATGCCGTTTAGTGATCTGCTTCCGCACCATTTTGGTGCAGCCGATTTGGAGGGTTTTCGCTCGTGAAACATAGTATTGCGGAACGCATTGGATTATTGGATCTCACGCGATTAGAAGCGGTGCAAGGCGATGAAGCTGCTGTTGAAACACTTTGTGCCAAGGCGCGAACCAGACATGGCGATGTTGCAGCGGTGTGTATACATCCGGCTTACGTTGCGCGTGCGGTGAATCTGTTGCGGGAAACGCCGATTGCGGTGGCTACTGTCATCAATTTTCCTTCTGGGAATCACAGCCTTCAGGAGGTGCATGCAGAACTGGAATCAGTAGTCACAGCAGGTGCACAGGAAGTGGATGTCGTCGTGCCTTATAAAGCGTGGTTGGCGGGAGATACGTTGCTGCTGTTTAAAATGGTGGAAGCGATACAGCACTGGCTTGATCATAAGATACGGATTAAAGCCATTCTGGAAACAGGAATGATTCCTGCCGCTTCCATGCGTCAAAAATTGGCCCGCGAACTGGCAGCAAGGGGTGTAGATTTTCTTAAAACGTCTACGGGTAAAACCGCCGTCGGTGCCACACCAGAGGCCGTTGCTGATCTGCTTGTCGTGACTAAGGAATATGCCCATTCCCAACAGGTTCCTGGGATAAAAGTAGCTGGAGGCGTGCGAACAGGAGAACAGATGGACGCCTATATTGCACAAATTGAAGCCGTGATGGGGACAACTTTTATTACCCCCCGTACGTTGCGCTTTGGAGCCAGCAGCTTACTGGATGATTTGCTGAGTCAGGAGGCTGCGCTATGACGGGAATTATTGCGGATACGAAGGCTATCCAGTATCACATTGGCTTATCAACACAGATGTTATGTGGAGCAAAGTATGCGTTTTTGCCGGGTGATCCTGATCGGGTGAATCCTATTGCCGCATTTCTGGATGACGCCCGTGAGCTGACCCAGCATCGGGAGTATCGATCGGCCTTAGGTTATGTAGATGATATCCCCGTTCTGGTGATGTCCACCGGGATCGGCGCACCTTCTACCGGGATTGCGATTGAGGAACTAGCCCGTCTGGGGGTGACACACTTTATAAGGTTGGGGACGACTGGAGCTATTCAGGCCCATGTGCAGTTAGGGGATTTGATTATCAGCGAGGGCGCGGTGCGATTGGAGGGAACTTCAGGACATTATGCGCCCATAGAGTATCCCGCAGTGCCATCACTTGCGCTGACCCAAAAACTGGTAGAAGCCACAAAGCTCCGGGATTACCCTTATCAGACTGGAATAGGCTGTTCATCAGACAGCTTTTGGCCAGGGCAGGAGCGTTATGATTCTTTCTCCGGTTATGTGCCCAGGCATCTACAAGGCAGCCTGGAGGAATGGCAGCGATTGGGTGTGCTGAATTTTGAGATGGAAAGTTCAGCACTATTTACCATTGCTCGCACTTTTGGGCTTCACGCTGCCTCCCTGTGTGGAGTGATTGCCCTGCGCACCCAGAGTGAAGCGGTGCAGCAGAATGTGTATGCCCAGGTCAAGGAACGTCTCGCTATTGTGGCACGAGATGCTGTGCGGCTGCACCACAAAGCCCATGGTACGCCACTATGATTAATATTCCTCCGGGCATTTTCAGGGAGTATGACATTCGTGGTGTGGTTGATCGCGATCTGACACCCGATTTGGTGGAAGAACTGGGGAAGGCGATTGGCAGTGAACTCCGGAGTCGCGGAGGACAAAACATTGTCGTGGGAAGAGATGGGCGCTTATCGGGGTTGGCTTTTCATCAAGCTCTGTGTAGTGGATTGTGCAAGGTTGGATGCGACGTCCTTGATGTCGGCATGGTTCCTACGCCAGTGCTCTCTTTCGCCGTGCAACACTTGGGTGCAGACGGTGGCGTAATGGTGACGGGTAGTCATAATCCGCCCCAGTATAATGGGTTCAAGACCGTCATGATGGGTCAAACGTTGTATGGAGAGCATATCCAGCGTATTTATCGACGCCTGGAAGCACGAGAATACACGCAAACAGAAAAGAGGGGCGTAAGCATTGCTCATTCCATCGTGGACACGTATCAGAACTTTGTTGTGGAAAATATTCGTCTGCAGAAACCGTTACGTATTGGTATGGATTGCGGTAACGGAGTTACCGGAATAGTCGCTCCCGAGCTTTTTAGGAAACTGGAATGCACGGTTTTCGGGCTGTATCTGGACGTAGATGGGCGCTTCCCCAACCATCCTGCTGACCCGACCAATGAGGACAATTTGAGGGATTTAATGGCGCTGGTACGCGCTGAAAACCTTGATATAGGCCTAGCATTTGATGGTGATGGTGACCGAATGGTCGTGGTCAGTGCCAAAGGTAAGGTGATCCTGGCCGATCGGCTTTTGATGCTTTTTGTAAAACATATTTTACCGGATTATCAAGACGCGGCAGTCGTGTACGACGTGAAATCGACAGCGCTGTTACCCGATGCGATTCGCGCAGCTGGTGGAAAACCGGTTATGTGGAAAACCGGGTATTCCTTGATCAAGACAAAAATGGAAGAACTGGATGCGCCAGTGGGTGCCGAACTGGCTGGTCATTTCTTTTTTAGAGACCGCTGGCCTGGTTTTGATGATGGGATGTATGCCGCCGCACGACTGCTGGAAATTTTGTCCAGCATCGACGGGGATGAAAATTCACGCAATAACCTATTGGATGATCTGCCTGAATGGCCATGCACGCCGGAACAGCGGCTGGAAATGGAAGAAGGGAAACCGCAGCAGATTATGGAAGCACTTTTGCGCGATGCGCCAATTTTATTTCCAGATGCAAATTTGCTGACGCTGGATGGTCTGCGTATTGAGTTTCCGGATGGTTGGGCATTGGTGCGCTGCTCAAACACTCAGCCAGCACTGGTCCTGCGCTTTGAGGCGAAACATACAGAAGCCCTGCAACGCATATCCCGGTTAATAGAATCGGCAATTTTGTAGCGCTTACCTTAATTGATCCAGGTTTTGTTGAGACAGAATTCAGTTTAACCCGTTTTGGTGGCGATGCTGTGCGAGCGAGTAGCGTTTATGATGGCATGAAACCGCTGGAGGCCGCTGATATAGCAGATGCCATTGCCTGGGTGGTCACGCGCCCCGCTCATGTCAACATTGATAATATGGTCATTCGGCCACTGGATCAGGCACGAATTGATAAAATTTCCCGTAAATGAGTACGAGTTGTGTTGCAGGATGTTGGCAAAAATATAATCCCAGATAAGGCTGTCTGATACCTCTGCGATCAGAGAAAGTTTGCACAACGAGAGTGCAATTCTGATGCAAACGCTTTTTTTTGGTGCAAAATGCTTAATATTCTTAATTTCAAGAAATGAGGAATAAAGGCGGACATCACTTTTCAGTAGTTTGTGTTTATAATAACTTGTTGTTTTTTAAAAGTTTAATAAAAAACTACTAGAGATAGTCGGAATCTTAAATTATGGCATGAGTTTTGCTATTAGATTTAGAGTGTTAACAATAATGTTTTGCAAATGCCATAACGAAAGCTGAGTGAATGTAGGAGATAACCTTTAAGGAACTCGAAACCGCCCGGTTATCGGCCTTTTTTACTGTTACACAGAGACGTCTTTGGGCGTGGACTGTTCTGACTGAGCGGGAACGTCGATTGTTGCCAGTTAAGCGCTACAGCAAGTTTCTCATACATGAACCTAACTGCATGAAAGTTCTCAAGGAGGGGTAATTAAAAATGGTTCCTTCTCATCTCATGAAAACACACAGTTCCTGCAAATTACCGCCAACGATTTTATGAGTGTTGCAATTTTTGATATGCAACGTTACATAAATAACACTTTATTAATAGCCAAGTATCTCGGATACTTCATGAAAACAGAAGATCAATAATCAGTAGCGATGGTCAGGGCTTAATCTGAACGCCGTAGTAATCTGTTGGGATAAGTGAGTGAGAGGTATATTAAAACTAAAACGAATGTTATAGAAAATTACACTATAATGAATATTATCCTCAAAGAAAGGCATTATTTCGGCGCATCTATAGGTATTCATGAGGTGTTAAGTGACAAGAAGTGATTGTACATAAATGGATTTCAAGTGGTTTTATGCTTTAGGTTTAATGAGTTATATAACAGAGGGAGAATGTACCAATGAAAACTAAATGTAATGTTGATATGGGCATATATGATGGAAAGAAAGTGCTTCCGCGACCATTAATGAGGACTAAATTATTGTCCACAGCAGTTATAGCAGCATTAAGTGTATTTGCAAGTCTTGCCTATGCCGATGATAGTGCGGTGGTAGCACCTACCCAAAGCGCTCCAGCAGTGACCGATATTGGAGCGGTGAAAAAAGTCGCTCCACCTGAGAAGGCAGTTACTTCAGTGAGTAAGAAAACTGTCAAGCATGCGTCACCAGCGCAAAACTTTCAATCTGTGCTCAAGCATGTTCCAGGCATGAATGTCATATCACAAGGACCTGGAAATCTCTCGGCAACAGATAATGAATTTACATATCAAGGCTTCACCAGTAGCCAGATGGCATCAAATTTTGATGGAGTCCCAATTATTAATACGTTTCGCGGTGGGGCTGGTGGAACTGGGGATGATCACGCCTACACGCCTTTGACCATGGGACAGATTTCTACGGTTAAAGTGTTCAGTGGAGCGAATCAGCCTTCCCAAAATGGGATTAACTCATTAGGCGGTACTATCTCGTATGAGCCTGCCATGCCAACATCTAAGTTTTATGTTGACTTGAATGCATCTGGGGGAAAATATGGTTACAGGGGCGGAAATTATACGACCGGTTTCTCAGTAAATAGTGGAGCACTTCCAGGTACGGGTACGGAAATGCTCTTTAAATATTCGTATACACATGCCCCTAGCTTCATGAATAATGTATATGCTGATATCAATTCATACTATGCAGCTATTGTGCAGCCCTATAATAACGGATTATCTCAACTCAAGCTGGTTGCTGTTTATAACGTGGAGCAGGCGCGGCAGCCATCTTTGGTGCCATTGTCGCTTTTGGCCGGCAATCGGGCCTATCAGGCTCCTCTAAATGTGGCTTATAGTGGTACGAATACTCATGCTCTAAATGTCATTTTGTCTTGGAAAAGTTTGCTTAATCAATATATGATGGCAAAAACAAAGGTGTTTATTCAGCAGCAAGCTGCAAACCGCACTTCTTTTACAAGTTCCGAATACTATGATCCTAACCATTACGGCTATGCCATATATCAAGGTTATCCAGTAGGCACGAATCTGGAACCTTATGCAGCGCCACCGTCAACAAATAATAGTTATGATCCAGTTGCGGAATTCGGATCCGCAGTAAATGGAACGCAATATCATAATTATATTGATGATATTCAGAGTGTGGGTTTTATTCCTTCGTTAACTTTTTTTGCCCCACACAACACCGTAGAATTAGGAGCTATGGTCGATTATAGTCAAGATCATAGTGCCGAGTACTGGTATGGAAGTAGTCCAGTCCCCAATATTGATGGTTACAACAATGCGTGGAATGAACATGATACACGTAATTATAATTACGTGTATTTACAGGACAATATAGATCTTATGAATGGTAAGTTACATATTTATCCAGGGGTGAAGTATAATGTCGTATCAACTGGCTGTGATGATGTGGCTGGTTACTATTACAATTATGGTGGGCATGTAAATAATACCTATTATTTCTGGGAGCCGTCATTAGGTTTCTCGTATACCCCGATTCATGACGTTAACCTATATTTCAGTGTGGGTAAAACAAATAAGGTGCCAAACATTAGCGCCTATTACTCTGCTATAGGTGTGGCACCTACACCTGCAGCGATTACCGTTCAACCAGAGGGTGATATAAGTTACGACGCTGGAGTAAGATATAAGAGTAGCCTGCTCTCAACGAATCTTTCGGTGTTCAGGCGAAATTTTAGCAATATATTCAGTGAGTATTACGATTCGGCAACTGGCCAGACATTTGAGTATAACAACGGCGCGGCCTTATACCAGGGGGTTACCTTAGGCTTGGATGTACCAGTTAAAGATGACGTATCTTTATTCGGTACCTATAATTATACGAGTGCCAAATACACAACCCTTTCGGTCGGAACGAATGGAACATCGCATCCCGGAGAATACCGGCCCTATGTACCGACCTATACGGCTACTGCTGGAATTCGCTATGAACATGGTGGCTTGTATGCGGCGCTGACGGGACATTTTGTTGGTCGCCAATATATGGCAACTAACAAGGGGCAAACGATAGGCCTGACCTTACCTTCCTATGATACTCTAGACTTTAATGTGTCTTATGACATGCCAATCAATTCGGCTTATATTAAATCTCTGAGGCTAAGTCTCTACGCAGATAATATTCTCAACAATAACTATCTGGTATACGCCGAGCAAATGAGTAAGCCATTTTCATATTTACAGGGTCAGACAGGTGCTCCAGTTTTTGTAGGTAGTAATGTCAGCCTCCGCTTCGAGTGAGTTTGGTTTTATATCGTAAGCTTAAACTACAGGTGCTTGTCGTTATAATATTTTCGACTTGTGCCTGTAAATATTACATTAATGGAGTATGATTATTGTGAGCCATATAAGATTATATTTTTGCATGATTTTATTTTCTGGTTTATTTATTTTTTCATCTTGCTCCACAGCTGATACAGAGTTGCTAGCAACCAAGAATACTGGCTTGGGTACACCCCGATCATTTGTTGGTATCATTCTGCCATCAAGCCCAAATACCTATGCTCTGATCACTGCCAAGATGAACAACCCAAAAAATTATAAAGAAGGTTTTTTTAAGTTCACCACAGGAGATATTTATGGGATACCTGTGGTCCTGTCGTCCCCTCCTCCAGTTGGCAGCTTTAGTCTCACAGCTATAGATACTTATCTTATGGAAAAGACTTTTGATCCTGTTTTTGTCATTGATCCAGGGACTGCCGGATCGCATCTGCCGAATTTGTCCATGGGTGATGTTGTGATTGGCGCTAGAGTCGTAAATTTTAGTAATTATATGACCAAGAGCGATGGAAAAATTGTTCCTGGTCAGTTTAGCTCATTGGTCACTGATGATGAGGGTTATAAGCAAGGTAATCCCAATCCAGAATATATTTATGCAAATCCAGAATTGGTGAGACTGGCTGCTATTGCAGCTACAAAAGTTGCTCGGTTTACGCCTGCTAACATATTGTCCGCACCGGTAGGACGTAGACCGTGGATACTTGCTTATGGGACTCAAGGTTCGGGTGATGCGTGGTTGCGGAATATAAAACAAATCAAAAAGAGTACCCAAATTTTCCATGAAGCCGATGAGGCCGGAAATTATCCTATTGCCCTGGTTTCAACAATGAACAAGATTCCTTTTATTGAGATTCATACTATTTCTGATGCAGCAATGAACGTGCCTACGGTAATTAATCAGTATTTTCATCAATGTTCTGAGTATGCACAGAAAAGATCTAACTTGATTGCGTTAAAAATGATTGAAATGATATCTTCTGAAAAGGATGGAAAAGTCGCATATAATTTAATGGGTGGATTTACTGATCCTTGGCCTAATGGAAAATTTATTAAAGCTATGAAGCCACCAGTCTATGTCTCAGATTGGACGAAAAAATATGGGGTTTACCGCTAAAACCAATCTGAATCTTGGTTATATCTGGTGCCTGGATATGGACGCCTCGAAAAACCCTCATTCAATTTCTATGTTGAAGAGGAGTATCGCCCCAGTTATCTGGGCGGCGACTATGCTGTAGGACAGCCAGGCGCCCCGACCTTTGTGGGTGCAGACCTTCGCGCAACATTCTGAACCTGTCTAAAACACGGTGGGCCGCATGGCCCACCTAACATCAGGAGCTTAAAATGCGACAACGTGTTTTGCAGTTGGCTTTTACCGGTGCAGTTCTGCTGACACTGTTACCTTTTGCCGATGCGGCGCAAGCTGGCAACACTCCCACGATTGTCATGAGCAACACCGCCAATCCGGGCGCCGTTGCTGATGCCTATCTGTCCCATGCCCGGGCCATCCATAAGGCGGATGATCCCATCGTCCATCTGCTGAATCAGGATGCCTATGCTCAGGCGGTGCCTCTGCTCAAAAAAGCAGCGGCGGACAAGGACGATTTCTGGGCTGCTGACACGCTGGGTCATTTGTATCAGGCAGGTTTGGGCGTTTCCGCAAACCCCCAAACCGCTTTCCACTGGTATCTGCAGGCCGCCGAAGCGGGGGATCGCTTTGCCCAGCGCCAGGTAGCCAATGCCTATCTCAATGGCTGGGGGGTTACTCACAACCCCCAACAGGCAGCCTTCTGGTTTCGCCAGGGTCTGATGGTGCCGCAGGTGGTCAATGCCGATTTCTGGCTGGGTAAGGCTTATACAGCAGGTTGGCTCATGCCGAAAAACAAAACCAAGGCTGCCTGGTATGAAGGGCGCAGTCTGGCCCTGTTAAAAAAACTCAATGCCGAACATGTGGGCGCTGCCGCCTATGACCTCGGTATTGCCTATCTCTACGGGCATGGGGTTCATGCCAATCGCGCATTGGCAGCGCGTTATTTTGCACACGCTTTGGCCTGGCACTATCCACCGGCTGCCGCTGCCCTTCAACATCTTGAGGAGAAGAATACATGAGACGTCGCGATTTTTTAAAAAGCCTGGGGGCCGGTGCCACGCTCACCGCTTTTCTGGGCAGTTCAGTAGCCCGTGCCGCCATGCTGCCCGCCCTGGGTCGTTCCGGGACTCTGGAAGATGTGGAACATATTGTGGTTTTCATGCAGGAAAACCGTTCGTTTGATCATTATTTTGGACACCTGAGCGGGGTGCGCGGTTATAATGACCGTTTTCCGCTGAAGTTACCCGACGGTAAACCCGTCTGGTTTCAGGGGCGCATGGACGACCCGACCCGGCCCATTCTGCCTTTTCATTTCAATACCCACAAAACTTCTGCGCAATTCCTTCAGGACCTGGACCATAGCTGGGCGTCCCAGCACGGAGCCATTGCGGGGGGCCTGATGAATGCCTGGCCGCTCAACAAGACCGACATGACCATGGGCTATTTCCAACGCCAGGATATCCCTTTCCATTATGCGCTGGCCGATCATTTTACCATTTGTGACCATTATTTTGCGTCTATTGCTGGCCCTACGAGTCCTAACCGCAGCATGTTATTTACCGGTACCATTGATCCTGAAGGTAAGCAGGGCGGGCCTTTCATTGATGACAATACTTGGGATTATAACCCGCTGAATAAACGCGAACCGGCACTAAAGCCGTTTACCTGGACGACCTACGCTGAACGCTTACAAGATGCAGGCATTTCCTGGTGTGTTTACCAAGAGGGGCGAGATTCGGACGATGGAACTTATCAAGACCCATTTAAAGGTAATTTTGGAGATAATGCCCTGGCATGGTTCAAACCTTTTGCCGGGGCATCCACCAGTGATGAACTGTATCAGCGCGGCATGGCAGGTGGAGGATTAGCCCGCCTTCAGGCTGATGTCCGCCTTAATAGACTTCCTCAAGTTTCCTGGATTGTTACTCCGGCGGGTTACTCTGAGCACCCCTCCTATCCACCGGCCTATGGCGCCATTTACATTGCCCGGGTGCTGGATGCCCTGACCAGTAATCCGGAGGTCTGGGGTAAGACCGTGGTCCTGCTGGATTACGACGAAAACGATGGCTTCTTTGACCATGTCACGCCACCGCAGCCCCCGACTCCGGTGCGCCCGGGGAAATCGACCGTCAGTACTGAAGGTATGGTCCATGATCATATCAACCCTGACTGGCCGGTACTCTATAGTGCGGATCAGTTGCCCTACGGTCTGGGTCCCCGGACGCCCATGACAGTCATCTCGCCCTGGAGTAAGGGGGGATATGTGTGTTCGGAAGTCTTCGACCATACCTCGGTCATCCGTTTTATTGAAAAACGCTTCGGCGTCAGTGAACCCAACATTGCCCCTTGGCGACGGGCGGTTTGCGGTGATCTGACTTCAGCCTTTGACTTTTCACGTGCCGATGAGCGCAAGGTGCCCCTGCCCAGTACCGCCAATTATGTGGCAACGGTCCATCACGAATCGACTCTGCCGGCTCCAGTGGTTCCCGAACACACCGAGAGCATCATTCCCCAGGAAAGTGGTCTGCGCAAACGGCGCGCCCTCGCTTATGCGACCGAAGTTCGGCTGGAAGCCAGCCGTAGAGGCGTCCGTCTGCACATGCACAATCCTTCTGATTTGGGTGTGGTCTGTACGGCCTACTGGGATGGCAGTCATGAGCTGCCTCACCATTACACCATCGGGGCCGGAGCCAAGCTGAAAGACGAGATGATGCTGCCCAAGGATCAAAAACTGGCGCTCACGGTTTATGGACCGGACAGCTATATCCGCAAAATTATGGGTACGGGTCCTTCCACTTTGCACATTGATACCCAGGGAACCCAGACTGGGAATATCCGGGTGCTCTTGTATAACGCCGGTGCCGATACCCTGCCCATTGAAGTAATGGACCCGGTGTACGGACAGGGTACTCGAAAAATTCAGTTGGCGGCAGGGCAAACCCAGGAACTGCACTGGAACCTGCAACCCAGTCACCACTGGTATGACCTGATCGTCTCCACCCCTCAGCACCATTGGCGCATGGCAGGGCATGTCGAAAACGGGCATGAGAGTTTCAGCGATCCGGCTAATATCGCGCCAGTTTTGATTTGATGCTGGCACATTGTCCTCGCCCCAGATTCGATTATGATGGCTCTATAAGGAACCGTGAACAATAATTTAAGAGGATATTGAGATGGCCTGCATTTTATGAATGAGCAATCTTCTGCGCCCCAACGCCTGGGGAAATCCGATCGGACCATGCACCTTCTCTCAGCTACTTCTGGCGGAGCAGACATTGTCGCCTTTCTCAAGTTTCACATGGTCTTTACCTCGGCTATGACGGGCAATCTGGCTCTGTTTGGCATTGCCGTAGGCCAGGGACACCTGCTCTCAGCTACCCATTCTCTGGCCGCCCTTCTGGGTTTTATAGTTGGCATCGCCCTCGGGAGCGTGTGGAAAGAACATCTCTATGGATTACGAATACTTCTCTGCGTAGAGACCTTTTTTCTGGGGGTTTATGCTTTAGTCTGGATGCTTGTAGGTTTTCCTGGTGATGGTGTATTGCTCTATGTCCTGATTATGGCTTCTGCGCTAAGTATGGGGCTGCAAAGTGTGGCTGCGAGGCTGATTAATGTCGCAGGCGTTCCTTCTGTCGTGTTCACGAATACCTTGACCAGCATTGTCATTACTTTTGTCGAAAATATCCGCAAGAAACGTCCGCTTCCCTTTGCCTGGCGTCAACAGCTAGCCGCGCTATGTGCATATCTGGTTGGTGCGATTTTGTTTGCATTTTTTCTTTTTCAGGTTCCTGCTCTCGCAATGGTTTTACCGGTATTTCTGGTTGGTATTGCGTTGCTAAGCCACTGGAAGAGTACGAGGGCCAGCTCTGATTAGAGATTACGTCGGATTGGTGCCCCGAGCGCGAATCGAACGCGCGACCTACCGCTTAGGAGGCGGTTGCTCTATCCACTGAGCTACCGGGGCATGGGTCTAGTCTAGCAAAAGCAGGATACCAGCGGCGAGTCCCTTGTTTGTTCGCATATCAAGAGGTGCTCAGGTCAAGGCCAAAAAGTAGGCGGCATAACACAGACCATTTACCACAAAATGATACGGACGCAGGATGACCCCACGGATGACTAGCAAGTAGGTATAAGTGCCGGCCAACAAAGTGAGCCCCGCCCCCAGCAGTACGGGGAAGGAGGGCGACCAAGGGGTGAGTAATACGCCAATGGCGGGCAGGAGGCTGCCCTGAAAAACCAGCGCACCGGTGATGTTGCCAAAGGCCAGGGTATCTTTGCCGCGCCGAATCCAGAGGATGCTGTTGATTTTTTCCGGAAGCTCAGTGGCGATGGGAACCACCAGCAGCGACAGGATCAGCGCCGATATGCCCAGCCAGTGGGATAACCCTTCAATACCATCCACAAATAAACTGGCACCAAACACGATCATGCCCAAGCCGATCGCCAACTGCAGCAGAATCACCGGCATTTGCACGGGTAAACCTGTTTTGCTGAGGTATAAGGCATGACCAGCTTCTGTGCCATGACCCTCGGCAACCAGGGCCGCCGAAGCACGTAGGGTAACCAGCACATACAAAAAATACAGGGTGATCAGAATCAGGGCGATGCCGACCCGTACCAGGGTAATATGGTGCGGTACAAACAAGGCGACGCTGGAGAGGCCAAAAGCGGCCAGAAACCATCCCAGATCACGACGTAATCCGCTGGGTTCTGGCTGTAGGGCACCCTGCCAGCCCCGTTTCGGAGACACAAAAACGGCCATCAGGAATAAGGTCAGGGTGGATAACATCATGGGCGCACCCAGAATGGCACCGACACCGACTTCTTCACCAAGATGGGCGGGTTTTCCCGATGCGGCAGCAAATACCGCGACGATGGGGACCATAGCCTCCGGCAGTGCCGTGCCTACAGCGGCAAATATCGAACCGGTGACCCCTTCGGATATGCCGAGGCGGTCACCCAGATGTTCCAGGGCATTGGTGAATGCCTCGGCCCCGGCGAGGATGATTATCAGGGCAGCAATCAGCAGGAGTATATTCATGAACGGATTATGCCACAGTGGTATGTATCCACAACGACAAAAAACGGTCGCAAGATGAGTTTCAGCGTGGATTATGTTTATACTGCAAGCATCATCTGGAATGACCGAGGCAGGAGCAGAGTATGCAAAAGTTGTGCAGTTTCTTCGACCGGGATATTTACCACGTAGAAGGTGGGGGCGCACAGCCAGCAGTATATTTTATTGCAGATAAGGATGCCGGGGGCATTCTCGTCAACGCGCCGGTATATACCGAGGTATTGAAAGCAGAACTGGAAGCTTTGGCTCCGCTGCAGATATTGTTTTTGCCCAGCCATTTTGGCGCGCAGGATGTGTTGCTCTGGAAGCAGGCCGGTTGCAAGCTGGTGGCGCAGCCCGCCGAGGCCCAATTTTTGAACACGCCCATCGATATTGCCCTGGATAGCAAGTTGCGCCTGACGCGCACCATTGATTTTCTGCCAATGTCTGGCCGCACCCCCGGCAGTTGTGCTTTACGCCTGAAAAACAAGCCAGGCGCTATCTTTTTTGGTCCTATCCTCGAATGTGCCAGTCCGGACCAGTGGCCGACCCTGATGGCCCATGCCGATGATCATTCCTGGGAAACCCGAATTTTTGGCAGCCTCGGCCTTCAGGATGTGCATTTTGAATATGCCTTCACAGATACCTTTGTGGCAGACCGGACGCCCGTTGGTCCCGGGGCAGATCTGGCGATTCAAACAGAACTGCAGGCGGCACTCGACGCCGACTGATTTTGCCGAACCGCATATATCGACAAGAAAACACTGCAAGTTCGCGATAATTGGCGTATAGTTCGGACCCTGAATTCTCTTCCGGGTGTGTCCATGTCTCAACAATCTGATCTCCGTTTTAGTGATTTTGCTCTCGCCGAACCTTTGCAGAAAGCGGTGGCGGAGATCGGCTATGAACAGCCCTCCCCGATTCAGGAGCAAAGTATTCCGCCGCTGCTGGAAGGCCGCGATGTCATTGGCCTCGCCCAGACCGGTACGGGTAAGACAGCGGCTTTTGCCTTGCCCCTGCTCAGCCGTGTCGATATTAGTCTGCGCATTCCGCAATTGCTCGTTCTGGCCCCCACTCGCGAATTGGCCATTCAGGTTGCCGAGGCCATGCAAAGCTACGCCAAATTTCTGCCGGGTTTTCATGTGTTGCCTATTTACGGCGGGCAATCCATGGGCTTGCAACTGAAGCAATTGCAGCGGGGTGTGCATGTGGTAGTAGGGACTCCGGGGCGCATTCAGGATCATTTGCGCCGCAAAACCCTGCGCCTTGACCAATTGCAGGCGGTAGTTCTGGATGAGGCCGACGAAATGTTGCGCATGGGCTTCATTGATGCAGTGGAAGACATCCTGCAGCACACGCCGGATGGTCGGCAGGTGGCCTTGTTTTCGGCGACCATGCCCGATGCCATTCGCCGGATTGCGAAAACCTATCTCAAGAACCCTCTTGAAATCAAAATCAAGTCGGCGACGACCACTGTGGCCACTATTCGTCAGCGTTACTGGCAAGTGAGCGGTACCCACAAGCTGGATGCGTTGACCCGGATTCTGGAAGTCGAAGACAGCAATGCCTGGATTGTATTTGTCCGCACCAAAACAGCGACTGTAGAACTCGCCGAACGTCTGGAAGCACGTGGTTACGCCTGCGGTGCCCTGAATGGTGACTTGAGCCAGGCCTTGCGTGAACAAACCATCGAACGCTTAAAATCCGGTGCTCTGGACATTGTGATTGCTACGGATGTTGCGGCGCGGGGCCTGGATGTGGAACGCATCACCCACGTCATCAATTACGATATTCCCAATGATACCGAGGCTTATGTGCACCGGATTGGGCGTACTGGACGGGCAGGACGAAGCGGTGATGCCATCCTCTTTGTGGCTCCGCGCGAGCGTCATTTGTTGCGGGCTATTGAAAAGGCTACCGGCCAGACGATTACGGCTATGCATTTGCCGAGCATCGAAGATGTGGCCGACCGCCGCATGTCCCAGTTCAAGGACCAATTGTCGGAAGTGATCAACGCTCAGGATTTGTCGGTTTTTGAATCGCTCATTGCCGATTATCAGCAGGAGCATGACGTGGGCCTCAGTGAAATTGCGGCAGCTCTGGCCTACATGGTGCAAAAAGAACGGCCACTGGTGCCTGTTGAAGAACCCACCCGGCCCATGCGTACTGAGTCCTCAGGATCAGGGCGGCCAAGCTCTTCACGGCGGCGCGGCGATGACGAAAGGCCAGTGCGTAGTGATCGCGGTGCTAACCG
The DNA here is from genome assembly GCF_018853815.1 of Acidithiobacillus sulfurivorans. Classification (GTDB taxonomy): domain Bacteria; phylum Pseudomonadota; class Gammaproteobacteria; order Acidithiobacillales; family Acidithiobacillaceae; genus Acidithiobacillus; species Acidithiobacillus sulfurivorans. The sequence continues at coordinate 106,658 of NZ_JAAOMP010000028.1, read as the reverse complement.
CGCACCCCGTAAACCCCTTGCGGATGATCAGCCGATGCGGCGCTTCCGTCTGGATGTCGGCGAAGATCATGGCGCCCAGATCAAGAATATTGTCGGCGCTATTGCCAATGAGGCAGGGATTCCCAGTCGCAATATCCGCAAGGTGGAAATCCACGGTGAATACAGTACGGTAGAGTTACCGGCAGATATTCCTGCGGACGCCTTGCAGCATTTGCAGAAAGTCTGGGTGGCGGGACGGCCGTTACAAATTGCCCCACAAGAAGCCGGAAGCGATAAATCGGGAGCACCCCGTCGGTCTTCAGCACCCCGTGCGCGTAGCGGGGGAGACGCGAAACCATCGAGGAAAATCTTGTCGGCAACTACGAAACCATCGAAAGGTGAGGCTAAACCGCGTGGTGGCACGGCTGGCAAGCGTAAAAAGCCAACGAGAGAGAGTTAGAAAATATAAAAACCGGATGCTCGAAACATCCGGTTTTAACGCTGAGCCCTGATTAAGCCCGGCGGACCTTTTCGGCCTGCAGACCTTTGGGTCCACGCGTAACTTCAAAGTTGACCCTTTCACCTTCAGCCAGGGTTTTGAAACCCGTACCTTCAATGGCGGAATGGTGCACAAACACATCTTCCTTACCATCTTCAGGTGTAATGAAACCAAATCCCTTACTGTCATTGAACCACTTCACTGTACCAACCGCCATTTCACACCCCAAAATAATCAAAAATAGCCCAACCGGCTAATTTCAAGAATAGCATATACCTGCCCCTGCGCAAGTTGCTATGCTGATCAGCCTGTTAGCGTACAATCAGCTTTTGGAAATGCCGTGTTTTTCCATCAGGCGATATAAAGACACCCGCGAAATGCCTAGCTGGCGGGCAGCCATACTGACACTGCCGCGACTTTGTGCCAGTGCGCCACGAATGCTGCTGGCTTCAGCACTGTCACGGGCTTCATTCAGGGTGACCTGCATGCGGGAATTGGTGCGCCGCTCCAGACCTAAATCAACCGGTGAAATCAGGAATTTTTCACACATGACCATGGCTCGACGGACACGGTTGATGAGTTCCCGGATATTGCCCGGCCAGTCATAATGATTCATGGCATGGAGTGCTTCTTCACTGAATCCTTTGACGCGATGCGCTTTTTCATCCGAAAAGCGCGTGAATATATATTGCGCCAACAAGGGAATGTCACCCACACGATCACGCAAGGGTGGCATTTTTATCTGCAACACATTCAAGCGGTAGTAAAGATCCTGTCGGAAACTTCCGTCCTTAATGGCTGCTTCCAGATTGATATGGGTGGCAGCGAGCACGCGGACATTGACTTCTATATCCTGACGGCCACCAACGCGGTGAATGGTTTTTTCCTGTAAAAAACGGAGCAGATTGGTTTGCAGATCCATCGGCAAGTCGCCAATTTCGTCCAGAAAAAGGGTTCCGGCAGCGGCAGACTCAATGCGTCCGATTTTGCGTTCATGGGCACCGGTAAAAGAACCTTTTTCATGCCCGAATAATTCTGATTGAATCAGGTTGGCAGGGAGAGCACCACAATTGACGGCTACAAAGGGCCCTTCTTTACGAGTGGATCTTTCATGAATAGCTTGGGCCGTCAGTTCTTTACCTGTCCCGCTTTCCCCCGTGATGAGAACGGGCGCTTCTACACCAGCGACTTTGCGAATTTCCTGATAGATTTTCTGCATCTGATCACTGGCGCCAACCATCTGGCTTTCGGGATGATGGTGAAGATCCCACTGTCCGCCCTGAAAGGTATCGGCCGTCATTTCTGCCATACCAAATGCGTGTCCCAAGGTAATGGACAGACGCAGGGCATCTAAAGGCAAGGTGTGATAATCATAAAATGCGCTACCAATCAGCTGACGGAAAGCCGGTTGTTCAGCGGCATTGGGGGGGATCAAGGCAATCCATTTTAACAGGGTTGACTGGGCGAGCATCAGTTCGACGCGATGCGCATGATCCACGAACTCTTTCTGGCTGAAGCCGACTACGCCAACCAACGCGCCGCTTTTGCTGGCGTATTGAGGAGCCTCCACTAAAGAGGGTGCAAAAATGATATTCCAGCCTTCTTCTTTCAATATTCCGGTGGAGTCAGCAATGATCTCTTTTTCACCAACATACAACACACTGCGTTCTATCGACGGGTCGGAGAGTTTGACCTTGGCATTTTTGGGCATGTGTACTCCTTCGAATTTGTTACGAGTGTCGCATAAATTTCACGCATACCCAATATAGTGGAGCTTTTACTCATCACGCCGGAATCAAAGCATGAATTGCGGGTCGACATCGACAAACCAGCGCACCCTACGGGCTTCTGGCAGCTGCTGACAGCAGGGCAGCCAGGTTTTAAGGGCCTTCTGCATGATCCGGCGTGTGGGAGCTTCTATCCATAATTCAGCGCGCTCAAAACCGGCCCGTCTTTCCAGAAGTGCGGGCTGCGGTCCGCTGATTTCCAGCGAATCAGGAGCGCAGGCTTTTGCCGCTTCCAGGAAGGCCTGAATGGCTGCTCGTTGATGGGCTTCAGCACACATAAGGGTCAGGGCTGTGCTGGGAGGAAGGCTTGCTTGCAGGCGTTCTTCCAGGAGTAACTGGGCGGCTTGCTGATAGTCTCCCTCACTGAGTCTCTGGATCAGGGGATGATGGGGTAGGTGGGTTTGCAGAAGGACGCGTCCGGGTCGGTCTTCGCGACCTGCTCGCCCCGCCACTTGCAGAACCATCTGCAGCAAGCGCTCGGGAGCCCGAAAATCGGCACTGAATAGGCCTTGATCCGTGTTGACGATGCCGACCAGCGTGACGGCTGGAAAATGATGGCCTTTGGCGAGCATTTGTGTGCCAACCAGGATGGCGGGTTGATTTTGATGGATCTGCTCCAGTACGGCGGAAAAAGCCTCCCGTCCGGGTAACGCATCCCGATCAATACGCCAGACTGGAGTTTCGGGAAAGCGTTGGCGCAGGATTCCTTCCAGTTGCTCGGTTCCCTGTCCGGCAGTAATCAGCGCAGTGCTGTGGCATTCCGGACAGTCTTGAGGCCAACGTGAATCGTAACCACAATGGTGACAGCGCAGGCGTTCCTGGTGACGATGCCAGGTGAGGGCGGCACTGCAGCGTGGGCAGTGCAGGACATGGCCACAATCATGGCAGAGTACGGCAGGCGCATAACCCCGTCGGTTCAAAAACAGCAAGACCTGATTCCCCGCCGCAAGCGTTTCTGTGCAGGCGTTTAGAAGATCGCTGGAGAGCCCCCCCTGAAGATATTGGCGGCGAAGTGCAATAATCGTGATGCCTGGCAGGGGCGCGTTGGTAGCGCGTTGCCGTAACTGCAGACTTTGATAACGTCCCTGCTGGACATTGTAGAGACTTTCCAGAGAGGGCGTGGCCGAACCGAGAATCACCGGAATATTCTCCAGTTTGGCCCGCTGAATGGCCATGTCTCGGGCGGAATAGTGCCAGCCCCGGTGTTGCTTGAAAGAGGGATCATGTTCTTCGTCAATGACAATACAGGCCAGCTTCGGCATGGGAACAAACAGGGTAGAGCGGGTGCCGATGAGCAGTTGTATATGCCCCATGGCCGCCAATGCCCAGATGCGCAAGCGTTCGGTGTCGGTCTGGGCGGAATGCAGTGCGGCGACCGCTGCCTTGCCAAAGCGGGCCTGACAGCGGGCCAGCAGCTGTGGGGTAAGACCGATTTCCGGGACGAGAATAAGCACCTGCCGACCGGCTTCCAGATGGGGACGGATTGTTTCGAAGTAGACTTCGGTTTTGCCGCTTCCGGTAACGCCATCCAGTAGCCAGCAGGTAAAGCCTTGGGTAGCCCGTAATTGGGTGATGGCAATGCGCTGTTCTTCATTCAGCGGGTAGGGAAGCGGTTGCGCAGTCACCCAGGGAGCGGGAAGGGCGAGGGCTTCCACCCAGCCGTTTTGAAGCGCCTGGCGAAGGACAGGTCGTAAGCGTGCTGGTACTTCTGTTTCGGTGGTAGGGTTTGCGGTGCCGAGCAGGATTATCAGGGCTTCCTGCAGTTTGCCGGGGCGTGCAGGCGTTTGTTCAGGCTGGGTGAGTTGATAAGCCTGTGCTGCGGGCCGGGGCAAAGGCCGGCCCTGACGGAGTAGCGCCGGGAGGGCGGCAGCCCAGACATCGCCCAGAGGATGCTGGTAATAATGCGCACCAAAATTCAGAAGCTGCTGCAAGGATTCCGAAAGCAGGGGCCGCGTATCGAGAACAGCCTCAATGGGTTTCAGGGTGATTTCCGGTGGACAGTGGTCATATCCCACCAGAATACCAATGCGGCTTTTTTGACCAAAAGGGACACGCAGGCGTACGCCGAGAGGCAGGCGTTCCGGATTTTCCGGCAGAGCATAGGAAAATATCCGGGGCAGGTGACCCAAAACAGCCACTTGCAGGCAGGCAGTCTCAGTGGGCATTAAAGTTGCCCACAAGTTCTGTGGATAAGTCTGTGCATGGACCTCAGAAAAACACGCATATGCCTAGTGCTTCAAGACCTTAGCTGGCTTGCCCAAAAAAGTGGCAAGGGTAAATAATAAATAAAAACAATTAGATGACAATTTTCAACAATAACTTAACAGCGCTGCTCTGGCTTTTATCGGTTTATGAGTAAACTGTGTATAAGTTTTTCAAAAACGCACAAGATTCTCCGTTTTAGCCCCAGACTCCCGGTATGGGCAAGCTTGCCGATGGCGCCAAACCGGCCACTATTCCCCAAAACAGAACCAGCCCAATCCAGTTGTTGTGCAAAAAAGCGCGAAAAGCCAGATCTCTGTCACCTCCCAGCAACCCTTGTTCATAAGCGCCGAGAACCAGCGCCACGAGCAAGGCAAACCAAAAGGGCCAGTGCATTTGGGTACTGACGCCAATACCGACAAATACGCATAACATCACCAGTTGCAGACCGGCGATAATATGACGATCCCAGCGGCCAAACAAAATGGCTGTAGATTTGATGCCAGCCTTCAGGTCATCCGGACGATCCGCCATGGCATAGGCCGTATCATAGGCGACCACCCAGCAGGCATTGGCGAGCATCAGCCACCAGGCCATACCTGGAACGGTCCCTCTGGTTGCCGCAAAAGCCATGGGAATACCAAAGGAAAAGGCAATGCCCAGGTAAGCCTGGGGAAGATGCGTGAAGCGTTTGAACAGGGGATAGGTAATGGTAATGAATACTGCGCCACCGGCCAAAGCCAGACTGAGCAGATTCAAAAAAGGCAATAAGGCTGCTGCTAGCAGGCAGAGCAACACAAAGAGACGTAAAGCTGCAGCGGGACTGATGAGTCCTGCTGCCAGTGGCCGGTGCCGGGTGCGTGCTACCTGTTTATCAAAATCCCGATCAAAATAATCATTGATGACACAGCCTGCCGAGCGCATCAGCCAGGTTCCCAGGGTAAAAATCACAAACAGGCGCAGGGAGGGCGTCCCTTTGGCTGCCAGCCAGAGTCCCCAATAGGTTGGCCAGAGCAATAACAGCGTACCAATAGGGCGGTCCATGCGCATCAGTGCCAGATAGGCGGAAAAACGCTGATGAAACGGGATTGGATCATTCATCAGCGCCGACCTCGACCCGCCCAAGGGGGTAAGTCTGGCAGGAAATGTTCTTCAACCAGCACTTCAGTATGACCTCGGCGTAAAATGGAGCGTCGTCGCCAGACACGTTGGCCGAAGCGCGGCAAGGCCTCCATGGTGATGGGGGAGCGGCGCAAGCGGCGATGCCGAAACAGGGTGTTGCCGATGGGACGGGAACCATGGCGCGCCAAGGGAAGCAGACCATGGCGCAGCCCGCAAAGCGGTATGGTGGTCATGGCCCATATGGCGGGCCGATCCGGATCTCCAGCGTGGAGAAGTACTTCCCGCCAGAAAATGCGCTCGCCCCGCTTTAAATGCAAAAGCCGCTGTTCACTATAAGTCGGGTTTCGGCGTCCACTCCCTATAAGCAGCGCAGTAACCCGATGGGTATGACCATAGGCGCGTTGAAGTGCTGCAGTCAGCGATGCCGGGAGCGCCAACCAGGGCCATAAATGGCTTGGCGCATGATCCAGTGCTGCGGTTTTGTAAGCCATGATTCGGGGCAAATCAGACCAATCCTTTGCCGTGAAAAATAAATTGATCAATGCGGGCGGGAGGTAAATTGCGCAGCACCATGGCGGGGCGTCCGCGTCGAAACTCAGTGGGCAAGCCCTGGCAGGAACTGCGGAAATGATAGGTAAACTGAATAAATACCGTGCCCTGCTGGCTGACTGCCGGGAGTTGCTGAAAAATACGGGCGACGATTTCCTGGGGAATGGTGCGGAGCGGCAGGCTGGAAACAATGGCCCGGACCTTGCCACGATGGGCAATCATTTCCTGGAGTCGGGCAGCATCGCCTTCGATGACTTCCAGTTGCGGAAAGTGATGGCGCAGATGGTGGACCATCGTCGGGGCCTGTTCCACCAGCACCAGATCACTGGCATCTATACCCCGGGCGAGCAGGGCCTTGGTGACAGGCCCCATGCCGGGACCGAGTTCAATCACCAGTCCCGGTCCATCCGGGACCATAGCGGCCATGCGTCTGGCGAGAAAAGGAGAACTGGGTAGTACCGCGCCAATGGTCTGGGGGTCGCGTAAAAACTCGCGGGTAAAGTGCCAAGCCTGGGATACCGGCCCGGAAGATCTGGACATGGATTTTCTCCACCGGATAAAGGGCAATGCACGGATTTGCGCAGAACCCATATGAACGGTCAATACTCTAGCATGGGCGGCATGTAGAGCGAAACTGAGCGAAACGGGGCCCTTGTCAATCCGGGTTGCTGGCCCTATCATCGCGATAAGGCCGCTTTTTTCCGGAAATGCATTGCAAAATCTGTTTATTAAAACCTACGGTTGTCAGATGAATGAATATGACTCCGAGCGCATGGCGGATCTGCTGGCGCAGAGTCATGGACTGAAATTGGTAGAAGATCCCCAGCAGGCTGATGTGCTTTTGCTCAACACCTGTTCCATTCGTGAAAAAGCTGAAGATAAGGTGTTCACCCAATTGGGATTCTGGCGTCCGTTCAAGGAAAAGCGCCCGGAAGTGATTATTGGCGTGGGAGGCTGCGTAGCCAGTCAGGAAGGCGCAAAATTGCGTCGTCGTGCCCCTTACGTCGATCTGGTGTTTGGTCCGCAGACCCTGCACCGTTTGCCTGACCTGCTCGATGCCTGTGTGGCTGAACGCCATCCTCAGGTGGATGTGGATTTTCCGGTTCTCGAAAAATTTGACCGCCTGCCCCAGCGTCCCGGTCGCGATGGTGCCACGGCTTTCCTGACCATTCAGGAAGGCTGCGACAAGTTTTGTACTTTTTGTGTGGTGCCCCATACCCGGGGGCGTGAATATAGTCGTCCCATGCCCGATATTATCCGTGAGGCACGCAGTCTGGTTGATCAGGGGGTGCGTGAAATCACCTTGTTAGGGCAAAACGTCAACGCTTACCGTGGCGCGACGGGCTTGATTGGCGAAGGTGGCCTTGCCGAATTGCTGGAAAGACTTTCCCGGATTCCGGGTTTGCTGCGCCTGCGCTATACCACCTCTCATCCCAGTAATCTGGATGATGAACTGATTGCCGCTCACGGTTCTATCGAAAAACTGGCTCCGCATCTGCATTTGCCGGTGCAGAGCGGTTCAGACCGGATTTTGCGGCGTATGCACCGCAAGCATAGTGTCGAGCAATATCTGGAAAAAATTGCTCGCCTGCGGGCGGCACGTCCGGGCATACAAATTTCATCAGATTTCATCGTCGGATTTCCGGGTGAAACCGAGGCGGATTTTGCGGCCACCATGGACTTGATTGAGGCCGTGCGTTTCGACCAGTCCTACTCCTTCAAATACAGTCAGCGGCCCAATACCCCCGCCCTGAAACTCAAGGACAGTGTTCCTGAAGTGGAAAAAGATGCCCGTCTCGCCATTTTGCAGGGACGTATCAACGGGTTGGCCCAAGCATACGCCCAGAGTCTGGTGGGTACACTTCAGGCGGTATTGATTACCGGTCCTTCGCGCCGTGATCCGCGTGAAGTGACCGGGAAAACCGCCTGCAACCGCTCAGTCAATCTGCCCGGCAACCCTGACTGGGCAGGGCAAATGATGGATATAGAAATTACGGCCGCCTTGCCCAATAGTCTGCGTGGTCGTCTCACGCCGTCCAATCCTGCGGCACATCGTCTTGCCGTATAATCCCATGGAGCCTCCCAGTAAGAATCCCGCCGTCAGTCATGGTGATTTTATCGCTGAACAGGCCAGCGCCGGTGTTCTGTCGGAAATGGCTGGCGAACTGGACAGCCATCTAAGGCAACTGGAATCCCGGCTGGGCGTTGTCATTCTTCCGCGTGGGGAACGTTTCCATATTACCGGTCCGCAAGCGGCGGTGCAGGCGGCAAAAACGGTTCTGACTGAGCTCTATGCTCAGGTAGTTCAGGGCCGGAAGCTCTCCAGTCACTGGGTGCATCAATGTATTCAGCGTGTTCAGGTGGAAGCCGAAGCTGAAACGCAGGAAGCGTCGGAATCCCCAGGGGTGCAAACGCTCAAAGGGACTATTCGGGGTCGAGGGTTGCGTCAACGCCGCTATCTGGATTCCATCCGGCATAATGACCTGACTTTCGGCATCGGTCCGGCCGGTACGGGAAAAACCTATCTGGCCGTTGCAGCGGCCGTGGAGCAAATTGAACGCAATCAGGTGCGCCGCCTGGTGTTGGTGCGTCCCGCTGTCGAAGCTGGTGAACGGCTGGGTTTCCTGCCCGGCTCTTTGAGTGAAAAAGTTGATCCCTATTTGCGCCCCCTCTACGACGCGCTGCATGAAATGATTGGCTACGAGAAGGTGGCGAAACTCATTGAGCGGCAAATTATTGAAGTGGCACCACTGGCTTACATGCGCGGACGGACTCTCAACGACGCCTTTATCATTCTCGACGAGGCCCAGAATACGACTCCGGAGCAGATGAAAATGTTTTTGACCCGCATGGGTTTCGGCGCAAAAGTGGTCGTCACTGGCGACGTCACCCAGATTGACCTTCCGCGCGGCCAGCTTTCCGGGCTGGTCCAGGTGCTGGATGTGCTGGACGCCATGCCGGGAGTGGAAATGGTCTTTTTTGAAAGCGCCGATGTGGTCCGTCATCCGCTCGTGGCCCGCATCATTCAGGCTTATGATCGCTTTGGAGATAAGGCATGAGCGGGCTTTATTTGCGCCTATCCGTGGATGATTCCGTGGAGCCGGCTGCTATTCCTTCCCGCAACAAGGCCAGGAGTGCCATCCTTCAGGCGCTGACGGTTGCGACCCCGCGATCACCGGACGCAGGGCGCATGGCCGAAATATCCCTCGCCTTTGTGAGTAATGCGGAAATCACCCAATTGAATGCCCACTATCGGCAGCAGGAAAAACCGACCAATTGTCTGTCTTTTCCCCAGGATCCCCTGCCTCCAGTGTTCCGCCGCGACCTGCTGGGAGATATTGTGATTGCCCCGGCCGTGGTACTTCAGGAAGCGGCCGAGCAGGGGAAAACTTTGTTGAATCATTATCGCCACTTGCTGATTCACAGTACGTTGCATTTGTTGGGCTATGACCATGTGGCAGACCACGAAGCGCAGATCATGGAACAACTGGAAACCCGATTACTGGCTGAAATGGGTGTGGCCGACCCCTACCTGAACCAAATACATGAGTGAAGATCGAAGTACGCAGGAGCGCCCACGGAGTTGGTGGGCGCGTTTTACCCAGTCCCTGCGCGGTAATGTGGAAGATCAGGACAGTTTGCTGGATCTGGTCCGGGAGGCTGGCGAGCGGCAGGTGATTGATGCCGAAGCCGCGCGCATGGTGGATGGGATTTTTCGGATGGGCGAATTGACCGTCCGCGACGTGATGATTCCCCGCGCCCAGATGGAAGTGATTGAGATGGATATGCCGTTGCCGGAAATCATCGCCAGGGTTTCGGAAGTCGGGCACTCGCGTTTTCCGGTGGTGGGAGAGGATCGCGACGACGTGCACGGTATCCTGCTGGCCAAGGATTTACTTCAGGCCTGTCGTTCGGGCATGTCCATGCCACGGTTGGGAGAGTTGTTGCGACCGGCGACGTTTATTCCTGAAAGCAAACATCTGGATCACCTGCTCTATGAGTTTCGTACCGGTCGTCACCACATGGCGGTAGTGGTCGATGAATATGGTGGGGTGGCTGGCCTTATTACCATCGAGGATGTTCTGGAAATCATCGTCGGGGAAATCGAAGACGAATATGACATTGACGAAGATGTCATGATAGCCTCACGGGAAGACGGCGACTTTCTGGTGAATGCGCTGATTCCGCTGGAGGATTTCAATGAACATTTTGCGGCGCATCTGGCAGATGGGCACGCGGACACGTTGGGTGGTTGGGTAGCTACCCGTCTCGGGCATGTGCCGAGGGTGGGCGAAGTGATTGAGGAGGGTAATTTGCGACTGGAAGTGTTAAGGGCCGATCGACGCCGGGTACAAATTGTCCGGGTGTCTCCTCCGCGCAGTGCAGCCCTGCCCGAATTGCCCAATCAGGATAGTGCATGATTCACGATTCCGTCAGAACCTGGGCGTTTCCTTTGCGGCTTCTGGCCGCATTAATTTTGGGCGCGCTCTGGCCTTTGGCTTTTGCCCCTTTTAATGACTGGTTTCTCGCCATCATTCTGCTTTTTGCGCTGTTCTGGCTGGCTACCACGGCTGAACGTCCCCGGCGGGCGGCCGCTTTGGGATACGCTTTTGGTTTCGGGGCGTTTTGTAGTGGAGTCAGCTGGATATCCATCACCCTGCACAATTTTGCCCATATGGACTGGCTACTTGCGGGTGGGGCGGTGGCGCTGCTGGCGGCATATTGCGCCATTTATCCGGCTTTGGCCCTATGGCTGGCTATCCGTTTTTTTCGGGGAAATGCGCGGCTTGTCGCCTTACCGGTGTTGTGGATATTTGCGGAATGGTGTCGAGCCCGGTTCTTCACGGGCTTCCCCTGGCTGGCTACAGGATATACGCAGACTCATGTTTTCCTGGGTGGTTTCTCCGCCTGGCTGGGACAGTATGGGGTCGGACTCGCCACCGCCGGTTTTGCCACTATTTTGTTATGGATGTTGCGCGAATCTCAATCCAAACGGGCACTGCTCGGCGGTGTTTCCGCCTTGCTGGTGCTTTCCGGAGTGGCTCTGGCGGCAGGGTCAGTCAGCTTCACCCATCCCGTCGGGCACAAGCTCCGAGTCAGCTTGCTGCAGGGTAATATTCCGATCACCGAAAAATGGAATGGTGCAGCCATCAGCCAGATACTGCACCATTATGTACAACTGATTTTGCAGACCCCCAAAAATAGCCAGCTGGTGGTTTTGCCGGAAACCGCCTTTCCCATTTTTCAGACAGAAATTCCTGAACTGATTAGTCAGTTACAGGAATGGTCGGCGCGGAATCACAAGATTCTGATTATCGGCATTCCCGAGGCGGCAGATGGCAAATACTACAACGCTGCCATGGAAATTGACGGGAACGCCCCTCTGCGCTGGTACCAGAAAGAACATCTGGTGCCTTTTGGTGAATATATTCCCTTGCCGCACCTGCTGGGTCCTTTGGTCCACCACTTTTTACCGGGTTTGGGGAGTTTTTCCTTTGGGCATGGCCCTTATGTTCTGCCCGTAGATGGACAAAAGGCCGGCATGACCATTTGTTATGAAGAATCTTTTTCGCGTGATGTCCGCAAGGGGGTCAATGAAGGGGCGACCTTTTTGCTCAATATCAGTGATTATGCCTGGTATGGGCATAGTATCGCTGCTGCCCAGAGTATGCAGATGGCCGCCATGCAGTCCCGTCAGGAGCAGAAACCGGATGTGCGGGATACCAATACCGGTATAACCACGCTGATTTCTCCCCACGGCGAAATCCGCACCCAGCTTCCGCAATTTGTGGTGGGCACTCTGAACGGTTCGGTGCAGCCCATGGCCGGAGAGACTCCCTATGGCCGTTGGGGGAGTCTGCCCTACCTGCTACTGAGCACTTTGCTCATGCTTTTGGCCATAGGGCTTACTCGCCGGCAATCACCATCTCGTCAATGAGAACGGAAGAACAGCCGGTGTTGCCATGGGTAAGCAGGTCGTTGCCGACCATCTGCATGCCCTTGAACATAGCCTGCAGGCTACCAGCAATGGTGATCTCCTCCACCGGATATTGAATCTCGCCATTTTCTATCCAGAAGCCGGCAGCACCGCGTGAATAGTCGCCGGTGACCATGTTGATCCCAAAACCGATCAGTTCGGTGACCAGTAAACCCCGTCCCATTTCCCGGATCATTTCCTGCAGCGATTGGCTGCCGGGCTCCAGGGTCAGATTGTGGGCACCTCCGGCATTTCCGGTGGTCGGCATCTGCAACTTGCGGCCACTGTAACTGTCGAGGATATATCCTTGCAGAACGCCTTTGGAAATAATGTCGCGATTGCGGGTGGCTACGCCTTCCGAGTCAAAGCTGGCACTGCCCAGCCCCCTGGGGCGCAAGGGTTCTTCATAAATGCGAATATGTTCCGGAAACAGGGTCTTGCCCAGGCTGTCTACCAAAAATGAACTTTTACGATACAGACTACCACCACTGATGGCACTGGCCAGGTGTCCAAGAATGCTGGAAGCCACCTGATTTTCAAAAATTACCGGTGCCCTGGTGGTGGGCAGCTTGCGGGCATCCAGACGCCGCACCGCCCGTTCAGCGGCGATTTTGCCGATACTTTCCGGGCTGGCCAATGCGCTGGCATTGCGAGCTACATCATACCAGTAGTCCCTTTGCATGCCGCCTTTCAGGTCTTCGGCAATGACTGAGCAGGACAGGCTATGCTGGGACGATTGTCTTTTCCCCACAAAACCCAGACTGTTGGCGTAAACAGAAAGGCCTTCGCTCGTGCCCAGGCTTCCGCCTTCAGAATTGTGAATACGTGGATCGCTATCCCGGGCAGCAGCCTCGCAACGGCGTGCCAACTCTGCGGCCGTATCGGCGTCTATTGACCAGGGATGATAAAGATCCAGATCGGGGAACTCGCGGGCGAAAAGCTCCGGATCAGCCAGGCCCGAAAAGGGGTCTGCGGAGGTGTGACGGGCAATGGTGAGCGCGGCTTCCACGGTTTCCGCAATGGCCTTGCGGGAAAAATCAGAGGTGGAGGCGCTACCTTTGGACTGCCCCAGGTAGACCGTCACGCCCATGCCTTTATCCTGATTGTACTCAATGGATTCCACTTCGCCGAGGCGGACAGTAACAGAAAGCCCCTTGCCCGTACTTGCTGCCGCTTCTGCTGCAGTTGCCCCCTGTTTGCGGGCGAGAACCAAAATGTCCTCGCTGATCTGGAACAGGGTTTCGGCATTCAGGGTGGAATGGGGGGCTTGGCTCATGGGGGTGGGTCTCGCTGTGAATGAAAGAATCCCGACATCTTACTCCCAAGCCATCCGATGGAGAAAGAGAATGACTGATGAATGACTGTTGAACCTAAAAAATGGCCGTTGGGTCTGCAGGCTTTTTGCTCCATTGTTCCTTGCCTGTTGTTCTACGGCTCATCCTGCTGTCAGGAGAGAACTCGCCCTGCGGGCTCAAACAGCTCTCCTGACGGGCGCAGGATTTCGCCAAGAACAACAACGGCTCGAAACAAAAGTCGCTGCAAAGCCTGCAGACCCAACGGCCATTTTTTAGAGATAATGTTATTGACATGCATTATCATTTGCGTTTGAATGTTGTGTAAGAGTTTTTCATGAGACTAGCTATGTATATATGTCTATGTAATGCTGTCACCGAAAAAGACATTCATCAGGCTGTTTGTGAGGGTGCCTGTTCCATGCGGGATCTACGCCAACAGTTAGGTGTGGCTTCCCAGTGCGGGCGTTGTGCGACTTGTGCCAAAGCGGTTCTGGATCAGGAAATGCAGCATGCCAAGGTCGTGCAGTATCCCATGCATCAGCATCCCCGCCCCGCACTCAAACAGGCGGTATAACCTGTTTGATTGGTTCAGGGATTGCCGCCTAGGTTTGGCAAATACGCTATAATTTCCCTAAGGTTTTAGATGAACGATTCAATAAGGAGCGCGTCATGAAAGGGGATAAAAAAGTTATTCAGTTGTTGAACAAAGCGCTGGCCATTGAGCTGACGGCCATTAATCAATATTTTCTGCATGCCCGCATGTACAAAAACTGGGGACTTTTTGCTTTGGGTAAGCATGAATATGCGGAATCCATTGAAGAAATGCAGCATGCCGACAAACTGATCGAACGTATTTTGTTTCTGGACGGCCTACCCAATCTGCAGGACCTGAATAAATTACTCATCGGTGAAAATGTGGCTGAATGCCTGGCTTGTGACTTGAAACTGGAAGAAGCCGGCCGCGCCCATTATGTCGAGGCCATTCATTATTGCGAATCGGTCAAGGACTACGTCTCGCGCGAGATTCTCGTTGAAATTCAGGAACAGACCGAAGAGCATATTGACTGGCTGGAAACCCACATTGATCTGATCGACAAAATGGGTTTACCCAACTTTATGCAAACGGCCTCGGGTCCTTTGGGTGCTGGGGCCGATTAATCATTCCAAAGCGCATCCAGAGGATGAAAGGGGCGGCGAGCGGCAAAATGAAAACTGCCAATCCCATATTCCGTACTTTCCGGAATATGTTCCCCGCGCATTTCCATCAACCATCCGGGGGCCTGGCTGGCTTCTTCAAAGTCAAAAAGACCGGTTTGCAGTACGCGATTGACAGGAACCCGACCAAACTCGGAAATTTCAATGCGCGCCTGAGGATTCAGCGCCTTCAAAATAGCCATCAAGCTCTGCTGTTCTTCCGGGCTGATGAGGTCCACCTTGTTCAGCACCAGCACATTGCAGAATTCAATCTGCTCAATCAGGAGGTCGGTAATGGTGCGTTCATCTGCCAATAAGGCCACCTCCTCAAGCAGATCTTCCCGGAGCGTGCAGCAGATGCAGCCATTGGACATTTCAACGACTTTTTCTTCCGTGCGTGATAGTTGCGCGCGCCCTTCACGGACCAGGGCGGCATCAATATTGATTTCACTCATGTCATTGACAATAACTGCGACGCTTCGGTTGATGTTACAGTCAGTAGTAATGACAGGCTATAATTAAAACTGTAGCGAGCTGACTGAATTTCTATTTTGTTCCTGGTCTTGCAAAGAATAAGATTAATGATGTGTTAATTGACACAGGAGATCGATAATGGATATGCATTCAATGAGCATGCAGGCGATGACCAGCAGCATGCATTATATTTCTGATGGACAAACCGCTGCAGGGATCATAGTGACAGGATTGATTGCCTTCGCCTTTTTTGGGTTGGCTGCAGCGCTGTTCATGCGCGCTGCGCGCGCCGAGGCAAAAAAAGAGGCACAAGAGGCAAGCAAGCACTAAAAGCCATCATGGCATTTAGAAGCCTGTTGTTTAGTTTTTAAGCGTGTAAATGATAGTGCCAACCCAGTCGGATAATGGCGACGAAGGCATTGGGGATAGTGTTCCCGGGGCTGGCACCGGGGTTGACGATATATTGCAGGTCGGGCTGAATATAAAAATCCTTGAAAATTGGCTGTTTGAAGTTCACTTCCAGACTGGTTTCTGCAGCTCCCGTGTTCGAACCGGATTGGCGTTGCCAGGCGCGGGCCATGCCCAGGCTCAGGGTAGAGCCGGGTGAGCCTAGAATGAAATGTCGCAGCCGCAATCCTGCGCCCACATAGGCATTCACCGGTGAAACGGTTGCGGCATTGGGGGCTCCGCCACCTTGCAGGAAAACCCCCCAGTTCATCTGATCGGCTTTCCAGCGATACTCGGCGGTACCGTAAAAACCGCCCTGACTGGTAGAAGTACCGATGCCAATATTTTGCGTGAGGTAAGGGCCGTAGATGTGGTTGTAATAGCCTCCGGCCTTGAGCATCGCCGTGCCAGGACCGATGGGAATGCTTTGATCGACTTCACCATAATAAATCATTCCGTCACTGCCTCGGGGCGCACGGAAGGGATGGACGCCATCCGCACCAAACACGCCCGCCATCACCGTGGTATTGCCCCAGCTCGCTGAAGCCATGGCCCCGAGACTGGAATAAGGATAAGTGGGCGTGAAGGGAATGTTGGCCGAAATGATGGGGTAAATACCATAAGAGGCATTGAACAGTTCGCCTGCTACTCCGGTATCATTGAAATAGTCGTTAGGATTGAGCAAGCCGAGGCGCAAGGTATTGCCGCCGAATTTTTGTCGATAATAAGCCTTATAGAGATGGGCCATATGTTGATAGGGCGTAGTGAGATTGGATACGCCTTGTAGATCACCAATGTACAAACTGTCGGGGTTGCTGCTGCCCGCAGCAAGTCCTTCCACTACAAAAAGACCTCCTTGCCACCAACCGGCCTTACCGGTATGCAGGGCTAGTCCACCTTTCCAGAGCCCGGTTGCGGTGGTGCCGGTGCTGATGCCGCCGCTCAGATTGGAAACGCCTTCTACCTGACCATGCATGACCAGGGAAATCCCCCGCCACCAGTTTTGGTGCGCTGCTTCGGGGATGGACTGCCCCGTACTGGCAGCCCAGGCGGGAGCAGTAGATACGCAGAAAAGAATGCTACTCAAGAGAATATGGCGGAAACGGCTTTGCTGGCGAAGCATTAATTCTCCCTTAATTTAACGAATACTATAGTAATGATAACGATTATCGATAGCAACTGTAATAACAGTGTTTTTATCAGTGCGATGGGCCGCTTGACAGTTATAACATGGTACTTTAATGTGCAACACAGTTGCATATAAGTATGACGCACAAACATTCCGTTATCAACATCACTTCAGGAGAAGTAACATGCAGCACACTGAATCCAATAAATTATCACTATCCAATCTGTCCGGGCGGTATGCCTGTGCCGGGCGTCGTTTTCTGCCCTTGCTGTCCTTGTTGGTGGGTCTGGGTGCTGCACAAATGGCCGCAGCAGACACCATTCATGCCGTGGGGGTGGAAAATCAATATGCTAATGTCATTAGCCAGATTGGTGGAAAATATGTTCAGGTGAGCGCCATTGAGAGTAATCCCAACACGGATCCCCATGCTTTTGAGGCGAGCCCGGCTGTGGCCAGACAAATTGCGGCTGCCCAGTTGGTGGTTCGTAACGGCGTGGGTTATGACAGTTGGGCCAAAAAAATTCTGGCGGCTGATCCTAATCCCAAGCGTCAGGTGATTGTGGTTCAGGATCTTTTACATTTACCCGACAGCACCAAAAACCCGCATCTCTGGTACAAACCGGAAACCATGCCTGCGGTGGTCAAGGCGGTTGCGGCGAGCTTGAGTAAGCTGGATCCTGCCCATGCGGCTTTTTTCAAGGCCAATGTTCAGAAGTTTGATGCTTCGCTCAAGCCCTGGTACGCCGCCATTGCCAGTTTCAAAGCAAAATATCCCCATACTCCGGTAGCGGTTACCGAACCCGTGGCGGATTACATGCTGCAGGCGGCAGGCTGCGATCTGAAAACCCCCTGGAATCTGCAGGCGGCAATCATGAATGGGACCGATCCGGCACCCCAGGATGTCAGCATCCAGAATCAGCTTTTCAAAAATCATCAGGTCAAGGTGTTTCTGTATAACCAGC
Organism: Acidithiobacillus sulfurivorans; assembly: GCF_018853815.1. Taxonomy (GTDB): domain Bacteria; phylum Pseudomonadota; class Gammaproteobacteria; order Acidithiobacillales; family Acidithiobacillaceae; genus Acidithiobacillus; species Acidithiobacillus sulfurivorans. Next base: position 89,042 of record NZ_JAAOMP010000028.1, on the reverse strand, counting down.
AGGTCACTGACTCCCTGACAGCGTCTTTCCTGAGTGATGCCAAGGCTGCACATATTCCGGTTGTGGGCGTTTATGAAACCATGCCAACCGGGTACACTTATCAATCCTGGATGCTCGCAGAAGTGAATGCCCTGCGCGCAGCCGTAGAACAGGGTACCTCTACGACGGTGTTGAAATAATATCTTGACCAATCAGAGTCCGATTCTTGCGGTCGCCGATCTTTCTGTGGATCTGGGCGGCCGCAGTATTTTACGGGATGTCAGTTTTGACCTGTATCCTGGGCAGCTCTGCGCCCTGATTGGTGAAAATGGGGCGGGTAAAACCACCCTGTTACGTACCTTGCTGGGCTTGATTACCCAGCGTGCTGGCACGGTGCTGATCGGCGGTGCGCCAGCTCGGGAACATCGGGAGCTGGTGGGCTATGTTCCCCAGAAAATCAATTTTGATCCGGATCTGCCCTTGCGCACCCGTGATTTGGTGCGTTTGGGGCTGGATGGCCAGCGTTTGGGGCTGCCGTTTTTTAACGGACGCACCCGCTACGCGGTGGATCAGGCGCTGCAAGCCGTGGGCGCGGAGGACTTTGCCGATCAGCGGGTTGGGGAATTATCGGGGGGGCAGCAGCAGCGTGCCGTCATCGCCCATGCTCTGGTTCGCAAGCCGCGTCTGCTGATTCTGGACGAACCGCTGGCAAATCTCGATTTTGGTAGCGCCAATGCACTGGTAGATCTGCTGGGACGCTTGATTGTCCAGCAGAAAATGACGGTGCTGGTGACTGCCCACGACATGAATCCGCTGATTCCGGTGATGGACCGTCTGGTGTATCTGGTAGACGGGCGCGCCGCCACCGGCACGGTTGCCGAGGTCGTGCAAGCGGAGGTGCTCAGCAAGCTTTACGGTTATCCCGTGTCGATCCTGCATCATGGCGGGCGGATTCTGGTGCTGCCCGACGCCCCCGAAAATGCCGATGTGGCCAATATGAATCGTTGTGCGGGTCACGGAGTGTGAGCAGATGTTTGCTTTTTTAAGCAGTCAGCCGGTGCAAACTGCGCTCATTGTGGGCAGTTGCGCGGCGTTGGTCAGTGCCCTGATTGGGGTGTTCACCGTGTTGCGTGGAAATGCCTTTGCCGGCCACGCCCTGGCAGATGTCAGTAGTGCCGGAGGAGCCGCTTCGTTTTTATGGGGTATCAGCCCCTTGCTGGGTTTTCTCGGCATGGCCTGGATTGCTGCATTCGGGATGGAATTTCTGGGGGTCCGCAAGGCGCGGGAAAGAGATTTGGCGACCGGCATTGTGCTGGGTGCCGGCCTGGGGTTTTCCGCGCTGTTTTTATATCTGGATGTCACTACCACCAGTACTACCGGTGCCGCTGTATCGGTGATGTTCGGGTCTTTATTCGCCATTTCGCGAGGCTTGATCTGGCCGGCCATCCTGGCGGTACTGGCGGTGTTTTTGCTGGTTGGCTTGTTTTATCGGCCGCTGATCCTGACAGCGGTGGACCCGGATCTGGCGACTTTGCGGGGCGTTTCCCCACGTTGGATGGGTTTGCTACAACTTCTGGTATTAGGACTGGCCGTTGCGGTTTGTGCTCTGGCTATTGGCGCGGTTCTGGCGACGGCACTCCTGATCGGCCCTGCCGGAGCGGCGATTCGCCTGAGCCGACGTCCTGCCCAGGCTATTTTCTGGGCGATGATTATTGCTCTGACGGCGGTCTGGTTGGGAATCTGGATGGCCTATGAAAGTTATTACTGGTTTTCCGGCAATGCCTGGCCTGTCAGTTTTTTTGTGGTTGTCCTGATTTTTCTGTTTTATCTGCTGGCTATGCTCGGTTCTTCGTGGCAACACAAATACCAGCGCCGGGGTATTACGTCCTTGCGCCGCCTTCAGGAGCCTTAGCCGTGTTTTCCAGTTTTATGATCAACACCTGGATTGCGGGCACTGCCATCGCCCTAGTAGCAGCACTTGTCGGTTATTTTGTGGTCATTCGCCATTCGGCCTTTGCGGCTCATGCCTTGCCGTTGGGAGCTTTTCCGGGGGCGGCGGCGGCTAATCTGCTCGGAGTGAATCCCTTTGTTGGTCTGCTGGTTTTTGTGGGAATGGGTGTCCTGCTCTTGCGTCAACTGGCCCGTATAGGGCGGCGTGACGTGGGAACCGGACTGCTACTGGTGCTTTTTCTGGGCGTCGGTGCGCTGTTTCTCAGCATGACCAGTGAATACGCACCTGAGGTATTTTCTCTGCTTTTTGGTGAGATGCTGGGCGTCAGCGATGCGGATTTGTGGCCCATACTGGGGATTTGCGCCCTTGTCTCGGTGGTCATGATCACTATTTTCCGCCCCTTGCTGCTGGATTCCAGTTTCCCTGATCTGGCTGCTTTACAGGGGATTTCTGCAGCACGTATGGATCTGATTTTTTTAAGTCTGCTGGCGCTGGTGACGGCTTCAGCCCTGCCAGTAGTCGGTGCCTTTCTGGTGTTTACCTTGTTGGTGGGGCCGCCTGCTGCTGCCCAGTCGCTGAGTATCCACCCGCTGCGCAGCCTGCTCCTGGCGGTAATTTTTGCCGAGAGCAGCATCTGGTCAGCCATTGCGCTGTCTTATTGGACCAACTGGCCCATCGGTTTTTTTGTCGGCATGCTGGGCGCCGGACTTTTTACCCTGGCCCGCAGTTATCGTCACTGGAGTCAGCGACAGCGCCCGGCCGTGCAGGTTTCTAGTTTGTGAACACTAGAACCTTCGGATGGCTGCGATTGCTGCAGGGTAAATCAAATGGTTGCAATTCTCTAATATTGTTCTCATAAAGACTGATACATTTTACAGTCATGTTGACAAGATTTGGGACCAAGATGGTCAACCTGCCAGAGTCGTTACCAGCGGATCCTGGTCGTTACGCCGCATGAACGTCGTATCGTTGAATTTTATTGAGAATTGCTTGCATGGCGTGGCGCGTCACGGCGAGATCGTAATCGGTTTGCAGGCCCACCCAGAAACCATCGCTCATCCCGAAAAACCGGGACAGCCGCAGCCCGGTATCCGGGGTAACGGCCCGCTTTCCCATCACGATCTCCACGTCCCAGGCGTTGCTGTCGCGCCATACGAAGCAAATCCGCCACTGATCATTGCTGCGCATGCTCCATTGGCTGACGTCTATTTCCCGTATGAAAGGTGAGTGTGTTCAATAGAAACAGTTTGTTAGTATCAAGTAACTTGATATCTTAGGGTCGAAAATAAGTGAGCTATCATTAGAACAAATTTACCGTGCCGCTGCATCCCAGCCATTCGCAACTATCCATACTATCCATCAAAAAACAATTTCCCAATCTGATCACGAATCCACTGCTTCCTGATATGGCAACAAAATCACCAGTTTCATATCCGTATGCGCCGCTGGTAATAAGGTGCTTTGCTCATACACCACCCGCCCATGTACTGGGTGTTGGAATACCCGGCGGCCGCCTTCTCTTTCCACTACATCCTGAGCAGGCCAGAGCTCGGCAAATGTGCGGCTCTGACTTTGCAGTTGGGTGATGATTCGGGCCATTTCGGGATCATCCAGGTGTTTGCCGACATCTGCACGAAACTCGGCAACCAGACGTCGGCAACGGCTTTGCCAATCATCGACGAAGCTTCTGGCGCCGGGGTCGAGGAACAAAAATTCCAGTAAATTGGGAGGCTTTTTCTCAGGAGCCGGGCTGACTGGTAACCAGCCCACAAAATGTGTGGCGGCGGCCGTATTCCAGGCAATGACATTCCAGTAGCGATCCAGGATATACACGGGATATTGCAGGATTTTGAGAAGGTGGAGCAGGGCGGGCGCTACGGCAGAAGGGGGCGATTCCAGCTGGGGATCAGCCTTGCCCGCAAGATGAAACAGATGCTGCCGTTCGGCATGGGATAGTTGCAGTACCGTGCTGAGGCGATCCAGCGTGGGCACGGAAGGCTGCACCGGCCGCCCCTGTTCAATCCAGGTGATCCAGGTGCCACTGACTCCCGAGAGCATGGCGAGTTCTTCGCGGCGTAGCCCGGGAGTGCGACGGCGTCCAAGCGCATTCAGGCCAGCCTGCTGCGGTGTTGTTTTTTCGCGGTGGCGACGAATAAACGCCCCCAAGGCCAGTGAGTCACCAGACATGCATCGGTTCCATGTAAAGCGCAATCATGGTAGTTAATATACCAGTATAAGTACTCATATTGTACCAGTTTGATGGTCTTCTTATGATAGGTGTGTATTTTTTTGGAAGCCTAAAAGCGCATGAATAATCAGCAAAAACTGGTAGAGAAGCAATTCGGCGTGGCGGCGACGGATTATCTCCATAGCCCGGCACATGCACAGGGTGCAGATTTACAGAGTCTGCGTGGAGAGTTTGCCGGACAGTCCACCATGCGGGTGCTGGACCTTGGCTGCGGGGCGGGGCATGCCAGCTTTACTCTGGCGGAAGTCGTCGGGGAAGTGCTCGCAGTGGATCTCTCCAGTGAAATGCTGCGTGTGGTAGCTGACGAGGCGCAACAGCGTGGATTGTCTAATCTCCACACCGAAAAAAGTATGGCAGAATCATTGCCTTTCGCCGATGCTTACTTTGATGGAGTGGTGACGCGCTTTTCCGCCCATCATTGGGCGGATGTCCCTGCGGCTCTTCGGGAAATGCGGCGTGTACTCCATCCTCAGGGAAAATGTGTCATCATTGATGTATGCGCACCCGAAAATCCATTACTGGATACTTTTTTGCAGACGGTCGAAATTTTACGTGACCCTTCTCATGTGCGGGATTACCGGGTTTCAGAATGGCAGGCGATGTTGGCTGCAGCCGGCTGGCAGGTGGCTGATCAGGATACCTGGAAACTGCCCCTGGATTTTGCCAGTTGGATAACCCGAATGCGCAGCCCGGAAGAGCGCGTAACAGCGATCAAAAGCGTATGGGTCGGGGCTCCGACGGAGGTTTGTGAACACTTTGCGCTGCAGCCGAATCATGATTTTTCGCTGGATGTGTGCTGGATGACGGCATGGCCCTTATGAGCGACATTGGTTAATTTTGGATAGGGATGTTTGAGGAGAAGCTTGTGGCAGCAAAAACGCTTTATGACAAATTGTGGGAAAGCCATGTGGTGCATGCGGAACCGGATGTTGCCGTATTGCTTTATATTGACCGGCAGTTGCTGCATGAAGTCACCAGCCCCCAGGCCTTTTCGGGTTTGCGCGCGGCGGGACGCAAAGCCTGGCGGATTGATGCCAATATCGCTACGGCAGACCACAATGTCCCGACCACGGATCGGGCGGCGGGTATTGTCGATCCGACTTCCCGTTTGCAGGTCGACACCCTGGATCAGAACTGTGCGGAATTTGGTATTGAAGAATTCGGAATGCTGGATCCGCGCCAGGGCATTGTGCATGTGATTGCCCCCGAGCAGGGACTCACTCTGCCGGGCATGACCGTGGTGTGCGGCGATTCCCATACGGCGACTCATGGTGCGCTGGGTGCGCTGGCCTTTGGTATTGGTACCACGGAAGTGGAGCATGTGTTGGCGACCCAGTGCCTATGGGCACGCAAATCCAAAAGCCTGCGGGTTTGGGTGGATGGCGAACTGGGTCGGGGCGTCACCGCCAAGGACATGGTGCTGGCCATTATCGGCAAAATGGGTACGGCGGGTGGTACGGGCTACGCCATCGAATTTGCCGGACCAGCCGTGCAGGCTTTGTCGGTAGAAGGGCGCATGACCTTATGTAACATGGCCATTGAAGCCGGAGCGCGCTCGGGTATGGTCGGCGTCGATGCCATAACCATTGATTACTTGCGGGGCCGTCCTTATGCCCCGGTGGGCAGAATCTGGGATCAGGCCGTGGCGGCCTGGAGTGAACTGCATTCGGATGCGGATGCCAGCTTTGATGCAGAAATTCGTCTCCATGCAGCGGATATCGCGCCTCAGGTCACCTGGGGAACCAGCCCCGAGATGGTCGCAGAAATTAGCGCCACCATTCCTGATCCTGCTCGGGAATCCGATATGGTACGTCGTAAGGGCTGGACGGACGCGCTGGCCTATATGGATTTGCAGCCCAATACCCCCCTGTCTGCCATAGCGCTCGACAAGGTTTTTATTGGCTCCTGCACCAACGCGCGCATTGAAGATCTGCGCGCTGCTGCTGCTGTAGCCAAGGGGCATCAGAAAGCCGCTTCGGTAAAAGTGGCGATGGTGGTTCCCGGCTCGGGACTGGTGAAAGCCCAGGCCGAAGCGGAAGGGCTGGATAAAATTTTCAAGGAGGCGGGTTTTGAGTGGCGTGAGCCGGGTTGTTCCATGTGTCTAGCCATGAACGCCGACCGTCTGGAGCCTGGAGAACGTTGCGCCAGTACCAGTAACCGGAACTTTGAGGGGCGTCAGGGAGCCGGTGGCAGAACCCATCTGGTCAGCCCGGCCATGGCGGCAGCGGCCGCGATTGCCGGACATTTTGTGGATGTACGTGACTGGTCTGCACAATAAAAAGCGCGCCCGCTCCTGGGTGTTGCGCATCGCTCTGGGCTTATGCAGCTTGGGGATGGTGGAAATTGGCATTTTTTCGAGCTTGCGCGGTTGCTCGGCAGAAGTGGCTGCCGTGGAATATCTCGTCAAGCGACAGCTGGAGAAATAATGGAAGCTTTTACCGTATTAGAGGCAATTGTCGCCCCCCTGGATCGTCCCAATGTGGACACCGACGCTATCATCCCCAAGCAGTTTCTCAAAACCATTGAGCGACAGGGTCTGGGCAAGCATCTTTTCGATGCCTGGCGCTATCTGGAACAAGACGGCAAACAGGTGGATAACCCGGAATTCATCCTCAATCAGCCGATATATGCAGATGCCCGGATTTTACTGGCCCGGGAAAACTTTGGTTGTGGTTCCAGTCGTGAACATGCTCCCTGGGCGCTGGCAGATTATGGTTTTCGCGCCATCATTGCCCCCAGCTTTGCCGACATCTTTGCAAATAATTGTGTGCAGAACGGGATTTTATTGATTCGACTGTCCGCAGATGAAGTGGATCATTTGTTTCACGAAGTGGCGGCTAACCCCGGTTATCGTTTGCGTATTGATCTGCCGGCTCAGGAGGTGCAAACCATGGGAGATAGTCGCTATTGTTTTCCCATGGATGCCGGACACAAACACAAGTTATTGAATGGCCTGGATGATATTCAATTGACCCTGCAGCATGAAGGGGCCATTCGCGCTTATGAGGCAGCCCGTCGACAATCAGCTCCCTGGTTATTTCGGGATGGTGTTTAAGGAGATTTAATCAATATGATTCAGGATGCAGCGATAGAAGATGAGGGCTTGCAGCCCATTCGTGCCGATGCCGTTATCATCGAAGGGAAAACCAAACGAGGCAAGCCCTGCAAGGTCATTGACAATACCTGTCAGGTTCCCAGGCAGGAGTTGCAGGCGCTACTGGATGACCTGATCGAACAGGAACATTTCGGCCCTTCCGGTTTGAGTATGGCGGGAGGCAACAGCATTCGTATCGGGGCACCGCAATCTGCCCATGTGCAGCTTGGCAACGATATTTATCGCATGATTCTGGTGGATTACGAGGCGCGTATTGAAGTGTTTTGAGCCATGACGGCTCAGGGCATGAGTCGTTCAATCAACCAGGCATGACTCGCGTCATCAGAACGCCGATAAACAAACCGGTCATGCAGGCGGTCACGACGGCCCTGCCAGAATTCAAAGCGTTCGGGAATCAGCCGGTACCCACCCCATGCCGGGTTGCGTGGGACGTTGTCCTCAGGATAGCGCTGCTGTAATTCGGCAACACGCGCTTCCAGATCAGCACGACTGGCGATGACCTGACTCTGGATGGACGCCGCAGCAGAATAACGGCTGCGGCTCGGGCGTTGTTGAAAATAGCTTTCGGCCGCTGCCGTATCCAGGGGTTCTACAGGGCCGTTGATGCGCACCTGACGATCATTTTCCGGCCAGTAGAATACCAGTGCTGCATGCGGGTTGGCGGCCAGTTCCTGACCCTTCTGGCTGCGCTGGTCGCTGTACCAGCAGAGCCCCTGTTCATCAAAATGCTTGAGCAGTACATAGCGCGCATCAGGATGCCCGTCAGCATCAGCCGTAGCCAGCACCATGGCGGTCGCATCAAAAGTGCCCGCCTCCTTTGCGGCCGCCAGCCATGTCGCCAGTTGCTGGAAGGGGTTGCTGTCCAGTTCCTGTCGATGCAACTCCCCGTGGGTAAAGTCTCGCCGGGTACTGCGATGATCGATTTCACCTTCCATATGCATTTCTCTTTTGAGCAGAGCTCAGGCCTTTTTCTCAATGACGCCGTTTTCGCTACCAAAAAGCATCACGTCGGCACGCCGGTGGGCAAAAATGCCGTTGTCCAGCACTCCCGGAATCAGATTGATGGCGGCTTCCATTTTCACCGGATCAGAAAAATCCAGACCGGTGACATCAATGATGGCATTGCCATTATCGGTGGTCACGCCATTGCGCAGGGTAGGGGACCCACCCAGCTTGACCAGTTGTCGGGCGACAAAACTGCGGGCAAAGGGGATCACTTCCACGGGCAGGGGAAATTTGCCCAGCATGGGTTTGTCTTTGCTGGCGTCGGCGATGCAGACGAACAGTCTGGCCGCGCTGGCCACAATTTTTTCCCGGGTCAGTGCCGCGCCGCCGCCTTTAATCAGACGGAAATGCGGGTCGGCCTCATCGGCACCGTCTACATAAACGGGAATATCACCGGTGCTGTTGAGGTCGAGAACATTTAAGCCCTGGGCTTTCAGACGATTTTCGGTGGCAATGCTGGAGGCGACATAGCCATCTACATGAATTTTTGCAGCACCCAGAGCGTCAATGAAAAAGTTGGTGGTTGAGCCTGTACCTACTCCGACCACCATACCGGGCTGGATGTAGGAGAGGGCGGCTTCGGCCGCCATTTTTTTGAGAGCATCTGCATTCATTGCCTGTTTTCCTTGTTAGTCTGAAAAAATAATCGTTGTATAAAAGCTTCCGTCAGTGCCACCGCCGAGGCTGGATTCTGACCACTCAGAATTTGCGCATCATCGACCACATGGCTTTGCCAGGATTCCCCGACACTAACGAGGAATCCCGCATTTCTCAAGTGCTCCTCCAGAGTATAAGGCCAGCGGCCAGCCAGTGCAGTAGCGGCTTCTTCAGCGGCGCTGAAGCAGGTGACCGGATTGCCGGAAAAGGGCGGGGCGCTTTGATCGTGCGCAGTCGCCAATAAGGCAGCGCTCCCATGGCATAAGGTCGCCAGTGCCTTGCGATGATCACGACAATGCTGGAGAAGGCGCGCGACATCGGCAGACTTTGCTAAATCCATTAGCGGACCATTTCCGCCCGGAATAAATAATCCCTGCATCGACTCCAGCTGCTCGGCCTGCAGACTTTGCACGGAAACAGGATGCTCCAGTTCGGGTATGCGCGAGAGTTGCTCCGCCAGTTTAACGGCCTTTTGCCGGTCATTATTGAGATTGGCTATATCCAGACTGTCGGGGTCCACTATCGGGATGTTGCCTTCCGGGGTGCCAATAGACAAAGTCCAGCCAGCGTTTTTCAGCAAATTCCACGGAACGACCAATTCTTCTGCCCAGAAGCCAGTGGGTATTCCGGTGCCATCCCGGAGTTGCAAAACCCGGGCGCTACTGAGCAGAAATAGAATATAGGGCTGCTGGTTCATGGGAAAAGTGTAACACAAAAGCCAGCTGCAACAATAAAAATATATGTAAGGTTAATCTTGTATTTTTATAATATACGCCCGTAAATCAGGTCATTTTAAATATTAATAAAAATACAATAATATATTATTTTTTAGATTGTCTTGTTGATACATTCTAAATCTACTCAATATGAGAGAAGAAATTATAAGCTGATAAACACAACATTAAACATTGAAGTAATGTTTTTTAAATTTTAATTTTCACAATAACAAAATGATTATTATTGATTTTTTGTAATATAACAAAATAAGTGTATTATTATATTCGCAATAAAAAATTAAATATATTCATAGCACTAATGAGATTGTTATTAACCCAAAAATATTTGTGGGGATGTTCTATTGATTTGCAGACTTCTCTGCACTACTTTTACACCCGAGATTCAAATTAGCATAAAAAGTATAAGTTTGTATGGTTTTCATCAAAAGCTGATTGGATAGTAACCGCTATCTTGTTTTATTGCGGATCATCTGTTGTCCGCCAGGGAGAAATACATAATGGATATTAAGTGGAGGAACTGGCTGAAAAAGGGGTGGCGCGCTGCGGCGTTGGCCCCCATTTTGCTGCTGGGTGGATGCGCACATAACCCTTACTGGATATTTGATCCTAAGGGTATCATGGCCAAAACCAACCTGTTTTACATGATCGTGGATGTGGTGATCATGGGTGCGATTGTCGGGCTGACCGCCTTGCTGGTGGTCTGGTTCATGTGGCGCTACCAGAAAGGCAAGAACCGGGGCAAGTATGATCCGCACTGGTCTCATTCCAACACCATTGAAGTGTTTGTCTGGGGTATTCCCATTATTGCCGTCGGATTTCTGTCCTACTTCGCCGTCAAAGGGACTTTCGAAATCAATCCTTACAATCCGACGGTCATCACCCACCATATGAAGCCCAATGGGGACCCGGTGGAGGTGGATGTCATTGCCACTGACTGGCAGTGGTTATTTGTCTATCCGCAATATCACATGGCCGTAGCTAACGAATTGGTCTTGCCGGTGCACACTCCGGTTTTCTTCCGCCTGACCTCCAGTGCCGTGACCACGACCTTTTTCATTCCCCAGCTGGTCGGCATGATTGACGTGATGCCCGGTATGCGCACCAAAAATGCCTTGCTCAGTGATCATGCCGGTGAATACCAGGGTATTGCTTCCGACTTTGCCGGTGCGGGTACTTCCTGGATGACCTTTAAAACCAAAATGGTCGACAAGGCCGATTTTTCTCAATGGGTGCAAAAAGTGCAGCAGGCCCCTGGCAGCATGACCTACGCCAGCTTTAACCGTTTTGCCCAGCCTTACATTGATGTCAATCACCACGTGGTTTACTTCTCTTCAGTCGAACAGGGACTTTTTGATCATGTCATGACTGAAGTGATGCGCGGAAAAACCTGGCCAATCCCGCCGATGATGACGGAAAACATGGTCGACTACATGAAAAAGCAAGCCGCTGAACATCGCGATTAATCGGAGGATCATCACATGCTCGTAGATTTACCTGGGGGCTGGAGCCCTCTTCTGGGGCGTCTCGCCTGGTCGCAGATTCCCTATGCCAATCCGATTCTGGCACCACTGTTTGTGGCGGTGGTCATCGGAGCCATTATCGTCCTTGGTCTGATTACCTATTACGGTAAATGGACTTATCTCTGGAAAGAATGGTTGACTACGGTTGATCATAAGAAACTCGGTGTCATGTATATCATCATCGGCCTGGTGATGCTGTTTCGAGGCTTCATCGATGGTTTGATGATTCGTACCCAGCAGGTCTGGGCAGTGGGTCCGCATTCTTCAGGGGTGTTTGGATCGCTGCATGGTTATTTGACCCCCTTTCACTTTGGTCAGGTTTACAGTGCCCACGGTCTGATCATGATTTTGCTGGCAGCAACTCCCTTGCTGGTAGGTTTCATGAATATCATCGTGCCCATTCAAATTGGTGCGCGGGATATGGCCTATCCATACCTGAATGCCCTGGGTTTATGGATTACCGCTGCGGCAGCGGCGTTAATCATGATTTCCCTGTTTGTGGGGGATTTTGCCCACAACGGCTGGTTTGAATACGCGCCGATTTTTGAAATGCAGTACAGCCCGGGTGTGGGCGTGGATTACTGGATCTGGACCCTGCAGTTGGTGGCTTTGGGTACGACTTTGGGTGGTATCAACATTCTCGCCACTGTTATCAAAATGCGGGCGCCCGGCATGACCTGGGGCAAGTTGCCGATTTTTGTCTGGGCCTCTCTGTCGGCCAACGTCATTGCCCTGACTTCTTTCCCGGCATTGCAGGTGGCACTGGGTCTGGTTGCTGCAGATCGGTATCTGGGTGCGCATTTCTTCACGGCCGGTATGGGTGGTAATTTGATGCTCTATACCAACCTGTTCTGGATCTGGGGTCACCCGGAAGTGTATTTCGTGATTTTGCCGGCTTTCGGCATGATGTCGGAAATTTTCCCGACTTTCTCTGAAAAACCCCTGTTTGGTTATATCACCATGGTGTTGGCCAGTATGGCTATTGCCGGGGTGTCCTGGCTGGTCTGGTTGCATCACTTCTTTACCATGGGCGCAGGCCCCTATGTCAATACGGCTTTCAGTGTGGCCACCATGTTGGTAGGTATTCCTACCGGGGTGAAGGTGTTCAACTGGGCATTTACCATGTATCGGGGTCGCCTGACCTTCAATGCCGCCATGCTCTGGGCGATTGGTGCGCTGTTTTTGCTGCTGATCGGTGGCATGACCGGCATGATGCTGGCCATTCCGGCCATTAATTACATGGTCCATAACAGTGTGTTTGTGGTCGCCCACTTCCACTCCATGTTATTGGTTATTGTGTACGCCATTTTTGGCTCTGTCCTGTACTGGTTCCCGAAAGTATTCGGCTTCAAACTGGATGAATTCTGGGCGAAAACCATGTTCTGGTTGTTCTCCGCAGGCACGGCACTGGTATTCGTGCCCATGTACATGCTCGGTTTCATGGGCATGACCCGGCGTCTGGAATATGTCTTCAATACCGGATGGCAGTCTTACCTGGACGTCATGGAGTTTGGCATCGTCGTCTATACCCTTTCGGTATTGGCATTTTTCATCCTGCTTTATGTCAGTGTGCGTGACCATGCAAAAAATCGTGTGGGTGCGGACGCCTGGGGAACCTCACGTTCTCTGGAATGGATGACCCATTCTCCCGTGCCGTTTTACAACTTTGCAGTGCTTCCCCATATCAATGAGCGGGACGAAGTGGCATGGCGTCGGCAGCATGGTATCGACAATGTCCGTCCTGAACATTATGACGACATTCACATGCCCAACAACACCGGTGTGGCCATCATCCTGGGCGGCCTGACTTTTGTGCTCGGTTTCGCGCTGACCTGGCGAATCTGGTGGCTTTGTATTGTGTCTTTGCTGGCCATCATCGTGTTGATGATTATCCGCTCGTTCAGGGGAGATCCCGGCTATATCGTCACCGGTGCCGAGTTGCAGCGGATGGAAGAAGAGGCTTATCGCCGTGAGGCGCAAATTGCCGACAGTCATCACAGTCATCCCGTCAGCGGTGGGGTAGTGGGTAATGCCATGGCCTATCAGCGCAACGATTCGTCGAAGCGGTTGTAAATTCGACAGAATGGCTTCAGTGCGCAGGCGACATCCAGCACAACGGACGTCTGCGCTACTCACGAATTGAGGAGTTTTAATTATGAGTTCACATGCCAGTACGGTTGATCCCAAAAAAGCGGAATTGTGGGATACCCATCATCATACGCATGATGTGATTTCCACCCGCACCCTGGGATATTTTTTGTACCTGCTTAGCGACGGTATGTTGTTCGCGACATTATTTGCCGCTTATGGGGTGCTGAGTTATCAACATAGTTATTTCGGTGGGCCGACCCCTGCTGAATTCGTCAAACCCTGGTACACCTTTGCCCAGACCATCGCCTTGTTTTTGAGTGTGCTGGCTTATGGTTTCGGTATGAATGCCCTGAAGCACAAAAACAAGAGCGGTTTGATCAACGGCATGCTTGCAGCATTTGTGCTGGGTGTGGTCTTCCTGGTTCTGGATATTCATGACATGAATCATCTCTATTCCATGGGTATTACCCTTGCCAGCAGTGGCGGCATGTCGGCATTTATAGTGCTGACTCAGGTGCATGCGACCCATATTTTCTTCGGCTTGATCTGGATTCTGGTGATGATAGCCCAGGTGATGACCAAGGGCTTTACCGAGGAAACGGTGGGTCGTCTGCTCACCTTGCGGATGTTCTGGCATTTGCAGGCGGTGATCTGGGTTTTTGTTTATATCTTTGTCTACTTGTGGGGATACATATCATGAGTCACGGTGCCGCAGATCCGACCATGCATCCGGAAGTGCAACTGTCCACTTCCAAGGGCTACTTTCTGGGTTTTGCCATTTCAGCTTTCCTGATGTTGGTGGCAACTTTTCTGGTGACCTCTCATTCGGTTCCACCTTTCGGTTTGTTGATGGTGATTTCGGTGTGTGCGGGAATTGCCGTGATTGCCCAGATTTATTTCCTGCTGCATATCGACATTTCCGAACACAACATCTGGAATACCGTGGCCCTGGTGCTGTTTATTCCTTTGTTCCTGATTACCATCGGGCTGACCTGGTGGATGTTCTCACAGCTATATCTGCGGACCATGGATATGTCAGTGATGTCATCGGCCATGCAACCTGCCGTGCACGCATCAGCCACTCCCGGAATGGCAGCCATGCCGGGGATGAATGCCCATACGGATTCAGGTAACTAAGGAGCAAGAGAATGTCCACGTCCCTGGGAGCAAAGCCTTCAGTAGTGTCGGATTCAGCACTTCCTCACGCCATAGAAGGGGAGATGACGCCGGTGGTGCGCTGGATTGGCCGGATCATCACGGCCGGTCTGCTGCTGGCGGTGGCGGCGGGCCTGTGGCAAGGCTTCAGCAGTCACGGACTGCTGAATGGTCTGGTCAATGGGCTTAAGGCCAGTGAAGTCGGCTTTGCCATTGTCCTGATCCTGCTCGGCAGCATCGTCGAAGGCTTTGGTTATGGTCTGTCTCTGGGGACCAAATGGCCTTACACCCGTAACATTGTGGTCCTGATGGGCCGGGGCGACCCGGAAGCCGCCCATCGGGTCGTCGCCACCCTGGTCGGACTGGTCGCCCTGGCACTGGTCATTCTCGCCCCCACGGTCACCACCATCAGTGGTCTGATTCTGATTATCGTGACCGCCCTGTTTGGCATGGGCACCCTCTACGTGCTCGCCGGTCGGGCCCCGGCTTTTGTGCACGGCACCCATGGCCTGCTGGCTTATGGCGTGTTTCTGATTTACCTCACCGGGCTGGCCTATCCCGGTCTCAATTTCTGGACTTATCTCGGTGCCATGGGAGCGCTCCATGCCCTGTTGCTTGCCGTCTTTCTCGGTGGTATGACCACCGGACAACGCGGCTTCGGTACCGCGATCGGCGCCTTCGTACAACCCAAGAAAGCCTCACAATGGACCATTGCCGCCCACATCACGGCGGGCCTGATTCTGGTCGCCACCCTGGGCTACATGATGCCCGCCTACCCGATCGCCTTCTATCTGGCCGTCGGTCAGTTCGCGGTTGGATTTTTACTTTTTCACGCCGTCAGCCTCAAACCCAAAGACCCCGGCATCATGGTCGCCTTTCACCAGAGCATGGTACTGCTCATGGCCCTGGCCATTGTCCTGGTCTGGCGCTGAGACACGGCCACAGGAACCCGCATGAAAAGTCACATGATTACCGCCACCCCCACCGACCCCGACGGCCTCCTGCCGGTGGCAGGGACAGAAGTAGCCCGCCACCAGCGTTTTCGCCCCGGCCTCTTTCTCCATGACCTCTGGGTCCTGGCCAAAGCCCGGGTCGTCTCCCTGCTGGTCTTCACCGCCGCCGTCGGCGAAATTCTCGCCCCCAACGCCCTGATCCACTGGCAGTCCGCCCTGGCCGGACTGTTCGGCATCGCCCTGGCCGGTGGCGCGGGGGGGGTGCTCAACCAGATCGTCGAACCCGACCTCGACCAGCACATGCGCCGCACCCTGCACCGACCGCTGGCCGAAGGCCGTATCAGCCGCCGGGGCGCCATCGTCTACGCCAGCCTCCTCATGACTGCCGCCATCGCCATTCTCGCCTGGGGCACCAACCCCCTGACCCTGATCCTGACGCTGGCTGGCACCGTGGGCTATGATGTCTCATAATTTTCTCACCCATATCGTCACCCTTCAGTGCATGCCAGGCATACCCGGAATCATCGGCATAGTGCGTAGGTATAACTGGGAGAACATCCACCAGGTCAGTCCGATCGTGATGACAAACAAGGGAATGAACATCACCAGGGCCACGGTATTCCAGATGTTGTGTTCAGAAATGTCGATATGCAGCAGGAAATAAATCTGGGCGATGGCCGCCAGACCCGCACAACCCATAATGGTAAGCAACAGGGGGAAAGGTGCCAGGACCTGACCACTGACCAGAATGGTAGCAGCCAACATCAACAAAGATGCAATAATAAATCCTGTCAAATAACTCCCACGACTCGCCATCTGTACTTCCGGATGTTCAATCGGATTGCTATGGCCATGACTCATGACATATACCCCCACAAATAAACAAACACATAAATAAATACCCACATTACCGCCTGAAACTGCCAGAACATGCGCAGACTGATCAGACGTCCAACCACATCTTCAGTAAAGCCTTTTCTCAGGATTTGATACAACATCACCAGCATCCAGATCAGGCCGACAAAAATGTGGGCGGCATGCACCTGGGTCAGGGCGTAAAAGGCGGAAAGTCCGCCGCTGACTTCCGGCGTTACGCCGATGCTGATCATGCGCAACACATCATGAATATCCAGACCAACAAATACGATACCCAAAACCATGGAGGCAATTATTCCATTGATAACGCCGGCCTTACTGCCGGTTTTAAGTGAAGCCATGGAAAACCCGTAAGCCAGTACACTCAGAAACAAGGCCATGGTCTGAATAAAGGTGTACCAGGGAGCAACAAATTGTGCCGGTGTCGGACCGGTATAATAACTATGAGAATAACTTAGCACGCCATAAGCTGCGAAAAGTGTCGCGAACAACATCCCGTCACTTAATATATACATCCAGAACCCGAAGGTTCGGGTGGAAATCACATCATGCCCTTCGTAATCATCCGACCACAAAACCACCTGGTTAGGATCTACGGGCTTATCATGAGAAGAACTCATATCCAACTCCTTCATTAAATGCTGGGCAAAGGCGTGGCAGTATTCAACCCGCCACGCTATCCGGTGGTATCAAGACAACGGTCGGGAATTTCCAGGCGGAGTACCCTGAGGTCTTTGATCACTTGCTGCGGCGGAATAAGCCGTTACTGTTCCTCCGGTATAACCACCCCCTTTGGGGAGATGTTGTTGACCATCAGACATGTTCTGCCGGGATTGCCGATCCAGCTTTTCCATTTCTTCTGCAGAAATAACGTAACCCGGATCACCTTTACCGGAACGATAAATCATGATCAGCACCGTTAAAATCAGCGCCGCAACGGTCAACCACCAGATCCGCCAGGTCAGTCCAAAACCTATGACAAAGGTTAATGCGCCAATATAAACGGCTACGCCTGTGTTATTGGGCATATGTATGGCAGCAAAGTGATCTGGCCGACTTTCTGAAAAACCGTGTTCCCGACGCCAGGCCGCTTCATCCCGAGCATTGATATGAGGAACCATAGCGTAATTATAAAAAGGCACAGGTGAATCGGTCAGCCATTCCAGACTCCGGGAAGTACCCCAGGCATCGGCACCCACACGATGATGCGCCCGATCCCGAATGCTGACATAAATCATCCAAAGAAAAGCCAGTACCGACAGTACATAAACTGCGATGCCGATTTCCTGAACATCAAACCAGACTGCCCAATGCGGATCAAAGGGCCAATCCAGGCGCCGTGTTTCGCCCATAAAGCCCAGCATGAACATCGGGAAAAAAACCAGGAAGGTTCCGGCACTAAATAACCAGAACATGATTTTTCCCCAGGCTTCATGAAGCTTGAAGCCGAACACTTTGGGGAACCAGAAAATCACTGCACCGAATACTGCATAGACAATACAAAGCAGCATCATATGAAAATGCGCCACCACAAATACACTGTTGTGCACCATGTAGTTAACCGCTGGAATAGAAAGCATCATTCCAGTCAGACCACCAATCAACAGTAGGAACAAAGCACCAATAGCCCAAAGCATGGCTGCGCTAAAAGTGAGCCTTCCCTTGTACATAGTTGCTGCCCAATTGAAGACTTTTACGCCCGTAGGAATACCCACCAGCATGGTCGCAATACTAAACTCCGTACTGACATAAGGACCCATACCCATAGTAAAAAAGTGATGCAACCAGACAATCCAGGATACACCAGCAATAGCAAAAGTAGCCAAAACCATAGCCGTATAACCGAAAATTGGCTTTTCGGAGAAAGCAGGAATAATTTCCGAAATCATGCCAAAAGCCGGGAGAATGACGAAATACACTTCCGGATGACCCCAGAGCCAGAATAAATTGGTATAAAGCATCAAGTTACCGCCAAAACCGGCGGTAAAAAAGTGTGTACCCAGATAGCGATCCGCACCCACAAGGGCCAATGCCACCTGCAAACAGGGAAAGGAAGTTAAGGCAATAATATTGGCTGAAACGGCTGACCAGGTAAAAATTGGCAGGCGACTCCAGGTCATGCCAGGTGCCCGCATTTTAACCACTGTAGCCAGAAAATTAATACTACCAAGCGTGGTGCCCAAAGCTACCAGCTCCAGCGTCCAGATCCAGTAATCTACGCCTACACCAGGACTATAGGCCAGTTCAAAAATCGGCGCATAACCAAACCAGCCATTGTGTGAAAAATCCCCTACAAATAGAGAAATCATGATCAGAAAAACAGCGGCGGCAGTAATCCATAAACCCAAAGCATTCAGATAGGGATAAGCCATATCCCGAGCACCAATTTGCAGAGGGACAATAATATTCATGATGCCTACCAGTAGTGGCGTAGCCGCCAGCAGAATCATGATTAATCCATGCGCACTATATACTTGACCAAAATGAAATGGGGTCAAATAGCCGTGAATCGCGCCCATGGCTTTCATGCCGTTATCACCAGGCCCCACCGCCAGCATTTGCTGGGTGCGCATCATCAGGCCATCAATAAATCCTCGAAAAAGCATAACCAGACCAAGAATGATATACATGACACCCAACTTCTTGTGATCTACCGTGGTAAACCATTCTTTCCAGAGATAACCCCATTTTCCGTAATAAGTAATAGCTGCCACCAGCGCTATTCCAGCAAGAACGATCACCACAAATAGCGGCGCAAGAATGGGATTGGTGTAAGGGATCTCGGACAAGGCGAGACGTCCCAGCAAAGGACTCCAGGGTCCAGGTACGTTAACCAGCATAGCGGTTCTCCATTGCGAGTCTGTTGTTATCAGGCACGGTGTTCTGAAGCCTGCAGTTTTAAGCAGTGAAACATGTTTTCAGTCATAAACATGGGTAAAGGCCATTTTTTCCCATCCATGACCTCCAGAAGCAGATGATTAAAAAGACCATGCTCAACATGCCCATAAACCGGGGTTTTATCCTTTACATTGATATAGGGTTCGGCAAAGCGGTTGAACGCTGCGTAATTCATGGTATTCGGGCTATTTTCAACACCGTCAGCCCATTGTTTAAAATCGGCCATACTGACCACTTTGGTTTTGAAGAGCATCCACGAAGTCCCTGCCCCGCAATAGTCTGCAGCAATACCCTGATAGGTTCCGAGATTGTTGCTTTCTAAAGCATCTTTAGTGCGCATGCCCGGCATCACATCAATCATGCCCAGCAATTGTGGTACAAAGAAGTCCGTGGTGACCGCCGTAGAAGTCAACTTGAAAAACACGGGAGTATGGGCGGGCACGACCAATTCATTGGCAACGGCCATGTTGTGAAACTGGGGATAGATAAACAGCCATTGCCAATCCGTCGCGATGACATCGACCTGGATGGGATCGCCTTTCGGCTTCATGTGCTTGGTAATGATGGTAGGATTGTAGGGATTGACCGCGAAACTGCCATGTATGGCTACGGCCCAGGAAAGAAAAGCCACTGCGACGATCGGGATACCCCAGAATGCCACCTCCAGCTTTCTGGAATGCTCCCATTTCCCATCATAGGTGCCACGATTTTTGCCTTTTTGGTACTTCCACATGAACCAGACAATCAAAATAGCCGTAACACCAACAATCGCCAGCATGACGGCCACATCAATCATCATATAATCATAACTGGCTTTGGCACCTACTCCCTTGGGATTAAATATCCACCAGATGGAATGCTTTGCACAGCCATTCAATAACAGCAGTAACGGAATAATCGCCAAATAACGCAAATGACTTTGCTTTGCTTTGTTCAACATATTCACCTCTCCTTCAATGAGGTATTTATTAGAAAAAGGTACTAAACCACTATTCAAATGTGAAAATTTATAATTACATTCATCATGTTAAGTAATTATTCCTGCTTTTTATACTCTCAACCCTGATTTACATTGGATAGTGTTATGCGATATATACATTACTACCCACTGTAGAACAACTATAAAAAATCTATGAGATCAGCCAGCTTATTAAAAGTGGATAAAAGTAATATTATTAATATTTAATATAATGAAACGGTGATTATTTGATTAGCGAATATCGCTAACCATGATATGCTTACGCATCCCACCAGAGCGTCTGCCATGATTAACAAACCTCTATACGAACACGCGCAGGAGTTGTTTCTTTCCTGGAACACCGTAGATTCCGAAGACATCCCGGAATTGCTGATTGAACTGCGCCTACAACATAAATATCTGACCCTGTTCCGCGAACAAGCTGCCGTCACCCAGCAAATTGCCATTACAAAAATGACGGCCACTTCTATTCAGATAAATACGGGCAGTCCTTTGAGTCTTCTCGGACAAATTGGGGAAAAAGTGCTCTGTGTGTACTACGGCACAGAGCAGTCTCTGGGATTCCTCTCTACCATCAGGGCGATCGACGCCTCAGGAATGCATATCGACTATCCAAAACAGTTA
This sequence comes from Acidithiobacillus sulfurivorans, assembly GCF_018853815.1. Lineage (GTDB taxonomy): Bacteria > Pseudomonadota > Gammaproteobacteria > Acidithiobacillales > Acidithiobacillaceae > Acidithiobacillus > Acidithiobacillus sulfurivorans. The sequence goes on along the minus strand of NZ_JAAOMP010000028.1, from coordinate 68,254 downwards.
TGGCTTCGAAATACCAGAAAACATGATCGTTTCAGCCTAACAGTTAATATGACTGCTTACTGGAGTAACCCACAACAGGATGAACCCATATATGGACAGGTCATGGATGTGAGTTATGGTGGATTTCTGGGTGGAATGCATATGGCCGCCTATGATGATGGCAAACTGAATATACACCTTCATGAACAAGGAGAAATTATTCTGCTCAAATCTGATCACAGCAGTTGGAAAAGCCAGGCCGAACTGCGTCGCTCTGCACTGGTGACACGAAATCCATCGAATACTGACGGCGTGACCGTCGACCATAACGGCTTTGCTCTTTTGGGTTTTGCCTTTATTTTTAACGACAAACAACAGTCAGAAACGCTTGAAAAATTTCTTGAAGGTAGCATTGAACCGCTATAAAAAAATGTTAAAAATTGAGCACAAGCATAATGTAAGAACGCCGATCCCGGCAAAGAGGTTGTGCGGAACACAAAGAATCTAAAAAGGATGTACGAGATACTATAGTAGAATTTTCACCAGGCAAGATCAGCGGTAAGATAGAAAGACCTCACAAACTGAAGTTTCACCGATTTTCATGAGATACTGTTAAACAGCCAGACGGAATTTTCGGCGGTTTGGGCTTACACCCCCATGACGAGTCCTCCTTATCCTTTGCGTGGATAAATTTCCACCTTGGCACCTTGATGCCGTCCGGATCAAGCGGGGGCTCCCTTCTGAAGCGCCCCGCTGCCGGTCCTATAGGGGGAGGCATCCATTACATCTGCGATGGAGTAAGGCGAAGATAGGTTGAAGGCTCTTCCTTTATTCTGCAGTATTTGGATGCTATTCTATTTGATAGCCGGACTCATGTGTCAGAAGAAACCAAGTGGACAATTGTTGGATCAGTGAACTCTTCATTGTGCCTTAACCGTCTTCTGCCGTGGTAGTAATGTGGCTCCATAGATTTTTGATTCTCTATAAGATATGAAGTGCTCATAAGGCGCGCATGGGATAACTAATGCCTTCCAATCTTTCTGTAAATCATTCATGACTACGGCCTATGATCGTGAAATTCTCCAGCTAGATCCGGTCAAGGATCACTGCCGAATCACTTTTCTGATGGCAACTTGTGTGTATCCTTTTGATATACCGCGTGCGCTTGAACTAGCCCTGTTTCGCACGTATGCGGTCCCCCGCATTTCTGGTCTCCTTCGCCACACGGGAGAACTCACTGAACGCACCCGCAAACGTTACGATGATACCGACCTGCTCCTCAGTGAATTGATTGAACACGGCTACGATAGTCCACGAGGGCAGGCTGCCATTGAAAACATCAACCGCCAGCACACCAGATATACGATTCGCAATGATGACTACCTATATGTATTGTCGACGTTTATTTTTGAACCGATACGATGGATAGAGCGTTTCGGGCATCGCCCCCTATCAGAAAAAGAACGCTTGGCCTGGTTCAACTTCTGGCGGACCATAGGCATGCGCATGAACATCCAAGGTATTCATGATGAATATGCTGAACTGGAGCAGTTTAATCAGTCCTATGAGGCAGAGCATTTTCATTATTCAAATTCAAACCGATGTGTCGCAGAAAAAACGATAGACTTGCTGCTGGGCTTTTATATGCCGCCCGTACTGTTTCGACTGGGACGGCCTGCCGTTTATGCGCTACTGGATCGACCCTTACTCAACGCCTTGGGCTTATCTGGACAATCAATCTGGTTGAGCCGAGTGCTCACCCGTGCATTACTTTTGCGAGGACGAATAGCCAGTGCGCTACGGCTCAGAAACAAACCCTTGATGCGTACGCAATTGCACCGGCCAACCTACCCAGATGGCTATCGCATTGACGATCTTGGCCCAGAAAAACCTATGCAGCAGCGGGATTGAAGGTCTACTAAAGACATACTCTTGGCCTTTCCTATTTGCCAGTCGCGATTCTCATGGCTGATTTGAACGTCAGGCGTTTTTGGTATTTGCTCAATGGGATATCGCATTACTTCTTATTCTGCATAGCGGCCAGGCGTTTGATTTCTGGTTTATGAACATCGATGTTGTGCTGCCGGACCAGTCGCCTTGCCGCTGTCAAACACCCTCTTAAACTCGACTGATTATTGTCTTGACAGAGGGGTCCACTATACAGTAATCCGGCTTTATCATCTGCGGGATATCCCTTGGCGGAATAAAACAGATGTGCAGCTAGCCGATTTGCATCCAGAATTTCGGGTGATTCACGAAGACTGTCTGGCTCAGGATGAAAAGGCCTGGCGCGACCGGAAAATACGCATAGAGGAAGAGTCCATGCCGCAAACAGGTGGTGGATTTGCTACGTTAGAAACAAAGCGGACCCCTCTTTTTACAGTAAACGGAGAGCGTGTAGGGCTCATCATTATCACGCGGGATGTGACGGATCGAAAGACATCAGAAGCCAAAATTGAATATCTGGCTTTCCATGACAGTCTCACCAATCTTCCTAATCGTCGTTTCCTGGAAATGCATCTGGAACAGGGGTTGCTGCGTGTCCAGCGAAGTCGACACAGGATGCGCATGTTCGGTTATCTCCGCGTCAATGAACCCCGAAATCATTGCACGATACACCTGCTCTGTGACAGATGGATTTGCACCAAGTTCTTGCGACAATGCCGTCACCCTGGAAATAACCTGTTCGACGCGTTGAGGCGCTTTCACATCCTCCGCAGTTTTCTTGAATCCCGCAGCCTGCTTCACAAATCTGCCACGTTTAGCCAAAAGAGCAACAATTTGACGATCAATGCGGTCGATGTTAGAGCGGACTTCTTCAATGGAAGCGCAATTGACTGTGTTGCTCACGATATATGCCTTTCTTGTTAACTTACAGGCTGATTCCATTGCATAATTTTAACATTTCCATAATTATATGGATACTCCCCACATTCGTAAAAGCTAGGGGAAACAGTCCCAAATCCTTGTGAATTCACCGCTCCCAGATTCTTCATGGAGAAATTTCAACTTTAGCGACGGACTACTGGATAGAGCACCAAGCCAACCTTGATCAATTATCTTAATTCCATTCGCATCGTCTGGATGGGCAACCATTCTCGCTCTGCATTTTCCGACGGCATCGGCACCACAGGGTCTCGGCATGGTAAAAACCTGATGCCCAATCTTGCCAACATTCCCACGACTCGTTATCGCAACCCAAGTGAGTCTATGAAGAAGAATTTTTCACCGGGTAAGATCATAGGTAAGATAGAACGGTTTTAAAAATATTTAATTATTTATAAATCAGATAGTTACGCAATTTTATTGGCGGAGAGGGTGGGATTCGAACCCACGGTACCCTTTTGGAGTACACAGCATTTCCAGTGCTGCACCTTCGGCCGCTCGGTCACCTCTCCTGAGGGTGCGAAGTGTAACCCAGACCTTGCTCAAAGAGCAATGACCGGAAACCCTGGTCCCGCAACTTCAAATCCTGATACTGAAAGCCTGATGACAATTCCGTCAAAAACTCAGCACCGCATCACCATGGGTGGGTAATCCGGACAGGGCATTCTGAATGCGCGTGAGCACCCCTGAGCGATCATTCTGAAATTGGACGCCGATGGCCGGTGGCCGACCATCGCGGTTTTCCACGGGAGTGACCCAAATAACCTTACCCATCACCGGGGCGCGGGGTTGGCTGTCTGGCAGGGTAATCATCAGCAGGACTTCGGTCCCCATGGGGAGAAGATTAGGCGTTTCCACCAGTAATCCGCCACCCTTGATAGCAGACATAAAGCAACGCTGTACGGCTTGGGGGTCACGCAACACTACGGACAACGCAGTAGCTGCGCCTCCCGGTTTGGGCTCAGTTTTGAATTCCATGAGTTTTCCTCCTTGGCCACAATTTCAGCCAGTCCAAAAGCAACATTTCCATGACCATCAGCCCATTACTGTTTTGGGCCAGGGTCAATGGCAGTTGCAACCAGCCATCCAGGTTGGACTGCAGTGCTTCCGCCGAAATATCCGGAGCTTTCAGTCGCAACTCTTCTAAATAGTCCAGGTCAGCGATTCTGTCCAGCAGCCCCTGTCGCAAACGCATAAAATCTGCGAGGACATTCAGTACCATCTCCCGGATCAGGAGTAGATCCGAACTTTTGCTCCATTGCTCCGCGAGTTTCAGAGTCGCCACAACCCCCTGCCCTGACAAATCCAGCAAACTGCGCATCCATTGCTGGCGCTGCTCTTGCCAACCCGCCTCCCAAAGCTCCAGGGCGCGCAAGGGCCGATTGCCTAATTGACGGAGCAAAGCGACGCTATTTTCTGCATCCACCCCCTGCTGTTGCAGCCAGTGCATGGACTGCACCATCTGCATTTCCGGCAGGGGAATGCGCTGCAGGCGGGAGCGAATGGTAGGCAACAGGCGGGAAGCCTGTTCACTATGCAAAACAATGTGCGCACGGGTGGGAGGTTCTTCCAGGGTTTTTAGAATGGCGTTGGCGGCTGCCACCGTCATGGCTTCGGCATTATCTATGCGCAACCAGCGCGAGTTGCTGACCTGCGGCGTGTACTGAATCCATTCCATGGCCTGACGCAATGTATCAATGGAGATCTGTTTACCAGGCTCAGGGGCTGCCACCCATAAATCCGGATGAGAGCCTTCCGCCAGCAGCTTGCACGAACGGCATTGTTCACAGGCAAACCCTTCGACAGTAGGCTTGAAACACAACGTGGCGGCCTGCAGTGCATCAAGGTGCAGACGCAGCAGAGAACCGGATTCACCGACTGCCAGCATGGTCTGCGGTAATCCGGAGGCTAAAAAGGCCTGGATGGGTTGCCAGGATTGGGGATCTGGCTGCAAAGCTTTCATGAAAAATGCTTACGCAAACGGGGGGCCAGGGCTTGCTCTAGCGCGGCATGCACCTGATCCATGGGGGCTGAGGCATCAATGCGGATGATTCGCTGTGGTTCGGCCGCCTGACGTTGGGCAAACACGGCCCGCGCTCTGGTAAAAAATGGGGTCTGTTCCTGTTCCAGGCGATCCGGCCGCCGGGCACGAATGCGTGCGGCGCCCAGTTCCGGGCTGACATCAAACCAGAAAGTCAAATCCGGTGCCCGGGTAATGCCAGCCCAGTGCGCCAGTTCGGCAATACGCTCTTGAGGAAAACCCCTGCCCCCACTTTGATAAGCATAGGTGGAATCTTCATAACGGTCGCAAAGGACGATGTTACCTGCCGCCAGCACCGGCTGAATCAGGGTCAACCAATGGTCGCGTCGCCCCGCATAAAGCAGCAGTAATTCCGCTTCCGCATCCAGGGCCAATTCCGGGTTCAAAAATATACTGCGCAAGGCTTCACCCAAAAGACCACCGCCCGGCTCGCGCGTACGCTCCACGCTAAATCCCTGAGCTTCGCAAAAAGCTGCCAGCACTGGTATGGCAGAGCTTTTACCAGCGCCTTCAATGCCTTCCAGGGTGATGAACATTCCCGGCGTGATAGTGGGTTCCTGGGCTGTCATGAAAGCGTCCTCGCAGTAGGCTGCAGATAGCGTTTTATCTGCTCGATATGTTGCTTGTAGCTGGTCGAATAATGGTAGGCATTCCCTTGGGCAATAAAATACAGATCCTGGCTGTCAATTGGATGCAATACGGCCTGTAAACTACTCAAGCCGGGCATGGCGATGGGCGTTGGCGGGAGTCCTACATGCAGATAGGTATTATACGCACTAGGCACGTGCATATCCTGCGACGTCAGATGCCCCTGATAGTGCTTGCCCAGCGCATAAATCACCGTCGGATCTGACTGCAGTGGCATTCCTTGGCGTAATCGATTCAAAAACACGGCCGCTATATGCGCCTGTTGTGCGGGAGGAGCCCCTTCCTTTTGCACCACAGAGGCCAGAATGAGCGCCTGATAGGGGTTTTTTAAAGGTAATCCGGGGGCACGTTGCGACCATAAATGCTGTAAATTGTTATTCATCCGTTGATAGGCGCGCTTCAGGATACTCAGAGCTGAAGTCCCTGGAACATAGCGATAACTGTCTGGGAAAAGCCAACCTTCAGCACTGTTCTGGGCGCCGATTCCTGCGGCAGCCAGTTGTTGCGCGGCCTGATCGCCCGTCGGGAGTCCATGCAGGTTCAGATAGGGAGACTTTAAACGTAACTCCTGAAGAATCAGCGACAAATTCCAACCGGGGATAATGACCACATTGAGGGGCCGGGATTGCCCATGTATCAGACGTTGCAGAATATTCTCCTGCGAAACATGACCCTGAAAATCATACAGACCCGCCTGCAGCACGGGACGACCGGCCAATATCCAGGCCATACGAAACATCTGTGGATAAGGCAGAGCACCCGCCTTGTGCAGAATCTGAATACTTTCCAATGTGCCACTACCAAGCCGGATGGGGACCTGCTTTCCCGGCTTGGGAAAAGATTGCGGCAAGTACATCGTCACACCGTAATAGCCCAGCGGAGCCAGAATAATGACCAGCAGAAAGGTCAGGATTATGCGCCGCATCAGGATGGACCCAGCCCCAGTGTTGACTGCCATTGCAGTATTTGGGCACTGATTTTACCCTGGCTACCCGCCAGGTTACGATCCTGAAAACGCTTGACCGGCCAGATACCAATCAGACTGTTACTGAAAAAAATTTCCTCTGCCTCGATCAGGCTTTCTGCCCGATAATCCCCGATTTGGCAGGGAATGCCTGATGTCTGCAGCCAATTCAAAATAGCCTGACGCTGGATTCCGGCAATACCCCCCTCCTCCAGTGAGGGTGTATAGACCATGCCCGCAGCAACCCAGAATAAATTGGACATAATGCCTTCACGCAAAAAGCCTTGATGATCGAGGACAATGCCCTCGGCGTATTTCGGCGGCAAGGCATTACGGGCCATGATCTGATTCAGACGATTGAGGGTTTTCGCTTTCAGATAAGGGGCTCCGGTCAACAGGGGAACAGAGCAAATATCGGCGAGAATCCCCGGATACCAATAAGCTGGATTGCGCTCGGGCCAGTCCGAAGCAAACACATAACGGGCGGCGGAGCCATTGCGGGGAATACCATAACCCCCTCCCGGACCACGACTTAAAATCAATTTGAGAACATACCGATCGGGCAGAGAAACATGCTCTTGCAGTCGCTGAAAATCTTCAAGCCACGGCAATGGTCCGGGTAGATTCATCTGCAATAATTGAGCGCCCGCCTGAAGGCGTTGGAGATGCTCATCCCAGAACAGGGGTTTACCCTGAATGATGGCGACAGTCTCAAACAGACCATCACCATAATGAAAAGCGCGGTCAAGAACAGCCGGACAGGCCCCCGATTGTTGCGGGACCCCATCCATCATCACGGCCTGCACGTGCACTGAACGGATTAGTCGCTATGGCGGCGAAATACGAGGGTGCTGTTGGTACCACCAAAACCGAAAGAATTGCTCAAAGCGACATCTACGCTTTGCTGGCGGGCTTGCAAGGGGACGTAGTCCAGATCGCAGCCTTCATCGGCTGTATCCAGATTGATGGTCGGCGGCAATATTCCATGATGCAGGGCAAGCGTGGTAAATACGGCTTCCACCCCCCCCGCTGCCCCCAGCAAATGGCCGGTCATGGATTTGGTGGAACTCATGGCCAAAGAGCGCGCATGCTCTCCAAACACGGCATGCACTGCTTCCGTCTCGGCACGATCGCCCAAAGGGGTGGAAGTGCCGTGGGCATTAATATAACCTACCTGTTCCGGCTGGAAACCGGCATTATGCAATGCGACACGCATACACCGGGCTGCCCCCTCCCCGCCTGCTGCGGGCTGGGTCATATGATAGGCATCGGAACTCATACCATAGCCGGCCAGCTCTCCATAAATACGGGCACCACGCCGCATGGCAAACTCATATTCTTCAAGAACCAGAATTCCGGCACCTTCACCCAATATAAAACCATCACGATCCTTATCCCAGGGCCGACTGGCCTTTTCCGGCTCGTCATTGCGGGTCGAAAGGGCGCGGGCTGCTGAAAAGCCACCCAGCCCCAGCGGACTGATGGCGGCTTCGGCACCGCCGGCAATCATGACGTCCGCATCCCCATATTCGATGAGCCGAGCGGCATCACCGATGGAATGGGTGCCCGTAGAACAGGCCGTAGCCATAGCAATATTCGGGCCTTTGGCACCATACATAATGGAAATATGTCCTGCGACCATGTTCACAATACAACGCGGGATAAAAAACGGTGAAATACGTCTGGGGCCGCTATCCATCAAAACTTGATGTTCGGACTCAATACCAGCCAAGCCGCCAATGCCGCTGCCAACAGAAACACCAACCCGTTCAGCAATATCCGGACTGATTTTCAGGCCGGAATCTGCAATGGCTTCCATCGCTGCCACAATGCCGTAATGAATGAACAAATCCATTTTTTTGGCATCTTTGCCGGGAATGTATTGGGTGATATCAAAACCGCGCACTTCTCCGGCGATTTGCGAACTGTAAGGGGCAGGATCAATCCGAGTGACGCGGCCAATACCACTACGTCCCTGCATAATAGCATCCCATGCGGCCGGAATACCGATCCCCACAGGCGAAACAATACCCAGTCCAGTAATGACTACGCGTTTCTTCAAACGTCAGCTCTCCTCATTACCCTGAAATGAATCGCCGCTCAGGCATCCTTGGCGGGCATGTGAGAGGATACATAATCAATAGCCTGCTGCACGGTAGCAATTTTTTCAGCTTCTTCATCAGGAATTTCACAGTCGAACTCTTCTTCGAGGGCCATGACCAGTTCCACAGTGTCCAAAGAATCGGCGCCTAGATCATCCACAAAGGAAGCCTCATTGGTCACTTCATCTTCATTGACGCCCAACTGCTCGACTACTACTTTCTTTACACGTTCTGCCACATTTTCCATTTGGGAGAAACTCCTTTGCTGGTTAAAAATTATTGTCGGCGAGATTGGACCACAGGGGTGCAGTCCTGTAAAGCCAACGTTACCCTATCCCATCCACATGCCACCATTGACATGAAGAATTTGCCCGGTGATATAACCGGCTTGCGGGCTGGACAGATAAGCCACAGCCCCCGCCACATCGGCCACGTTACCCAGGCGACCCGCAGGAATTTGCTGTAAAAGCACTTCCTTATGGGACTCACCTAAACCTTCTGTCATATCGGTACTGATAAAGCCAGGAGCCACACAATTGACCGTCACCTGACGGGCGGCCACTTCTCTGGCCAGGGCGCGGGTAAAACCCGCTACACCCGCCTTGGCCGCCGCGTAATTACTTTGTCCGGCATTACCCATGCTGCCAACCACCGAAGTGATGTTGATTATACGGCCAAAACGCGCCTTTAGCATATCGCGCAAACAAATTTTGCTAAGGCGATAAACAGCGCGCAAATTGGTCGCCATCACCGCATCCCAGTCTTCATCTTTCATGCGCAACAGTAACTGGTCCCGAGTGATTCCTGCATTGTTAATCAGAATGCTGGGCGCCGCATATTCACTTTGAATTTTTTTCAGGCAGGCATCCATCGCCGCATCATCCGTGACATCCAGAACAACCCCGTGTCCTTGGATGCCGCTGGCCTGAAAATTTGCAGAAATGGCCTCAGCCCCCTTGCTGGTGGTTGCTGTAGCAATGACCAGGGCACCTTCATTGCCAAGCACCCGGGCTACTTCCTGACCAATACCACGACTGCCTCCGGTAACCAGCACGACCTGATTTTCCAGTGTGCTTCCCATCAAACCAGCTCCAGAGTGGCCTTGAGGCTTTTACCATCTTCTACATGCAGCATGGTCAAAGAAGGTTCGATCCGTTTGCCAAGGCCGGATAAAACCCGTCCTGGTCCCATTTCCACAAAAGTCAGGGCACCCTGGCGCGCCAGATAACGAATGGTCTCGGTCCAGCGTACCGGGCTGTATAATTGCTTGACCAGCACTGCACGAATACTTTCCGGCGTGGTATGACTCAGTACGTCAGCATTATGGATCAGCATGGCCTTCGGGGCGCGGAACGCAACTGATTCAACAACTGTTGAAAATTGTTGCGCCGCTGTGCTCATCAAGCTGCAATGACTGGGGACACTGACCGGCAGCATAACGACGCGTTTGGCACCGGCAGATCGGGCCGCTTCAACCAGTCTTTCCACTGCGGCGGCTTCGCCGGCGACCACTACCTGCCCGGGCGCGTTAAAGTTCGCGGCAGAAAGGACATTGTCCTGAGCCTCCTGGGCGCAGAGCCGCTTGAGATCCTCATCAGCCAGACCAATGACCGCCGCCATGGCACCGGAACCTTCCGGCACGGCCGCCTGCATCAAACGACCACGTTCGGCTACCAGACGAACCGCATCGGCATAATCCAGCGCGTCGGCAACCACCAGCGCCGTATATTCACCCAGGGAATGACCGGCGACAAAATCAGGATAAGCACCCCCCTCTTCCTCCCAGACCCGGTACACCGCATATCCGGCAGCCAACATCAGGGGCTGGGTCCAGCGGGTCTGGTTGAGTTTTTCGACAGGACCATTCTGACTGAGAGCCCAGAGATCTTCTCCCAATACGTCAGAGGCTTCTGCAAAAACCTCCTGGACCAGAGGATGAGTAGACGCCAGATCGGCAAGCATTTGAATAGACTGGGAACCCTGGCCGGGAAACACAAAGGCGATAGAGCCGTGCAATCGAACCTCCTCCTAAAGCAAACTGTCAGTTGATGCCCGTGGGCAACATAAACTTCAAGCCCAACGCAACAATGCCGAACCCCAGGTAAAACCACCACCAAAGGCTTCCAGCAGAAGATTTTGCCCGGCTTTGAAGCATCCCCGCCTCGCTGCATCATCCAGTGCCAAAGGCACCGATGCTGCAGAAGTATTACCATGATGTTCCACCGTCGTCACTACCCGATCCATGGGCAGCTTCAATTTATCGGCCGTAGCCTGGATGATACGGATATTGGCTTGATGAGGGACCAACCAGTCAATATCCTCTGGACGCATTTGGTTTTCTGCCAGAGTTTCCTGAACAATATCTCCCAGCGCGCGCACGGCCATACGAAAAACGGCATTACCCTGCATGGTTAATTGATTGCGACCTTCCGGAACCTGCAGTAATTCGGCATAGGCCCCATCGGCATGGATATGCGTAGAAATGATGCCGGGTGTAGAATCTGCACGTAAGACCACCGCTCCTGCCCCGTCTCCAAACAAAATGCAGGTCGAACGATCAGTCCAGTCGACAATACGGGACATGCTTTCCACCCCGACTACCAGGGCCGTTTTTACCGTACCGCTGCGAATAAATTGATCAGCCGTAGCCAGAGCATAAATGAAACCGGTACAAACTGCCTGAACGTCAAAGGCCGGCGCGCCGCGATTACCCAGTCGGGCTTGCAACAGACAGGCCGTACTGGGAAAAACCTGATCGGGTGTGGTAGTAGCTACCAGAATGAGATCCAGGTCTTCTGCCTGAATATCCGCATCCCGTAAGGCTTGCCGGGCGGCGTGCTCGGCCATGTCAACGGTTTTTTCGTTTTCTGCGGCAATATGCCGCGAACGAATACCGGTACGCTCAAAAATCCAGGCATCACTGGTATCTACCATCTGTTCGAGATCGGCATTATGCATGACGCGCTCGGGCAGATATCCGCCGGTAGCGATAATACGGCTATAAATGGGGTTCACGCGCTGTTTCGCACCACGGGATTGAGGTTTTCCTGAATGACTTCGGCAATATGCAAGGTCAGACGGTGCTTGGCCTCAGCAATTCCGACTTCCACCGCCCGCGCAAATGCGTAGCGATCGGCATTACCATGACTTTTAATGACAATCCCATTCAGGCCAAGCAAGGTAGCCCCATTATACTGCCGGGAATCCAGACGTTTTCTTAATCGCTGCAAGATGGGCCGATTGACCAGATAAGCCAGCTTTCCATAAATCCCTTGCGTATAGCTGGCGCGCAACTCGTGGCTAATCATGCTGGCCAGTCCTTCTGAGGTTTTCAGTGCGACATTCCCCACAAAACCATCACAAACGACCACATCAGCAACGCCGCGATAAATGTCCGAACCTTCAACATTACCGATGAAGTTGAGTCGTGCTGCACGCAGCAGCAAAGAAGCTTCCTTGACCTGCTCATTGCCCTTGATTTCTTCGGACCCGATATTGAGCAGGCCGACACGAGGCTTGGCCACGCCCATCACCCGTTCGGCAAGAATCGAGCCCATGACCGCGAACTGGAGCAGATGTTCAGGATGGCAATCCACATTGGCACCTAAATCCAGGGCCAAAAAACGCCCTGTGGTAGTAGGCATGAAGGCAGCAATCGCCGGACGATCAATACCCGGAATAGTCCGCAAAAATACTTTGCCCATGGCCATCAAGGCACCGGTGTTGCCCGCACTGACCACCGCATCTGCATGCCCATCGCGAACCAGGGCAATGGCTACGTGCATGGATGAATCGCGCTTGCCCCGCAATGCCTGGGAAGGTGCCTCATCCATACCTATCACCTGACTGGCATGGTGGATTTTCACCTGCTCCGAATCCTGAAGGTGCATGCGTTGCAATTCACTTTTCAGGATATGGCTGTCCCCGACCAGATGAAAAGTGACATCGGGGTAATTCTGCACCAGATCCTTGATGGCAGAAATGACCGTCGACGGGCCATTGTCTCCGCTCATGGCGTCTACCGCTATATGCGGCATGAGAACAACCTCGCGTTGTGCCGGTTCAGCAAGTCACTCAGGCTTCCACAGACTTCTTGACCATTTCACGGCCCTTGTAGAATCCGCACTCGGGGCAAACGTGATGAGGCAACTTGGCTGCGCCACAATTCGCACAGACCGAGCGATTGACGGTTACCAGAAAATCATGGGCACGACGCATATTACGACGTGAATGGGAGGTTTTACTTTGTGGTACGGCCATGTCTCAAATCTCCATTAATCAACAATAATAAATGCTTCCAGTCCGGATACCGGACAAGTGCCAGATTGCCACTCCGCACAACGCGGAATCATGGGCAAAGCCAGCAGAACCTCGTCTTCCAACCACGCCTGCAATGCCACAACACCCTTATCGGCCAACACGATGTCCAGATCCGGATCCAACGTACTGACCATCTCTTCGGTTTCAGCCAAACCGCTATGCACGGGCACATTTAAGGATAAAGGCATGTTTCCCAGGCAACGTTCACAGCGAATTTGTCCAGAAACCTCTATAAATCCATCTGCCAATACGACTGAACCAGTTCGCTGCAAATCCAGATCTGCCTGCACCGATTCCAACTCTGCTATCGCCGCCGCTAGACGGCTCCATGCAGCAAGATCAACCGGACCTTCCAGGCGATCGCCAGGGCCAGTCACTTTGGCAAGATGCAGACTATTGGTTTTAGCGGAAAACATAAGCGCGGCATGTTAGCGATGACTGCGGATTAAGTAAAGTATTTCATGACATGAAGGTCAACCACTCCGTCTTAAATCTGCGTATCGTCCGACACGAATTGATGACGATTTCAAGATATGGGAGCTCAGCGTGCCATTGAGGGGCAGCCCAATGCGAGCGCCATCGAAAACCACGGGCAACCTGTCCTGAGTACCCGCCAAGGATAACCGCAATCCGTCTTTACCAGCCAACAGGGGTTGCGGATCAAGCACCCAGCAAGCGGCGAGCAAGCACGCTTTGCATGTCGCGGCTTCCGTTCGCAATCAGACAAAAGACGTTTTGGCTGTTAATCAGCGCCATTTTTTGCCATACGTCAGCATGACGCTTTTACCACACAACTGCGCTGAAAATTAATTTTTAACCGCTTGATAGATTGAAATAATTTGCGGAATATGAGTCAGGCTAAGCGTAAACCATATTGACGCTTTTTTCTGCTAAAAAATGATAAATTTCAGGCGCTGTTTCACACGTTGGATACGATCTTCCAAATTGTCTTAGCGCACATGCTGCTCGGCGATTGAGCCTGACATTTGCGCCAAGTATTGCATGATCGTTGACGCCGTTGCCTCCAGGGTCGTGACCCGGCTTTTTCCCTCTTTCAGCTCACGCTCGATGCGATCTTGCCCGACCTGAAAGCGTTTCAGGTGTTCCAGTATGATGTTTTCAATTTCTTCTACCATGGTTACTTAAGACTTCCTGACCTGAATGCTGAGCATAGAGCGTCTTAACCGTTGAGTATAGAAGGATACTTCCTGCATCAAGTAGAGGATGCTTTGTGACTTCCTTAACAGTCAGGTTAAAGGCGATGGCGAACACTAGCGTGCCTCTGGATCGTCAAGAGCGTCCTTCAGCGGATATTCCAGCGTTCCCCTGTTTGTGTGGCACCTCAATCTCGACAGACCAGCCCTTCGCGGTATCGTGGCCTTCCCTGAGTATCTGGTAGGGAATACCAAACGGTCCGAACTCGCGGAAGGTTCCGATGCGTTCAGGATGCGGAAATTCTGCGATGTTTGGATGCATGGGTTGCTCTCCTCTTTGATACTCAATATTGTCAAAAAAGCATCAGTTAAGGCAAAGCCAACCGGATGAATAGCATGAACAACGCTTCAAACACCCTCAACAATCAAAAATCTTGGATCAGGCAAGCACAGCGCCGCACCCGCCTGAGTTAATCGTTGGGTATCATGAACGCCGCAAAGCACCCCTAAAGGCAGCACTCCTGCCGCTACCGCCATTTCCATATCATGGACGGTATCCCCGACCATGACGGCGGCTTCAGGTGTCAACGCATAATGATCCAGGAGCTGTTCGAGCATGAGGGGATCGGGCTTGGAGCGGGTTTCGTCCGCGCAACGACTGGCACTGATGCAGCCAGCCAGGTGCGGGTTTTCGCTCAGCACCTTGTCCAGACCACGGCGCGCCTTGCCCGTTGCCACAGCAATTTGAAAACCGGCATCAGCCAGGGCAATGACAGCCTGCTCCACTCCAGGGAAAAGTGGCATATCGACTGCGGGAGTGGCAAAAAAGCAATTCCGATACCCCTCCAGAATGCGGGAACGTAAGTTTTCGTCCGCATCGGGGGCGAGAACCGCCAACGCATCACCAAGGCCCAGGCCAATAATTTCCTTATATTGCTCTTCGCCGCGATCGGCCAGTCCGGCATAGGCGAATGCATGGGTAAGGCATCGGCAAATAGTGGGAATGCTGTCCATCAAAGTGCCATCCCAGTCGAATATGATCAGACGGCGATCCTGGAGTATGGGATTCATGATTTGGGCTCCTGTCGTAATTGCTGAAGTAATCCTTCCAGCTCTGTGGGCAACGGGGCCTGGATATGCATGGGTTGCTGATCGCGAGGATGCGTAAAACGAATGCTGACCGCGTGCAGAAACAGGCGGCGCAAACCCAGACTGCGCATACGCTGATTGAAAGCTGCGTCGCCATATTTTTCGTCACCCGCCACCGGGTGTTCTATGGCCTGTAGATGAACCCGGATCTGGTGAGTACGTCCGGTATCCAGATCGGCCTGCAATAAAGCCGCACCGGGAAAATGCTCTAGCAACAAAAAACGCGTATGCGCGGGTTTACCGTCAACTGGATCCACCCGCACCATGCGTTCTCCGGATTGCAGGGTGTTTTTGCGCAAGGCCAAGCGCACGGAGCGCGTTTTGTCTTTCCAGTCACCCAGGGTTAGGGCCAGATATTGTTTTTCCATCTGCCCCTGGCGCAAGGCCTCGTGCAGCGCGCGCAGTGCCGAGCGTTTTTTGCTGAGCAACAGACAACCGGAAGTGTCGCGATCCAGGCGATGCACCAGTTCCAGCTCGCGGGCTTCGGGCCGCAGTTGGCGCAGGGCTTCAATAATGCCCCAGCTCAAACCGGAGCCCCCATGGACTGCGAGACCACTGGGTTTGTTCAGCACCAGCACATGGCTGTCTTCAAAAAGTACGGCAGATTCCAGTTGTCCGCGCAGGTGGGCAGGCAGAACCGCCGGATCACTGGGCTCAGCAACCCGCACCGGCGGCAGGCGCAACACATCGCCAACGGCAATGTGGTAATGGGGACGCGCCCGGCCTTTATTGACCCGCACTTCGCCACTACGCAGGATTTTGTAGATGTGAGAACGGGGCACGCCTTTCATGACCCGCAGGAGGAAATTGTCGAGACGCTGGCCCGCTTCCGCATCGGTCACCAGCCACTGTCGCACTCCGTTTTCCGCCATATTTTCACCGCCCCTGCATTTTTTCGTTTGCGATTCTATTCTTTTATGGCATATATTGCGACTGAGGACGCTGCGCTAACAGAGTGCGGCCCCCATTTTAGCATCGAAGGGCAAGCCTTTCGGTCCCAATTACAAACGCTGCGCTCCCCGGCCTGCTTTATTGAGCATGCGGGTTGAGCGCCGGAGAAAGAAGAACTTATGAAAAGGATGTTGATTAACGCTACCCATGCAGAGGAGTTGCGGGTGGCTTTGGTAGATGGTCAAAAACTCCTCGACCTGGATATTGAACGCGCCTACAAGGAACAAAAAAAGAGCAACATCTACAAGGGCAAAATCACCCGTGTAGAGCCCAGCCTGGAGGCGGCTTTTGTTGATTATGGCGCCGAACGTCACGGCTTTCTGCCCCTCAAGGAAATTGCCCGTGAATACTTTCAGCAACAGGAATCCGGCCAGGGCCGCAAGCGTATTCAAGAGCTGATTCGCGAAGGTCAGGAAGTCATTGTTCAAGTGGACAAGGAAGAGCGCTCCAGCAAGGGTGCTGCTCTCACCACCTTTGTCAGCCTGGCCGGTCGCTATCTGGTCCTGATGCCCAATAATCCCAGGGCGGGCGGCGTTTCCCGACGCATTGAGGGTGATGATCGCACCCAGATTCGTCAGCATCTTCAACTTCTCGATATTCCGGAAAATATGGGCGTCATTGCCCGTACTGCCGGTATTGGTCAAGAACTCGAGGCGCTGCATCGTGATCTCGAATATCTGAAACAAATCTGGCAAGCCATTGTCGATACGGCCGCACCCCGTGCCGCCCCTTTTCTGATTTACCAGGAAGGGAATGTGGTCGTCCGGGCCCTGCGCGATCACTTTTCGGAAGATTTTGGTGAAGTTCTCATTGATGAGGAAGGGGCCTATAACGCTGCCGTGCAGTTTATGGGCGCCATGATGCCGAAAATGGTGCACCGCCTGAAATATTACGATAACGACGTGCCCCTCTTCAGCCGCTATCAAATTGAACAGCAGATTGAATCGGCATTCAGCCGGGAAGTGCGGCTGGAGTCGGGCGGGGCCATTGTCATTGATCATACCGAGGCGCTGGTTGCCGTGGACGTCAATTCGGGCCGTTCCACCAAGGGTCAGGATATTGCCGAAACCGCTTTCCGCACCAATCTGGAAGCGGCGGAAGAAATTGCCCGCCAAATCCGTCTGCGAGATCTGGGCGGCCTGATTGTGGTGGACTTCATTGATATGGAATCCCCTAAACATCAACGTGAAGTGGAAGGCAAGCTCAAGGAAGCCCTTAAGCTGGATCGGGCGCGGGTACAGCTTGGCCGTATTTCCCGCTTTGGTTTGATGGAAATGTCCCGGCAGCGGCTGGGAGCCAGTCTGGAAGAAGCTTCTTCGGAACCCTGCCCACGTTGTAATGGTACGGGTCAGATTCGCGGCTGTGAGGCGACCAGCATGCATGTGCTGCGCTTGCTGCAGGAAGAATGCATGAAACCCGGGCCTGCTGAAGTGCAGTGTGAAGTACCGGTCGATGTGGCCATTTATCTGCTCAACGAGAAACGTCTGCCGATTCTCGAACTTGAGGCAAAAACAGAAACCCGCATTGTCATTATTCCCAAGCCGGAGTTGGTAACACCGCACTACAACATTGAGCGCACTCGCATGGAGGCGAGCGCCACGCAGGCTTTGCCACAAAACCTGAATAATGCTTTACCCGCACGTCCCAGCCGTCCTGGTACCGAATCTGCGGCGCTGAGTCCGCTGACTGCACCGCCACCGCCCGATGTGCTTCCCCCGCTCCGTGCACAGGCACCGGCAGCCAAAAGCAAAAATACTGGCGACACCAACAAGCCCGCTGTGCCTGAGGAAGGGATTCTCGCCCGCCTGGTACGCGCTTTGGTATCGCGTTATGTTCCTGTGGACGCGGCTACCTTTCTGGCAGAAAGTCAAGGCGGTGAAACGCCGCCTGCTCCCGAAAGTGAAGTAGGCGAAGAAAACTCCGGCGAAGAAAACCGGGGCCGCCGGCGGCGGCGCGGAGGTCGGCGGGCCAGAGCCCGGCGTTCGACCCAGGGTAATTCGGGAGAGAACGAAAACGCTCAGGAAATGGAGACCGAGGAAGCCACTCCGGAAACCACCCATGCAGCGCCTAAGGCAGCGGCCAAAACATCGGCAAAACTTGAACAGCCTGCGCCGCGTGAACTGCTGATCTATCCTGGACCGGTTCCTGCCACGGACGACTGGCATCAAATGCTGGTAGCCACTCCGGTGAGCACAGAAGTGCTTACCGAGAGCATCACTACCGAGCCTGCTGTCATCGCCGCAGTCGAGGAAGCGCCAGCGGAAGCTCAGGAAGAAACCCGGGCGGAAATGTTGGAAGCGGCGGAGATACAGCCTGATTCAGCCCCGGAAACCATGAGCTCCGCAACAGAGTCCGTCCAGACTGTCCTGACTCCTGATTCTGAAGCTGCAGAGCCCTCTGCGGAGCCATTGACCGAGCTGGCGGAACCTTCTGCCACCGAGAGTTCCTCGACAGCAGCTACTGTAACAAGTCCTGAAGACTGGCATTTGCCGCTGTTTACTGAAACGGCAGAAAGTGTTGAAGACCCCGGTCAGCAGTCCCTGCCGCTTAACGACGATTAATTCGTAAAGCGGCTGCCGCTCTGCAATTCAGGCTCCTTGCCGTCGCCAACTGGTGCCGGCAGGGCCATCTTCCAGAATAATTCCTGCAGCAGCTAATTCCGCACGAATGGCATCTGCACCCGCAAAATCTTTTTGCTGGCGGGCGGCAAGACGAGCCGCTATGCGCTCTTCAATCCAGGCATTATCGCTTTCATTGGAACCCCGGAAATAGCTTTCCGGGTCTTCCTGCAATATTCCCAGCATGGCTGCCAGTTCGCGCAGGAGGGTGGCCAAGGGTGCTGCCACCTCGCTTTGCTCACCTCGCAAGCGATTGATTTCCCGGGCAAGGTCAAAAAGGGTGGCGAGCGCCGCCGGAGTATGAAAGTCATCACTCATGGCGCTATGAAAGCGCTCCCGCCATTCACTGCCCAATTCGGGCACAATTTGGCGTGCTGGCATGCCGCGCAGCGCCGTGTATAGGCGCGTCAAACCGGCACGGGCCTGCTCCAACCCTTCTTCACTGTAATGCAAGGGACTGCGATATTGGCTGGAAAGAATAAAAAAGCGCAGCACTTCGCCTGAAAAAAGAGGGAGAAGTTCGCGCACCGTCAAAAAATTATTCAAGGACTTGGACATTTTTTCGTCATTGATGCGCACAAAGCCGTTATGCATCCAGTAGTGGGCAAAGGCGCAACCCGCCCCCTGGGATTGGGCAATTTCATTTTCATGGTGCGGAAACTGCAAATCGGCGCCGCCACCATGAATATCAAAAGTGCAGCCCAAGGCATCTGCCGACATGGCAGAACACTCTATATGCCAGCCGGGCCGACCCTCACCCCAGGGTGAAGCCCAGGAGGGTTCATCGGGCTTGGCCGCTTTCCAGAGGGCAAAATCCAGGGGATCGCGTTTATCTTCGCCCAACTCCACGCGCGCGCCCGAATTGAGTTCATCAATGGATTTGCCCGAAAGCTTTCCATATTCCGGGAAACTCCGCACGGCGTAATACACATCGTCGTTGGCTGCTGCGTAGGCGTGTCCCCGTTCAATCAACTCTGCAATCATGTTTTGCATGGCACCCACATGCTCCGTAGCACGCGGCTCCAGGTCCGGCTTCTGGCAGAGCAAGGCAGCTTCATCGGCGTGCATGGCCTCAATGAAACGCGTGGTCAGCGACTGAATAGACTCGCCCTGCTCCAGAGCACGACGGATAATCTTGTCGTCAATATCGGTAATATTACGCACATAGGTCACTTTCATGCCCCGTGCCCGCAAATAACGCACCACTGTATCAAAAGTGACCATGACCCGGGCGTGACCCAGATGACAGTAGTCATAAACCGTCATACCACAAACATAAATGCCCACCTGCCCCGGCGTTGCCGGTTCCAGAGGGGTCTTGTCACGTTGCAGGGTGTCATAAAGAGTGATGGACGGCAGGAATGGCGACATTACTTTCTCGCTTCAGATAATACGCTGGGGGCAGTACGCAGGCGCTGTTGCGCGCGCTCCATACCAATTAAAGGCAGGAGGGCTGCCAGTTCGGGACCATGACTACGTCCTGTCAAGGCTGCCCGCAGGGGCATAAACAAGGATTTCCCTTTTAATCCACTTTCCTGCTGCAGGGTTTTGGTCCAGATCCGGTAATCTCCGGCTGACTGCTGGAGAAGCATCGCGGCCAACGGCCAGAATTCCGCCGGGGCTTCCGCAAGGGCGGCAAGTGCCGCGTCTTCTTTTTCCAATTCAGCGAATGCCTCATCGGCAAAACAACGCCTTGCCCAATCCACGGCCTCTTCGGGAAACAAAATGTTGGCGCGCACTGCTGCGACAAACTTTATTGGCAGATCTTCATCTTCGCTAACAGCCTTCAACATCTTTTCCACTAATCGATTTTCAATACTAACATTGGGCAAATTGGCGGCAAGCAGCCACTCCCATAGCTGTGCATCGCTCAACTCCTGCAGAGCCAGACGCTGCCAATGCTGAAGCTGAACGACATCAAAATGCCCCGGCGCACGGCTGATTTTATCCACCGAAAAACCAGCAGCCAGAACCTGATCATCCAGCAAGTCACTTTCCGCATAGTGATGACCGAGACGGGCCAGATAATTGCGCACGGCTGCCGGGAGATAACCCTGAAATTGCAGATCACGCAAACTGGCCGCGCCGTGGCGTTTGGACAGGGGCTGACCATCACTACCCAGCAGAAGCGGCAGATGGGCGTATTCGGGTACGGGCAAATTCAACGCCTGCAAAATCAGAATCTGACGCGGGGTATTGCTGAGATGATCCTCTCCACGCAAAACCAGATTCACCCCCATCAGGGCGTCATCCACCGCATTGGCGAAGAAAAAGGCCGGGCTGCCATCACTGCGCCGAATGACAAAATCACCCAGATCGGCCAGAGCGTAGCTGCGCTCACCCCAGACCCGGTCGGGCACGGTCAACATTCCCGAATCGGGCACCCGATAGCGCAACACCGGCTGAATACCCTTGGCTTCAAGATCACGGCGCTGCTCCGCATTCAGATGTCGACAACGCCCGCCATAGCGCGGTGACTTGCTTGAAGCCCGTTGCACCGCTCGTTCTGCGGCCAGATCCTCGGCACTGCAATAACAGGGGTAGGCCTGTCCCGCTGCCAGCAGGGTTTCGTAGTATTGATGATAAATATCCAGGCGTTCCATCTGTCGATAGGGAGCCACCGGGCCACCGATGTCAGGGCCTTCATCCCAGTTCAGACCCAGCCAGCACAAATCTTCCAACAGGGCTTTTTCATAAATTTGCGGTGAGCGGGACTGGTCTGTATCTTCCAGCCGCAGAACGAAACGACCCGCTACAGCTCGTGCTGCCAACCAGGCAAACAAGGCGGTGCGGGCGTTTCCCAGATGAAGATAGCCGGTGGGGCTAGGGGCGAAGCGACTCTTTAGATCCATGGTGGTATAGTATTGCGCCATAAGCCGTCTCGCAATGACAAAACGGCAACAGGATACTTGGTAAAAGGCAGTCTCCTCTCTCTTTTGCCAAGCATTCAGGAAATGGAAGAAACAGCATGGCTCAAACCGGCAGCCCCCGTACGCGTGGCAAGGCACCCAAACGTCCTCGTTATGGACGCTGGATTTTATTGATCATCGCCCTGATCATCATCAATATTTTCATTGGTATCAGCATTTATGTGTATCGTATCTGGGAAACCCTGCCGCCCGTTCATGAACTGAAAGAATGGCATCCCGATGAACCCCTGCGGATTTATGCAGCGGACGGTTCGTTGCTCCAGGAAGTCGGCCCGCAAATGCGCTATGCCTTGCCCATTGACCAGATACCGGTCAAATTGCAGGAATCTTTCATCTCCGCAGAGAACGCCCGTTTTTACAGTAATAATCCACTGTACTATCCGGTCAGTTATCCTGGTATCGTTCGTGCGGCGTTGGTTGACTTGATCCACATGGCTCCTGTGCAGGGGGCCAGCACCATCCCCGAACAGGTAGCCCGTAATTTTTATCTCACTCCACAAAAGACCATCACCCGTAAAATTGCCGAAATTTTACTGGCTTACAAACTGGCGGATCACTTTACTCACAAACAGATTCTGGAACTGTATCTTAATAAAATTTATCTGGGTCAGGGTGCCTATGGCGTTCAAGCCGCCGCTCGCACTTATTACGGCAAGAGTGTCGAACAACTGACACTGGGTGAAATGGCTACTATTGCCGGACTCCCGCCAGCACCCTCGGTATTAAATCCGGTCATGAATCCGGATCTTGCCAAAAAACGCCGCGCTTATGTTCTTAAACGTCTGGTAAATCGCGGTTATATTACCAAGGCTGAAGCAGCCAAAGCCAATGCTGAACCTGTTCTTTCCCGCTTCCATGCCCAGGCTTCAGATAGTGCCCCTTATGTCACCGACTGGATCGCGAGCTGGCTGACCCAGCAATTTGGCAGTGATTTTACCTATCGCTCAGGACTCAAGGTATACACCAGTATCATTCCCAAAGATCAGGTTGCCGCCAACGAAGCGGTAGCCGTAGGACTGGAAAACTACGACATGGGACTTTCGAGCATGGACCCGAAAATCTATCGTGGCCCTGTTGCCCGTTTGAGTGGAGATGCCCTGCAAACTGCCCTTGCCGGAAAGCGCCCGGATGCCCTTCCCCCCCATGACCCGGCCAATATGAGATGGGGGGTAGTCGTTAGCGCCGACAGTAAAACCGCCACCGTTTCGCTGGAGGGCAAGAAAAACATCACCATGACCCTGCGTGATGTGCGCTGGGCCCGACTGCGTTTCAACAGCCCCCTACCGAGTCAGGTCGATAGCGTTTTGCATAGTGGCGACCTGATCTGGCTGCGTCCCTACATGCATGCGATGACCGCTGGAGCCGGGCAGGAATGGGGTGCCAATGTCTGGTCTTCTGCCGGAAAAGATCCGGGCTGGCAGCTTACCCAGATTCCCAAGGTACAGGGCGCGCTAGTCAGTCTCGACAGCCGCAACGGCGCTATTCACGCGATGGTGGGTGGATTCAGCTACGAACTCAGCCACTTTAATCGTGCGGTATTTGCCTATCGGCAACCCGGTTCAGGTTTTAAACCTTTTGTCTATGCAGCGGCCATGGATGCACCGGCACTTCTGGCATCCGGTCAAAGCACTTACATGACGCCCCAGACCCCCATACCGGATACCCCTCTGTCCATCACCCTGCCCGATGGACAGGTTTATGCGCCGACCAACTACAGCAAGCAGTTCTCGAACACGCCGATACCGGTATGGTCCAATCTGGCTTACTCCCACAACGTCCCCAGTGTCCGCATTTTGATGGATATTGGTATCCCCTACGCCGCCCGGTATGTGCAGCGTTTTGGGTTTCCTGCCAAACAGGTTCCAGAGGTGCCTTCCATGGTCCTGGGTGCCGGAGATTACAGCCCTCTGCAAATGGCCAGAGCCTATTCGGTATTTTCCAGCGGTGGTTTTCTACCCAACCCTTACCTCATTACCAAAATTGTTAATGGGCGGGGAACCCAGATTTCCTTGCTGAACTGCCCCATGGGCTATGCCCCCCCACCCCAGCAGACAGCCATACCTCCAGGCGTCGCCTACTTGATGACGCAAATGATGCAGCAGGTCATTAAAATTGGTACGGGTGTGGCAGCGCAAAGCCTCGGACGTAATGATATTGCTGGCAAGACCGGCACCACCAACAATGAAAACAACGCCTGGTTCAATGGCTTCAGCCCCCGCATGACCACCAGCGTCTGGGTGGGTTATGATGACAACCATACCATGGGACGCTGGGCCGCCGGGGCACGAGAAGCCTTGCCGATCTGGATTCACTATATGCGTACCGCCATGGCTGGGAATCCGGCGACGGGCTTTTTCCGTCCGCCTTCGGTCACCGGCCCCACTATCAGTGGCGGCAGCAACATCATTGGAGTCAGTGATTATCTGGCGGGTTACCCCCCCATTGCACCCACTTCTTCCACCGCTTCAACCAGCAGCAGTGCGGGAACAGATACGGGAAGCAAATTGATGGACACCATCAAGAACCTGTTCTGAGCAAACATCGCTTGCAGCAGACGACCATTCATCTGCTGGTTAGCGGCTTGGATTATCTACACTATGGGGCTACAGGATGACCATTACGATTGCCTGGTTGCGCCGGGATCTTCGTCTCGCTGATCATCCGGCCTTGTGGGAAGCCTCCCAGGAAGGGGTAGTAATACCGCTATACATTCTCGATGCTGATGAGCAGGCCGGTGCTGCCGAGCTCTGGTGGCGGCATCATAGCCTGCAACAATTACAGGAAGCCCTTGCCCGGCATGGTTTGCCTTTGCTACTCAGACGTGGGAAACCTCTGCAGATTTTGCAGGAAATCATTGCTGAAAGTTCATCGCGAGCAGTTTTCTGGAATCGCCGCTATGATCCTGCCGGAATAGCTCAGGATACCGCCATCAAGGCCGAGTTGCGCAGCCAGGGCATTGCTGTGCGCTCGTTTATGGGTGATTGCCTGGTTGAACCCTGGTTGCATCATCATGACGAGAAACCCTATAAGGTTTTTACACCTTTCTGGAAAAGTCTCCTGGCGCGCTTCAGTATTGCGCCAGCATTACCAGAACCCGATTTTTCGGCTTTACCGCATGAACTAACCCAAAATCTGGCAACTGAGACTCTGACCGATTGGCATCTGCTTCCCCAAAAACCAAATTGGGCCAAACGCTTTTCGAAATCCTGGGCTCCCGGTGAAACCGGCGCCAAAAACAGACTTCAGCAATTTTTGGATGAATCACTGGCGAACTACAGTGAAGGGCGGAATTTTCCTGCTCAAAATTCCGTATCCCGACTTTCTCCGCACCTGAGTCATGGTGAAATCAGTCCTCGTCAGATATGGCAGGAAACGCGTTTTTACTTGCGTCAACATCCTGAGCTTACGGATGAAGGGGAGCATTTTTTGCGGGAACTGGGCTGGCGTGAGTTTTCCTGGCATTTACTGTTTCATTTTCCGAAGTTACCGGACACGCCACTGCGCCCGGAGTTCGCCAATTTTCCCTGGCAAAAAGATGCGCTTTTGCTGGAGCGTTGGCAGTCTGGACAAACGGGTTATCCGATTGTCGATGCAGGCATGCGCGAACTTTGGCAGAGTGGCTGGATGCATAATCGGGTCCGAATGATTTGCGCAAGTTTTCTCATCAAGGATCTTCTGGTCTCCTGGCAACAGGGAGAAGCCTGGTTTTGGGATACTCTGGTGGATGCGGATCTGGCTAATAACAGCGCCTCCTGGCAATGGGTTGCCGGTTCAGGTGCAGATGCAGCTCCCTATTTCCGGATTTTTAACCCGGTATTACAGGGAGAAAAATTTGATCCCGAAGGAAAATATCTGCGCCGTTGGCTTCCGGAATTATCCGCTCTGCCCGATCGCTTTATTCACCAGCCTTGGGCGGCAGATCAGGACCTTCTTAAAAAGGCAGGTGTTGTTCTGGGAGGCAATTATCCTCAACGGCTTATTGATCATCATGAAGCCAGACAGTGGGCCCTGGATATTTTCGAGAAGCTGAAGAAAAACAATCTGGCAAAACCTGATAATTTATAACCCAATAAAAATATAAAACCGTATTAATATAATGAACCGGATAACCATCCAAAAAAGTTTTTTGTTGAACTTTTGAGATTATCTACTACTCTTAGTAAGGAGACATTCATTCAATTTGGATGTTAATTATTGCAATTTCATGACGAAAAAACGGAGGGAACATCTATGAAGCCCCATGTTGTCGTTCTTGGTGGTAATTTTGCCGGTCTCGCTTCAGCACAAAAAGTACGTGAGCTCTGTGGAGAGTCGGTGCGCATCACCGTTATTGATCGTAAGAATTTCTTGTTGTTTGTGCCTAATGTGCCCGCCGAAGTATTTGAGGGACGCGATCCCAGTAAAACTCTGGCGATGGATATCCCCAGCACTTTGGATGAAGATGATATTGGTTTTATTCAGGCTGAAATCAAAGCCATTGACCCGGACGCCAAACGTGTGGATTTTGTGCCGAATGAACGTCCCGGTGCTGCGCCCGAAAGCATGTCTTATGACTATCTGGTTGTGGCCGTGGGCAATCGTCTGGCCTATGATAAAATCGAAGGATTTGCCGAACATGGTCATACGGTCAGCGATTTTTATTACGGTAACAAATTGCGTCACTTCCTGGCTCATGAATACAAAGGTGGCCCGGTAGCCATTGGTTCTGCCCGCTTCCATCAAGGCGATGGGACCAAAGACATCAAATTGTATGGTGGTCATGCTTTCCCCACTGCCGAAGCAGCCTGTGAAGGCCCGCCCGTGGAAACCATGTTGTCCATGGCTACCTGGTTAGGTCAGCACGGCAAGGGCGGTCCCGATAAAGTCACGGTTTTTACCCCGGCTTCTCTGATTGCTGAAGATGCTGGTGAAAAAGTGGTGGGCAAGCTCCTTGAAATCGCCGGGGGGATGGGTTTCAACTATGTCAATGAAGCCAAAGATATTACCCGCATTACCAAAGACGGTATTGAACTGGCCAGCGGAAAAAACATTGAAGCCGAATTGAAACTGGTTTTCCCGGACTGGGTTCCCCATGATTTCATGAAAGGCTTGCCTATCAGCGATAACGAAGGCTTTGTGGTGACGGATGTGACCATGCGTAATCCCAAGTATCCCAATGTTTTTGCAGCGGGTGACGCGGCCGCCATTACGGTACCGAAACTGGGCGGAATTGGTCATGCCCAAAGCGAGATTGTCGCCAAGCAAATCGCCAAGGACCTGGGGAAAATGGCTCCGGCAGAAGCCGACAAACCTCTGGAGCCAGTAGTCTATTGTATTGGTGACATGGGTAATAATCAGGCCTTTTATATTCGTTCCAACAGCTGGTTTGGTGGTCCCGACCAGGTCCTCAAAATGGGCCATATGCCCTTCTTGCTGAAAATGCAGTACAAAAATCTCTTCTTCAAGACGAAGGGTAAAATGCCGGAATGGGGGCTTGACGCTTCTAAATTACTGGCCGAAAAGCTCTTCGCAGCCTGAAAAACGAGGGCCGTAAGGCCCTTTTTTACTATTGGCATGATATAAATCAAGGGAGATGCATTATGGCAGCACAAGAATCTTTCACCCCTCAACTCACACCGGAACAATGGGCAGGTCTTGCCCGTTTGGGCGATCTTGCCCATGGTAGCGAAAGCTTTATGGGCAGCCCGGCAGGAAACCTGCCCATGGATTTGGCCCTCAAAGCCGGTACCTGGAATGAACGCTATGATCTGGAAGGTAGCATTGAAGAGCTGCTTGATACGCTTAAAGTCCTGCGTGAAAGCGGTCTTTTGTCTCTCGTCCGTGAAAACGCCGCCTTTGTGACCGAGAGCATAGCGTTATTGAAGCCTTTCATCCCCGGTCTGCTGAACAAACTGCATGAAATGCCTTTGGCAGAGTGGTTATCTGCCCTGCAGATGTTTGGAGAAATCATCCCGAAAGTAAATGCCGTTATGGAATTTCTCCAGGGACCTGCGGGTAGTGCTGTGGTGGCCAAAATCAAGGAACTGGGTGATATATGGCAGGAAACCTCGGCCGATACCACCATTGTCGAAGCCTTGCGCCTGCTGAAACAGATGCAGGACGATGGCAACCTGCAGCGCGTTGCAGACCTCAGTCGTCAGATCGGTCTTTTTGCCGAAACCATTGACCTGGAAAGCCTGCTGGGACAATTCGTGCAAAAGAGTCAGGATAGTCCGCTGATGAACTCCGCTGCGAGTCTCATGCAAAGTGGAAAGTTAATGGCTGCTGCCCTTGCGGATGCTGCCGAACATGAGGCCACCGGCAAAGCCGGAGGACTATCCGGTCTGTATCACATGCTCAAAGATCCTGATGTTCAACGGGGTATGCGCGTAGTGGCCGTATTGCCTGTTTATCTTGAAAAAGCGGGCGTTCTGCCCAAGCACAAAGGTTAATCTCTTTATTGTTTCAGGAATGGGTACCGGAGGAACAACGCCTTTTGATCATCGAATAACCCCAGCCGGTGCTTGCAATCCACAGACATTCATTCAGGAGTGATTATATGGAGTCAGCCAGTAAGGCACCGGCAGCACAGTGGCGTCATCCGGTATGGTCTACCGCCCAGAAGTCCTGTGTAGGGACAGCGCTGGGCACCAGCAAGTTGTGGTTCACCACCGGCAGCGGCATCATTACCGAAGTTTTTTACCCACGCATTGATATTCCACAGGTGCGTGATCTCGGATTTATTATTGCCGATGATCAAGGATTTTGGCAGGAACTGAAAACCCTGCCAGAGCCAGCTCTGGAACTGGATGATCCGCAGGTACCGCTACCCATCATCCGCCATCATCACGAGCGTTTTGATTTTACCATCAAGGTCTGTGCTGATCCTGACCGTGATGTGCTGCTCGTCGATTTTCAGCTGGAGGGGGATTCCAGTCTCCGCCCCTATCTGTTGTGTTCAGCGCGACTCGGGGAAGATGCCGAAAACAATCGAGCCTGGGTCGGAAACTGGGAAGGTCGCAAGGTGCTTTGGGCAGAACAGGGTCCGTTCGGACTGGCTCTCGCCTGCCGGAATTCTACCGGTTACGCGGCGCTGGAACGCTGCAGCGTTGGGGAGGTCGGTGCCAGCGACCTGTGGCAGGAT
The DNA here is from genome assembly GCF_018853815.1 of Acidithiobacillus sulfurivorans. Taxonomy (GTDB): domain Bacteria; phylum Pseudomonadota; class Gammaproteobacteria; order Acidithiobacillales; family Acidithiobacillaceae; genus Acidithiobacillus; species Acidithiobacillus sulfurivorans. The sequence continues at coordinate 39,389 of NZ_JAAOMP010000028.1, read as the reverse complement.
TTTCATGACCATGGACGCATGCTCTGGGAATATGGGGAAGCCGGACCCGGTGAGGTGGCCCTGGCCGGTCAAATGCCCCGTCAGGGTACTCTGGCTTTAGGGCTGGGCTCCAGCAAAGAAGCCGCCGCGACCAATGCCTGGAGCGCGCTGGCGAATGGTTTCCAGGCCACGTCATCCAGTTATACGGATTTGTGGCATGCCTGGCACAAAAAGCATCCCCGCCCCCGCAACTTCGCCAGTAAGCTTCCCGATGCGGCAAAAACCCTTTATGCACGCTCCAACAATGTTCTCAAGGTCCACGAGGACCGTACTTTTCCCGGTGCGCTGGTCGCCAGCCTTTCGGTGCCTTGGGGTGAAGCCAGTACCAGTCGCGGCGGCTATCATCTGGTCTGGTCCCGGGATCTGGTCGAAAGTGCTGGAGCGCTGGTCGCCATGGGGGCCACCCGGGAAGCCCGACAGGTGCTGACTTATCTCATCAGCACCCAGCAGGCCGATGGTCATTGGCTGCAAAACCAGTGGCTCGGTGGCAAACCATTTTGGCAAGGTGTCCAACTGGATGAAACCGGGTTTCCCATTTTACTGGCCGCGCTGCTCCGCCAGCATAAAGCCCTGGAAGACATTGCCGTAGCCGATATGGTCCAGCGTGCCTTGCACTTTATTGCCCACGAAGGTCCGGTAACCGGACAGGATCGCTGGGAGGAAGATGGCGGCGTCAATACTTTTACGCTGGCAGTCGCCATTGCGGCGCTGGTGGAGGGTGCCGAATTACTGGGGGGTAAAACCGCGGAATGCGCGCTGATGCTGGCGGACTACTGGAATGCACGGCTGGAAGACTGGACCTTTGTTAAGGATACGGATCTGGCCAAACAGTATCAGGTACCCGGTTATTTTGTGCGCATTACGCCGGAAGATGTTCTGGTCCAGGATGGTGCCAAAGATGAGTGGGTATTGATCAAAAACCGTGCCCATGATCCGCATCTTCCCGCCAGCGAGCAAATAGCCAATGATTTTCTGCAACTGGTGCGTTATGGACTGCGCAGCGCTTCCGATGCCCACATTGTTGCCTCGGTCAAAATCATGGACGCCCTGCTCAAAACCGACACCCCCAGTGGTCCCGTTTGGCATCGTTATAATGGGGATGGCTATGGCGAACATCGGGATGGTAGCCCCTTTGATGGCACCGGAATCGGCCGAGGCTGGCCATTACTGGTTGGAGAGCGAGGCCATTACGCTCTGGCCGCTGGAGAAAGCGCCCTGCCCTACATTGAAGCCATGGCCGCCATGACCGGGAAAGGCGGCTTACTCCCCGAACAAATCTGGGAAGCTGACCCGATTCCGGAAAAAGGTCTGGAACCGGGACACCCCAGTGGTTCTGCCATGCCGCTGGTCTGGGCTCACGGTGAGTACATCAAACTGTGTCACAGCTTCATGAAAGGCGAACCCGTAGATCGCCCTGCAGCCACCTGGAAGCGCTATCAAGGTAAAAAACCGGATATTGACTATCGCCTTTGGCGCTTACGGCAAAGGCCCCGGCAATTGCCGGCAGGTCAGGAGTTACGTCTGCTGCTTCGCGCTCCTTTTACGGTCCATTGGGGTATTAACGGCTGGCAGGATGTGCAGGATCTCCACTCGGAAGACTGGGAACTGGGCCACGTAGCCATTTTGCCCCTGAAACAGTTAAGCGAGGGAGAAAGCGTTCAGTTCACCATCCGTTGGCAGGAAAGCGGAGACTGGATCGGAGAAAATTTTCATCTGGATATTACAGGAGCTTTGTCATGATTCATCTTGATTTGCAGGGACGGCGGGCATTAGTCACGGGTGCCAGTGGTGGATTGGGACGGGCCATTGCTGAAACGCTGGCGGCAGCGGGCGCAGAAGTGGCGGTCCATTATCGCAAGGGCAAGGATGAGGCCGATGCCGTAGTGGACAGCATCAGCAAAGCAGGCGGCAAAGCGCAATCATTCCAGGCAGACATATCTGATCCGGCTGCAGTGGAAAAACTGGTGCAGCAAATTGAGCAGGCTTTTGGGGGGCTGGATATTCTGGTCAACAATGCCGGTATGGACGGGCCGCGCGCCCTGGTGGGAGATGATGACCCACAAATCTGGGAGAAAGTACTAAGCGTTGATCTGCTCGGTCCTTATTATTGTGCCCGGGCAGCCATCCCGCGCATGGAAAAACTCCAGCGCGGCGTCATCATCAATATCACTTCTGTGCACGAATTCATTCCCTGGGAAGGCTATAGTGCCTACACCAGCGCCAAGGCGGGATTATCCATGTTCACCAAAACCCTGGCCCAGGAAACGGCGGACAAGGGCATTCGCGTGGTTGCCCTTGCCCCGGGTGCCATTCAAACGCCCATCAACGAATCTGTGTGGAGCGATCCTCAGTCGTTGAAAGATCTCGACAAAAAAATTTCCATGGGTCGCCTCGGCAAACCCCAGGAAATTGGTAATGTCGTGGCTTTTCTGGCGAGCGATCTCGCCAGTTACATCACCGGCACCACCCTTACTGTAGATGGGGGCATGTTGATTTATCCGGATTTCCGCCACGGAGGATGACACTATGGATGCCGATGTCATTATTATCGGCAGCGGTGCGGGTGGCGGAACACTGGCCCGTGCCCTGGCGGACTCAGGTTTGCAAATTCTGATTCTTGAACGCGGCGATTATTTACCCCGTGAATGGGGAAACTGGGATCCCCAGACGGTTTTCGGCGAACACCGATATCATACCGATGAGCAGTGGCGTGATCAGGACGGCAAAGCCTTCTCACCCGTCACCGGCTATCATGTCGGTGGCAACACCAAGTTTTATGGGGCAGCCGTTTTACGTCGCCGCGCCAAGGATTTTGCGCTTCGCCAGCATCAGGGTGGCAATACTCGCGCCTGGCCCATCACGTATAATGACTTGGCACCATTTTATGATGAAGCCGAATCCTGGTATTTCACGCACGGCGAGGCCGGTGCCGATCCTACCGAAGCCCCCCGCAAAGCTTATCCCTACCCCCCCTTTCCCCATGATGAAGATATCGCTCTTGTGGATAAAGCTCTGCGCGAGATGGGCTATCACCCCTTTCCCCTGCCCCTGGCACTCCACCGTTTGACCGATGAACCTGAACAAAGCCCCTGCGTGCGCTGCCCGACTTGTGATGGCTTTCCCTGTATGCTCCATGCCAAGGGTGATGCGGAAGTGTGCGGTGTCCGCCCCGCATTGCAACACCGTAATGTCCGGATGCTGACCGGCCATCGGGTGCGCCGTTTGATCCACGGTAAAAATGGCAAAACGGTGGAATCTGTCGAGACCGATCAAGGAAGCTTTACGGCCCGGCTGGTGGTTTTGGCTGCAGGAGCTGTCAATAGTGCGGCTATCCTGCTGGCTTCTGCGTCGGAAAAATATCCTTCAGGACTGGCAAACCAGAGTGACCAGGTAGGTCGCAATTATATGTGCCATCTCAATAGCGCCTGCATGGCCATTAAACCGGGTCGGGAAAATCGCAGCATTTTTCAAAAAACCCTGGCTTTGAACGATTTTTACGAAGACTCTGGAGACCCGGATTATCCTTATCCACTGGGTCATATTCAGGGATTGGGAAAAGTCACACCGGCCCTGCTCCATGCTCAGCGACCGCTGATGCCGATTCCCATCAGCGCCTGGACTGCCAGTCATTCCGTAGATTGGTGGCTGACCACCGAAGACCTGCCTGATCCCGACAACCGGGTGACTCTGGATGTCGATGGCAACATTTGTCTGGCCTGGAATCCCAAAAATCGCGAAAGTCATCGCCGCCTTTGCCAGAAATGGCGGGAGATTCTGCAAAAAGCCGGGTTCATGGGCGTATTTTTTCAGTCCATGGATATTTCTGCCACAGCCCATCAGGTTGGAACCTGCCGCTTTGGTGAGGATCCTGCCGACAATGTCCTTGATCCTCATTGCAAGGCGCATGATCTGGACAATCTTTATGTGGTGGATGCCAGCTTTATGCCCTCTATTAGCGCGGTAAACCCCTCACTGACCATCATGGCCAATGCCTTGCGCGTCAGCGCGCATATTATTCAGCATGCCAAAGGCGGCCTATGAAACGCGGGCTCAGTGCAGTGTATATTGCCGGTTTTTTGCAGGGAGCCGCTTTTGTGCTGATTCCCGCATTGGGCACTACCCTGCGCAGCGCGCCCTATGACATGAGTAACGCCACCTATGGAATGTTGTATTTTCCGGAAATCATCGGCGCCATATTGGCGGCGTTGAGTGCGGGAGCCATTCATAAACGCTTGGGCAGCAAGGGACTGTTTCGTCTGGGAGCCATCAGCAATGCAATCGCCATGGCTTTACTTGTAGCGGCTTTTTTCAGTTCCGGGCTGTTTGTTGTTCTGTTGCTGCTGGCTGAAACACTGATGCTCGGCGTCGGGTTCGGCTTGACCAATGCTGCCATCAATCGGGCTGCGTCCCTCCTCTTTGCGGGCGCTGCTGCGGCTGCGGTCACCATTCTGAATGCCGTCATTGGCGGAGCAACTGCCGTATCGCCCATGATTCTGACTGGCGCACAAAGCTGGTTGAGCTGGGTGGCCTGGCCTGCCCTCATTCTTTTGCTTTGGTTCGCTCTACTCTTATTTCCGCTCGCGGAAGATACGGATACGCACGAACTGGGCGGCTTACGTGCCTGGCGACGCTCCATGATGCCCTTCGCTTTTGCAGTAGTGATTTATGCGATCTGTGAAGGCAGCTTTGGTAGCTGGGCCAATGTGCTGGTCAGTGTCGACCACCACCTTCCTGCCGCAACCGGCGCCCTGGCACTATCCCTGTTCTGGGGAGGTATGACCGTTGCCCGCTTCATTTTGGGCAGCATTCCCGACCGCTTTCTTTCCCGACGCTGGGTTTATCGCCTGGCGCCTATAGGGATGGCGGCCTGCTTTGTCATTATCCCCCATCTGGTCAGCGCTACCGCGTTACTGCTGGCATTTGCCTTGGCCGGTGCAGCTTGCGGTATTTATTACCCCTACAGCATGGCTTTTGGCGTAGCTGCGCACGGCAAGGAAGGCACGCAAATGGCTGGGCTATTGGTTGGCGCGCTGATGATTGGAGAAGGCATCGGCTCTACCGGACTGGGTCCACTGCAACATTTCATTTCACTGAATCAGATTTATACTTTTTCTGCCCTATGGGCGATACCCCTGCTTTGGCTAGCCTGGCGCAATAGCCGGCAGCAATAAGCAACTTCATATTCACGTCTCTTGCGATAAGGAGCTGACTTCTTTCACAGCAGACATCCTTGTGAACACCGTTTCCGGTTGAGAAGCTATTTCCAGCAACTGCGTATCAATATCGACAAGTAATTGTTCTGCACTGAATTCATTTAACAGCCCTTCCCTTTGCGCCTGATTTATTTTTTCCTTACGGGCGAGCAGGATACGACGATATAAACGCACAAAATCGCCCTGCATAATCGTGTTGGTGTCTGGCTTGTCCAGTTGCTGCAATTGATCTGCGGCTTCTTTTTGTTCAGCTTCCAGTGAGCGTATCAACGCATCCAAAGCGCGCTGATCCCGCAGCCCCTCGTTTTCCAGTTTTTTGAGTTCAAGCAGATCGGACTTCGCTAGAAAAATCCGTAAGCGCTGTATTTCCGTTTTTTGATCTGCGCCCCCCTTCCCCAGCACCTTCAGCATTCTGGCCAAGGGAGAAATACTTAGTCCCTGCACCAGAATGGTTAATAAGACCACACCAAACACCAGGTTAATCAGTAATTCTCTATGTGGAAGGCCAGCAGGCAGACTGAGTGCCAAAACCATGGAAAGGGCTCCACGAATCCCTCCCCACATTAATACAAAATTCCAGTTTAGAGGGATTTTTGCGCGGGTACGGCTCAATAATGCACCCATACCATAGACAACAGCGGCCCGGGCAATGGTAACAGCGACATAGGCTGCCAGAACAAGCGCCCAGATGTGCATTAAATCCAGCAGATTAATGGTCAAACCGACCAGCAGGAAAATCAGGGAATTTAGCGCAAAACCCAAATATTCCCAGAAGATATTGACGGCCATCCGGACAGATGCCGTCATGCCTTTTTGCGCTCCGTAGTTCCCACATATCAGTCCCGCGACGACTGTGGCAATCACGCCCGAGTAACCCAACTGGGTTGCCAGCAGAAAGCTGCCATAAGCTGCCAAAATGGTGATGGTGATTTCGACCATTCCATCGCCGATGCGCTTGATGATTTCCGAGCTGAGCCAGCCGACGATCAAACCAAGCAGCGCCCCTCCACCAACTTCACTGACAAAATCAATGCCCAGATGGGTAATGGAGATGGATTTCCCTTCGGCAAGAGTCAAAAACAGGCTGAAAAAAACAATGGCGGTTCCATCATTCAAAAGACTTTCACTTTCAATCATGAAAGTCAGCCGCTCTGGTGCCATCAACTTACGGAAAATGGCCACTACAGAGATCGGGTCAGTAGCAGCTACAGCCGCTCCAAACACCAAGGCTACGGCCAGAGGAATCACCGCACCGGAAAGGTGCGGCAAGTATTCCGAAGCCCAGAGAAACACATAGGCAGTAACCACCATGGACAGGAAAACACCGGGTACTGCCAAACCAAAAATTGCCAGACGATCCCGCCACATCGCACTGGCAGAAAGATGGTAGGCTGACTCAAAAATCAAACCGGGCAAAAAAAGGTTGAAAACGAGGTCATGGGTAAGTACCGGGGTATCGAAAAGATGCAACGCCCCCAACGCCAGGCCACCAAGCACCAGGGCCACGGTATAGGGTAAATGTAAACGGTTGGCGATTAACGAAAGTAATGAGGCAACCACGAACAGTAACAAAACGGCAGTTTCTGGAATCATGGTTCTCCACATATTGAGTGTTTTTGGGCGGTTATCGTTCAGAATTAGTGTAACTGGTCTCAATTGCTCAAGCCAGACACAGCAAATACAGGCTTAACACTAAAAACTACAGTTGATCTGGAGATTTCGCAGCGACTTTGGCCCGCACGACGTATTGCCCGGTTTGGTCTCTGGCCGCAACCATGATACAAATCAGTTGATAGCCTGGAACACTCGGGTATTCCGCAAAGGAGTGATGAACATTGGCCCCACGCAAATCTCGCCGTTCCAGGAAAAAACCCTGGATTCTGGTGGTTATTATCGCGCTGATCACTGCCGCTATTGCCATTGGTATTGCCCTCAACATTCCGATATCTCCACAATCCGTCAGCCCGACTTCTGAGAAACCGGTACCCAAGAAAACAAATGTTCCCAAACTGATGAAAAAAACTCTGGATCTGGGTTCTTTTGGGGTGATGGTGCGCAGTGCTAATGGTTCGGAAAAAGCATTAACTATTCACCCTGTTGCCATTCTTCACGGGCACGGATCCTGGCAGCCTCTTCATGACGCCCAAAATCATTTTGAGAGCCTGATTGCCAATCCCTTCATGGCCTTTCCAGACCTGAATCAGGTTGCGCATTCACCGACCGTACAGAAAGATCTGAGTCGTCAGATCATGGACAACATCGCCCCGACCCTGGCGCGACTGGAACCAGGCTGGACCATTGAACGCATAGAGCTCCATCCCGCCCTTCAGGAGCCACCACCATGAACAACGAGGACGACAGAATGGAGCAGATATCGTGAAATATCTCGGGCGGCTGAATCCTCAGGATCCGCTTTTTGCCTATTTACGCGATGATGTTTATCCGCAAATACTGCCGAATGATCAGGTCCGCAATTTTCGGGTATTTCAGTTTCCTGCTTCCAATGAGGTTTTTCTGTATGAAGAAACCCATTCTCAGCAAAAGGTGATTGGGAAATTTTTTCAGCGTCCGGGTAAAGATCCCCAAAATGCCTGGGACAGAGCCTGGAATGAGTGGCAAAACCTGCATTATTTGCGCAACATCGGTCTCAATCATAAGCATTTTCATATTCCTCAGGCTTTTGGCATTGCCCGTCAGATGAATAGTCTGGTCGTGGAAGAATATTGTCCCGGCCAATCATTATCGAGTGTTATGAGTCAGAGTCTTGCTGAACACCATGAAGATTTGCTTTATGCCCGTCTCACCGATCTCGCCTGGTTTCTGGCCAAGTTACATAACCACACGGCCGGCGCTGAGACGGTTCACTTTCATACCCAGTTTGCCTACTTTGACAAAATCATGGCCCGCCTGCAGCGGCGCCATCGCATTACCGAAACACAATTACGGGAAGCCTATGGATTTCGGGAACAATGGCAGCAGTCTCCCTGTATGTGGAGCGATCAGGCGGTCCTGATTCATGGAGATGCCACTCCATCCAATTTTTTGTTTGCGCAACCCCGAACCATTATTGCCATTGATTTCGAGCGCATGAAACGCGCTGATCGGGCCTACGACCTGGGCATGATTGCCGGTGAAATCAAACACCATTTCCTGCGCAACACCCATCATGGTGAGCAGGCCGAGTCCTACATCGGTCATTTTCTCTGGGAGTATAGTACCCATTTTCCCGACCGACAGGCGGCATTTGCAGCCATCACCCAGAGAATTCCCTTTTATATGGGCATGACGCTGTTACGCATCGCCCGTAATTCCTGGCTGGACTGGCGTTACAGTCAAATTCTGGTTCATGCTGCACTTTCTGTTCTAAGGAGGTAGTCTCATGTCTATTCGCGCTGTCTGTTTTGACTTATATGGCACACTGATCAACATAGAAACCAATGAAGACATGGAAGAAATTTATCGAGGAATTTCTCATTATCTGACGTATCACCGGGTATTCATGAATCGTCGGGAAGTACGCGAACGCTATTTCGCTGTCATGAAAGAACACAAGCGCCAATCCACCGAGCGTTATCCAGAAATTGATGTAGAAGCCATCTGGCATACCATTCTGATTCAGGAAAACAGCAAGCCCCTGAATGGCAGAGAAAAATTGGCCAAGGAACTGGCGCGGCTGCATCGCGGCATTTCCAGAACCCGCCTGGAACGTTATGAAGGAGTCAAAAGAACGCTCAAAAGCTTGCAGGAACAATACCAGCTTGCCCTCATTTCCGATGCCCAACGCTGTTTTGCTCTGCCCGAAATGCGCGCATTGAATATCAAAAAGTATTTCGACATTCGCATCATTTCCGGTGATTACGGATATCGCAAGCCTGATTCCCGATTATTTCAAATGGCTGCCGAGCAACTCGAAGTAGCGCCACATCAGGCCATTTATGTGGGAAACGACATGTTTCGGGATATTTATGGCGCGCAACAGGCTGGATTTAAAACTATTTTCATAGACTCCAACCAAGGATCAAAATCCTACAACGATATTCAGCCGGATTATTTCGCCCACGACTTTTATCAGATACTGGATGGCGTCGCTTTTCTGGCGCAAAAACATGCAGACAACTGAATCCATCAGGCTGAACGCCGGCGCATGAGGATGCCCAGAGCAAAGCCCAATCCTGCCAGAATAAAAGTCAGGACAATGCCGTAGATCCAGCTGTTCTCTCTGGCAAAACGGGCAATCCACGCTTGAAAGCCGACCTGGCGGACATCAATCTGCTGCTTGCGGACTGCAACCACCTGTTGCTGTCGGACCAAATAAGTCAGCAATTGATAATGACCCAGAGGTAATGACGCCGGCAGTTTGATTTGCGCCGAAAACAATCCCTGTTTCAGGGTCACCCCAGTGGATTCCACCACGTAATTGCGGTGGCGAAGTTTCTCGTCCAGAAAGGCTTTTTGCCAGGTATCCAAATGATCGGGTTTGGGAGTGAAACGGGCTTTATCTACCAGCGAAGACAGGGTTAATCCCCGTTGCTGCAGGGTATCATCAGGCAGAATGTGACTAACCGGCGCAGAGGAAAGCCGCTGCCAGATTCCCGGAGCCTTGGTCACCGTTACCTTTGCACCATTCAGCCAAATTGGCCCAGTTCGGGTTTTTTGCTGCATGGCTTCCGTACTGTCGGGCGAACGCAGTATGACAATGACCTGCCCCGGACCCGTGATGGCACCGTACACCAGCAGGTTTTCCCCGACAAAATGGCTGGTCACGTTCACCTGATCCGTACTGGTAGCCATCACCAGGGGCGTAGATGCTTCTGCCAGCATGGCAGCACTCATAGTCAGCAACATGAGCATCAGTCGCAGATAAAGCATCTAAACAACCCGCGCCATGCTGAAAATGTGTTCAGGCGTAACAAATAATCCCAAACCCATTTTGATAGCCACGCCCACGACCACCAGGGCCAGCACCAGACGCAACTGTTCCCCCTTCATATGCGCCCCGGCCCGCGCCCCGAATTGCGTGCCGAAAATAGAACCTAAAACCAAAGCCAGAGCCAGATAAGGATCTACGGCATGATTCATTCCCGCCTGCAAAATACCCACTTCAGCCGTGGTAAACAGCAATTGAAACAATGAGGTGCCTACCACCACCTTGGTGGGCATTTTCAACACATAAAGCATGATGGGCACCATCACAAAACCACCTCCAACCCCCATCAGCGCGGTAAGCAAACCCACGCCGAAACCCAGTAAAACCGGGGTCAGGAAAGAAAGGCGCAATCCTGAAACCGGAAAATCCATTTGTCCCGGAAGGCGCTGCAGAATGGACTGATTTTTTGTCCGGTTTTTTTGGGATGCATGCCCATGCCGACCACGCAAAGCCAACAGCGATTCAATCAACATGGAAGTACCAATAACACCCAGCAAAATGACGTACAGAAAAGTCACCACCAGACTGAAGTGGCCACCCGCCTCCAAAATCCGGGCAATGTGTACACCAATCAGCCCCCCCGTCCAGCTCCCTGCCAACAGGACAAAGGCCATGCGCATATCGACATTACCCATGCGCCAGTGTGCGTAACTGCCAATGGCCGAGCCACCGACAATCTGGGCCGCTCCGGTACCCACGGCAACCAGTGGCGGAACCCCAATAAAAATCAGCAGGGGCGTAATCAAAATACCCCCACCCACTCCGGTCAATCCCGACAGGAAACCCACCGCCAAACCAAAGCTCACAATCAGCCAGATATTCACATCCATGTGGGCGATAGGCAGGAACACTTCCACTCAACGATCTCCCTGTGACGGATCGGGACAAAAGACCGCAGAACACAGTTGGTCGATGTTCGTATCAGGCGGCACCAGCAATACCGGAACTGCCAATGCCAGGCTCAATTTTGCACCGAGTCCCCCAAGAAGATGGGGTAACCCTCGCGGTTTACTTTCCGTGCCAAAACCACGCTGTCCTACCACCACCATGATCGTTTCCGGAAGACTCTGGACCAGATGCGGAATTTCCTGTTCTGGATCCCCTTCCAGCAGAAAATATTCTGGCAGCCCAATATCACAATGTTCTTCGATACGTTCGGCGACGGCGCGCAGATTACTCTCCGCTTCAAGACGGGCTTCTGCCAGTAGTCTATCGGTCAGATCACGGGAAAACAGTCCACCGCCAAAACCCAGTGGATCATTGGCCACATGCAGTGAGGTCACCAGCCCAAGACGTGCACCGAGAAGACGTGAAAACCGCGCCGCCACAGCAGCCGCCAGCAAGGCATTTTGTGATCCATCAATAGCCGTCAACAGGACTGGAGCTGACATAAACAACCTACAATGTTGAGAGATTTCATCAATATTAGAGGATGGCCCTATGCCTGTCGAGGCGGCAAGCTCAATGCGCAAAGTCCATTGTCCCAGCAGAACAGTCTATAAGTGCTCTTGATTCTCGGTGAAGCAGGCCCCACTTCCAGTCTGTCTATTGAAATGATAGCTGCTCAGACAACTTGTCTATACGAAGGAGAAATTATGACCACCAACAAGGAAACTCTACAATTTCAGACTGAAATCAATCAGCTGATGCATTTGATGATTCATTCTCTGTATTCAAACAAAGAGATTTTTCTGCGTGAACTGATTTCCAATGCCTCTGATGCCTGTGACAAACTGCGCTTTGAAGCCTTGGCAGATCCCAGCCTGGTTGCGGGAGACAGCGAACTAAAAGTGGAGGTAGATTTTGATGCCGAACAAGGCACCTTGACGGTCCGCGACAATGGTATCGGGATGAACCGCGACGAAGTCATTGCCAACATTGGAACCATTGCCAAGTCGGGAACCAAAGAATTTTTTGAGAGACTGAGTGGCGATCAAAGCAAGGATGCCAAACTGATTGGTCAATTTGGCGTCGGTTTTTATTCTGCCTTTATTGTCGCCGACCGCGTAACGCTGAGTACCCGTCGAGCCGGCATGGAAGTAGAACATGGTGTGCGCTGGGAGTCCGATGGGACAGGCGCCTACACGCTCGAAACCGTCGAATTACCAGAGCGTGGCACGGAGATAGTGCTGCACATACGCGAAGATGAACGCCAGGACCTGCTGAATCTCTGGCGCTTACGCGGCATTATCAACAAATACTCGGACCATATTCCCCTACCCATTCTGATGCGTAAAGCGGGCGAAGATGGTAAGCCCGGCGATAGCTGGGAAACCGTCAATAAAGCCTCTGCTCTTTGGCAACGTTCCAAGTCTGAAATCAGTGATGCGGAATACAAGGAATTTTATCAGTACGTCAGCCATGACTATGCTGATCCACTGGCCTGGGGGCATAATCGGGTGGAAGGCCGCCTCGAATATACTTCTCTGCTCTACATTCCTGGCAAGGCACCTTTCGATCTTTGGGAACCCAATCAAACGCACGGCATCAAGCTTTACGTGCAGCGCGTCTTCATCATGGACGATACCGAACATCATATTCTGCCCCGTTATTTGCGCTTTGTACGCGGCGTCATTGATTCCAGCGACCTCCCCCTTAATGTTTCCCGCGAAATTCTCCAGGGCAACCGCGTCATTGACCAGATGCGCTCGGGTTCCATCAAACGGGTACTCGGCCTTTTGGAAGAAATGGCTGAAAAAGAACCCGAAAAATATCAAAACTTCTGGAATGAATTTGGACGGGCACTGAAAGAAGGTCCTGGTGAAGATTTTGCCAATCGCGAACAAATCGCGAAATTATTACGTTTTGCCAGTACCCACACAGATACCGAATCTCAGAATGTTTCTCTGGCTGATTATATTGGCCGTATGCGCGAAGGTCAGGACAAAATATATTACATTACTGCAGATACTTTTATTGCTGCCAAAAATAGCCCGCAACTGGAACTGCTCCGTAAAAAGGGTATTGAAGTATTACTGCTCAGCGACCGTGTGGATGAATGGTTGACCAACCACCTGCATGAATTTGAGGGCAAGGCACTGAGCTCTGTGGCCAAAGGCACGCTCGATCTGGGTAGCATTGAAACCGAAGAAGAACGGAAATCTCAGGAAGAAATCGAAAAAACTGCAGAAGGTCTGGTGGAGCGTATCAAAAATGCGCTGGGTGATCGGGTTGAAGTGGTACGGGTTTCCCACCGGCTGACCAGCTCACCGGCTTGCATGGTCCTGGGCGAACGGGACATGGCCCTGTATATGCAGCAATTATTGAAGCAGGCTGGGCACGAAGTACCCAGTACCAAGCCCACCCTGGAAATCAATCCTACTCATCCTATGTTGACCCGCATAGAAAGTGAAAAAGATGCATCACGCTTTGCTGAGTGGTCATCCCTGTTACTGGATCAGGCGATTCTGAGCGAGGGCGGACAACTGGAGGATCCTGCTGGTTTTGTGTCCCGTCTCAACCAGTTAATGCTCGCCCTGGCAGGCTGATAAACCCACTGATCCTTTTGTTCAATGGTCATGGCATCACCTTCTGATCAGCAGAAGGTGATGCCTTTTTTATCTGCATATTTTATTAAAAAATAATACCCTTTCTTTTAATTCACAATAAATATCATGCTTGAAATTATTTTTAAGATATTAAGTGTAATCATATGTAACCATGTTTCAATTTTTTACATTTATATTATTGATATCTCATATCGAGAGGTTTAGGGTTCAGTAACTCAATGATGATACTGAATTATTCATTAACAAATTAGAATTTTCTAATTATTCAGCACGCCTCATGAGAGAATTTCAACGATGTTGTTTCACATTTTCAATGCACGAGGAGAAGTGATGAAATTCCGCAAGATAGTCATATTGTCAGCAGTCAGCATCTTGATTTCCGGGACCGCCTGGGCGCAGACCAATCAGGTACCTCAAGATCCCATCAACAATACCCTGGACCCCCAAAGTCCCTTTGCGACGCTATATTTACCGCAAAATGCGCCACAGGCAAATGATCAGGTCGGTCCTTCGGAGTGGACCCACGCCTATGGAAATCCTCAGCACAATGCCGGATTCCCTGTTGCTCACAACGCGCCCCGTTGGATTCGTGATGGCGTCCGCTGGAATTTCCCTGAAGCCCGGGCCTGGCCGCTCAATGATAACCATCCCTACGGCGAAAAAGTGGATGGCATCAAGGAAGCGCTCCCGGTACAAACCCAGTTTTATGGAAATGCCCTGGGCGTTTCGGTTGTCAAAGGGGTCGTGTATGCGGAAAGCGATGATATGTTCGCTTACGCTGTCAATGCCCAAACTGGCAAGCTGATTTGGCGTAGCAGCCCGGTAGCCAATACCCTCATGGGTAATCCTTTGGTCGTCGGCAAAAAGGTCTATCTATCTGCGGGTAGCGTGTCTTTCAATTTTGCCAATGTCATGGAGTATTCCAAACATCCCAAGCAGGCCGGGCGCGGCAAGGATATTAGTTACAACGGCATTTTCTGCCTGGATCGCAAAGATGGCAAGCTGCTCTGGAGCTTCAAGACCCAGGGAGATGCCATGCCCACCCCGGCCTATGCGGACCACTCCCTTTTCATCAGCACCGGCGACGGCAATATTTACCGGATTCGCTCTACGGACGGAAAGGCTATCTGGAAAACCCATGTAGGAGGCATAGCCAACATGTCCAGCCCCGTAGTCTGGAAAAACCACGTTTACGTCTCCATGTCCGTCATCCCCGGTCTTTATGCACTGAATGTCAACAACGGCAAGGTGTTGTGGAAAGGTGAAATTCCCGGTGCCGTCAATACCGGCATGGGCGATGTCTCTCCTGTTGTGGACAACGGTATTGTCGTCATGGACACCGTGGCCAACCCCAAAATGGTGGATGGCAAACCCTCCATGGAAACCTTGGTTCGGGCTTTTAACGCCAATACCGGACAAGTTCTGTGGACAAACAATATGGGACGTGGCCCCAAGATTCCGGCCTTTAAGGGTGGGGTTCCCATGATTCATGATGGGATGGTTTATGTCGGCTCCCCCGTCACCTCGACCTATGAGGCAATGAATCTGCATACCGGTAAAGTGGCATGGACCTGGCACGTACCCAATCCTGGTCCTGCCGGAGCAGGACGTGGCGCACCGACGTACTATGAAAATATGCTCTATATTTCTACTGGACCGGACATTTATGCCATTCAGCCTAAAACGGGTCAGATGGTTCACGAATATCATGTCGGAGGTCGCTTTGGCATCGTGAATCCCACCATTGTCGGGGGCACTATGTACCTAGGTAATTCGTGGGACTGGATCAACGCCGTACCGGTCAAGGACGTCAACCCGCAATTCAACGCCAACAAGGCTTAACAGGAGTCAAGAATGGCAACAACCATGAAATCTGCAGCAACCGATCAAGCCTCGCAACATTCGTGGCGCATACTGGCCATTGGCATGCTCGCCGTGCGTTTTGTCCAGGGCTGGATTTACTGGGGTGGTGGCTCCCGCCGCTTCATTTATGGCCCCCAGAAAATCAATCCGGCCGGACACTGGATGGCTTACAAGTTTCAAACCGCCATGCCGGGAGCGATTCTTGGCTTGAATCATCTGGTGGCTTTTTTACTGCACCATTTTGTCCTGCTTTATGCGGGAGTCATCATTTTCAGCGCGGTTGAACTCATTTCCGGATTGATGCTGTTGTCCGGCTTCATGACCCGACTCGCGGCTTTTTTAACCCTGGGTCTTTCTTTTACGCTGATGCTGTTGTTTGGCTGGCAAGGGGCCACCTGTATTGATGAATGGACTATGGCCGCATCCAACTTCGGCATGGGAATCACCCTGCTCCTCGTTGGTGGTGGCGCATACTCCATTGACAACTGGATGATGAAACGTAATCCGGCTTTAGCCCAGAAAGGCTGGTTTCGCTGGCTGGGAGGCAGTTTACCCCTACCCCTGTCCGACGGTGCTTTCAAAAAGCTGGCCCTAACCCTGTTCTGGATTGCGGTCATTTTCATTGTCGCCACCTATTCTTACTATCGTGGCTCAGTGATCACCCCCTTCCACGGCGATCCTACCGGCGTAAAAGCCCACCATGTCAAAATGACCGATGTGCAAGTTCTGCCCGATGGTCGCGTGGATGTGCATATGTATATTGATGCAGGAACGGCTTCCGTACCGGCGCATATTATTGCCATCCGCCTGCTGGATTATAATGGCAAAGTCGTGGAGTCCTGGGATGGCAAGCAGCTTTCCCGTCTTAATCCCAAAGACATTCACAATGATTTTGCCTACCAGCAAATTGCTCCAGATAAAATTCTGGGCCTTAAGGCAGGTCTGGGTGCAGAAGCCATGTTGCACCTACCGGTCAGCAGTACTGGCTTTATCAACACCAGTTCCGGTCCTTACCAGTTGCAAGTACTGAACATCAATGGTCAGAAAGCGGAAGTAAGCGCACAAATCGCCGCTCATTAAGGGCATTTGACGCGAACCGTTCGGCGGGAGACGATGCTGTTTGTTTCTCACCGGACGGATTTTTGTATGCAACGCTGTGCGTGGGTACCTCTCGACAAAGCAGATTATGTGCAATATCACGATCTGGAATGGGGTGTTCCCGTCCATGATGACCGGCAACTTTTTGAAATGCTCATTCTGGAAGGCAGCCAAGCCGGGCTGAATTGGTACACTATCCTCAAAAAGCGAGCAGCCTATCGTCAGGCTTTTCACCACTTTGACCCTGAAGCGGTGGCCAGGATGCCCGACACAGAGCTGGAAACGCTTTTAAACAACCCGGAAATTATCCGCAACCGCCTGAAAGTCTATGCAGCACGGGATAACGCTCGCATTTTCCTGACTATTCAAAAAGAATTCGGCTCTTTTGATGCGTATGTCTGGCGATTTGTCGATGGTCAGCCCCTGGTCAACCGTCCCGGCAGTATTCTTGAAGTACCCGCCCGTAACGAAATATCGGATGCCCTATCCAAAGATCTCAAAAAACGCGGCATGCGCTTCGTAGGCCCGACCATCATGTATGCCTATATGCAAGCTGTCGGCATGGTCAATGACCACAGCACCGACTGCTTCAAAAGTTTTTAGTCCACAACCTTGAAAGCAGTCGTTGGCCGGGAGGCTTTGCCGCGCCTTTGGCCAGCGCCGTTGTTGTTCATGGCGTCATCAGAAAGACTTGCATTTTCCTTTTTATCGGGTTACTGTATTTATATACAGTAACCGTAAGGAGGCTTATCATGATTACGCATCATTCTACTCTGCAGCTCTGGACCAAAACTATGGGAATCATTGTCTTTGGGGCATTCATCGGCGTCTGGCTCGGCCACCAGGATAAACACTATCAGCCCGGCCCAAGCTCAGCCATGGAAACTGTCGCAGTCCAGCAAGTGCAGTATTTACCGGCCAGCGCGCAAGATCCCGTCACGCCCCAGGATCAGCGTCCACAAATTTGAGATCGTGCTAAACTGCTGCGCGACTACCATCCACCATATGCAGAGGAAAACATTGGAACTTGATCACAAGGCCCGTGAGGCCATTGAAGACATCATCAACCGCCGGGAGGGTATCAATTCCATTCAGGCACAGTTGAAAGAAGACATGAAGGCCATTGCCGAATATCTGGCCGTCAAACCTGCTCAGGTGGCGCGTCTGATTAATCTGGTAGAACGGGAACGCGCCAAGGGAGACGTGCTCGAAACCGAACGTGGCGTCATTGATGCCGCTGAATCCATGGTTCCGGTAACCGCTTCTGCCCAAGAGCCTGCATCCATTTAAGGCAGCCGGGGAACTTCTGGCAGATTGTCGGCGTCATACTGGTTGATCCTGAATAATAGTGAACCAGAGATGCCGCCGCTTACCATTCGTACTTACAAAACCGCCTTACCTTCATTTCTTTTTATTTCTGCGCTGATGACCTTGTCTTTGTCCGGTTGCGCCAGTACACCCGATAAAAAGGGCGAGCACATCCACGTAGCACCAGTTGCGCAAATGTTCAGACCGGCCCAGGAAGCTCTGCATCGGGGCGATTACGATCAAGCCATCCGGCAATTTGAAAATTTACAGACAGAATATCCCTACGGCCCCTATTCAGAGCAGTCCCAACTGGATACTGCCTACGCTTATTACCGGTCTGGTGATTCCAAAGCGGCAGCGGCGGCAGCCTCGGCTTTTATCAAGGCACATCCCGCAAATCCACATGTTGTTTATGCTTATTATCTGAAGGCTCTTGCCGAATATGAAGGCATTGAGGGTCCGGAATATACCCCTACTCCCGACTATCAAGCATTAAACACGTTCACCTATCTGGCCAAAACCTTTCCCAAGACACCATACGCAGTCAGTGCCCGACTACACATTGCCAAAATTATCGACATTCTCGGCCAGCGTAATCTTAATATCTGCAAGTTTTATTATATTCGCGATGCTTATGTGGCTTCCGCCAATCGCTGCAGCAGGGTCATCACTGATTATCAACTCAGTCCGGCCCGTGAAGAAGCGCTGTATTATTTAAGTAAATCCTACCTGCATTTGAATTTGAACCAGCAAGCGCGTACCACAGCGGCCATACTCCATGCCAACTATCCGCAGGGACGATTCACCAAAAGGCTGCGCTCACTTTGGGAACATGCACCCAAAGCCAGCACAGCCTACGTCGGTTAACATTTGTTACCTGCAGCGTTAGCTCTCTCCATTCGAGAGGGCCTCCAGATCCTGACGTTTTTTTAAAAGAATTTGCATATCTTCCAGAAACCAGGCACCGACAAATGCAGCCAGACTAAAACTGGCAGCTATCAAAAAATCCGTACGCAAGGTCTGAACAATCATGGCAGCGTGTTCGGCAGATGACGCAACACCGGCCATTAATCCAGAAAAAACGGCACCAAAAGCAGCCACTCCCAAGGTTCCGCCCATGGAGCGAAACAAGGTAACCGTCGAAGTAGCCACGCCGAGATTTTTATGCGGAATCGCCAATTGTGCTGACAACACTAATACCTGCATGGTCATGCCAAGACCAAGGCCCAACAACACCAAGGCACCGTCGATATGCCACATCGGGGTCTGCTCACCGAGCCTGGAAAGCCAACCCAAAGAAACCGTGATCAGCAGTGCACCGATAATGGGAAATTCCCGATAGCGCTGTTTATGGCTGATCCGCCGCCCAGCCATAATGGACATGGACAACATTCCGACCAAAAGATATAACAATTCGAGTCCCGACATGGTGGGTGAAAAATGGCGAACATCCTGGAGGTAGATGGGTAAAAAACTGATGGAACCCAACATAGCCAAGCCCACAAAAAAAGACAGGATGACACTCAGAGTAAACGTCCGGAAGTTAAAAAAAGACAGTGGTAGCAATGGTTGAGGATGGTGTTTTTCAAAGATGAAAAATCCGGCGAAACTACCCAATCCCAGCGCCAGCATCAACCATAATTCGGGAGAATTCCAGGCCAATATTGGACCTGCCACGCTGGCAAATAAGACCAAAGCACTGAGTCCCGTAATCAGCAAAACGGTCCCCCAGACATCCATAATCCATTCAGCCGTACGGAGAGGTTTGGGAAAGGCGGTGCCAATAACCAGCAAGGCAAATATGCCAATGGGCACATTAATATAAAAAATCCAGCGCCAGCTCAACGTCTCCACAATAAACCCACCCAGAAAAGGGCCAATTAAAGTAGCCAAACCAAAAGCAGCACCGACCAGCCCCTGATAGCGGCCTCTTTGGGTTACCGGAATAAAATCCGAAATAGAGGCAATGGCTGTTACCAGTAAACCGCCACCACCAATACCCTGTAAGGCACGAAACAGAATGAGTTCATCAATATTTTGAGCCAATCCCGAAAGGGCTGACCCAGCCAGAAATAATAATACAGCGGATTGCAGCAAATATTTGCGGCCCAGCAAGTCACCGAGTTTGCCATATACCGGCAAACAGACCGTTGAGGTCAGCAGATAAGCCGTGACAATCCAGGGCAATTTAGCCAACCCATTCAGATCACGAGCAATAGTCGGCAAGGCTGTCGAAACAACCGTCTGATCCATCGCCGCGAGAAAAATAGAGGACAGAATAGCTACAAACATCAGTCGCGCCGACCAATCTAGCTGAAAATTCTTCTCGTTCTCGATAGTGACCGATTTTATGTCCTGCATATCAGCTCGATTGCTCCGCGTCACCACTCTTCCACCCCTGCCACCAGGCCATCAACATACCCATCAGCATCGGACCCACAAAAATGCCCAGCACCGAAAGCCCCCCAATGAGTCCCATAAAAATCAGCATGAAAGGCATTCTTGAACGACCACCGATGAGTAACGGTTTCAACAAATTATCTGCCAATGTGGTGATAATATTACCGGCAATAAATATCACCAATGCCAGCAGCGGTTCAGATGCTGCCAACCAGACCCATAAGGTCACGCCGGTAAATACTGCTGAAGCACCAAAGGGAATCACCGAAAACACCCCGGATACCGTCCCCCAGATCAAGGCATGCGGTACTCCGCAGGCTGCATATAAGGCCCAAAACAACAGGGCTTCAAACAAACCGGTAATCACGACACTCCAGAAAGTGCCTCGCAAAATATCGAGACCACGGGCAACCACCTTCCATACCTCAGCACCAGCCAGCCCGGTAACACGTTCTGCCAGTCCCTGAGCCAACGTTTCACCATGCAACAGAAAGAAAAACAGGAGCAGCAACGCCAGACTGGCATTTAAAGCAGTATCTTCGGCACCGCCAAGAACATTCAGCACCATTTGCCCATGCGCCAGCAACGCATCCGAGCCCCCGAGAACCTGCAATCCCGTAAAATGCGGGGCCAAGAGGACGCTTTTTGCACTGATTCCTGGTAAAAATGCGCCAAGCCAACCCGTGGCAACGCGCCACAAATGTCGCAACGGATCCAGTAAAATGAGTGGCAAATGCTGACTCATCCAAGTGGGTAAAGCCCAGTGCGATAATTCCTCCCGGGAAACCCATGGCCCGAGCAAATGCAGGCCGCGCAGCATTTCTAAAATCACAAAGGCCAGCGGCAAAAGAATCAAACTGGCCGCAGTCAGGGCAAAAAACAATGCTCCCAAAGGTCGCCATCGCCCCGGAATGCGCGCCACAAAAGGCCAGAACACCACAGACAGCACCGCCGACCAGGCCAAGGCTGACCAAAAATCCTGCAATATCCAAATCAATGCAAAAGCAATCAGTAAAATGGGTAACCAACGCTGCACGGATTGAGTACGATCCGTCAAAATGCTGCCCTCGTCTGAAATAGCTTTTCTATTATGCCTGAAACTGCATTTTGGAGCGTCATAAAACCGCGCCGACAGTGTGTGAGGCCGAGCGCCAGGAGGCGAAGGAAAGTAACCGCCTTGAACTGGGAATATTGATGAACCGCCCCGGGTTCTATGGAGGCTCTACAACGTGACAGAATGGAGCCAATACGATGACAACGAAGACTCACAACAAGATGAACAAATTTTCTATAGAAGTGCGTGAACGGGCCGTGCGGTTGGTTCATGATCACCGGGGAGAATACCCCTCATTGGCAGCGGCACTGGCCTCTATTGCACCCAAGATTGGATGTTCAGCCAAGACCCTGGGGGGGGTATGGGTTCGACGCGTTGAGATCGCTGTTGAACATTTAATGCGCCGACAAGGGTGGCAAGGCGTAAGGCGTGGCAAGTCGCAGCGCACTACGAACCGGATCATCAAGCGCCTCGTCCTCAGGATTTGGTGCAGCGCAATTTTCAGGCAGAGCGGCCGGATCAGCTCTGGGTGGCTGATTTTACCTATGTATCAACATGGGAAGGGTGGATTTATGTGACTTTTATCATTGATGTTTACGCCCGGCGCATCGTGGGCTGGCAGACCAGCACCTCCATGCGCACGGAGTTTGTACTGGATGCTTTAGAACAGCGGAAGTTATTCACCATCTTGGGCCTTGGAAAAACCGGTCAGCGGTAGAAATGGCCACGTTGGAATGGGTTTATTGGTATAACCACCAACGCCTTTTCGGTCCATTGGGGTATATCCCTCCCGCAGAAGCTGAGGCAAACTATTATGCGCAGTTATTGGAACAGCCCAATAGGACCGCTTGATGGGCTAGTAAATACCCTCCACCGAACCCAGGGCAGCTCACTCCTAGATAAAACTGGGCGGCGTCAATTTGATGCGCAAAACTGATTCACATGACGGGCAATACGCGGAACTACTCACAGATCCCAAGCCTCTTCATAGAGGCACTCAGGCCCCGCATCCTAGAATGACCGAAGGTGGCCTATAGTAGCTCTTCCCATGCCGCCTGTGAAGGACCGCTCTCGCTGCAAAATCGCCCATTATTCAACTTATTCAAGCTGCGTGGCGTTCAAGCACCTCATAACCGATACAGGCCAGCCAAACGGTCTTTGGTATCGGGCGGGAGCCATTTTTGTAGTAGGCTATCATGCGCCGAGTCATACCGATGGCTTCCGCCGCACGGCTTAGGCTGAGATTGTTCCGCTCCATCCACTCGATGAAATCCTCACGCGTCGGTAATCCTGCCTGCTTCCTACCCACGGCATAAAGACGGTCTGCGCCCAGGTCTAGTCCGCCGGGCCAACTCAGGCCATCGCCCCAGTCATCTGCATGCCCCTGAGCGAAGAAGGCTGGATCATGAAGCGCGCAAAAGGGATCCTCCGCCTGTGGCGGGCCAACAAGATCCTTGATATCCGTGGTGAACACTTCGCCAGTGGACCAATGGATTTCTATCTGGAACAGGCCAGTAATCGTCGCCGTTTCAATTTTGGGTGCGTGATTCATGGATTCAACCTCCGATATTCCGTCAATAGGGCATCCCGATGCGCCTCAATCCAGGTCCGAACCGGTTCCAATCGCTTCCGGGGCGAGACATGGCCGACTAGAAGCGCGCCTGTCTCAATGGCCAGCGACACACGAGATCCGTCACGAAACTGCACATGGACGTGCGGAAGCGGATGCTGCTCCCGACCATTGATGCGTATGCGCCAGTCATCCCCTACGGAGTAGTTGGTCATGGCTTCATGATAGGGAAACCATTGCACCATATCAAGGTTGACATCAATTTCGCTACACTTCGGTTTGTTCGGCCATTTCCAAAGCACCATACTCCCTACTTAAGCCAACTCCGCCACAGTCAGAGTCAAGGGCAGCACTATTTTCCAGCGTACAGCAACCTGGCACTTTGCTGAATTATCCTTCTCAACCCACTTTCGATCCCTAGGTCTATGTTTTGCCTATTTCAAAGGCGATATCTGACACCGAGCAAGTCGGATTATTCCATAGAAGGAACCTGAACTGGTGTAGCTTCGGATTCTGCTATGGGCGGTGCAGCTTTCGGGGCAATCACGGGTGGAGTAGCTGTATTCTTCTCCATTAGTTCAAGAAAGGGCTTTACGAGATCAATTGGCATCGGGAAAATGACGGTTGAATTTTTTTCTGCGCCAATCTCAGTCAGCGTCTGCAAATAGCGAAGCTGCATCGCCGCTGGAATGCTTGACAAAATTTGCGCCGCGTTCACTAAAGTCTGGGATGCTTGAAACTCGGCTTCCGCGTGAATAATCTTGGCTCTGCGATCACGTTCGGCTTCTGCCTGCTTGGCAATCGCACGGATCATATCATCGGTCAACTCAATCGTTCTAATTTCGACATTGCTGACTTTAATTCCCCAAGTGTTGGTCTGTGTATCCAGAATTTCTTGAAGATCATCGCTGAGTTTCTTTCGGTCCGACAACATCTCGTCAAGGGTATGCTGCCCCAATACTGCACGCAGCGTAGTTTGGGCAAGCATCATGGTCGCAGGTACAAATGATTCCACCTTAATAATCGCATGTTCAGGATCTATCACATTGAAATAGAGGATGGCATCAACCTTCATCGAGACATTGTCACGAGAAATAAGATCCTGAGCTGGAATTTCGACGACATGTATTCGTAAGTCTACCCGCACGATCTCCTGAACAAAAGGAATTATAAAGACTAACCCAGGTCCTTTTACGTACTGAAACCTACCAAAAGTGAAAATCACGGCTCGTTCATATTGGCGTAGAATTTTTACCGATGCCTTAATGAAAATAACTAGAATTACGAGTACAACTATGGGCGCAATAAAGTTCGCGGCAACATCGTGCAGTATATCAGACATGTAGCACCTCTTGGATCCGTGAATTCAATGTAAGGATAATTAAAATTACCAAATTAGGCGCAAAGAAAACCGCTCTTCTCACAATGGACCCATGAGTCAAGACTGTCAAACAGCAGGGATATGGGTTGATCAAAACCTGATCTTGATGGCTAACGAATGCTGCATTTTGACCTTTTTTATCTTTTTGATCCCGATTGCCTTGTCATCCACCTTGTGAATATCAGCAAATTCAACATTAGTGGCTCGGATTACCGATTAGAAATTAAACGTGTCAATGAAATTGACGAATTTTTTACCGTACGCTGCGACCAGGAATAAGTTATACTGCGTTATGCATGGCGGGTGGTTTGTCATACATCGCTACACAGGAGCATGTTCATGAATCACTGGATGACAAACATTATTGGCATTCTACTTATCGGCAGCGTCGCTGCCGGAGCCCAGGCAAGTACAGACAGGGCATCGACCCCTTATCCGCTCACGCATAACAGGACCATCGCTCAGATGCGCGAGCACCTCCACCATGAAGAGATCGCACAGCACCGATTGGAAGAAAGGATTGTCAGGCTGAAGGCCCAACATGATCTGGCAGGCGTCATTCGCACAACGCAGCAACTGAGAGCCAAGTCGGCCGATATAGTAGGGCTCAAGTCAGAGCTGCATGATGCTATGAACAATGGTAAAGAGTACCAGGGCGAGACGCACTGAAGCCCGACAACCAGTTATTCCAGATTGACCATATATTCCATGCAGTTGCACAGGGAAAACCATCATGAGCAAAGCACAGAAAAGCAATAAAGAAACCCGGAAGCAGCCAGCGATGACACCCAAAGAGAAAAAACAGGCCAAACAGGTCAAGAAACATTCCAGCAATATGGGTACCACCATCGTTCCCCGCTGAAATCAGCGGCGCCCAGCCAAAATAAGGTGGGGGCGTTCCGTCACGAGAACATGTTGCATTACATATGAAGTCGAAGAGGAATAGATGATGCCTTGACGTATCGCTAAATTCCTCCGAGGAGAACGTCATATCTACAAAAAAATTAGCGTTCTCATCCTGCGTAAAAAACGCCCTGAACAATGCGTCGGATATGGACTTGTTACGCTCGGATCTGTTCAGCGTTGAACAACTGAAACAACATGCGGTAATGTTGGCTGGTCAACATGCTATTGATCCATACCCTAGGCCAGATCGCCTGCTACCACGCTTGGCCGACAATGCCGATGTTCTACGTGCAGCTTATGACGTGCTCACCGTAGGGACCGCGCAGGCTGTGCAGCGGACACTGTCTGGCGAGATCTGGCTGCTTGATAATTTCTACCTCATTGAGCAGCAAATCATTCTGGCCCGAAGGCATTTGCCTGTCGGTTATGGCAAGCAACTGCCACGCCTGCAATCCGGCAGCTTGGCGGGGTTCCCCCGTGTCTACGACCTCGCCTCTGAATTGATTGCGCATCAGGATGCCCGCGTCGACGGAGATAACGTCAGCGCCTATATCCATGCTTATCAGACCATTACGGCATTAACGCTGGGCGAATTATGGGCCTTCCCGATTATGCTGCAATTGGCGTTACTGGAAAACCTGCGTCGCGCTAGTCTGAACGTTGCTTGTCGGCGGGAGGAACGCAATGCCGCGATGGTCTGGGCGGATCGCATGCTCGCCGCCGCAGAAAAAGAGCCGAAACTGCTGATTCAGCTACTTGCCGAATTTGCGCACGCAGATATGCCCTTGACGGCGCCGTTTGTGGAGGAGTTTTACGCCAGATTGCAAGCCTACGGTCCCGCTATGGCATTCGTGCAAACGTGGGTCGAACATAAATTACTTGAACAGGGCATAACCGCGACCCAGTTGTCTGAAGTATCCGCCAGAAAGTCCGCCGCCAACCAGATATCCATGGCAAACAGCATTGGAAGCCTGAATTTTCTCGCGGCTATGGACTGGCGAATTCATGTCGAAGCGTACAGTGTTGTCGAACAAAGCCTGCGCCAGGACCCGATGGGCATATACGACGGACAGGATTTCGCAACACGCGATCGATATCGCCACGCTATTGAAGATATTGCACGCAGCAGTGGGCGTGATGAGCTGGCGGTAGCGGAGAAAGCGATTGCACTTGCCCAGGCGGCATCGCAGCAAGCAGGCAGAGAAGATCGATCTGCACATGTCGGCTATTACCTGCTGGATCGGGGTCGGCAGCGTCTTGATCTGGCGATGGGCTGCCATTTTGAATGGCGGTCAGCGGCCAGACGAATGGGCGATCATCTCCGCCTTTCCTTGTATATCAGCGCCATACTTCTGTTGACGGTGCTGATCAGCTTGATTTTGCGTGTCCCTCTTGAGAGCCTCAGCCCCACCGACTGGCGTATCTGGTGGCTAGGTATGGTCGGGGTTGTGAGTATTTCGGCTTTGGCGGTTTCTCTGGTACATCGCCTGATCACTCTTTTTATGGCGCCCGGCGCCTTGCCACAGATGGATTTTTCGCAGGGTGTTCCTGATGCGCACCGCTGCATGGTCGTTATCCCGACACTGCTGAGTTCGCCACAGGAAATTGACGCGTTGCTGGAGGCCCAGGAAATCCGCTACCTTGGAAACCGCGATTCCAATATTTACTTTGCGTTACTGACGGATTTTCGGGATGCGGGAGAGCAGACCAGACCGGAAGATGCTTTATTGATCGACTACGCACGTGTCGCTATTCAGACCCTCAACGCTCGCTATATTGATGATCGCCCCGGCCTGTTTTATTGGTTTCACCGGCCCCGAGTCTGGAACCCATTTGAACAGGTGTGGATGGGCTACGAACGCAAACGCGGCAAACTGGAACAATTTAATGCGCTGCTGAGAGGGGCCGCAGAGGCGGCAGCATTCTCAGAGCAGGTCGGCGACTTGTCCATCCTCGGCAGCATCCGTTATGTCATCACCCTCGATACCGACACCCAATTGCCCCGTGACACGGCGCGGGCACTCATCGGTCATATGGCGCATCCACTCAACCAAGCCGTATATGACGTCGATAAGGGCCGCATCGTCGATGGCTACGCGATCATTCAGCCCCGTGTAGCGATCGACCTGACCAGCGCCGGTCAATCGCTATTTACTAAACTCATGGCTGGGGATTCTGGGATTGACCCCTATACGCGCGAGGTGTCCGATGTCTATCAGGATATTTTCAGCGAAGGCTCATTTATCGGCAAGGGCATCTACGCTGTAGATGCCTTCCGCCAGGCGGTTGATGGCCGTTTTCCAGAAAACCTTATCCTCAGTCACGATTTGCTGGAAGGCGGGTATGCCCGTGCGGCACTGGCGACCAACGTCGTTCTGATTGAAGAATTGCCTGGCAGTTATACCGCAGAAGTCTCCCGTCGACACCGATGGATTCGGGGTGACTGGCAGATTATCGGCTGGCTATTGCCGTCGGTACCCGGTGCTCCAACCACCAACGGTATGCGGGCGCAGCGTCTGACCAATCCGCTATCCGGCTTGTCGATATGGAAAATTTTTGACAATCTTCGCCGCAGCCTGGTGTCATCCGCACTGTTGCTGCTGCTGGCGGGGGGCTGGCTTCTGGATCCAGCCTTCTCCTGGTTATGGACTACCTTGGTTACCGGGATCATCCTCGTGCCAGCCCTGCTTTCGCCGCTCATCGACCTCTTTCGCAAGCCTCAAGACCTCGACTGGGCGGCACATCTCTCCTTGACCAGGGCTTCGGCAAGTCGCCCGCTATTCTCAGCACTGCTGACGGTCGCACTGCTGCCCTATGACGCAGTGATGAGTCTGGATGCCATTCTGCGCTCAGGCATACGAATGCCTTTCACCCGTCGGGGATTGTTGCTTTGGCAACTGCCTTCGTACCGCAGCCGTAACGCCTGTCATACCCCCGGAGATTTTTTCAGGGAGCTCTGGAGTGCACCACTGCTCGCCATCCTCCTCGGAATAGCCTTGGTGACTGCCACCAGCCTGGGGATCAGTTCACCCTCGACGTTACTGTTCAGTATGCCCATTTTAGGGTTGTGGCTGTTTTCACCAGTTATCGCATGGTGGATCAGTCAGCCGTTGCGGACCGGTGTCACCGATCTGAATGATATACAGCGACGCTTTCTGCGGCTATCAGCACGACGTACCTGGCGTTTTTTTGATGACTTTGTCGGCCCTGCGGAGCACTGGTTACCGCCCGATAATTTTCAGGAGTATCCAACGACGGCCATTGCCTCGCGAACCTCACCGACCAACATGGGCATGTCGCTGCTGGCCAGTCTGGCTGCCTATGATTTTGGTTATATTACTATCGGCAAGCTCCTCCAATTGACTGAAAACACCGTGACAACCATGGAGCAATTGGAACGCTATCACGGTCACTTCTATAATTGGTATGACACGCGCACCCTGCAAATACTGAGTCCGCAATATATCTCAGCAGTGGACAGCGGTAATCTCGGCGGCTGCCTGCTCACCCTGCAAGCAGGGTTGAACGCGCTCAAAACTCATCCGGTGTTGCCGGACAACGCCTTTGCGGGCCTGCAGGATACGCTGTATCTGTTGGCAACATGCATCCACGACATCCCCATGACAGATCTGGCCAACAAAGTCCTTGCACTGCAAGATGTGTTGTCTGCCATGACGCTCAACGGATGCCCCCCATCCCTGGAGGATGCCCATCACCAGCTTGCCGCTATTCAAAGGATCAGCGGCGATCTCGTGAACGGACTCCCCGCCGATGTTCCGGCAGATAGCGACTGTGCTTACTGGGCGCAGGCATTTTATCAACAATGTCAGGCTTTGGCGCTGGATCTCAAAATCCTCGTCCCTGATGCGCGGGATGTGAACAATACCCTGACACTGACCGAATTAGCCCATGGTATTGCCACGGGGACGGCAGATGCCCAGGCAGCTGCCGCAGAACGGATAAGAGTCATCGATCAGTTGGTGGAGCGCTGCCGCGCGTTGGCGGCGATGGATTTTGAATTTCTTTACGACCCTGCGCGCGACCTGCTGGCCATTGGCTATGATGTCGGGGAACGGCGCCGTGATCCATCCTGCTACGACCTGCTGGCATCAGAAGCACGCCTGGCCAGTTTTCTGCTTATTGCACAAGGACAAGCACCTCAGAAGCATTGGTTTTCGCTGGGGCGCCTGTTGACGAGCCACGGCGGTGAACTATGCTTGATTTCATGGAGTGGCTCGATGTTTGAGTATCTCATGCCGCAATTGATCATGCCGGATTTCCCCAACACACTGCTCTACCAGACCTGCAAAGCGGCCGTCTCCCGCCAAATAGAATATGGGCGCCAACGCAGCGTACCTTGGGGAATATCGGAATCCTGTTTCAACGCCGTGGACATGCATCAAGTCTATCAATACCGGGCCTTTGGGGTTCCCGGTCTTGGTTTCAAACGCGGGCTCGGCGATGATTTGGTGATTGCACCTTATGCCAGCGCGCTGGCACTGACTGTGATGCCGTGGGAGGCCTGCACCAACTTGCAGAATCTTGCGGCGCAGGGGTTTCTCGGCGCCTATGGATTTTACGAAGCCATCGATTACACGCCATCCCGGGTGCCACCGGGCGAGAGTCATGCCATTGTCCGAACCTTTATGGCTCATCATCAAGGCATGAGTCTCCTGGCTTTTGCCCATGTGCTTCTCAATCAGCCAATGCAGCGCCGGTTTTTATCTGATCCCGGCATGCAGGCCACTCAGTTATTGTTGCAAGAGCGTCTGCCCAGGCAAGAGGCTACGTTTCATCCCCATGCAGCTGAAGTTAGCGCTGCAGCAAACGTGTCCAGCGTCGAAATCACCGCAATAATGCGCGTATACAGCAATCCGGACACGTCCATGCCAGAAGTCCACCTTTTATCGAATGGCCGCTACCACATCATGATCAACCACGCCGGCAGCGGTTACAGCCATCTTGACGGTCTCGCCGTGAACCGCTGGCGCGAGGATACCGCCACAGATGCCTGGGGAACCTTCATTTATCTGCGTGACCGTCATTCCGGACACTTTTGGTCGACGACCCATCAACCCACCCGAATCAAAGCCGATCACTATGAGGCGATTTTCGTCCAAGCACGGGCGGAATACCGTCGTCGTGATCAAATGATAGAGAGCTATATGGAGGTCAGCGTTGCGCCGGAGGACAATGTAGAGATCCGCCGTGTGACGCTCACCAATGTCTCCCCGCGCATTCGTCAGATAGAGTTAACAAGTTATACCGAGATTGTCCTCGCACCGTTGAATGCCGACCTTGCTCACCGTGCATTCAGCAATCTATTCGTTCAGACCGAAATTCTGTCAAAGCACAATGCGATTCTCTGTACCCGACGTCGTCGCTCGCCGGACGAGCAAGTGCCTTGGATGTTTCATCTCTTTGCTGCGCCCGGAGTTGCAGTCAGCGCAGCGTCTTACGAAACTGATCGCGCACAGTTCATCGGCCGTGGTCGTACCGCCGAGCATCCGCGCGTCTTCGACAGCCTACAACAGGCTACATTATCAAATAGCGAGGGTCCTGTATTAGACCCCGTTGTGGCCATCCGTCGTACGCTGACGCTTGGCGTAGACGAGTCCGCGACGGTACAGATCATTTCCGGAATGGCCGACACGCGTGAGGCCGCTATTGCCCTGCTGGAGAAGTATGGTGATCGTCACCTGGTGGAACGTGCTTTTGAAATGGCCTGGTTCCAGAGTCAGGAAGTGCTCCGTCATCTGAGCGCCAGTGAAGCCGATGCCCAGGTGTTTGGACGCCTAGCCAATTCCGTGGTGTACGCCAGTGCCCTGCGGCGGGCCGCGCCCAGTGTGATTGCCCGTAATCAGTTAGGACAATCCGGCCTGTGGCGCTTTGGGATATCAGGCGATTTACCGATTGTCCTGCTGCGCGTCAGCCAATTAAACCGCATCAATTTAGTAAAACAAATGCTGCAGGCCCATGCATATTGGCGACTGAAAGGACTGACGACCGATCTGGTGATCGTCAACGAAGATTTCACCAGCTACCGGGCCACGCTGCAAGATCAGATAATGGGCTTGATTCACGCGGGTCCGGAAGCACAAGTCATCGACAAACCTGGTGGCGTCTTCTTACGCCGCGCCGAAGAACTTTCTGAAGAGGATCGCGTGCTGTTTCAGACCGCCGCGCGTATTATCCTCACCGACAGCGCCGGCTCACTCATAGAGCAGGTGGAACGGCGGGTACCAGGGGATCACTTCCCTGCTCCGCTGAATCCGCAGTCACCCCCAGCCGTCGAAACAATACAACCGCTGCTTCCGCGTGAACGCATTTTTTTCAACGGGTTGGGTGGATTCACGGCCGATGGACGTGAATACGTTATCAGTATGGAGCCGGGCCAAAATACACCCGCTCCTTGGGCTAATGTGATCGCCAGCCCGCACATCGGCACGGTCATCAGCGAGAGCGGTGGCGCCTATACCTGGGTCGAAAACGCTCATGAATTCCGTCTGACCACATGGCACAACGATCCGCTCAGTGACAGTAGTGGCGAAGCTCTGTATATCCGCGACGAGGACACAGGAGTATTTTGGTCACCCTCTCCACTGCCCGCCAGCGGTCAGTCCGGATATGTGTGCCGCCACGGATTTGGATACACTATTTTTGAACATTATGAGTCGGGGATCTCTTCAGAAATGACCACTTACGTCGCGATGGACGCGCCAGTGAAATTCGTAGTGGTCAAACTGCACAACCATTCCAAGCGCCCGCGAAGGCTTTCGCTGACGGCATACTGGGAACTGGTGCTCGGCGAGTGGCGTCATGCCAATATGATGCATATCGTCACCGAAAGCGATCCGCACAACGGTGCACTGTATGCCCATAATGAATATGGGCGCGAGTGCGGACATCGGGTCGTTTTCGTTCAGACCAGTGAACGGGAGCGTACGATCACGGGCAACCGCAGCGAGTTTATCGGCCGTAACGGTACGCTTGCCAAAGCTGCGGCACTGTACCGCAGCCGTCTGTCAGATAAAACAGGGGCGGGTTTTGATCCCTGTGCCGCCATACAAACGCCGATTCACCTGGCTGAAGGCGCGGAGCGCGAAATCGTGTTTGTTTTTGGTACTGCGGCCAGCACCGACGAAGCGCAGCAATATTCAGACCGCTTCGCCAATAGAGAGTATGCGCGGCAAGCTTTGGCCGGGGTACAGGAATACTGGAGCCGGACCTTAGGTACGATCTATGTGGAAACCCCGGATCCTGCACTGAACGTATTAGCAAACGGGTGGCTGCTCTACCAAACCATCTCCAGCAGACTCTGGGGCCGCAGCGGCTACTACCAGTCGGGCGGGGCCTACGGTTTTCGTGATCAACTACAAGATAGCATGGCGCTGATCCACACGACCCCCGAACTGGCCCGAGAGCAACTGATCCGTTGTGCAGAGCGCCAATTCTGTCAAGGAGATGTCCAACACTGGTGGCACCCGCCCCACGGCCAAGGGGTGCGCACCCATATTTCCGATGACTATCTCTGGTTACCCTATGCCACCTGTCGCTTTGTGATGGCTACCGGCGATTCTGGCATTCTTGACGAACCCATTCATTTTCTCGAAGGCCGCGAACTGAATTCCGAGGAAGAGTCCTACTACGATCAACCCCAGCGCTCTGCTGAATCTGCCAGCCTCTATGATCATTGCGTTCGGGCGCTCAAAAACGGTTTACGATTAGGTGTCCATGGCTTACCTCTGATGGGCTGTGGCGACTGGAATGACGGGATGAATCTGGTCGGTCACGAGGGTCGGGGTGAGAGTGTCTGGCTGGCGTGGTTCCTGATTCAGAATCTACAGCAGTTTTCTGGTCTCGCGCGCAGCCGGGGTGACAGCACCATGGTTGATCTTTGCGTGCAACAGGCTGCCGTATTACAGGAGAACATAGAAAAAAATGCCTGGGACGGTGCTTGGTATCGGCGGGCTTATTTTGATGATGGAACGCCCCTTGGCTCTGCTACGAATGACGAATGCCAAATTGATTCCATCAGTCAGAGTTGGTCCATCCTCTCTAGCGCAGGTGATCCCTTGCGGGCACGACAGGCTATGGCCGCATTGGACAAACATTTGGTTCGTCGCGATGCGCAGCTTATCCAGTTACTCAATCCACCCTTCGACCGGTCGGCACTCGAACCCGGTTACATTAAAGGCTATGTACCTGGTGTGCGCGAAAACGGTGGACAATATACCCACGCTGCCATTTGGGCCGCCATGGCTTTTGCCCAAATGGGAGACAAAGTACGGGCCTGGGAGTTGTTTGACATGCTCAACCCAGTCCTTCATGGAAGTAGCGCTGAATCTATGGCCTGCTATAGAGTAGAACCCTATGTGATGTGCGCCGATATTTATGGCGCCACACCGCACATTGGGCGTGGTGGCTGGACTTGGTACACCGGCGCAGCGGGCTGGATGTATCGGTTAACGATTGAAACCTTGCTGGGTCTGTCGCTCGAAGTTGATCACCTGCATATCAAGCCCTGCATTCCAGCAGATTGGAAATCCTACAAAGTCCACTACCGCTACCGTGACACAATGTACCATATTACCGTCCATGGAATGAGCACTTCGTCCGTACAGGTGGTGCGCATTACTTTGGATGGTACTGAATTACCCCAGGACATGATTCCGCTCATGGATGATCGCCGCGAGCATACGGCTGATGTTTACCTAGATTAAACCATGATCAAATACAGTGAAGCTCCCAAGCAAGGAAAAGAAGTTGAAACCATTCTTTGAAAAACTAATTGCTATCAGCTTCATAGCTACAGCCTGCCTGATTTTTCTAACAGCATGGTCGCTAATGGCTTGGTCCATATGGAATTTATGGAATGCTTTGAGATTCGACAAATCGCTATCAGAAACTCTACTGAGTACAATCAGTTCAGTGGTTATAGCAATGGCAGTTGTCGAGGTCGTTCGTTACATTATCAAGGAAGAGATTTATCTTCCGAGAACTCAAATTACGCCAGGCCAGAAGGAAATAACAGGTGGTGTGGTAAAAATTTATGCGATTATTATCATTTCTGTAGGCATCGATGGGCTGGTTTTTTATTAAAGGCCGGTTTAGAAAACATTTCATTACCACCCTATCCCGCTGTCATTATTCTGGCATCTGTTTTAGCATTGGTCGGACTCGGAATATATCAAAAAATGACGAAATAATAGATGTCTTATTCTAATTTTCCGTAGAAATAAAGTTAATTATGTATTCTCATCCCGCGATGGATTCCACACAGGTATGGTCTTCCTCAAGGGCACATAGGCCGACAACAAGTTGGTCTTCCAGTGCTATATCATAAAGATGTGTTGTTGTATGGTATTCACGCAAAGAAACTTTTTCTATCACTATGGCCCTCAGGGACACCCGGTAAAAGCACCTTTTCGAACTTGAGGAGCAGCGTAGCAGGACGATATATACTTCGTTCCTGCCTTTGCCTTTATGGATATCAGCTGACCATTTCTTGCTGACGGTATAGATCACCAACCGCACGTGAGCCAGCAGACTGGCCTTGTGTAATGGAATCATCAATGGTTTCTGGCCCAGTGGCCGCACCGCAGACATAGATGCCTTTACGGGTTGTACCCTGGCTATTGGTATATTGTTCGGCACGATCAATAAAACCATGTTTTTCGAGATCAATACCAAAAGTCTTGGCAATTTCCGCATTTAGAACGTTAGGGTCCATACCGATAGCGTGAACCACGATATCCATGGGAATCACGATAGGTCGCTTCACTAGCGTATCCTCACCTTTAACCAGAAGACGTCCATCTGGAGATCGGGTGACTTCAGCAATACGAGCTTTGATGTACTTGGTTTTGAATTCTTCCTGACTTTTCCAATAGAACTCTTCATAGAGCCCAAATGTACGTATGTCCATGTAATAGATGAACACATCCGTACTCGGTGAGATCTCCTTGATTTCCATCGCCAGATTAATGGAAACCGTGCAACAAATCTTCGAGCACCATTCACGGCCAATCTGGCGATCGCGCGAACCGACGCAAAGCAAAATCGCTATACGCTCCGGCACGCGACCATCCGAAGGACAACGAATCTGGCCGGTGCCGACCATTTGTTCCAACTGGGTAGTGGTCAGCACGTCTTCATAGGTACCAAAACCCCATTCCGGTTTATTGATTGAATCAAAGTGGGTGAAACCTGTTCCCAGCACAATGGACCCGGCCTCGACCTTTTCACCATTGCTCAGAGTCGCCGTAAAATTGCCGGCTTCACCTTCAAGCATGGTCACCTTGGTCGATTTGTGGATGGCCACATTGCCATCCCTTTCTACCCGACTGACCATACGGCCAATAGCGTCTTTGGCCCACTCACCGGAAGGCACGAGTTTGGCGTAACCAGAAATAATAGGGGCACCGCCGAGAATGTCTTCCTTCTCGACAATGACGGCCTTCGTACCCATTGATGCGATGGTAGCAGCGGCTGATAAGCCAGATGGGCCAGCACCTACGACTAATACTGTATCCTGTGCACTCACTGATTTTTCTCCTTCTTGGCCGAAGGGCCAGATATTGCGAATGAATATTATTAACTGTTTATATACTTGACCATTATGCTCCACAATAATCCCTTTGCCCACGACAAATTTATTTTCAGCCATCCTCCCATGTGGGACTCTGAATTTTTATCTGCACACTATGAAGTTTGCTTCCTAACATTTTGTAAAAATTTATTAATTACAACTTTCATCTATTCTTTGGTCAAACAACCTTGTTGACGCTGCTCCCTGATGAAAATTGACTAATCATAAGGTCTGATTGAAAACCCCACCGAGTCTCGAGATATAGTCCGGCTTATCCACTTCGTAACAGGCGCATGCGGAAATGCAGCATCCGCACTTCGTATTTTTGCTTCACTGGCGGCCACTGGCCGGCGGTATACACCAGAGACAACACCCAAACCGTAGCCGCATCGATCACATGGTCCCCCTGATAGCTTTCATGCGGCATCAGCTCACGGGTGCTGGAAATCTTGCCCACCGAACAAAATCCTTACTTGTTCAGCTTGTTATGGCGAGGCAGGTCCCCGATGAATCGGCTGCCTTTGCCTTGCGGTAACCAACCCACGCATGTCAGACTGGTTGACTGTGTTCGGGATAGCCTATACCTAAGACAGACTCCATCGCCCCCGTTGGTCAGGAAGAGATCCGGAATCTGTTGGTAGCTGAAAATGTGCTTATCCCACCGTAAAATCGGAGCGTGACAACATGTTATCTGAATTTATCCGCCGCAAAGTCCTTGAGACTGAACAGCGTCTGGATCATTGGGATGCTTATGTTCGGAGTGTCTACGTGACGATTCTGGTAATCACGGCCTACCTGCTGGGATACGAGTTTGACATGATTGGCCCCATTCATGGCGGTGTTGCCGTAGTGGGGGCCTTGTGGGCGGCAGCTACCGTGTTGAGTGTGTATAAAGATAATCGCGTGGCCACCCGTGAAAGCTTCTTTTCTACCATGGGGTCCACTTTCCTGGGAGTGGCAGTGGCCTTGGTGTATCTGTTCTGGTTTCCACCCCATATGTGGGATCTGGCACTGATCATCGTTTTGGCTATGCTCATCAGTCAGGCGCTCGGATTGGCAGATCGGGGCAGACAGGTCGTCTCAGCCCTTTTGATCATTGTGATCTTTTCCCATTTGAACGCAGCGAATCCATGGATAAATGCCGCCATGCGGACGGTAGAAGTGTTCATTGGTGCAGGAGTAGGTCTACTGGGTGGCTACTTCGGCGAGAACCTGCCGGGATTGGATACAAAGAAACCATAGACCTTTGCCCTAATGATGCGCACCATCTCTTTCTGGACGCAATTATCTGTGCATGACGAAAAACTCAGTATCTGCAGCATGCGGAGTGGGATGCGAACCAATTTACAGCCACATATGCGCATTCTTAATTGGCTGTCAGGGTCATCAGAATATCGGCGTACCAAGTGCAATTAAGGCCCAGCGATTCATCTACCTCTACATCTCTTCCGCCCATATCAATACGTGCTGAGTGCACCCCCAGCAGTTTCCACGGTAAATTCTGGTCCCTGTTCGCAGAGCGAAGGACCACTGGGGCACCACTGCTGCCCCGATGTGTCCGGGCATCCGTTAGAAAATACCCCTGACCCTGAAAACGTAAACCGAAAGAAGAGGCAATAACGGCTTGCCGTACTACCGGTAAATGGTGCAGCGTATCATGGAACCCCAGCGGAAAGCCCACAACCAATAAAAAACTACCCACTTCAATTTCTTGGAACGCACTCTGCAAATGTGCGGGTGTAAAACACTGGATCACCACGGACTCCGGTAAGTCGTTACGATTGATTTCAATCACTGCTACATCAATTTCACCGCCGCTATCTTTACCCTGACGCCATAGACTCTTACCATCATGGTATAGATCAATAGATAATGCGGTTGCACAGGTCAAATTTTCAGCATCGGTATGCAGTTCAATCTCAATGCGGTTGGGGAAATGTTTGCTGGGCTTATCAGTCAATACATGCCGGCTGGTCACAAAAAAAAGGTGGTCGCCTCGGGCGAAAAAAAAACCACTGGCGCGCGTGAGTAGGCGCGTATTATCGAACGTCGACACGCGAACCGTGGTTAAGAGCAATGGTTCAATCATGGGAATCCTTAGTGCCAGTCATCCGTCGACAGAGCGGAGGGCACCCTCTGCGGCAAGACAAGAGAACCATTGGCATCGGCAATAGTCTCAATACCTATCCATGGTGGGGAAGATACCACCTCTCCAAAAATCGTCGCGAAAGCTACATCAGCGGCATCACGGCCCGTACCCAATCGTAACAGCCCCATAGGAATCGCGATGCCAGAAGGGTCGAATAAATACCAGCCTCCAACCAAATAAACCTCTACATAAGCATGGAAGTCGAAAGTGTCATAGGTCAGATTTATGCCATAATTAACACCTGTCGCAAACCGTGCGGGAATATTGCTGGCACGGCAAAGCGCAATCATCAAATGCGCGAAGTCGCGACAAACCCCCGCCGTTTCTATAAGTGTGTCAATAGCAGAGCTGTTGGAGTCAGAAGTGTTTTTTACATAGGTAATACGCCCCGCCACCCAGTCACAAATTGCCTGCACACGGCTATATCCTGTTTGACAGTGGCCGAACTCTCGCATGGCGAGCAGATAGAGACGATCTGATTGACAGTATCTACTTGGGTATAAATACCTCAGCACCTGAAATGGCAATTGCGCCACTGGAATCTCGTCTACCTGTTCCGGTTCAGCTATGTGATGGCTGAGTTCGACAGACGCCGTGTACCTTACCTGCAGGAGCCCCGTTGCCGCGCTTAGGCGTAGAAAGCGGTTACCCGTTGAAGGATCGTCTTCGACGTTCCACGGTACATTTTGGTTGATGATTAAAGATTCATGAACCACTTTCTGCCGCCTCGTTTGCGCGGCATGAATGTTGAAAATGAAATCGCTTCCGGGCGCATTCACCTCATAACTCAGCGCCAA
Organism: Acidithiobacillus sulfurivorans; assembly: GCF_018853815.1. Lineage (GTDB taxonomy): Bacteria > Pseudomonadota > Gammaproteobacteria > Acidithiobacillales > Acidithiobacillaceae > Acidithiobacillus > Acidithiobacillus sulfurivorans. The sequence goes on along the minus strand of NZ_JAAOMP010000028.1, from coordinate 584 downwards.
GGATAGTCGCAGATGAATCATAGCCAAGGCATCCCTCTGCACAATAACTGGGCGGTTCTGGTTTCAAGTCTAGCCCTATTGTATATCTCTTTGTCATGCTGAGCCAGCTTTGTTGCTGCAACTATTTGAAAAATATAATTTATACGATTTATTTGAAAAGAGCTTCTTCAAAATCTGAGGCAACAGCCATAGTGACGAGTTTTGAGAACATGCTGGTCAGTCCGCTGAATGACTGCTTCCACTGCAAAGCGACCTTTCGCAAGGAGATAAGTAGTATTCCCCAACCCCATGTCGTCAGCCAGGCAAGCACCGAAGCCAGCCTCGGCCAGACGCATCGCCCAGAGATACCCTTCTTCCTGATAGGGGCGCAAAGTGGCCTGCAGATCAGTGGGGAGTTCCGACCGAAGGCCTTGTGCCGCCTGCAACTGTTTTATCCGGTCCCGAAAGCCACCATCCATTTCTGCTGAAGTGCCTGTCAGGAGATCGTCGAGCCAGGATGCCGCCAGAGGCGGTACGCGTAGCCCGCCTTTTTTTTCGGGCTCCGCCACTGCCGCGAGATCATTCAGTCGCTCTCGCAACTCACG
>NZ_JAAOMP010000027.1 GCF_018853815.1 Acidithiobacillus sulfurivorans | reverse complement strand
CAGAATCAGGGCAGCAATGGCATCCGGTAGAGCCGGTACGGCGCTGCCCAGCCATAAGGCGAGTACCAGATTGACGCTACCCGCAACCCAACCCTTGTTGGCGGCAATCCAGCTGGAATCCGTCAAGGAGACTTTCCGGGTCAGATTATTGTCTGCGCCCCAGGCAAAGCAGGCGGCAATGATGGCCGCTGCTGGCCACAACTGTTTGATATGAAATTGCAGGGTTCCGGCACCGGGCCAGCTGAGCAGCACCATGCCGAGCACAATGGCGAACATGCCCCAGGCAATCCGACGATCGAAGTTTTCCTTGAACACCCACCAGGCCAGCAGCGTGGTGAATACGGATTCGGCATTGAGCAGTAAGGAGGCATTGGATGCTGCCGCACCCCGCAGTCCGAACATGAATAGCACTGGTGCGATGATGCCTCCTGCCAGTATGGAGGCCCCAAACCAGAAGGTGTCTGCACGCGATAAATGGACGCGCGGACTGCGGCGCAGCAGCCGATACACGCTGAGCCCCAGACCGGAACCCAGATACAGCAGGGCCGCGAGCATCCAGGGGCTGACCGACGCCAGGAGAATTTTGGCCAGAGGGGTGCTGGCACCAAAAAGCAGCGCGGAGAAAATCACTGCCGGAATTCCGGGACGAATCAGCTTCTGGATCATATTCATGGAATTATGCTCAGCACTTTGGCCCTGTTATGAATGGAAAAGGAATTGTATGTCCATGGTGAGTATGAACTGTCGAGCTTGGGTGCAAAAGGTCATTTGCGCCAACAGATACTTAAGCAGCAAACGATCACTACCATAACTTGCCTGAAGTTTTGATCATGGGCTTTGTATGAGGTTTTTGGTTTGGCGTTGGTATTCCTTTAAAATCACAACAAAGCGCGGCTAATACTCAAAATATCAATATTTATATTTTCTCACTCAAAGAAGAGAAAAATGGACACTATGTGACGTTAAATAGTAATAATGGTGCTGTAGTGCCTGTGTAAAATCATTCGATCATGTTGAATAATATATATTAATGTATATTTGAGCTGATCAAGCCTTACTATCATATATGCCCTCCGAAGCCGAAGGTCACTGGTTCGAATCCAGTACTGCGCACCAATAAAATCATTGAGTTACATTGAGGCTGGCTGCGTGCCGGTTTTTTTGTGCCCAAATGGTGCCCATTTTCTTGACATCCTCCTCGCCCTCAGCCAAGGACGAGGATTCCTTTCTGCCAGCAGCGGCCCACCTTCAGCCACTTCGATTGCATGGCCCCCTTTGAGACCATGCAACTCCCCGTTACTCTGGAGAACAGACTACCCCGGCGTGCCCCGCCGTTGACTGCAATCCTCTTGCGAGGATGTTCTGTGCCGCATTCACATCGGCGTGTGCTTCGTGCCCACAGTGCAGGCAACAAAATATGGCTCCTTTACGGTTCCCAGCATCCACCGCGCCGCACGCCGCGCAGGTTTGCGAAGTATAAGCCGGGCCCACCAAAAGCAGCATGCCACCAGCCCACTGGAGCTTATAGCCCAGCATCTGTTTGAGCATGCCCCATCCCTGATCGAGGATGGATTTGTTCAGCCCTGATTTCTGCCGGATATGGCGTCCGGGTGCTTCCACGGTGCCCTTTGCAGACGCCGTCATGTTCCGTACTTTCAGATCTTCCAGCACCACGACCGCGTGGTTTTTGCTGATGGCGGTGCTGACCTGATGCAGTACGGTCTTACGAATCTCCGCGATGCGCTGATGCCATCGCGTGATTTTGGCCTTCTGTTTCTTCCAGTTGGCTGAGAACTTCACTTTGTGCGCGAGCTTTCTTTGTTCGCGCGCCAGTTGCTTTTGCAGATTCCGGTAGGCGGTGACCGGCAGGAACTGGGTACCGTCGGACAAGGCCAGGATGTTCTCTTTGACATTCCGGTCGCCGCCCACTGCGGACGTTGCCGGGTGAACCGGGTCCGTTACCGTTTTCTCGATCTGAATGGCGACGTACCAGTGACCGCCCGACCGGCTTACCGTCACATTGCGGATTTCGCCGCCGATGAGGCAGGACTTGCGGAACTTCACCCAGCCGATTTTCGGCAGGAAGATCTTGGGGAGCACCTTGCGACCGTCCTGATCGACCGGCTTCAGATTGAACTGAATATGGTCCGGTTCCGGGTAGCGCATGCTATCGTGAACGAACTTCTTTTTGAACTTCGGGAATTTTTTGACCGAGTTCTTATCGAACGCGTCTTTCAATGCCCGCGAGAGATGTCTTAAGGTCTGCTGTTGTGGCATCGACGGGGATTCCGCGAGAAATCCGAAGGTTTCCGTATTGCGCCAGGACGTGAGCAGTTCGCACAGTCCGGCATAATTCAGGGTGCCGCACTGATGATCGAGATAACTCTTCTGCACCGCCAGCGCCCGGTTCCAGACGAAGCGCACGCAGCCGACCGCGCGGGCCAGAAGGTTTTCCTGTTCCGGTGTGGTTTCAAGACGATAGCGCACGGCTTTCTGGATCAGCATGGTGTATAATTATACAGTGTTAGTAACAGGTTGGCAAAATATTTACTGGCGGACGGGCGACTTCGACGGCGTTGAGCCGGCTCGCCGCCGCGCTATCCATCCCCGGCCTGAACGCCGGGGCTTTCCGCGCTTTTCGGTAAATTACTATTTCCAGATCAAGAGCGCTGGACATACCGATGTCGGCAACATGGCTGGCCGAATAACCTTGCGCACTGATCCATCGGGCCAGAGCAGGTGGTAGCTGCGCATCCACTAAAAACTGCATCAGGCCACATAAAGAATGGAGTGGTCCGCTTGCTGTGCAGCGTAATGAAGGCTGGCGGCGATATCTTCGGACTCCAGGTAGGGGTAATCTGCCAGGATTTCTGTGGTCGTTGCTCCTGCCGCCAAGAGTTCGAGAATGTCTTGTACCCGAATACGCAGCCCTCGGATACAGGGCCGTCCGCCGCATTGCTGGGGATTGATAGTGATGCGCTCAAGGTGCATGGTGGATCCTCTTTATCGCTATAGCAAAATAATATAGGTAAATGGGTGAGTATAACAATATGGCGTTGACGGCCAGTGCTTGAGAAGCAATCAGGAGATCGTTGGAGCGGATTAGACCATGCCGATCACCAGCAGCAGTGCCCGATCAACTGCTTTCATTTTACCCTCGTCGAGACGGCCAAATGCTGTGCTGATTTTGCTCCGTGGCAAGGTCGCCAGCTTGTCCACCATTACTTGGGATAAGGCTCGTAATCCATTGGCTGGGTTGGGCTCAATCGTGACGCGGAATACCGCGTCACGCAGATCACTGGTGATCGGACAGAGCACGACACTTTCGAGATCCGACAAAAGATTAGACTGCACAATGACGGCGGGACGGGGTTTCCCATAGTCACCGTGCAGAGACACCGTGACCAAGTCCCCCCGTTGCATCATTCCCATCCATCCATCTGCGCGGCGGCTTCTTCGGTAAACTGTAAAATATCCGCTTCTGTCGGATCATCATGGAGTTTCAGACACTGATGGCGAACTTGTGCAACGAACTCCGGGGAGCGGGTGTCGGGTACCCAGAACTGAACAGGGCGTAAACCTGCAGCCTTCATTCTTGCGCGATGACGGGTAGCCTTGTCGGTTGGGGTGTGAAGAGATGACATGATTCCCCCACTGGTTGCATGTTTAGTGACATGTTACCACGCATGCAGGCGCCCGACAAAAGGCATTTGGGGTTTGCTTTCGGTCGCAAAGTGAAGCCATCGGCTCTAGCGGAGGAGTGTTCACTTTTTTCTGTGGTTCGAATCCAGTACTGCGCACCAATAAAATCAAGAAGTTGCATTGAGGCTAGCCGCCTGCCGGTTTTTTTTGTGCCCAAATAGTGCCCATTCTGTGCTTCCGCTTTCATCTCTGCACATCCAACTATATGACTTACATGGGATTAAGCAATGAACGATGAGAAAGGTTCAGAGGTATGCGCCATTATCATTCCAATAGGGAAGTTTGGATCTGAAAAACCGATGGTAATCGTTTAGGGCATGGTATCCTGAGCTGTTTGTTAACATTCATTCGACCAAATACGACTTCGATGGAAGAAGGGGGCACATCAAACTCCCGGGCTAAAAAACGCAGCATATGATCGGTGGCTCGACCATCCTGGGGTTTTGCGGTGACGCTGACCTTGAGCTGGTTACCCCATCCAGCGCGAATGAGGTATCCTGAATCTCGTGGTCTAGCCCGGCGTGATCGGGAGCGCCCGAAACTGTCCAGTCGCAACATAATTACATGCGCTGCGTTCTTTTCACAGCGGTTCCGGTATTCCCGTAGCAGCCTTTAGCCAGCGCTGGGCAATGCGCGAATCAATGGCTTTGCCAGCGGGCAAATGTTGGTTGAGCCAGTCTGTAAAGGGGTCTTGGACCTGATCGAAAGGGCGATCAGTCATTTGCCCATAAATTTGCAGGTAATCATGTCCGCCATCATGGCCCAGTAACCAGGGTTGATCGACAATCAGGACCGGGGTTCCTGCCGGAACACTTGCAAATAGTGCTTCGATGTTTTCAGGATAGAGGCGGATGCAGCCATGACTGACGCGCATGCCAACCCCCCAGGGCTTGTTGGTGCCATGGAGCAGATAACCGGGAACAGCCAAGCGCAGGGCGAACAGTCCCAGTGGGTTGTCGGGGCCGGCAGGAACCACTGCTGGCAAAGGATCTCCATTTTCTGCATGTTCCTTGCGAATGCTTTCCGGTGGTGTCCAGCTGGGGTTTGCCACTTTGGCGGTAATGCGGGTCTTGCCCAAGGGTGTCCCCCAACCTTCGCGACCTACGCCGATGGGATAGGTACTGACTTCCGGGGCCTGACCGGAGACGGTGGGCGGATAATAAAATAACCGCATGGCCGCCAGATTGATCACTATGCCCTGACGGGGGGCATCGGGCAGTACATATTCGCTGGGAAGAATGATGCGTGTGCCTGCACCGGGTAACCAGGGGTCCACCTGTGGATTTGCGGCGGTAATCTGGTCATAACCCAGGTCATATTTACGGGCAATATCGGATAGTGTGTCTTCATGTCGGGCGCTGATGCTCTGGATAGCACCGACCATATTGTCTCCAGGGGGCGGCAGCAGATACGTACTGCTCCAGGCGGGAGCAGTCAAGACTATCAGCATTAAACTCAAAAAAGACAGGATAACTGCGGAGCGATTTATGGTCATATATCTGTCCTTGAAAACAGGGTGTAAATTTTTCCATAGCGCAAAAAATGGCTGCGCTGCTGATGCGGAAACAGTTCACCCATGCCGTAGGCCCCCAGCATGGGCAAATCGGGATATTGCTCGCGCCAGATACACAGATCTTGATCTTCCTGACCAAAAAATGCCGCATCCCGACCAATGGAGCTGGAAATCCAGGCAAATGCGGGCTCTTGGGTGCTGGCGGATAATTGTTCCAGAGCGATGCGGGTGTCACGCTCGGCAATGGCCGGATCGCGCAGGCTGAGAAAGGCCCGTGAATTTTCTTCCAGCGGTCTTTCCAGCCAGAGCCCACTACGATTCAGGTCGGTGGCACGAATGTGCAGTAATTCCGGCGGAGCACCGGGGGCAGCATCGGCGAGAATCTCACCCATGAGCAGGCGCTCCAAGGGCAGGCGACTATCCTTGCGGATGCTGACCGGAATGTTCTGGGCCAGCAGGGGAAGCGCCAGATAACGTTCCAGCTGCAGCAGCAAGCTGCCTTCCTGAAGATGGACCGGGAGTGGGGCACTTAGGGTACGCAGTCCTGCGGACCAGACGCTTTGGAGTGGCTGGATGCCCTGAAAGGCAATTTCCAGAATATTCCGTGGGCTAGATTGATACCAGAAGCGCCCGCTGCGACTGCTGAGACTGCCAAAGCGGGGTAATTGTTGCAACCATTCGCCCTGGAGGTGCTCCAGCCTTCCCCAACTGAATGTCACCCGATCGGCGTCGGGAATCTGGGGCGTAAAACCCAGCGGCGCGCTCAGGAGGAGAACGGCACAGGCGTTTTCCCCCAATGCCGCATCTCTTTCGGTAAATACCCCCGGAAAGGTCCCTGTTGCAATTTGCAGGCAGGACAGTGCACGCATCTGGGACTGCAGTAATGCAGGACTCACCGGAGCAAGGGTAGGGCTGAACAAAAACAAAGCGGCAGTGATGGCTTCACCAGAGAGTTTTTCGCGGGCCTCGGCAATGGCCGATTGAAGCAGTTCTCCGGCTGGACGGTTACCGCGCGCGAAGCCGCTGGCTACTGGTTTTGATGGGCCCACAGTACCTTGTCAGGCCAGGCGCAGCAACTGAACAGCGCGCAGCGTTCACAATGCGGGCGGCGTGCCGTACAGGTATAGCGGCCATGGAGGATGAGCAGATGGTGAGCATCCTGAATATAAGCAGCGGGAACCTTTTTGAGCAGAGCCTGTTCTACGGCGAGGGGGGTTTTGCCCGGAGCAATGCCAATCCGATTACCCACCCGGAAAATATGAGTATCCACGGCGATGGTGGGCTGTCCAAACTGGGTATTGAGTACCACATTGGCGGTTTTTCGCCCCACGCCGGGGAGTGCTTCCAGAGCGTGACGATCTGGGGGTACTTCTCCGTGATGCTGAGCAATCAGCTGCTCGGCCAGTCCATGAACATGACGGGCCTTGGCATTGAAAAGTCCGAGGCGACGAATATGATTTTTGATGCCCTCTTCTCCGAGCGCGGCCATGCTGAAGGCATCGGGCGCCTCTGCAAATAAAGTCGCCGTACACAAATTGACCACCTTGTCGGTGCTTTGGGCGGAAAGAACTACGGCTACCAGCAACTGAAAGGCGCTGGCGTACTGCAATTCGGTTTTGGGTTCGGGGATGCTGGCGCGGAGCGCGGCAAAGCACTGCTTGATGTGTTTGGCATCCATAGCTAATTTGAAAATCGGGGGCTGAACCGGTGATCCGGCCCCCGATTATTTGGCTTAGACGTGACGGTAACGACCGATTTCGGGCGCTTCGGCACGAGGATGGTTGGCCGCTACGGCATTGGCTGCGGCAATCCATTCTTCATGATCGTGTTCCAGAGCGTGCAGCATATCATGATCCAACTTGGGCAAAATGCTGCCTTTGATGAGTTCGCCCAGATCCAGCATGCGCGTGGCAATGGCATAACCATGCAGGTGGAAGTCATGATCGGCGTGGGTGCCGAAATGATCGCTCGCGAAAAGTACGCCCTTGGCGGCGTTGAGATCGGCGTCGTTCATGACGTAATCCTTGGCCCATTTGTACCATTCTTCAAAGTATTTTTCCTGGGCTTCAATACTCCAGTTGTGGGCTTCAAAAAAGGCAAACACAGAAACGCGGTTGGCTTTGCCGGAAAAGGGAAAATGACCTGACATCGTGCGACTCCTCATGCATGTGGGAAAAAAGTCATCGGAGCATTGTAGCGGTTTATGGCTACGGTGCAACGCAAAAGCTTTTTTGTGGGGATAATGATCTCCAATGACCGCTTGATTCTTCTCAAAATGAATAGACCGGAATTTACTGTGCAGATTTGCGGCGCTCCAGAATCAGATGATAAAGCGCGAGGTAGGACAAGGCGGCGTGTTCCCAGCTATGGTTCCCGGCCATGGCCTGTTTCTGGAGATGCCGCCATGCGGATTTTTCCCGGTACAAAGCTGCAGCCCGGAGGACTGCATGGTGAAGATCATCGCTATGTGCAAAGCTGAATACGAAGCCGTTGCGTTCTTCATCCCGGGCAAAGTCGCCGGCATCGACGACGGTGTCGGCCAGTCCGCCGGTATGGTGGACGATGGGCAGCGTCCCATAACGTAAGCTGTACATTTGGTTGAGGCCGCAGGGCTCAAAGCGCGAGGGCATGAGAAAAGCATCCACACCCGCTTCAATCCGGTGCGACAGGCCTTCGTCAAAGGCGATGCGCACGGCGAGACGACCCGGGTGAACAGCCGCCAGTTCCTGGAGCCGCTCTTCAAAGTATTTCTCGCCACTGCCCAGAATAATCACCTGCATCCCGCGCTGGAGGAGATCAGGCAAAATATCCAGAACCATATCGACGCCTTTTTGCTCTACCAGTCGACTGATCATGCCCAGCAGAAAAACATCGGGCTGGGCTTCAAGCCCGAGACTTTGCTGCAGTTGGGCTTTGCACTGACTTTTTCCAACCAGGCTGCGGGCATTGTAGTGCGCAGGAAGATAAGGATCGGCACGAGGGTTCCAGTGGACTTCATCTACCCCGTTGAGAATGCCGGTGAGCTGAGTGGAGCGTTGCTGCAGGAGACCTTGCAGTCCCATGCCAAAGACCTCTGTCTGGATTTCCTGGGCGTAGGTAGGGCTGACCGTGCTGATCTGGTCGCTGTAGATCAAGCCCGCCTTGATGAAGGAAAAAGCCCCGTAAAGTTCAGTTCCCTGCCAATGAAAATCTTCGGCAGGGAGATGTAATTCTGCCATGATGGCGGGATCAAAGCGGCCCTGATAGGCGAGGTTGTGAATGGTGAACAGTGTGGCCGGTCGCGGGCTTCCTATTCGGGTTTCAAGATCCAGAAAATAAGGAACGAGGCCGGTCTGCCAGTCATTCACATGGACCAGATCGGGCCGCCAGTCGAGACCGGATACGCGACCCTGAGCCATTTCTACGGCTACTCGATTCAGCAAAGCGAAGCGGCGCGGATTGTCCGGCCAATCCTGACCCTGCGCATTTTGATAGGGTCCACCATCCCGCTCGTAATAGTCGGGATAACGCAGAAAAAAAACACCAGGCCGGTTCGGGGTTAACCAGAGTTCGGCAGTTTCCTGGGTGTAAGGCGCATTCACCGAACAGAACCAGTGCATTTCATTCAGATCCGGGCGGCCATACCAGGGGACCAGCACCCGGATATCAACGCCCAGTTGCTGCAAGGCCAGTGGCAAAGCGCCTCCGACGTCGGCCAGACCGCCAGTTTTGGAGTAGGGAACCATTTCGGAGAGCACGAACAGGACTTGCAACATAGAGGTTTCAGGCTCTTCAGTGAGTGACTTGTTGCTAACATATCACAAAACACTTTTTGAATGATGGCTTCAGGTCGCCTATGATCCTCGAATACATAAATCCGCAGGTAAGGAGTGCGTAGTATGGAATGGTGCGAACGCTTTAAGGAATATCGGGATCGGGGACGCTGTGTGGTGTATTTTCCCAACTTGCACGAAGGCGAGGACGCCGAAGCCTACGGAATTTTTCTGTCCCTGATGCGGGTGAAAATGGGCATCATGATTCTTGCCCCAGATCGTGAAGAGCGTTATGAACCGGTATACCGCGACGCGATCAAGTATCATCTCCAGACTATTCGCCACAGCCGCCTGTTTACCAGTTATGTACCACTGAAGACGCGGGTGTATTTCGTAGAAACAGTTGATGTTCGCGATGCTTTTTATCCCTGCGCCGATTTTTGTGTGCCCGGAGGTACGCTGATGGGTGGAGCTGTGGACCTTGCCAAACCCATTGCCGATGGCTGCCCGCTGATTCTGGGTCCAAAAATGCCAGATAATGCTTTACGTCAAGGATTGCTGGCCGCAGGTGGAGCCGTTTGGGCGCAGGATAATAATCAGCTGATTGACCTTGCCAAGGCGTGGCTGACTGATCCCGCTGCGGCAAAAACGGCGGCTGAAAAGGCGCGCGAGTGGTGGCAGCAGCACGGTTAAGGATATTTCAGGATGGCTGCCTGCTCATCCTGCTAGTGAAGACGCCATCTTATATCGCTGGACCAACTGATCATCCACAAAAAAATGAGTTGAAAAACGAGCCGGGCGTTGAGTATCCAGGGAGCTATATCTGGATATTTTGATGCATGCATTGCCATATAAACATTGGCCGGCGTCACGGCAATGGTTAAACAAAAAAGACCAAACCCGGCATAGGGCCTGGTCTTTTTTGATAATAATCCTAAGGCCCCGAGCATTTCAAAAAAACCGCTTACATAAACATCCATAACATGGTAGGAGATGTAGTCCGGAATTATTTTTGCTTCGCTGCTGGTAAAGAGAAAATGTGCCAGGCTACCGATAAAAAACCATATAAATACAAAAATTAAAATGAACTTCTTCACCAATACTCCTTGTCTTAGTGGTTTCTTTCAGGCCAGTCAATCATATTTCTGTTATGGCAATGATTACGTGGAATATGCTGACCTGGATGCAAAAAATCCTGCTGCATCCGTCTGCGCAAAAAATACGTATTCATTATATGTTGAGGCTGTTGCCTCCCTGTATGAAGCTGAAAACGGTGTTAAGGAGAATTTAATGAAATATTTTAGATCAGGAATTGCGGTGTTGATGGCAGGATTGGCTGTGAGCCTCGTGGCGCCTTTGGCTGAGGCCGCTCCGAGTGCTGCATCGGTGCAGCGGGCAGATATCAAAATGCCGATTCAAAATCATATTGATGCTTTTGGTGGCAAGTCCGGGGTTAAAGCGCTCATTAATACGTTTGTTGGTTATGTGGCGGCAGATCCCCATATCAATTATTATTTCGCCCATACCAACATCAAGGCCCTTAAATATAATCTGACGCAACAGGTTTGCGAAGTGGTTGGCGGACCCTGTACCTACACTGGCCCGACCATGACTGCAGCACACAAGGGCTTGCACGTTACCACAGCAGCATTCAATTATCTGGCACAGGATATGATCAAGGCGATGGATCAGCGTGATATTGTCAAACCGGCGCAGAACTATCTTTTGGCGCAACTGGCAGCCATGGAACCACAAATCGTTACGGCCAATGGCCCGTTGGGTTAATACATGAGAGATTGGTTATTCAATCAGGTCCTGAAGACTGGGTTTACTTTTAAATTGTCGGTGTTATCTGTGGATGACCAATCATGTCCTTAGCTGTGAGAATGAGCAAGTTATTCATTGCCGGGATGACAGGCGTTATTTCCGCCTGTTCTCCGTTGCAAATTATCAATCGTCTTACCCCGACAAATACCTATAAGGTCACTCAGGGTATTCTTTATCAACATCAGGCACGCGGGCATCTGGATGTATATGAACCCGTTCCCAAGGATGATTATCCTGAACCGGCGGGAGGCTATCCCGTGGTGCTGTTTATTTACGGCGGTGCCTGGGATAGTGGCACCCGGCAAGAATACAAGTTTGTAGGAGAAGCTCTGGCCGCCCGTGGTTTGGTGGTGGTCATACCCAATTATCGCATTTATCCACAGGTACGTTATCCTGCTTTTTTAAGAGATAATGCACGTGCTGTAGCCTGGACTTATCAGCACATCGCCGCTTTCGGTGGCAATATCCGGGATTTTTATATCATGGGCCATAGTGCAGGGGCCTATAATGCCGCCATGTTGGTGATGGATCCGCGCTGGCTGCAGGCAGTGGGACTCAAGCCGGATATTTTTAGTGGCTGGATAGGATTGGCAGGACCCTACAATTTTTATCCAATTACTTATAAACCGGTTCGCCCCATATTTTTCTACCCGGATTATCCCCCCAATAGTATGCCGATTGATTTTGCCGATAATGCGGATATTCCCCGAACTTTTTTAGGGGCTGCAGTGCATGACAATCTGGTGAATCCGAAAGTGAATACTGAAGTATTGGCGACTATGCTGAAAAGGGCGGGGGTCAGTGTCGAGTTGAAAATGTATCGCGGTGTAAACCACGAAACCTTGATTGGTGCTTTTGCCAAGCCATTACGCTGGATGGCCCCGGTGCTGGACGATGTGGTGGCTTTCATCAAAGAGGGTCACGATGAGCGCGTCCATCCCTGATCATTAAAAAGCCCCGGTCTGACAACAGACCGGGGCTTTTATGAAGCCAGATTGATGGAAAACTTAGCTGGCTTTCAGCGACTTCATGAAAATCGTCGCAAAACGAATGAAGAATTTGAGCAGGTACTGGGTGTCTTTGGCGAAGACGATTTTCATCAGGCCAAAAATACCGCCACCCTTGTTGGCTTCATTCTGCATTTCGGTTTTGGTCAGTTCCAGCGCCTTGACGGCCTTGTCAACGCCTCCGGCAAATACCGCATCGGAAGGAATCATGGGCACAACCTTGCTCATGACCATATTGATTTTACCAACCAGACCGGCCTTCTGCAGGTTACCGACCAGGGCAAATACTTCAGGTAACATGTCGATCAGATGGGCATCATGGAGGCCCTGAACAATACCCTTGATACGATGGTTGATGCTTTCTGCATCACCCTTGAGCGCTTTGGAACCAATCTGGGCAATTTCCATCCAGATCAAGGCACCCTGGCTGATGCTGCTGCCAATGTGTTGAATAGTGCCGTCATGCCACAATTCGGCGATAAAATCGGCACCGGTACCAAAGGCAATATTCAGATCGCCGCGCGGAGTCATGATTTCTTCCAGGCGGATGCCCTTTGACTCCAGAGCCTTGGCTGCAGCCTGCAGGGAACCGCCTACCGTTTCAGCTACTTTGAGCAGTGAGCCTACGCGATCAGCAAGGCTGTCGGCATCACCCTGGGCCAGATTTTTGGCGCGCATGGCAATTTTCAGCCATTTTTCGGCCTCTTCAGCAATATCATCCAGCTTGTCCGGAAGGTCGAGGTCGGAGATGATGCCTTTCACTGCACCAAAACCATCTTTACCCGCCTGCACAAAAAATCCGGCACTGGCTGCATAACCGGCCAGATGTTCTACCTGGTCCAGCAAGCCCTCAACCCGACTGACCATATCCACTGAGCCGTTACCCTGGGTAAGATGCTTGACGCGCATAGCCACCTGCATCCAGCGGTTGCCGCCCGAACCGATGCTGGCCAGCGCATTACCCATATTGGCGCTTTCCAGAACTTCGGGCATGGTGTCGCGCAGGGTGCCAATGGCAATATTCATCTGCCCGCCCAAAATTTCGGCCATGTCGAGCATGCCGCTCAGACGGGATTGCAGATCGGGAGCGTCTCCCTGAATCAGCCGCTGGGCGCGCTTGGCCATCTGGATCCACTGGTCGGCCATTTCCTGAATTTCGTCAAGGCGATCCGGCAAGTCCAATTGACCAACCATATTGCCAACAACGCCTACACCCTGCTTGGCGCTTTCTATCCAGTACTGGATGGTGGCCGTGCTGCTGTGGATTTTCTGGATCATTTCCTCGGGATTTTCACCGATGATGGGGCACTTCAACTCGGCGCTGAGCGCCGCGATAGATCTGAAAAATCCGGAGCGTTGCAGATTACCGAGGAGTTGCAGAACTTCCTTGAGCGTTTTGTCCAGCTCAGCTTGCTGGGCGTCATTGATGAGCGCACGCAGGCGATCCAGCGGCTCTTCATCAGAGTTGCCCTTGACGAAGGACTGCAGGGATTCGGAAATACCCTGCAGTTTTTCCATGTAGGGTTGCATGGTTTCCATCAACTTGTCTGTGTCGATGGCCTGAGGGAGCTCATTCAGGACGTCGCGCAGCATCTGCAGCATGTTTTGCACCTGCAGGGCGGCTTCGCCGACTTTTCCGAGCCCTTCCCACTGGCGTTCGTTGAGACTTACTACTGCTGCTGGTACTGTATTCGCGTTGGCCATGATGCGCTAATCTCCCGCTGAAATAATGCTGCGATAAGTGCTTTTAATATAACAAAGCAAGCTTTGTTAAGACTTGCCTTATTTACCACAAAAAGCGTCCCTTTCCTACCCACGTCAGTGTGCCCTATCATCGTCAACGAGGCTTTTGCAGGCTAATTATTATGCTTTATGGCAGTAAACGAGAAACATATCGGCAGATATTTCTGGACAGTTGGCAAGCTTTTCGCGAGGGGCGCCCCCTCGAAGGCGTGCAGACCAGGATTGTGGCCGTCATTCTGGATCACCCCGAGTATCAGGCCTTGCTGGAAGATGCCGAACGAGGATTGTACCAGGATTTTTCCCCGGAACAGGGGCAAAGCAATCCCTTTTTGCACATGTCTCTGCATGTGGGGCTGGCAGAAATGTTGGCAATGAATCAGCCACAGGGTATCGTCAATCTTTACGCCACCGCCTGCGAGAAACGGGGTGAACATGATGCCGAACATCTTTTTGTCGACTGTATGGGCGAGATGATGTGGCAGGCACAAAGGGCGGGGGTGCCTCCGGATATGGGTACCCTGCTCGCTTGTGTGCGGCGCGGACTGGCGTTGCCAGATCCGGCTTGATACTGCCCTGAGGGGCATTTGGGAGAAAATTCATGGTAAAAGCAGTGCAATCGACAACAACCGGCGCTGAAAGCATTCACTGGCGTTTGCAGGATCTTTATACGGGCTCTGATGATCCGCGCCTGGAAGCCGATATGCTTTGGGCCAGCCGCGCAGCAGAGGATTTTGCCCGGCAGTATCGACCGGGCTTGGGCGATCTGGATGCAGATGCCCTGGCCATAGCCCTGCAAAGCCTGGAGGCCATTCGTCAACGGTTGGGTCGGGTAGGGACTTTTCGTTATCTGAGTTATGTCACTCATGCCGACCAGCCCGGGTATGGGGCGGCGTTGCAGGCTTATGAAGAAGCCGCGACTCAAGTCAGCAATCAGTTGATATTTTTTGATATTGCCTGGAATGCGGTCGATGAAAATCGCGCTGAACAGTTACTCCAGGATCCTGCTCTCGCCCACTGGGCGCATCTGCTCCGCAACTGGCGGCAATATCGAAGTCACCTGCGGAGTGAGAGCGAAGAACAGATTCTTTCGGAAAAGCGGGTAACGGGTCGGGCACTCTGGGAGCGCCTCTTTGACGAAACGCTGACAGAGATGCGCTTTAATTTGCGCGGCAAGGCAATGACCGAGCAGGAAGTGCTGACCCTGCTGTCCAATCCTGACCGGTCACTGCGTCATGATGCGGCAGAGTCCCTGAGTACGGGCCTGGAAAGCCGCCTGCATACTTTGACCACCTGTTTTAATGCCATTCTGGCCGATAAGGCCCTGGATGACCGGCTGCGTTCCTATCCTCACTGGCTCAGCGAGCGAAATCTGAGCAACGAAATTTCCGACAGCATGGTCGAGGCCCTGGAAGCGGCCGTGGTGTCCCGCTACTCTCTGGTGGCCCGCTATTATCGACTCAAGGCCAAACTGCTGCGGGTGGCACCGCTAATGGATTATGACCGCTATGCGCCCATCTCCAGTACGGCGCGGCGTTACGACTGGGCGGAATGTCAGCGCATTGTGCTGGCGGCTGTCCACGATTTTTCGCCGGAGTTGGGTGCCATCGGTCAACGGTTTTTTGACGAACACTGGATTGATGCTGCTCTGGCACCAGGCAAACGGGGTGGGGCTTTTGCCCATCCCGTGACCCCCGACGTGCATCCTTACCTGATGGTCAACTATACCGGTACGGTGCGCGACGTGATGACAGTGGCCCACGAACTGGGGCACGGCATCCATCAGTATCTGGCGCGTGAGCAAGGCTATCTGAATGCCGATACGCCGCTGACTACAGCGGAAACGGCCTCGGTGTTCGGGGAAATGCTGACCTTTGAACGGCTGATGCGCGAGGAGCATGACCCGCAGCAACGTCTGACGCTGCTTTGCGGGAAAATCGAGGACACCTTTGCCACGGTATTCCGGCAGATGGCCATGCATCGCTTTGAGGTGGTGATGCACAATGCCCGTCGTCGCGAGGGGGAACTCAGCAAGGAAAGGCTCGCAGAGCTGTGGATGCAAACCCAGACCGAGCAGTTTGCCGACAGTATCCAGTTCAGTCCCGGATACCGCTGGTGGTGGAGTTATATCCCGCATTTTATTGGCTCTCCCGGCTACGTGTACGCCTATGCTTTTGGTGAATTGCTGACTTTGGCTTTAATTCAGCGTTATCGGGAAAATCCCCAGGGCTTTGTGCCGGGATATATCGCCATGCTGAAGCTTGGGGGCAGCAAAACGCCTGCCGAGGTAGTGGCAGAAACGGGTGTTAATCTGGAAGATCCGGATTTGTGGTCAAAAGCCCTGGATTATCTCGCCAGTATGGTGGATGAGGCGGAAGCCCTGGCCGGAGTCCGTTGAGCATGCGTCAGGAAAAAGACAGCATGGGTCTGGTGGATGTGGAAGATACCGCGCTGTGGGGGGCGCAAACCCAACGCTCCCTGAGTTACTTTGCCATCGGCAGCGAACGGATGCCTATGGCCGTCATTTATGCGCTGGTCAGAATCAAACGTGCCGCTGCTCAGGTCAACCATGCATTGGGCCTTTTGGGCAAGGATAACGCCGCTTACATTCAGGTTGCCGCCAGCGAAATTATTGATGGACGCTGGGATACACAGTTTCCGCTGCGGGTCTGGCAGACGGGTAGCGGCACCCAGAGCAATATGAATGTGAATGAAGTGATTGCCAATCGCGCCAACGAACTGGCTGGCCAGGTCCGGGGCACGAAAAACCCCGTACATCCCAACGATCATGTGAATCTTGGTCAGTCTTCCAATGATACTTTTCCGGCTGCCATGCATATTGCCGCCGCATTGGCGGTACACCAAAATCTGCTGCCCGCGCTGATCCATCTGGAAAACCTGCTGGCGGCTAAAAGCCGGCAATTTGCGGCACTGATCAAGGTCGGGCGCACGCATCTGATGGACGCTGTTCCGCTGACCCTGGGTCAGGAATTTTCCGGGTATCAGGCGCAACTGCAGATGGGAATTCAGGCCGTTGAGCAGGCTTTGCCCGGACTGTATGGACTGGCTTTGGGGGCTACGGCTGTGGGCACGGGCCTGAACTGTCATCCTGATTTCGCCAAACAGGCTTGTGCGCACTTGCATGCTGAACTGGGCTTGCCTTTTCATCCGGCAGCCAATTTTTTCGCGGCGCTGGCGGGCCATGAAGCTCTCCAGCAACTGAGCAGCAGTTTGCGACTGGTCGCCATGTCCTTGCTGAAAATAGCCAACGATATTCGCTGGATGGCATCCGGCCCCCGGGCGGGTCTGGGCGAACTGCAGATTCCTGAAAATGAACCGGGGTCTTCCATTATGCCCGGCAAGGTGAACCCCACCCAGGCTGAGGCTCTGACCATGGTTTGCGTGCAGGTTTATGGAAATGACGCGGCCATTGCCTTCGCCGCATCCCAGGGAAATTTTGAGCTGAATGTTTACAAACCACTGATTGCCTACAATATTTTGCAATCCATCCAGCTGCTGGGGGATGCGGCCCGGTCTTTTGCCGAGCATTGTCTGCATGGCCTGGAGCCGGTTACTGAACGCTTGCAGGAAAACATGGAAAAATCCCTGATGCTGGTGACTTCCCTGACCCCCGTGATGGGTTATGAGCGAGCGGCGGCCGTAGCCCAGCACGCCCACCGCAATCATTGTACGCTCCGCGAAGCGGTGATTCAGTTGGGTTTTCTCTCGGGAGAAGAGTTCGACGCGCAGGTGCAGCCGCAGGACATGTTGTAAAGCCGGATATGCTGATGCGCTGCCGTTATGGAGGATCATCGCCGGATCATGTTATCCTTTGGTCCGGCTAATCCATCAGCATTCAGACAGCGCAAGAGGACTTAGAGCATGATCTTGATTTTAGAAGCAGATCTGGCGGAGCAGTCGCCCGTTTTTCAACAGTTGCTGACCCGTCTCAAGGCCATGTCTGATATCCAGTACCGGATTCATCAGGAACAGGGCACCGAACAGTTACTCAGCGAAATTTATCTGATTGGCAATACCAAACAGTTGCGGGTGGAAGACATGGAAGCCTTGCCCGGCGTGAAGCAGGCTATTCGGGTTTCCAAGGAATACCGGATGCTCGGGCGGCATTCCGGCGATCATCGCACCCAGGGTTTTGACTACAACGGCGTTCATTTTGGGCAGGATAACCTCAATGTATTCGCGGGTCTCTGCGCGGTAGATACGCCCGAGCACGTTGAGCAGATGCTGAAAGCACTCCAGGAAAACGGTCAGGTCTGCACGCGTATGGGTGCCTACAAGCCACGGACCAGCCCTTATGCCTTTCAAGGGCATGGCAAGGCCTGTTTGCCCTATGTGTTTGAGCTTGCTGGCAAATATGGAATGCGGGTGATTGCCATGGAAATCCTCCACGAGTCGCACATGGATGAAATCCGTGAGGCTTTGGAAAAAACCGGACATCCAACCGGGGTGATGCTCCAGATTGGCACCCGTAATACCCAGAATTTTGAACTCCTCAAGGCCGTGGGAAGGCAGACCGAATTCCCTGTGCTGCTCAAGCGGGGTTTCGGCATCACCCTGGAAGAGTCCCTCAACGCAGCAGAATATCTGGCCTCAGAAGGGAATACCAAGGTGGTGTTTGGCTTGCGGGGCATGAAAACCAACCTCGGTGACCCCCACCGCAATTTCGTGGATTTTGCCCAGGTGCCCACTGTGAAGCGTCTTACCCGGATGCCGGTTTGCATTGATCCCTCTCATTCCGTGGGCAATCGCGATGCTGGGCCGGACGGAATCCCCGAGGTTTTTCAGGTCACCGCAGAAGGGGTCGTGGCGGGGGCCAATATGATCCTGGTGGATTTTCATCCGGATCCGGCAACCGCTTTGGTGGATGGCCCTCAGGCCTTACTGCTGAAAGAATTACCCTGGTTTCTGGAAGACGTCCGTCTGGCTCGTGAAACCTACGAAGAGCGGGTGCTTTTGGCCGCCGCTCAGGGTGTCGCGGAGTAGGGTCGCAGGCCTACTTCACCCGCATGCCGGGTTCGGCGCCGGCATCCGGAGACAGGAGGAAGGGTCCTCCCGCCGGACCACTGGCGGCCATGACCATGCCCTCAGACAAGCCAAAACGCATTTTACGCGGCGCAAGATTGGCCACCATGACCGTCAGGCGTCCCACCAGACTGGCCGGATCGTAGGCACTTTTGATACCCGCAAACACCGAACGGGTTTTTTCTTCGCCAATATCCAGGGTCAGATGCAGTAACTTGTCCGCACCTTCTACCGCTTCTGCCGCAACAATCCGGGCAATGCGCAAATCGATCTTGCTGAAATCCTCAATACTGATGCTGCTGCTTTCCGTGCCAAGCTCAGCGGTGGCCGTTTTTTCTGCTGTTTTGTCGGTATGTTCGGGATTTTTTGCTGCACTATGGGTGCCGGGTGCTTCTGTGGGGGCTTGAATCAAGGCATCCACCTGGGATTTTTCCATACGTTGCAATAAGTGACTGTAGGGCTGAATGTTGTGCTTCAGCAGGGGTTGGCTGAGTCCCGACCAACTGAGCTCCGTTTGTAAAAATGCCAGCGATTTGCGCGCCAGTTCGGGAATGACCGGGCTCAGTAAAGTCACCAGAATGCGGAAGCCATTCAGAGTCACAGTCGCAACGCGATGTAATGCTTCGCGCTGTTCAGGATTTTTGGCCATAGCCCAGGGGGCATTCTGGTCTACGTAGGCATTAATCTGGTCGGCAAGAGCCATAATGTCGCGCATGGCTTTGCTATATTCGCGACTTTCATAAGCCTCACCAATAGCTTCCTGACTGGTCAGCAGGCTATCGTAAAATGTCTGATCGGGTCCCAATGATGGGGCCAGTTGCCCGGCAAAAAAGCGATGAATGAATCCCGCCGCCCGTGAGGCCAGATTGACGACCTTGCCAACCAGATCCCCGTTGCCTTTCAGCAGGAAATCCTCCAGGTTAAGGTCAATGTCTTCCACATGACTGTTGAGTCGGGTGGCAATGTAATAGCGTAAAAATTCGGGATTGAGATGTTGCAGATATTGTCCGGCAGTGATGGAAGTTCCTCGGGACTTGCTCATTTTGGCACCGTTTACGGTCAGGTGTCCGTGGGCAAAAATACCGGTAGGCAGACGATGTCCGGAGCCCTTGAGCATCGCCGGCCAGAACAAACCATGAAAATAAATAATATCCTTGCCAATGAAATGATAAATTTCGGCGCTGGCGTCGGGTCCCCAGTAATCACTGAAATCACGACCATGACTGGCGCACCAGTGGCGGGTGGCCGCCATGTAACCGGGCAGGGCATCCAGCCAGACATAAAAAAACTTGCCCGGCGCATCGGGAATGGGGATGCCGAAGTAAGGTTCATCGCGGCTGATGTCCCAGTCAGCTAGGCCAATACTGAACCATTCGTCCAGCTTGTGGGCGACTTCTTCCTGGAGGGTGCCGCTGTGAATCCATTGTTTGAGGAACCCGGTAAAATCCCCCAACTGGAAAAAGTAATGTTCGGATTGGCGACGTTCGGGTACCGCACCCGATACGGCAGACACCGGATTGATCAGGTCGGTGGGGCTGTAAGTAGCGCCACAGACCTCGCAGCTGTCTCCATATTGGTCGGTTGCCTGGCAACGGGGGCAGGTTCCGCGAATAAATCGATCAGGTAGAAACATGCCAGCAACAGCATCATACGCTTGTTCGATTTCGCGGATGTTGATGAAATCGGCACTGCGCAAAGCCCGATAAATCTCCTGCGATATCTCGAAGTTTTCCGGTGAGTGGGTGCTATGGTACAAATCAAAACCGATGCCAAAGCCGATAAAGTCGCGCAGATGCTCTTCATGCATGCGTGCGATCAAGGCTTCCGGAGTGATGCCTTCACTCTGGGCGCGCAACATGATGGGCGTGCCATGGGCATCATCGGCGCAGACGTAAACGCAATCATGACCCCGCAGCCGCTGATAGCGGGCCCAGATGTCAGTTTGGGTGTATTCAACCAGGTGGCCAAGGTGGATCGGACCATTGGCGTAGGGCAGGGCGCTGGTAATCAGGATGCGTTTAGTCATAGTAGCCATAAATTACAGGGGAAGCGCCTGTCAGGCAATGCTGTTGAACGATTTTTGATGCTGGCAGTCACTGCTGATCCATGGTATAAAGGGCGCCATTTTTCAGGGAGATTTATCTGATGTCCAGAGTTTGCAAGGTGACCGGCAAAAAGCCTATGGCCGGAAACAATGTTTCGCACGCCCACAACAAGACCCGCCGACGTTTTCTGCCCAATCTTCAGTATCATCGTTTCTGGGTAGAAAGTGAAAATCGTTGGGTGCGTATGCGGGTGAGCACCAAGGGTATTCGTACCATCGACAAAAAAGGTATTGATGCGGTTCTGGCTGAACTGCGTGCTGCCGGCGAAAAAATCTGAGGATTTAACTGATGCGCGATAAAATCAAGTTGGTTTCCACGGCCGGTACCGGTCATTACTACACCACGACCAAAAACAAGAAGACCAAACCGGACAAGCTGGAAATGAAAAAGTACGATCCCAAAGTCCGTAAGCACGTGGTCTACCGGGAAGACAAAATCAAGTAATTTGCTGTGCCTCCCTGCGGTCTGCCCTGAATCTTCAGGAGAGGCCGGTTGGTTCTTTGCTCAGCCATCATTATTTTGCTAAGTTATTAGCACTCCTGATGGTTGAGTGCCAAGGACCCCCATTCCAATCATGTTCACCGTCATAAATTTCTGGTTCTCCGGATACTCCTGCTGCCCGTCAACGGCGCGGGATAGTCTCGCCCAACGAGGACAAATCTGATGGCTATGGATGAACGTGCGCGGCACCTGCTCAAATCCCTCATAGAGCAGCATATAGCCAATGGTGTTCCGGTCGGTAGTCGCCAGTTGGCCAAGGGCGCCGGTCTTAATATCAGTCCTGCTACGGTCCGTAATGTCATGGCGGATCTTGAAGATGAAGGTTATCTGATTTCCCCTCATACTTCTGCCGGACGCATTCCTACCCACGTCGGTTACCGGTTTTTTGTGGATGCGCTGTTGCGGGTGGTGCCACTATCCCCTGAGTCCCATCAACTGCTGATTCATCGGTTGGGGCACTACATTCCGGATACCGAGCAGGTGCTCCATGCGGCCACGGAGGTGCTTTCGGAATTGACCCACATGGCAGGGTTTGTCCGCGTGCCCCGACGAGCCAATCGAACTTTGCGGCATGTGGATTTTCTGGCGCTACGCGAAAAGGAAGTGCTGGCCATTTTTGTGACCGATAAAGGCGATGTCGAAAACCGCCTGATTCGCACCGAGCATGCCCTCAGCGCCGCTGAACTCAATCAGGCGGCCAATTTCTTCAATGAAAGTTATGGTGGTCGCCCCTTGCAGGAGGTCATCCAGCATTTGCAGCGCGATCTGCAACAATCCCGCCACGAAATGGACCGCATATTGCGCAGTGCCATGGAGCTGGGTGAGGAAATGCTGGAAGAAGATCAGCAGCGCATGCTTATCGAAGGGGAGTTTCAGTTGCTGGACCTGCCGGAACTGGCAGGTAGCGAACGGCTGCGCGAGTTACTCAATGCGGTGCGTCAGAAGCGTGATCTGGTCCATCTTCTGGATAGCAGTATGCGCGGCAGTGAAGTGCGCCTCTTTATTGGTGAGGAATCGGGCTTTGCACCCCTGAGCGATTGTAGTGTCGTCTCTGCGCCGTACGTGGTGGATGGCGAGGTGCTGGGCGTGCTCGGCGTGCTCGGCGTGATTGGGCCCATGCGCATGCCTTATCAACAGATTATTCCCTTGGTAGATGGCACAGCCCATTTACTGGGGCGGGCCTTGTCACAATCTTGAGTGGCTTGGCTTGAAATGCCGCCGGGTCCTCCCCATATGGAGGACATCCAAATGATCAGGAGTGAATTGCGCATGAGTGAAGAAGAAAAGCCCGTGTCGTCTTCAGAAGAAGCGGAGACAACAGCAGCACCCGAGGCCGGTGAAGTCAACTGGGAGGAAAAGGCGGAAGCCTATCGCAATGATTATCTGCGGGCCTTGGCCGATGCCGAAAACCAGCGCAAGCGCTCGGAAAAGCAGATTGAAGATGCCCGTAATTATGCCGTAGACCGCTTTGCCCGGGAATTGCTGCCAGTTATCGACAGTCTCGAACTGGCCCTGGCGACGCCCCTGGAAGGCGATGAAGCGGTCACGCAGTTTCGCCAGGGTATTGAAAATACGCTGACTCTGTTTGCCCAGGCCTTGGGAAAAGCGGGTATCGCCCCCATAGAGATGGGCGAAGGGCGTTTTGATCCGCATCTTCATCAGGCGATTGCCATGGTGGAATCGGAAGGAGATGCAAACCGGATTCTTGCGGTACACCAGAAAGGTTATCTCATGCATGACCGTCTGCTGCGTCCCGCCATGGTTTCGGTGTCCAAGGCACCCAAAACCGCGTAATCATTGTTGATATAAACACAAATTTTTTAATTCAGGAGAACATATAATGGCTAAGGTAATTGGCATCGATTTGGGCACCACCAATTCTTGTGTCGCCGTCATGGAAGGCGACAAGGTCAAGGTCATTGAAAACAGCGAAGGCAAGCGGACGACGCCTTCCATTGTCGCGATCACTGAAGAGGGCGAGGTGTTGGTTGGCGAGGCGGCAAAACGTCAGGCGGTCACCAATCCCGAAAACACCATTTATGAAGTGAAGCGCCTGATTGGTCGTAAATATGACGATGCCGAAGTCCAGAAAGATCTGAAGCACGTTCCCTATAAGGTGGTGAAAGCCGAGAACGGCGATGCCTGGGTGGAAGTGCGCGATAAAAAATATTCCGCGCAACAGGTTTCGGCCTTCATTTTGCAGAAAATGAAAAAGACGGCAGAAGATTATCTGGGGGAAACCGTCAGTGAGGCGGTCATTACCGTCCCTGCTTACTTCAACGATGCCCAACGTCAGGCTACCAAGGATGCGGGACGTATTGCCGGTCTGGAAGTGAAGCGCATCATCAACGAGCCTACGGCAGCGGCCCTGGCTTTTGGTGAAGACAAGAAGCCCGGCGACAGCAAAATCGCGGTTTACGATCTTGGCGGTGGGACGTTTGACGTATCCATCATCGAAATTGCCGAAATGGACGGTGAACACCAGTTTGAAGTGCTGTCCACCAATGGTGACACTTTCCTGGGTGGTGGTGACTTCGACAATCGCATCATCAATTATCTGGCGGATTCTTTCAAAGCCGAAGCCGGTATTGACTTGCGCAGTGATCGTCTGGCCATGCAGCGGCTGAAGGAAGCGGCGGAAAAAGCCAAAATCGAGCTTTCTTCGGCGCAGCAGACTGACGTCAACCTGCCCTTCATCACCGCCGACCAGAGTGGTCCCAAGCATCTGAACATGAAGCTGACCCGGGCCAAGCTGGAATCTCTGGTGGAAGACATTATTGACCGCAGTATGGCCCCCTGCCGGGTCGCCATGAAGGACGCCAACCTGTCCACCAGTCAGGTGACCGACGTGATTCTGGTGGGTGGTCAGAGTCGGATGCCCAAGGTTCAGGAGAAGGTCAAAGACTTTTTTGGTCAGGACCCGCGCAAGGACGTGAATCCCGACGAGGCGGTGGCCATTGGTGCAGCCATTCAGGGCGCGGTGCTGTCTGGCGACAAAAAAGACGTACTGCTGATGGATGTGACGCCGCTATCTCTGGGTATTGAAACCCTGGGCGGCGTGATGACCAAGCTGATCGAGAAAAACACGACCATCCCGACCCGCAAGTCCCAGGTGTTTTCTACGGCAGAAGACAACCAGTCGGCGGTGACCGTGCATGTTTTGCAGGGTGAGCGTGAACTGGCCCGGGATAACAAATCCCTGGCCCGCTTTGATCTGGCCGATATTGCTCCGGCGCCACGGGGCATGCCGCAGATTGAAGTGACTTTTGATATTGATGCCAACGGTATCCTCCATGTGTCGGCCAAGGACAACCAGACCGGCAAGGAGCAGTCCATCAAAATCACCGCAGGTTCCGGTCTCTCCGAGGAAGAAATCAAGCGGATGGTCGCCGAAGCTGAAGCGCACGCGGCTGATGACAAGAAGGCGCGGGCATTGATTGAAGCCCGCAACGAAGCGGATGCCAGCATTCACGGCGCGCGCAAGGCGCTGACTGAACAGGTATCGGCACCGGAAGCGGACAAGGCCAAGGTCACTGAAGCCATTACGGCGGTGGAAACGGCCAGCAAGGGTGAAGACCCGGAAGCCATCAAGAGTGCCGTGGCGACCTTGATGGCGGCCATGTCCACACTGCTGCAAAGTGCGGCAGGCAGTCAGACGGAGCCCGGCGCAACTGCTCAGGGTGAAGGGCAAGCCAAGGCGGATGATGTGGTCGACGCGGAGTTTGAAGAAGTCGATAAAAAGTAATTCAGACTTTGGTGATAAGGGGGCAGGATCTGGTATCCTGTCCCCTTGCCTGTTTCAGGATAAAAAATGGCTACACGCGATTATTACGAAATTTTGGAAATTACCCGCAGCGCCGACGATGGGGAAATCAAAAAATCCTACCGTCGTCTGGCGATGCGCTATCACCCTGACCGCAATCCCGATGATCCCAGTGCGGAAGATCACTTCAAGGAAATCAGTGAGGCCTACGAGGTGTTGTCCGATGCTTCCAAGCGTCAGGCTTATGACCGCTTCGGACACGCCGGGGTGCAGGGTGGTGCTGGTCCCGGCGGTGGTTTTGGTGGCGGCTTCGGAGGTTTTGGTGCTGGCGGCGGCGGCGGGGGCTTTGGAGATATTTTCGGGGATCTTTTTGAACAGGCTTTTGGCGGCGGTGGGCGTGGCCAGGATTCCGGGCGCGGCTCGGATTTGCGTTATGAGCTGGATCTGACACTGGAAGAAGCCGCACTGGGCAAACAAGTCACTATTCAGATTCCCAGTTCCGCGCCTTGTGAGGTTTGTCACGGTACTGGGGCAAAACCGGGCAGTAAGGTAGAAGATTGCAGCACCTGTGCGGGTCGTGGCCAGGTGCGGATGGTTCAGGGTTTTTTCTCGGTGACGCGTCCCTGTCCGCAATGTAATGGTAGTGGTAAAACCATCAAGGATCCTTGCACTAATTGTCAGGGCCACGGCAGAGTCCGCAAAACCCGTGATCTCGAAGTCAAGGTGCCGGCCGGTGTAGATACGGGCGACCGCATCCGTCTGAATGGTGAAGGCGAAGCTGGGGAACGCGGCGCAGCGGCGGGTGATCTGTATATTCAGGTGCGGGTTCAGCCCCACAGCTTGTTCGAGCGCGATGGAGATGATCTGCATTGTGCTGTTCCGGTGAATTTCACGACCATGGCCATGGGGGGTGAACTGGAAGTGCCCACTTTGACGGGTCGGGCCAAAATCCAGATTGCGCCGGGATCCCAGTCCGGCATGGTATTTCGCTTGCGCGGTAAGGGTATCAAGGGGGTGCGCAGCAAGTTGCATGGTGACTTGCATTGTCGCCTGCAGGTGGAAGTGCCCGTGCATTTGTCGGCACGACAAAAAGAACTGCTGGAAGAATTTGCCAGCACTGCCGGAGATCAGGGGCAGCATCCCCAGCAGGAAAGCTGGTGGAACAAGGCCAAAGACTTTCTGGACCGGATGGGCCTCTGATGAATCTTCTGCCAACACGCGTCGCTATAACAGCGGTCTCGGGACGAATGGGCCGGGCGCTGATCCAGGCTTTGGAGGGGCGCGATGACCTGCAGCTGACCGCAGCCATTGGTCGTGCAGGTGCGGAATATCTGACGCAAGACGCCGGCCGCCTTGCTGGTGTCAGGCCGCTGGATGTGCCAGTCACGGCAGATTTGCGCGCGGTGTTGGCGCAGGATAAGGCCGTGGATGTGGTCATCGAATTCGGTCCGGTTGCCGCAGCGCTGGACCATGTGGTGGCGTGTCAGAACACGAACACGCCCATCGTCATTGGTACAACCGGCTTTTCTTCCGGGCAGCAAAATATGCTGAAGACCGCCAGCCGGGATATTCCCCTGCTGCTGGCCCCCAATATGAGTGTCGGCATCAATGTGCTGCTGGCTTATCTTCCGGCTATTACCAAGGCGCTGGGGGAAAGTTACGATGTGGAAATTGTCGAGGCTCACCATCGTCACAAAGTAGACGCGCCATCCGGGACCGCGCTGGCTTTAGGGCGTGCCGTTGCCAAGGGACGCGGTGTCGATCTCAAGGACGTGGAGTGCCTTGATCGTAATACCATCCGGGGGCCACGCCAGGAAGGCAGTATTGGCTTTGCTACTTTGCGTGCTGCTGACGTGGTGGGTGAACATACGGTGTGGCTGGCGGGCGCGGGCGAGCGTCTGGAATTAACCCATCGTGCCTCCAGCCGTTTGAATTTTGCCGAGGGCGCACTGCGGGCGGCGCGCTGGTTGGCGGCACAAAGCCCCGGATTTTACGATATGCAGGACGTTCTGGGCTTGAAGCAGGGGCCGGTCTGGAGCGCCACGAAGTCGTGATCAGTGCAGAAACCGCACCCTGATCCACTATCGCGAAAAAACAGATTTTTGCGGATACACCGGTTAAGATGACGGCAGCTTTGGATGCCGGAGATGAGGACGAGCATGGCAGAATTGACGCGGGAACAAGTAGAACAGTCATTGCAGGCAATGGAAGACCCTTATCTGGGTAAAACTCTCGCAAAAGCCGGCGCACTCAAAAGTGTGGACGGTAACCAGGTCAAACTGGAATTACCCTATCCCAGCGCTGGTGTGGCTATCAGTCTGAGTCAGGATGTGGCGCGGCAGATTCAGAATGACCACGGCCTGCAGGCGGATGTTTCGGTCAGTCATCGTATTGTCACCCATCAGGTCCAGCGCGGCGTCAAGCTTATGGAAGGGGTGCGCAATATTATTGCGGTGGCCTCGGGCAAGGGCGGCGTGGGCAAGTCAACCACCGCAGTAAATCTGGCGCTGGCGCTGGCCAAGGAAGGTGCCCGGGTAGGGATTCTGGATGCCGATATATACGGTCCCAGCCAGCCGCGCATGCTGGGTATTTCCGGTAAACCCACCAGCAAGGATGGAAAAAAGATGGAACCCATGGAGGGTCATGGCATTAAAGCCATGTCCATTGGTTTTCTGATTGACGAAGAAACCCCCATGGTCTGGCGCGGGCCTATGGTCATGCAGGCGTTGGAGCAGCTGCTCTCGGATACCCGCTGGGGAGAACTGGATTATTTGGTGATTGATCTGCCACCGGGTACGGGTGATACCCAGTTGACCCTGGCGCAGAAAGTGCCGGTTTCCGGAGCGGTCATTGTCACCACTCCCCAGGACATTGCCTTGCTGGATGCCCGCAAGGGTCTGAAAATGTTTGAGAAAGTCGGGGTTCCAATCCTCGGGGTTATCGAAAACATGAGCTTTTATATTTGCCCCAAATGTGGCAACGAGGACGATATTTTCGGACATGGCGGCGGTGCCAGCATGGCCGAGCAGGATGGCGTGGAATTTCTGGGTGCCATCCCTCTGGACCGCAGTATTCGCAGCGAAGCTGATAATGGAGCGCCCACGGTAGTGGCACAACCCGATTCGCGTCTGGCCAAAATCTACATCGAACTGGCGCGACATGTGGCCGGGCGGGTGGCCAATCAGGCCGTAGATCATAGCCACAAATTCCCCAATATTGTCGTGCAGAATCGCTAGAATGAGTATCAAATCAGATCGCTGGATTCGGCACATGGCAGAAAATGAGGGGATGATCGAGCCTTTCTCCCCCCGTCAGGTACGCCATGCAGAAGGCAGTCCCATCATTTCCTACGGCTTGTCATCTTATGGTTATGATATTCGCTGCGCCGGTGAATTTAAGGTATTCACCAATGTGCGCAGTGTCATCGTCGACCCCAAAAACTTCAGCGAAGATTCTTTTGTGGATTTCAGTGGGGATACCTGCGTTATTCCACCCAATTCATTTGCCTTGGCGCGCACCCTGGAATATTTCCGAATCCCCCGCAATGTGCTCACCATTTGTCTGGGCAAAAGTACCTACGCGCGTTGCGGTATTATTGTGAATGTCACGCCCTTTGAACCGGAATGGGAGGGCTACGTGACCCTGGAATTTTCCAATACCACGCCGTTGCCGGCCAAAATATACGCCAATGAAGGTGTCGCTCAGGTTCTTTTTCTTGAATCAGATGAGGTCTGCGAAGTGTCTTATGCGGATCGGCGCGGTAAATATCAGGGCCAAAGTGGTGTGACTCTTCCCAAGGCTTGAGTGGTTCTGTAACCGGCCGTTGACCTGGATAGCTTTTTGCTCCAACGTCCCTTGCCTGTTGTTCTAAGGCTCATCCTGCTGTCAGGAGAGAACTCGCCCTGCGGGCTCAAACAGCTCTCCTGACGGGCGCAGGATTTCGCCAAGAACAACAACGGCGCGGGCCAAAGTCGCCGCAAAGCTATCCAGGTCAACGGCCGGTTACAGAGGAATAAATCAGCCCTGGCAGATGTTAATTTAAATAACCGTGGATTCATTTGGGGGTGTTGTCATGCGCAAAACAGCATTGGTCATACTCAGTATCATCGGCATTTTTCTGATGCTTTCAGGCCTGTTGTTTTTTCTGCAGGGCACCGGAATATTTCCCTACCCGAAAAGCAGTTTCATGATCAATGAAACCATCTGGATTATCCGTGGGGCTATTTTATTTGTGGTCGGGTTGATTGTTCTGTTCATTGGCCGCCGTTTTCGGCGACCAGTCAAGGTCCGCTAACTAGCAAAGAAATCAACGTTTCTGGTTCACAGCAGGTCCATGAAACTGAAACCCTTCTTGATGTAGGCATTGTTGGCATAGCCGTCCTTTTCCCAGGTGCCCTGGGGGCGGGCGCTGTCCAGCACAATCTTGTTGACCCATTTGACACTTTTGTAGCCGTACATTTGCGGGACCAGCAGACGCAGCGGATATCCGCCTTTTTGCAGCAGCGGCTGTCCGGAAATGTGCGTGGCAAGAATGACCCCTGGTGCGCGAGCCTGATCCATGGAAAGACTGTCTACATAGACGCCATCGGCGCTGTAAAAAGCGACATAGCGGGCACTTGCCTGAGGTTGTATCTGCTCCAGAAAGTGCGACAGGGCAATACCCTGCCAGTGAACATTGTTGACAATCCAGCCGGTCACGCAATGAAAGGTTTCGATTTCCCGATCCTTGCTCAGTTGATATAACTCGGGAAGGGTGAAAGTTTGGGGTTTGTGGATGAGTCCCGTAGTCTCAAGACGATAGGTATCTGGATTGATTTTGGGATAAAACCCCGCATAAGTGTAATACTCCGGAAAAACCGGGATTTTGGCATCCGCCCAAGCCAGGGTAGGATAAGCCAGACTGCCTGCCCCGGTCGCCAAAATCAGGCCACCCGCTGAGCGCAGAAATTCTCGACGATTGATTGACATGACTTTTATCCTCTTTTCCAGACGGCAAATATGCGCCAAAGGGCTTCGCCGCGCAGTGCATGATAAGTGGCCATGACGACATGGCCGATCCAGAAATAGGCTAACAGGGGGGTACCCAGGCGCATTAGCGTAAGTCCAATTTGTGCGCCTCCGCTCAGATGCAGGTCTCCGCGCAGAACGAGCCAGCCGATAAATCCCCCAAAGGTCACGATGCTGACCCCGATGAAAAAAATGGCTTGCCAGAGGCTGGATAAACCCGGTCTCACCCCATGACTGGGGAGTTTTCCGCGAAATAACCGGGCAAGATCATGACCTACGGCTTGAGGGGTGCGCCAGGAAAACCAGGTACCCAAAAGATGACGCCCCCAGGGCGTGAATAGATATACCAGCCAGGTAAGAACCAGCCAGCCAGTCAGAATCAGCCCGGCAAGTACATGCAGCGGGAACCAGGTGAAATTGGCAAACCACAAGGCGGCCAGACTGTTCCATAACTCAAAGGTAACACTCAGCACCAGTCCCAGATGCAAAATCTTGGCATAAACAGGATATTCCACCGGGTTTTCAGGCGTCTGAGCGGAGAATACGCTGCCGGGAATATGAATGATCTCTGCCATGTCTTGCCTCGCTTGCAGACTTATTCCAGATTACGTGAAATTTCGGGTTCTGGATGCATTTTATTCACCTCGA
Source organism: Acidithiobacillus sulfurivorans (assembly GCF_018853815.1). GTDB lineage: Bacteria > Pseudomonadota > Gammaproteobacteria > Acidithiobacillales > Acidithiobacillaceae > Acidithiobacillus > Acidithiobacillus sulfurivorans. The sequence continues at coordinate 1,763 of NZ_JAAOMP010000027.1, read as the reverse complement.
ATGCCTGACCATCTTCAAGATTTTTGCGTATCACCTGAGCCTGGGCGCGAATCGCCGCAAGATGCTCGCCGGACATGCGTTCCAGATGCTTCCATTGCAGCGCAGTACGCGGATGTTGACGGAAACGTTCCTGGTGCGTCTGCAGAAAATCCCAGTACAGCACCGTAAAGGGGCAGGCTTTTGCGCCGCTAGCCAATTTGGGTTCATACGGGCAGCGCTGACAATGCCCGCCCATTTTCTGCAGATAATTACCGCTGGCGACATAGGGCTTGGATGCCATCCAGCCGCCATCTGCATACTGGGACATGCCGATGACATTGGGCAGCTCCACCCACTCCACGGCATCCACGTAAATGGCCAGAAACCAGCGATGAATGGCTTGCGGCTCGACGCCCAGCAGCAATGCAAACAGACCGGTAATCATCAGTCTTTCAATATGGTGGGCATAACCATGCTCCAGAGTGCGCGCGATGGTGTTCTGCAGGCAGGACAGGTCGGTTTTTGCAGCCCAGTAGAATGCTGGCAAGGGCTGATGGGCCTGGAGGATATTCTGCTGCAGCCATTGGGGCATGTGCAGCCAATAGAGGCCGTGTATGTATTCGCGCCAGCCCAAAATTTGCCGGATAAATCCTTCTGCAGAGGCGATGGAAACTTTACCAGCCCGGAAATTTTCTTCCACCGCCCGAATGACCGTTATGGCACGGATCAGACCGAGATTCAGCGCTGCAGACAGCCGGGAATGATAAAGCCAGACCTGCCCTGGCCAGAAAGCATCCTGCAGGGGACCAAATTGTGCAAGACGATCATCCAGAAAATCCTGAAGAGCAGCTTGGGCCTGTTGGGGAGTCACCGGCCAGTCAAAGTGTTGCAGATTACCCGGATGTGCGGCGAATTGTGTTTCGACCAGGGCTATGACTTCCTGCGTGATGGCATCCGGAGGAAAACCCAAAGGATCAGGAATCCAGCCGGGACCCTGAGAACCGGGACGCTGACGGTTTTCCGGATCAAAATTCCAGCGTCCGCCAACCGGCTGATCTTCTTGCATGAGTATTCCGGTTTTTTGACGGGCGTGGCGATACCAGAATTCGAGACGCATCTGGCGACGATTTTCTGCCCACTGGCCAAATTCCGGGACTGAAAACAGAAAATTAAGATTACGCCGTTCTTGCCAGGGAATTTGCCTACTTTCTGCGCAATGACGAATGGTTTCGCGCAGCTGCCAGGTGCCGGGGCGCAGGCTGATGATTTGCCGGGGCTGCCAGCGGAGTAGTGCCACTTCCAGGGCCTGACACATGCTTTGATAGGGGTGCGTGCCAAGGGGTAGATACTCCAAAGGAAAGCCACGTTGCCGCAAGGCCGCAGCATGATGCCGCATGGCACTCAGGAACAGGGCAATGCGGGCCTTATGCGACCAGACTATGGTGGACTCTTCGGGCACTTCCGCCATCCAGCACAGATCCTGATCTGGATCGAAGCCTTCCAGGGCCAGGCTGTCCGGATCCAGATGGTCACCGAGAATCACTACCAGATGACGAACAGTCCTTTCAGTCTGAGACATGGGGCTGGTTTTCGGGGCGATGCCGATTTTTTCGACAGGCGGCTGAACAATACCGTACTTCATCCCAACAGCGCTTCCAGCGTTTACGCCAGGTAAAGGGGCGCTGGCAGACCACACAGATTTTTTGGCTCTTCGTCAGATTGAGTGGGTAGGGGGTAGAATGCTGTGGAGCGGTCGTGCCCTGAATTGGAGTTAGCTGATGGTC
>NZ_JAAOMP010000026.1 GCF_018853815.1 Acidithiobacillus sulfurivorans | reverse complement strand
GTCAGCATTTCCGGCATACCGGGACCACCTTTAGGTCCTTCATAGCGGATAACCACCACATCGCCCGCCTGCACCTCGCCCGCCAAAATCCCTTCGGCAGCACTATCCATACTTTCAAAAATTTTGGCTGGGCCTGAAAACCGGCGCATTTCCGGAATAACCGCACCAATTTTGACAATACCACCCTCAGGAGCGAGATTACCGAAAACCACCCGCAGCCCCCCCGTTGGAGAAATAGGATTATCAGCCAGGCGAATGATTGTACTGTCCTTGACGCTCGCTTCCGAAACAATTTCACGGAGACTCTGGCCACTGACCGTCGGCTTGTCCAGATGCAGTACATCGGGATTACGCTTGTGTACTTCATGGAGGATGGCGGGAATACCCCCTGCCCGACCAATGTCCTCAATATGCACGGTGGATAGTGCCGGGGAGACCTTTGCCAAATAGGCTACTTTCTGCGCCAGATCATTGAGGCGGGACAGCGGATACTGAATACCTGCCTCGCGGGCAATGGCAAGAGTATGCAAAACAGTATTGGTAGAACCGCCCATGGCCATATCCAGAATAAATGCATTATCGATCGCATCAAAATCCACCAGCTGACGCATGGTTGGTCCGCCCGCCATGGCTAAAGCCACCACCCGGTCAGCCGCCTGGCGCACCAGATCTCGGCGCCCCGCCGCCGTCGCCAGTATCGTACCATTACCTGGTAACGCAATACCCAACACTTCCATGAGACAGTTCATGCTGTTGGCAGTAAACATGCCGGAGCAGGAACCACAGGTCGGACAAGCCTTATCTTCAATTTCCTTGAGGCGGATTTCCGTGATCTGTCCCCGTTTGAACTGGCCAACCGCTTCAAATGCCGTCACCAAATCAATGGAAGTTCCATCAGAAAGTTTTCCGGCTTCCATCGGGCCACCGGACACGAACACTGTCGGCACATCGCAGCGCAGCGCGCCCATGATCATGCCCGGTACAATTTTGTCGCAGTTGGGAATACAAATCAGGGCATCCAGATGATGCGCCTGCACCACAGTTTCAATGGAGTCCGCAATCAACTCCCGGCTCGGCAAGGAATAACGCATGCCATCATGACCCATAATGATGCCATCATCCACACCGATCGTATTGAATTCAAAAGGAACACCGCCTGCCGCCCGAATATTTTCCTTGACGATGCGCCCGAACTCCTGCAGATGCACATGACCGGGAATGATATCAATATAGGAGTTCGCCACACCGATGAAGGGCTTATCCATGTCACTGTCCGTGACCCCGCAAGCCTTCAAGAGGGAACGATGAGGGGTCCGTTCAAAACCTTTTTTGATCATATCTGAGCGCATGTAAACCTCGTGCTGTATTCAGGAGGCCGACGTTTTTAACGCGGCCTGAAAGCGGAGCGGCAGCCGGAAAGCATTATGGCCGACCGTCTGGTTGGTCTGACGAGTATAGAACCAAGCGCCCGACAGGCCAAGCTGTCCCGGCTCAGAAATTCAGATTTCAGCAGACTGTACGGGTTGCAACCATTCCCGCCAGATGGCGAGCAGGATGGCAAGAATAACCGGCCCCAGAAATAATCCAAGCAGACCGAATGTCAGAATTCCGCCAAGTACACCAAATAGCACCAGCAAAAATGGAATATGCACCGCGCTGGAAATCACCAGTGGCCGGATCAGATTATCAATCCAGCTCACCACCAGAGCCCCCCAGAGTGCCAGCCCCACACCCGCAGCAATTTGTCCGTGAACCAGCAGCCAGATACTGGCAGCACCCCACACCAGGGGCGTACCAAATGGTAAAAAAGAAAATAACAGCGTTACTACGGCCAGCAGCACCGGGGCGGGTAATCCTGTTGCCCAGTAGCCTAATCCCGCAAGGACACCCTGGGCCAGGGCAGTCGCCAGAATTCCGTAAATCACTGCACGAATGGTAATAGCCACAGTTTGTAGATAGTTATCACCCCGCTGCCCCAGCACCTGATGGACCATACGCCGCAGTTGATCAAGCAGTTCCAGTCCGTAGCGATAAAAGAAAAACGCCGTAATGAGGACCAGCACCAGCAGGGCAGCGATGCGGCCAATTCCACCTGCCAGCATCCCGATGCGTCCCGCCCAGGCGGACAAATCTGGAGACAAAGCACCGGGCTGGAACTGCGCTTTCCAGGAAGGCGGTATTTGCTGAAGCAGATCCTGTATCCAGCCGTTATCACTCCATTGAGTGCTTACCAGAGTATGAGCATCCTGCTGACTGAGTTCCGTCAGTACATGATGCAATTCTGTGCCCAGAGTCATACTCAGAAACAGTACGGGGAGAATGAAAATCAGCGCCAGCATGAATGTCGCCCCGCAAGCTGCCAGCAGGGGCGGCCAGTGACGGCGCAGAGGCGCGGACAAAGGCCAAGTCGCGTAAACAAGAATAGCGGCCCAGACAATGGCGGGCAGAAAAGGTGCGAGGATTTTCCAGACTAATGCAAAAAAAACAATCGCTGCGAGAAGTTGCCCTAAGGCAAGCCGCAAATCGCGAACCGTCAGATCCGCGAGGCGCACCATTACCTAAAGCCGGGAGACGCCGCTTTTCCGCGCGGCTGCACACACTGCACCCGCCACCCATTGTCTTAGGCGCGGGTCAAGAGGCTTAGGAATGAAATATTCAGGCCCAAAGCTCAGTCCGTCAGTCCCTGAAAAACCATAGGCTTGTTGAACTTCTTCAGGAACGGGCTCACGGGCCAAACGCGCCAGCGCATCGACAGCGGCCAGCAGCATCTCCTGATTAATCTGCCGTGCGCGACAATCCAGCGCACCCCGAAATAAGAAAGGAAAACCCAGGACATTATTCACCTGGTTGGGCATATCCGAACGCCCGGTCGCCATGATCGCATCTGGACGCAAGCGTTTTACGGCAACGGGGTCAATTTCCGGGTCAGGGTTCGCCAGGGCAAATATCACCGGCTTTGCAGCCAGTCCGGACAAAGCCGCTTCGGGAATGGCACCACGTACTGAAACGCCAATGACCACATCGGCATCCGCCAGCATATCCATCAGAGTCCAGTGCGCAGGTGCCGTAGCAAAGGGTTGGTGCCAATGGGTCAGATCGCTGCGGCCTTCATGCAGCACGCCATGCACATCACTTAAATACACCGCCTCTACACCAAGAGCGCGCAGCATTTTTGCAATAGCCAAGCCGGCCGCACCGGCTCCGACAATGGCCACTTTAACGCCCTTAAAGACCTTACCCTGCAATTCCAGTGCATTTTGCAAAGCGGCGGCCACAATAACGGCAGTGCCATGCTGATCATCGTGAAAAACCGGAATATCGAGCATTTTTTGCAGGGCTTCTTCCACCTGAAAGCACATGGGAGCAGCAATATCTTCCAGATTGATGCCACCGAAACCCGGCGCAATCGCCGCCACCACGTCAATCAGGTGTTCAGCATCGCGGACCTGCACTTCAATATCAAATGCATTGATGTCCGCAAAATGCTTGAAAAGCAGAGCCTTGCCTTCCATGACCGGCTTACCGGCCAATGTCCCGACATTACCCAGTCCAAGAACCGCCGTACCATTGCTGACTACGGCAACCAGATTACCCTTGCCCGTATAGTCATAGGCTTTTTCAGGGTCAGCAGCGATTTCCCGTACGGGTGCCGCAACGCCAGGGGTATAGGCAAGAGACAAATCATCCTGGCTTTTGCAGGACTTGCTGGGTATGACTGAAAGTTTACCGGCAGGACTTTGGGCGTGGTAATCCAACGCCCGCCGTCGCAATTCTGCCTGGGCTTCAGACTGTTCCATGGAAACTTACTGACCGCCGCCGTAACGCTTGCGGAACTTCTCAACCTGACCCGCAGCAGAAACATTGCGCTGCTTGCCGGTATAAAAAGGATGACATTCGGAACAAAGATCAATGTGAAGATCACGATTGGCAGTAGAACGGGTTTTAAACACATTTCCACAACTGCAGGTCACAGTGATTTCTTCGTACTTGGGATGAATTTCGGATTTCATAGTTGAGCTACTCTCGGGCCTGAATACAAAGTGGCGAATTATAGGGATAGAGGGGGCAGACGTCCAGCCAATCCTCAGCGATTCATGGAATCAAAAAATTCCGCATTGTTTTTGGTGGCACGCACCTTGTCGAGCAGAAACTCCATGGACTCCAAAGAATCCATAGGTGCCAGCAACTTGCGTAATACCCACATTTTGCTGAGCAAATCGGCAGGTACCAGCAATTCTTCCCGACGGGTTCCGGATTTGTTGAGATTTATGGCCGGATAGGTACGCTTCTCGGCCAGACGGCGATCGAGATGGACTTCCATATTACCGGTGCCCTTGAACTCCTCAAAAATCACTTCGTCCATTTTGGAGCCGGTTTCCACCAGCGCCGTAGCGATGATGGTCAGACTGCCACCCTCTTCAATATTTCGGGCAGCGCCAAAAAAGCGTTTGGGCTTCTGCAAGGCATTGGCATCCACACCACCCGTCAACACCTTGCCGGAAGATGGGACAACCGTATTGAAGGCTCTGGCCAAGCGTGTAATGGAATCAAGCAGAATCACCACATCGTGCTTGTGCTCTACCAGCCGCTTGGCTTTTTCAAGAACAATTTCAGCCACTTGGGTATGTCGTGTGGCTGGCTCATCAAAAGTTGAGGAGACCACCTCGCCTTTCACCGAGCGTTGCATATCAGTCACTTCTTCCGGACGCTCATCAATCAGCAGCACAATCAAATAGCATTCAGGATGATTGGCAGTAATAGCATGAGCAATTTGCTGGAGTAATACGGTTTTACCGGTTTTGGGCGGCGCCACAATCAAACCACGCTGCCCCTTACCAATGGGCGAAACCAGATCAATAATGCGGGGTGCCACTTCACCGTAAGCCACAGCATCATATTCCAGACGCAGGGGTTCATCGGGAAACAAGGGGGTCAAATCATCAAAATTGACCTTGTTGCGGGTCGCTTCAGGCGATTCAAAATTAATGCTCTCCACTTTAAGGAGGGCAAAATAACGCTCACCTTCCTTGGGGGGACGAATTTGCCCAGACACCGTATCACCCGTCTGCAGGTGAAAACGACGAATTTGCGAAGGAGAAACATAAATATCATCGGGTCCGGCCATGTATGAGCCGGAAGCTGCACGCAGAAAACCAAAGCCATCCTGCAAAATTTCCAGCACGCCTTCGCCATAAATAGCATCGCCATTACGGGCATGCGCCTTCAGGATGTTGAAAATAATTTCCTGCTTTTTCTGGCGAGCGGTACCGTCCAACCCCATTTCTTGACAGATAACGGCCAATTCAGCAGCAGTTTTCCTTTTTAAATCTGTCAAGTTCATGGCTGTAGCGCCAGGATTTGGCAACAGCAGAGTCTCTTCTTCTTCAAGAAGAATATCTTCGTTGGGAAAAGACTTGGGTATACGAGGTGATTTACGGCGGGGACGTGGTGTATTCAAAGTTGGCTATCCAGAAATGCCGTCAGTTGGGCTTTACTCAAGGCACCGACTTTTGTTGCTTCCAGTTTTCCATTTTTGAACAGCAACAAGGTGGGAATACCACGAATACCATACTGAGGGGGGGTGTTGGGATTTTCGTCGATATTGAATTTAGCGATTTGTAATTTGTCAGCATATTCAACGGCAACTTCTTCAAGAATGGGTGCAATCATTTTGCAAGGGCCGCACCACTCAGCCCAAAAATCAACTAGAACCGGCTTGGAACATTGCAGCACATCGGTTTCGAAACTGTCATCAGACACATACGTAATAGCATCGCTCATGGGAGATAGCTCCTCTGTCTCAGATTGTTACAGCGCTTTGGGTGGAGGTCATTTAGTGTGTTTCATATGGGATAATCCCAAACTCTAGGCACCGGACGGCGCTGGCAGGTTTGATCTTCTTTCAAACTGAAGGTGGGTGAAAGAATAGCACGATATAAACGGTATGCAAGTAGCAAGTTTCTGGACATCTGCATTACAAAGGATTGTAATCAGCAATTCTGCAGTAAAATCAAGGTATGGTCAAGCCATGAATTGCCATCGAAATTCAAGCACATTTCGTCTGTCATTGGCCTGCTTCTATGGGACTGTTGCTGACCCTATGGCAAATCCGCAGCCGCCGTATGCAGCGTTAGCTCGGTAGTTCCAGTCACTGACTTGCCGATACTGTGGATGCGCCTGCATGCGGATGAGAATGTCGTTCAGCGTATGCACGGCCTCCACCGCATAAGGACCTTTGTTGAGCATCACGCACTCGGCGCGCACACCCATGGCCGCATCGGTGAATTCGGGCCGGGAGATGATGCCCTTTTTAGTGAGTTGTTCCAGCACCTGGGTAGCCCAGATGACGGGCAAATGCGCCGCTTCTGCCAGCCAGAGAATCTCTTCCTGTACTTCGGCCAATCGTTCCGGACCCACTTCTACCGCCAAATCACCGCGCGCGATCATTACGCCCAACGGTTGACGTCCGAGAGCGGCCAGCAGTATCTCTGGCAACCGGTGAAAGGCCTCCGCAGTCTCGATTTTCGCGATGACGCCCAGGTGTTCACCCTGCCGCTGGCGCAGGGCCTCCAGCATGGTGCGCATGTGCTCGGCACTTTCAACAAAAGAAAAACCAATAATATCTGCCAGAGGAATGATGGTATCCAGGTCTTTCAGGTCCTTGGCACTGAGGGCCGGGAGATTCAGGCTCAGGCCGGGAAAATTGAGACCACGGTCTGCTTGCAGGCGAGCACCCCCTGGTTTGGTTTTGGTGATGCGCAGCAAGGCACCTTCAGGCCTTTGTTCCATGACTATGGCGGCAATTTTACCATCGTCCATCCACACGGCCTGGCCGACGGGCAGTTGCGCAACGACTTCCGGGAGGGTGCAGGAGATGCGTGCCGGGCGACCCATCTGTGCTGGCATCCCGGCTCCTGGTTGGCTTTGCAGCAGAAGCTGATCGTCGGCTTCCAGATGCAGAGGGAGGGCGCTTGGCGGAATGCCCACAAAATGTCCCTGTCGAGCACATGACTTTCAGCGCGACCGAGGGAGGAGAGCCCCGCGTCTGACAAGGCATCCTGCAGGGGGCGCAAATCGACGCTACGCAGGGCCAGGTAGTGCAGCATGTTCCGGATGCCGAGATGCCAGGGAAGGCTGGGGTCTTGCCGCTCCAGAAGAGTGAGTTGGGCTGCTTCACTCTGGATAATCCGCGTGCGGAGCCCCTCAAGAGCTTCCTGAAGGTCTTGCCATGACTTATTCATATACTTCATTCGCCTAGTCATCTCCTGAGTGTAACAGGTGAATATTTCAGTATGATGACATCCAGCCAGGTAGCGGAGTTATTGACGCGTGCGTGCAAATAGCGCACTCCAAATGCATAACAAGTTGTGATTTTACTTCCAGCACCACCATGCCACTACCAAGATGGCAGCGCTACTTAATGTTATAGCGCCACTGATCAAAAGAAGCCTGAGTAATGCCCGAGCTTCGGCATAATGCGAATCTTCGCTCATAATATATCCGCTACTTTCCAGGTTGGACCCATTGGCACGATTGAACGGTGAACCCCTACCCCCCAGTAGACAGTTTATTGCTGCTTCCGTTCAATGAATAATTCGGCACTGGGGTTTTGCTTCGCCTGTTTGCCGGGCATAAAAACGCTGGACGAATAACCAATAACTCCCTAATCTTGTAATGTATATTGTACGAATCGGAAAGCGACCATGCACATAGTCAGTTATTCGGAGGCCCGCAGCCAGCCCAAGGAAGTGATGGACCGTGCTGCGGCAGATGCCGATGTCACGATCATCACCCGACGCGGATCCGCCAATGCGGTTCTGCTGTCCCAGGAACATTTTGACAGCCTGATGGAGACGGTTCATCTACTCCGCTCGCCAGTTAATGCCGCACATCTGGCCCAGTCCATCGCTCAGGATCAGGCGGGAAACTCAAAACCCCATCGTTTAACAGATGCCTGAACGCATCTGCTGGACGCTGGCCGCATGGGAGGATTACCAATACTGGCGATGAATGTTCCGGGCCAGCACAGCCATTGCCACATAGCGCTTGAAACCGGTAATACCATGATCCGGACACTGATCCAGGCCATGCTATTCTAATGCATTAATCGCCGATTCTACCGCCGAATGCTGGTGGCGGAGACGGACAAATTCAGGGTCCGACTCCCGCCTTTTTTCTTCCGCAGTCTTGCGGCCCTTTTTCGGTAAAACAACCATGGGTAGCATCTCCCTACTTTCATCGCATCCAGCAGCAGGTTAATATTCACAGAATCGTCCTCTTCATAAGGCTGAATACATTATAACATGCTGTTTATGAAAGGCAATTGTATTTGCTGTCAGGCACTAATTAAGAGGGAACGCCAGATAAAGTAACCCGTGTCTTGCTATAGCTTTTTTGTACCGATCCGCCTCGTTACTGCGTAACAGGTTACAGCGTGGCGTTAATGCGTTTGGTCAATTTTTTCCAGAATGCGTAACGCTGCTTGCGGGTCTCCCTGAGCAGCCATCACGCGGAACCTGCGCTCGACATCCATTTCAGTGAGCATTTGCGCCGTCCACTCGTCAAAGAGCTTGTTTACGCTGATCCCCTTCATGCGGGCCATATCCCGGATTTTGTCCGCCTTGTCGTCTGGGAGTCGAATCGTCAATGTACTCATTTGAACACCTCCAGGCATTCCGATGGTTTAAGGATGCGCAACTCCGGCCAGGCCAGCTCCCCGCCCTTCAAATCCGAGATGTTGTGCGTGATGATGGCTTCAGCGTTTCCCGCCACGGCCAATTCGACCAAGTGATTGTCCCCTTCATCGGGGAGATTCGGACGCCACCCGTAGTAGATAGAGATCCACTTCCCCTGCTTCGCCAGTGCGGCCATGACGGTTTTACGCTCATCGCCTGTGGTCTCCCCAGTCCATATTGGCCTACCCAGCATAGTCTCGTATTCCAGCCACAGCGCATTCCCGAACAAAGGGGTGTAACGCCCAGTCAATGCGTGTTTCAAGACAGCGCGAGAGGCGCCCCCTTCCGACCGCATGGCGGCAACAAAAACATTCGTGTCGATGACGAGCCGAACCATGGATGACAGCGTATATGCTTCCATTTGCCAAAACAAGCTGCCCCACATTCGTAAAAGCTAGGGGAAACAGTCCCAAATCCTTGTGAATTCACCGCTCCCAGATTCTTCATGGAGAAATTTCAACTTTAGCGACGGACTACTGGATAGAGACAAGCACCAAGCCAACCTTGATCAATTATCTTAATTCCATTCGCATCGTCTGAATGGACAACCATTCTCGCTCTGCATTTTCCGACGGCATCGGCACCACAGGGTCTCGGCATGGTAAAAACCTGATGCCCAATCTTGCCAATAGTCCCGCGACTCGTTATCGCGACCCAAGTGAGTCTATGAAGAAGAATTTTTCACCGGGTAAGATCACAGGTAAGATATAACGGCTTTAAAAATATTTAATCATTTGTAAATCATATAGTTACGCAATTTTATTGGCGGAGAGAGAGGGATTCGAACCCTCGATGGAGTGTTTAGCCCCATACTCCCTTAGCAGGGGAGCGCCTTCAGCCGCTCGGCCATCTCTCCGGTAGGCGGATAATACCCTGTTGTCTGGCCTGAGGTCAAAGTCTGCAGACAAACGAATTTTCCCGGATTTTGAGCGTCTGACAACTATTCCACAGCTTGTGGTAAATTATCCGTCCCTGACAATGGAGAAAATTCCAGTGACCGCACTTCTGGTCTTGAAGGATTTAGCCAAACGACTCCCCGGCGATAATGACAAATGGTTGTTCCGAGAAGCTAATTTGGAGGTGAGTCCGGGAGATTTTGTGGCCATCATGGGAGAAAGCGGCGTCGGCAAAAGCACCCTTCTGCACATTATCGCTGGCCTGGAACGACCGGATGGCGGACAAATGCATTTTCGGAATCAGACACTTAACACCATGGATGATGACAGCCGCACCCTGCTCCGCCGTCGTCATATGGGTTTTGTGTTTCAGGCCTTTCACTTGATTCCGCAATTGAATGTTACTGAAAACATCGCCCTGCCCTGGCGTCTCAATGGCCTGCCACGCAAGGACCTCCCCCAGCGCATTCAGCATCTTGCCGAGCAGTTGGGTATTGACGGAAAGCTGCAGGCCTGGCCCAGGGAGCTTTCCGGCGGTGAAATGCAAAGAGTCGCCGTTGCCCGGGCGATTGTGCATCGCCCCTCCCTGATTCTTGCTGATGAACCAACGGGCAGTCTGGATGCCGAATCTGCCGAATCGGTCATGAATTTGCTATACACCGCGCTGGAAGCGGAAGGACCGGCTGTACTGCTGGTCACCCATTCTGAGGCTGCAGCCAACCAGGCGCAGAGCAAACTGCACTTTGATGCCCAGGGATTTCACCCCCTGTGATGATGCGCATTCCTTGGCGGGCTGCAGTCTGGCGCCCCCTGCGACAACGTCCAGGTGCTACCGTTCTGGCCATGATCGGTATTGCCTTGGGGGTGGCTTTGGGATTGGCCATTGCGCTCATCAATGTGCAGGCGGTCAGTGATTTTTCGGCGGGTCTTCGCCATATGGCTGGTCAGGCAGATCTGACCCTCAGCGCTCCGGGTCCAGGCTTTAATAACGCCTGGTATGCACGCCTGAGCATGGCACCCAACGTAGCGGTAGCGGCGCCCGAAATCCATTTGCAAGCGACCCTTATTCAACCCGCACACAAACAACCTCTTCAGATTCTGGGAATCGACGCCTTTCAGGCGGCCCGAATGGGACAACCCCTGATCCCCTTAAATGTGCGTAGCCCACTGGCCCTGCTGGACCCTCTGAATATTGCCCTCAGCCCCCCAGCCATGCAGGCATTAGGGGCTCACGTAGGAGATTCCATTACCGTCAATGCGGACGGAATACCGCGCCGCCTCAAGGTGATCGGCACACTTCCAGAAGTTCCAGGCATAGGGGTAATGGGCGTCATGGATATTGCTGCGGTTCAATGGTTATGGGGCCGTGGAAATGAAATCAATCAAGTCGATTTGCGCCTGCAACCCGGAACCAGCAATCAGGATTTTGAAAAGCAGTGGCGGCCACTGCTGCCACCCGGAGCGGTTCTCGAAAGCCCCGCCCAGCAGGGCCGGGTAGCGGCAGATGCTTCAAGAGCCTATCGCGTCAATCTGTTGGTACTCTCTCTGGTGGCTTTATTTACCGGGGCGTTTCTGGTCTATGCCACCCTGGCCATGGGAGTCGTGCGCCAGCGCCAGCAACTGGCACTTTTGCGGGTATTGGGTTTGCGTCGGCGCGAGATCATTATGGCGGTCATGCTGCAGGGCGTGGTGCTCGGCGTGCCGGGTGCACTGCTGGGATTACCCCTGGGCGTTATGACCGCCGGATTGGCTCTGGTGCATCTTGGCGGAGATTTGGGCGCAGGATATTTCAGTAGCGCTGCCCTGCAATTACATTGGCATCCATTACTCATGAGTATATTTTTTGCAGCTGGAATGGGTGCCGCACTGATAGGCGCCTTTTTACCCGCATGGGAAACCAGTCGTGCCATTCCGGCCCAGGCGCTGCGTGCCGGCGCAGAAGAACAAAGTCATCTCCATCGCCAACATCCACGCATCGGCTTTCTGCTGCTGATTATGGCGCTGGGAGGAGCTCTGGCCCCTGCCATTCATGGCATTCCCTACCTGGCTTATGGCGCTATTGCTTGCCTGCTGTTCGCCCTGCTCTTCTTGCTGGCGCCGTTGCTGCGCCTTATCGTCCAGTTAATCCCCTTACCTGAAAGCAGTCTCTGGCGCCTCGCCCTACTGCAATTACGGGGCGCTCCGGGGCGCGCCGCGCAAAGCCTGGCCGCCGTCGTGGTAGCCTTCAGTCTGGTGGTAGCCATGGCCATTATGGTCGGCTCCTTTCGTGATTCAGTGGCCAACTGGCTTGGGGACATCCTGCGGGCTGATTTGTATGTGCAGGCGGGAAGCAATCAGGACGCATTACTCCCTTCCGGAACCGCACACTCCTTGTGCACACTTCCTGACGTTCATTATTGTTCACCATTGCGCCGCATTCCCTTGAATTTATTACCTGGTCATCCCCCCATCATGTTGCTGGCGCGCGGTATGAACCTGCAAGACCCCGGTCGGGAACTGCAAATACTCCGGTCTGTTCCTCTCCATACGCTGAGCGCACCGCCCGTATGGATTTCGGATATTCTGGCCGGCATCAGTGCCTGGCATCCGGGCCAGAACATCCGGATTCCTTTGGATGGACAACTTCGGACCGTCAGCATTGCCGGCATTTATCGCGACTACGCCTATCAGCAAGGATCCATTTCCATCCCGCTGCAGGAATATCAACACTGGTCCCATGATAAAGGCATCAATGGCGTGGCACTCTGGTTACAACCGCATGTGCAAGTCTCAGCCGCGCTCGCGCAGTTGCATCAAAGCATCGCAAAAAGTCGGCAACTGCTGATTGCCACGCCCCGGGAAATTCGCCGCCGTAGCCTGCAGATTTTCAATCGGAGTTTTGCCGCAACTTATGCGCTGGAAGCCGTAGCCATGATTATTGGCCTGCTGGGAGTAAGCAGTGGCTTTGGTGCGCAAACTCTGATGCGCCGCAACGAATTTGCCATGCTCCGGCATCTGGGACTGCGTCATCGCGACCTGCTGGCCCTGCTTTTTGCCGAGGGCAGCATGCTTTCATTCGCCGGTATTCTCATTGGTGGCAGCCTGGGCATTGCCATCAGCGTGATTTTAATTGCGGTGGTCAATCCGGAATCTTTTCACTGGCACATGGGTTTTCAGCCACCCTGGTTATTATTGGGAATACTCAGCGTCATTTTATGGATAGCGAGTACCGCTACCATGATCGTTGCGGGGCATCGCGCCCTGCGCAACAGCCCGGCGGTGTTACGTGATGACTAAGCGATGGTTCCCTACAGCATGCCGGGGCCTGGTCAGGTTATGGGGGCCTTGGGTCGTAATCCTGCTGATCGCTTTACGCAGTGCTTCAGTAGCTGCAGCGATCCTGCCGCCCCCTGTACTCCCCCTGCAAAGCCCGCCCCATGTTGCGGTGTCTGCACAAAATCCTCTGCATTTTCCCAATGCCTATGGCCGTCACCCTGATTTCCCTATCGAATGGTGGTATATCACCGGCTGGCTCAAGGACCGTTCAGGACATCCTTTGGGTTTTCAGTTGACCTTTTTTCGCGTACGTCCTGCCAAGGTCTGGGCAAACCCCAGTGCATTCAATGCGCGTCAGCTGATATTTGCCGAAGCCGCCATCAGCGATCCAGCCATCGGGCACTTACTGACTGCACAACGTATCGCCCGTTCCGGACTGGGTTTGGCGGGCGCGGATCAAAACCATACCCAGGTCTGGATTCGTCACTGGTTTCTGCAACAAACCCCATCCGGCTATCGCGCAGTCATTCAAGGTAAAAACATGGGCTATCGGCTTCATTTCAAAATAACCCAGCCAGCACTACTCGAAGGGCCACACGGCATCAGTCAAAAAGGTCCTGACCCCAAAAATGCCAGTTATTACTACAGTATTCCGCATCTGCAGGTCAGTGGTGACGTAACCACCAAAGGACATAGTCAGGCCGTTCATGGCGAAGCCTGGCTCGATCATGAATGGTCTGCTGCATACTTACCGAAAGCTGCCGTAGGTTGGGACTGGCTAGGACTGAATCTGCACAACGGTGCTGCGCTCATGCTGTTCATGATGCGCCGTGCTGATGGTAGTCCGCTTTGGCTGTCGGCCACGGAACGCAGCGCAGATGGTCGGGTGCACTATTTCCACGCTGGGCAGATTCATATGCAGGCCACGGGCTGGTGGAAATCCAGCCGGACGGGTATCCGTTATCCGGTACGTTGGCAGATTCACGTCGGGGAACAGAAATTTTCCATTGTGCCCCTGATGGACAACCAGGAATTTGATGCCAGCCACAGCAGCGGCACCATTTACTGGGAAGGGGCGGTGCGTGCCATCAGCCAGGGGACAACACTGGGTCAGGGCTATCTGGAAATGACCGGCTACGGTGGCCGCCTCGCCCTCGGAGCCTCCTCTGCGCCTGACGGACGCCAGACTGCGCCGAAACAACAGTGACATCCAGATTAAACCTGAAAACGGCAGTGGGCCTGGGGGCTTTTTGCTCCAACGTCCCTTGCCTGTTGTTCTAAGGCTCATCCTGCTGTCAGGAGAGAACTCGCCCTGCGGGCTCAGACAGCTCTCCTGACGGGCGCAGGATTTCACCAAGAACAACAACGGCGCGGGCCAAAGTCGCTGCAAAGCCCCCAGGCCCACTGCCGTTTTCAGGTTGGGTACTTAAAGACTTGACCCAACGGTTTTTTGTGTACACAATTCAGCCTATCAATTCCAATATTGAGGACACATATATGGAGATCTCCATCCGTGAGTTCAGGGCCCATCTTGCGCAGTACCTCTCTGAAGCCCAGCATGGACAAACCCTCGATATTACCTCTCATCACAAACCGGTAGCCCGTGTTATCGGGATACCGTCTGTGACAAAGAGCGGCATCACACGTCTCCTGGCCAGCGGTATGGCCCAATGGCAAGGAGGCAAACCGTTGGGTGCAAGCATTTGTCTTTCATCCACTACACGCAGCGTGTCAGAAATAATACTGGAAGATCGCGGTTGATTTTATTTTGTGACACCTCTGCATTGATCAAGCTTTACCTGACGGAAGCACACAGTAATGCTGTCAAAATCCTGGTCGAACAGGCCGAAGTAGTCGCTGGCTGCCGTATTGCCTGGGCTGAAGCCTGCGCGGCCCTTTCCCGACGCGGACGGGAATCACCCACGGACACACCCCTTATTGAACAAGCCAAGCAGTGCCTGGCCGAAGACTGGCCGCATTACCTGATCATCGAAGTGACTCAACACATTGTTGAACAGGCCGGTGATTATGCCGACACTTTTGCCCTGCGCGGATATGACAGCATACAACTGGCAGCCGCACATCAAGCCCAACAGATTTCCGGAATGTCAGTCATGTTTGCCTGTTTTGAAGTGCGACTCAACAAGGCCGCACAGTTGCTGGGTATGGAAGTGCCCTTCCTGCAAAAAAGTGGCCGATAACGCCTTCCATTGCTACACTAAAGGCATGCCAAATTCCATTCCGCATCTGCTCCTGCAAGAACAATTTATAAACCGTTTTGATGGGTGCACCCTCATCGTCCATCGCGGTTTTCCTGATCAATATTTCAAGGAACTGCTGGAACAACCTGGTGGTGGCGGGCATTTCCGGATAGATGCGCGGATTCCCCCCAGCACGCCTCCGACGCCCATTGAATGGGTTGTTCTTCATCACATCATCCCTCTGGATTTACCCATGCCGCTGCTGGTCAAGGTCGATCCGGATAGCCTGTATATGCGCCATTTGCTGCATGGCGAGCATGCCGGGCATCCCAGTGAGATTCTCTGGATGCTGGATGCCATCCGCGAACGTTATCACATGCGTCTGGAGCGCCGGCAGGGCTATTATCAGCCCGTGCCGGGAATGCCTGTAGAAGAGAATGACATTGACTATGACTTCAACAATGACTGACTCTCTGGATGATGCCGCCCTAATGCGTTACTCCCGACAGATTCTTCTGCCGGAAATTGACCTCGAAGGACAAAAACGTCTGCAGCAAAGTCGCGTACTGATCATCGGCATGGGCGGACTGGGTTGTCCGGCATCACAGTATCTGGCTGCAGCAGGAATTGGACAGCTGACCCTCTGCGATGGGGACATTGTAGAAATCAGTAATCTGCAACGTCAGATTCTTTATACCGAAGCGGACCTGGGACGGCCCAAGGCCAGCGCAGCCCGTGAACGACTGCTGGCCATGAATCCCCATATCCGGGTGAGCGCCTGGATCGAAAACGCCAGCATTGAATCGCTGAGCAGCGCCCTGGAAACCCATGATCTGGTTCTGGATTGTAGCGACAATTTTCACAGCCGCCACGCCATCAACCGCGCCTGCCGCAGGGCTCGCGTACCGCTGGTGAGCGCCGCCGCCATTCGCTGGGAGGGGCAGCTCAGTGTGTTTGATTTCCGCGACCCGGATACGGCCTGTTATGCCTGCCTGTATCCAGAACAAGGCGAAGAAAACAGCGAAGACACCTGCTCCCGCAACGGGGTGCTGGGGCCCCTACTGGGCATTCTCGGCAGCATGCAGGCCGTTGAGGCCATTCGTCTGCTCAGCGGTCATATCTCCCCTCTGAGCGGACAACTCCTGCTGCTGGACGCCCGCCACTGGCAATGGCGTCAGGTACAACTGCGCCGCGACCCAGCCTGTGGGGTTTGCGGCGGAGTCTGCGCATGAAACCCTTGATTTTACCCCGCACTCTGGCCAACGCCCTGCTCGGTGATCTGCAGTCCGGCGCTGGGCAAGGGCTGGTGGGCGCTTTGCAAGAACGTCCCTGCTCCGTTTACCCGGTCAGTGCCGAACAGCGCGGCATGGCGCTGGATCTGCTTACCAGCCGGGGCGAAACGCTTTTTGCCTGCTATGCAGCGGCTCCTCAGGAACCTTACAGCACTTTGCCCGAAAAGCCTCTGAGCCCCTTTGATCCGCCCTACCAAATCCGCCTGGCAACCGACATCCGTGGGGTGATCGTCTTGCGCGCCTATGCCCGGAAAGCCGGACAAGGCTGGCAGGAAAAAATCATCGAGCTGGAAAATGACTGAAGACGCTGGCTTTTCGGTCATGTCCTTCAATATTCAGGTCGGTATTGGCTCTCATCGTGCCCGGCACATGCTGCTCCATGGCTGGAAATATGTGATGCCGCACGGCCAGAGCCTGCGCAATCTGGAGCGCATTGCCGAAATTCTTTCGGAAGCCGACATTGTCGGTCTGAATGAAGTAGATGCCGGCTCGTTTCGTAGCCAGTATGTGAATCAGGCCGGGTTTTTGGCAGAACGGGCTCACTTTCCCTACTGGGCGCAGCAACGCACCCGTGATTTTGGCGAGCTGGCTCAGCACAGTAACAGCGTACTCTCGCGCTGGCCTATTGCCCGCAGTGAACCGCACACTCTGCCGAGCTTCATGAAAGGTCGGGGCATGCTGGAAACCAGCACTGAAATCAATGGCCAGCCTCTGACTGTCGTCATCACCCATCTGGGTCTCAGTCGTCACGCCCGTTTCAGTCAAATCCGCGATCTCGCGCAACGCCTGCGCCAGCGCCGCCATCTCATTCTTATGGGCGACCTCAACTGCACCGCCCGCTCCCCGGAAATCCGCCTGCTCCTGGCCGAAAGCGGACTACAGGCGCCCCCCTGGAACCCGCCTACCTTTCCGAGCTGGTCTCCGCGCTTTTCCTTTGACCACATTTTCTGTAGCCCGGACCTGGAATTCACCGAAATTGAAAGTATTGGCGAACCCCTGTCCGATCATCTGGCCCTCAAGGCGCGACTGCGCTGGAACTCGAAGCCAGAGGCAAATGTAACGACCCGGTCACCGTAAAAGGAATCCGGCTGTCAAAAGGTCCTGTTACCAGATAACCCTTGACGGCATAGGGCAGGCCCTTCTGACTATCGACACTGCCCAGTTCACCCAACAAGGGTAACAAATTACCCGTAACCGGGATGGAAACCACGCTACTTCCATACGCCGGAACCTGCACGGGCTTATTCAGCAGTCCATAAGCCACCTGCCGGTTTTGCACCAACAAACGGGCCTCCCCGGCCTTGGCGCGCAAGGCGCTGCTATTAGGATTACTGATTTTCAGATCCAGGGTAAAAGTCTGCGACACAAAACCTACCGACTGGGGATGAATACTTTCCAGTTGCACCTGCGGCGAATGGGCCGGAAAAGCACTGCAAGCCGTCAACGGCAATGCGGCCATCATCAGCAAAGGCCAACGCCAAAAACTTTGGGGGAAGCCCGCACTTCGTGTAACAATACCCATCAGTCTACTCCAGCAGATTCAAGCGACTGAGTATAACCCAAGGAATATCCGATAAAAGCCCATATCGCGCATGACCGACCATAATCCCCAAGAACCTCGCTGGCAGCTTCAGGATCAGACCATTACCCTGAGCGGTCGCTGGACCCTGCGCCGCCTGGGCGGCAGTTTTGCCCAACAGCAGAAAATGCTGGGCAACATTCACGCCGACCTGCTCTGGGATTTACGCAATCTGGAAGCTCTGGATAGTGCCGGTGCTCTGCTGCTCTGGCAGGCTTGGGGAAACCATTTCCCCGAAAAAATACAGTTGAACGATCTGCATCAGGCCATATTCACCCGACTGGCCGATTTACAACCTTTGACGCATCCCCCGCGCCGCCCCTTCCAACTTTTGGACGCTCTCGGTGCTTTTCTTATCGAAATCGGTCGTGATCTCTGGGGGATTTTTTTGTTGATGGGTGCGTTACTGCTGGAATTCGGGCGCGGCTTGCGGCATCCCCGCAGCTTTCCCTGGCGGGAAATATCCGCCACCATTGTCAGTACCGGCCCCGGTTCACTGCCTATTTTAACGCTCATCGGTTTTTTGATTGGTGTGGTGATTTCTTTTCAGTCGGCTTCCACTCTGGCCCAATATGGGGCCAACATTTACATCGTCAATATTGCCGGTCTGAGTATTTTGCGGGAGTTTGGACCGTTAATCACGGCGATCATTCTTTCTGGTCGTTCGGGTTCGGCGTTTACCGCCCAGATCGGGGCCATGCGCGTCACCGAAGAACTGGATGCCCTGCGCACCTTTGGTATCCCCCCCATCCGTCGCCTGGTGCTACCCAAGGTCATCGCCCTGGCTCTGGTGGTTCCATTGCTGGTGTTGTGGACGGACATGGTGGGAATTCTTGGCGCCATGTTGGTCGCCAAGGCTAACCTGGGTATCAGCTACCACTTTTTCATTCAGGAAATGCCCGTCGCCGTTCCCAGTTTCAATTTATGGCTGGGTATCATCAAAGGCGCCGTTTTCGGCATACTGATTGCCTGGATTGCCGGTTTTCATGGCCTGAAAGTCAAGCCCAACACCACCAGCCTGAGTCGTGAAACCACCAATTCCGTGGTGTACTCCATTACCCTGGTGATTCTCATTGACGCCATCCTCGCGCTGGTCTTTGCCAATACGGGGATTAGCTGATGGAACGGCCTGATGCCATCATCATGGAAAATATTGGCACCCGCTTCGGAGACTACTGGATTCACCACAATCTGGACCTGACAGTTCATTGCGGCGAAATCCTCGCCATTGTCGGCGGCAGTGGCACCGGCAAAACCACCCTGTTGCGGGCCATGATGGGCCTGGTCCCCATTGCCGATGGCAAACTGACCATACTCGGCAAAAACCCACAAATCCTGACCCTGCGCGAACAAATTGCCCTGCGTCAGCGCTGGGGCGTACTTTTCCAGCAAGGTGCCCTGTTCAGCGCCCTGACCGTTTTCGAAAACATTGCCTTTCCCCTGCGCGAATGGGGACACCTGACCCGCACCGAAATCAATGATCTGGTGGCCCTGAAATTACAAATGGTCGGGCTTCAGCCCAAAGATGCCTGGAAGCTGCCTGCCGAACTTTCGGGCGGCATGATCAAGCGCGTGGCCCTGGCGCGGGCGCTGGCCATGGAAGCGGAAATTCTCTTTCTGGACGAGCCCACCTCGGGACTGGATCCGATTGCCGCCTCGGATTTTGATGCATTACTGCGGCAGGTACATGCGGATATCGGCTTTACCGTGGTCATGGTCAGTCATGATCTGGACAGTCTCGCAGCCACGGCCAGCCGGGTGGCGGTACTGGCCGACCACAAGGTACTGACCGTGGGTCCCCTCAATGAAGTGCAGGCCGTGGACCACCCCTATATTCAGGCATTTTTTCATGGGGAGCGCGGCGAAAGATTACTTAACAGCCTCCGCGCCACCGGCAAGCTGCCTATTCTCCCCAGCGACGACCAATCTGGTTTGACACGCCAATCTGATCCAGCACCCGCGCAACCATAAAATCCACCAAATCTTCAATGCGCTGGGGACGATGGTAAAAACCCGGACTGGCCGGCAAAATCCGCACCCCCATGCGCGCCAGACTCAGCATATTTTCCAGATGAATGGTCGAAACCGGACTTTCCCGGGGAACCAGCACCAACTTGCGGCCTTCCTTGAGCATGACATCGGCCGCGCGTTCGGTCAGATTATCGGACAAACCATGGGCAATAGCCGCAAGAGTGCCTCCCGAACAAGGGCAAATCACCATGGCGCGGGGCGCATTGGAACCCGAAGCGACGGGGGAATACCAGTCATGGGGAGCATAAACAGACAAAAGACCAGGCTCGGTCCCAAAATGGGTATTGAGAAACCGGGTGACACCCTCGGGCTTTTCCGGCAAATCCAGCCCCAGCTCTTCCTTGCAGACCACCCGCGCCGCGTCGGAAATCAGCAGATAAACCTGAATCCCGGCGGTGAGCAGGACCTCCACCAGACGCATACCGTAAGCTGCCCCTGAAGCTCCCGTCATCGCCACACAAATACGGTCCTGCGGACTCTGTTCTGCCATTATTTTTCTCCTGTTGTGGCGGTATTTCTGCGCGCCAGTTCCGCCAACAACCGCCCATGAATGCCCGCAAAAGCCCCGTTACTCATCACCAGAACCTGATCTCCGGCCTGTAATTCGTCAAGAATCTGCTGCAGCAGGTCGTCCATGTCCGGGGAAACTTGCGCAGTTCCCGCCAGGGCAGCGCGAACATCCCAGCCTATATCGGCGGGGGCAAAAACAAAAGCACGGTCAGCGCCCTGCAGGCTGGCCGCCAAAGTCTGCTGATGTATCCCCAGCTTCATGGTATTGGAACGCGGCTCCAATACGGCAATCAAACGACCGGAAGCGCCCATCTGCCCGCGCAAGGCGGCAATGGTCGCAGCAATGGCGGTGGGATGATGGGCAAAATCATCATACACCGACACCCCGGCAGCTGTGCCCCGTAATTCCAGACGCCGACGCACCCCCCGAAAACTGCGCAAGGCGGCTATACCCACGTCGAGGGGGACCCCGGCATGACGCGCCGCCAGCAAGGCCGCCAGAGCGTTTTCGGCATTAAACACCCCCGCCATATCCCACTCAACCTGCCCACGCAGCTGCCCCTGCTCCACAATACTGAAGCGCCTGCCATCGGGACTATCCAGTTGCACCTGCCAATCGCCCCCGCCAGCAAAACGCTGCACCGGCGTCCAGCAGCCCTTGTCCAGCACTTGCTGCAAAGCGGGTGCCGCCGCGTTGACGATCAACGCGCCTGTACCGGGCACCGTCCGCAGCAAATGATGAAACTGGGTGATGATGGCCTCCAGGTTCGGAAAAATATCGGCATGATCATATTCCAGATTATTCAGTATCAGCGTACGCGGATGATAATGCACGAATTTGGAACGCTTATCGAAAAAGGCCGTATCGTATTCGTCGGCCTCAATCACAAAAAACGGACTATCGGTCAGCCGCGCCGAAATCCCGAAATTCAGCGCTTCGCCGCCAATCAGAAAGCCCGGATTGAGCCCCGCTTCCTGCAAAATCCAGGTTAATATGGACGTCGTCGTGGTTTTACCGTGCGTGCCCGCCACCGCCAGTACCCAGCGACTGGCGAGAATCTCCCGGGATAGCCAGGCCGGGCCGGAATCATAAGGAATTTGCCGATCCAGCACCGCCTCTACACAGGGATTTCCCCGGGACAGGGCATTACCAATAATGACCAGATCAGGCACGGGATTAAGCTGTGCGGGGTCATAACCTTCATGCACCACAATCCCCTCGCGGGCCAGCAGGTCGCTCATGGGCGGATAAGTATGGGTATCAGAACCCGTTACCTGATGACCGGCGGCACGCGCCAACAAGGCCACCCCGCCCATGAAAGTCCCGCAAATACCGAGGACGTGAATATGCATGAGGGATTAGTGCATGGTACTGCGGGATGGAGCGCCCAAACGCTGATCGAGCATCTGGTTGGCCAATTCAAAAAGTGCCGAGAATTTTTCCAGCAACTCCTGATAACGGGTCATCAACGCTTCTTCTTCGGCCAGCACCGGATGATCGTCCAGAGAACGGGCGAGCATGTCACGAGCCATGCCCAAACGCTCCACCACCTCAAAATACGCCCAGCCGTCGGGAGGCTGGGCACTGGCTGCGGCCATTTCCTGCTGGTAATACCAAACCAGGGCACCCCGGGTAACAGCCTGGGCAGCGGTGGGTTCTTCCACTTCCGTCAACTGCCACTCATGACTGGTGGGTTCCTGCCAGTCCATATACACATGCCAGCGCTGGCCGTTTTCGTCGGACATAAATTCCAGACGCACCCCCACCCCCTGGTCGCCAAGGCGGGCAATCAGGCGTTCTGCCTCTTCCCAATCATCGGCATAATCCGGAATGGGACTGCCGGGGACAGAACCCATGACCAGCAGTTCCACCTGCTCCAGATAATTGTGGTCCAGCGCGGCACTACGGGCGATTTCCAGGGCGTCATTGCTACTCAAAGAAGGTTCCTTCCACCGGACTGCTGGCACTGGCATACAACTTGCGCGGCATCCGTCCTGCCAAAAACGCCTTGCGCCCGGCATCCACACCCAAACGCATAGCTTCCGCCATCAATAGCGGATCCTTGGCGGCGGCAATGGCCGTATTCAGGAGCACCCCATCACAACCCAGTTCCATGGCCACCGCCACATCCGAAGCCGTACCCACCCCCGCATCCACCAGAATCGGCACCGTCGCCTGTTCGAGAATAATGCGCAGATTGTAAGGATTGCGAATCCCCAGTCCTGAACCAATAGGTGCCGCCAGCGGCATCACCGCCACACAGCCCATTTCCGCAAAGGCCTTGCAGGCTACCGGATCATCCATGCTGTACACCATCACCTCAAAGCCCTCAGCAACCAGGGTTTTGGCCGCTTCATAGGTTTGCCGCATATCTGGATAAAGGGTCTGAGGATCGCCAATAACTTCCAGCTTGACCAGTTTCCAGTCGCCCAGTTCACGGGCCAGACGACAGGTACGCACCGCGTCTTCAGCGGTATAACAGCCAGCCGTATTGGGAAGGATGGTAAATTGATCCGGAGGCAAAGCCTCCAGCAAATTGGGCGCGTCGCGGTCCTGGCCAAGATTCACCCGCCGCAGCGCCACAGTAATGATTTCCGCGCCCGCCGCATCCACGGCCGCCCGGGTTTCCGCAAAATCCTTGTACTTGCCCGTACCCACCAACAATCTGGACTGATACGCACGCCCTGCGATCACCAGGGGATCTTTATGCATGGTCATTATCTCACCTCAAAATAGGGATTGATGCCGCAGCGCCAACCATTAACCGCCGCCTACCGCCTGAATGATTTCCAGACGATCACCCGCCGCAAGCATGACCTCGCCATGGATGCTGCGCGGCACAATTTCGCCATTACGCTCTACCGCCACCCGCCGCTCTGCCCAACCCAAATCAGCCAGTAGCGTCAGCACCGTCATTTGCTCCGGCACCTCACGGGGCACACCATTTACCTGTATCTGCATGCCTGCGATGCTAGAACCTCCCTGCAGGGGCGTCAATCCCGCACCCGCAGCGAATCCCCATCATCTTCGCGGCCTTTAACAGTCCTTTATCCAACGACAGCAACAAATCTGATCCCTGGTTTTTGGCTATAGCCAAATGCAGCGCATCAGCGGTACGCAATCCTGACTCATAGTGGCGGATGTAATGCCCAGCCAGTACATAATCATCCTGAGCAGGACACACAATCTGAAAAGCTTCACGCAGCAAATCATCGCAGATATTTTCTGCGGCCAGCGCTTCACTTTCCTGCAACCCACCCATACGAACCTCGCGGGCAAGCAGACTGGAGAATTCGAGACGAGTCAGGCTACTCAACAAAAACTGCCCGGTCGACAATTCCCGCAAATAGGTGACCACCTGTAAACTGCTAGCCTCTTCCAGAATCAACGGGGCCAGAAAACTGGTATCAAAATAATAGCGTTTAGTTGGATTCATCCCGCAACTCTTGCAAAAGTTCCGCACTCCGCTTGCGCCATTGCGGCATTTCTGCGCGAAATGCCGCAAGCCTTTCGAACGGGAACGCGCCCGTGCCATTCACCACACTCTCAACGCGCGCCACAGGACGCCCATGACGCGTAATGACAACCGTTTCACCATTTTCGACCTGATGAAGAATTTCACTCAGATGCGTTTTTGTATGCGCCAGCGTATAAGTGCCCATCACACTCTCCTGATATGACTATATTTATGACCAAAATAAAGGATCTAAGTATTAAGGTCAATAATCATCGGCCACCAACATTGCCCGATTGACCGGGATTCGGTTAGCATAATCAGAGGGGTTGAACCGGAGGTAAGCATGTCCCTTCCTATCGAACAGGCCAACAAGTTGAGCGTTGATGCATATCTGGCCGGCGAGCAGGACGGTGAGTTCCGGCACGAATATATTGATGGCATGGTCTATGCCATGGCCGGTGCCAGTCGCCGTCACGCGCTGAT
The DNA here is from genome assembly GCF_018853815.1 of Acidithiobacillus sulfurivorans. Classification (GTDB taxonomy): domain Bacteria; phylum Pseudomonadota; class Gammaproteobacteria; order Acidithiobacillales; family Acidithiobacillaceae; genus Acidithiobacillus; species Acidithiobacillus sulfurivorans. Next base: position 7,500 of record NZ_JAAOMP010000026.1, on the reverse strand, counting down.
CATCACCTCCCTCACCCTCTTACTGGGTCCCAAAGCACGGCAGCAAGGCTGCCAACTCTTCACCAATGACATGAAAGTGCGTATCCAGCAGGCCGGTGAGGAGAGCTTTTATTACCCCGACCTGCTACTCGGCTGTGATCCCAACGACCGGGAAACTTACTACAGCACCCGCCCCTGCCTGATTATCGAAGTACTTTCCGAAAGCACCGAACGCATCGACCGGCGCGAAAAACTCTTTGCCTATACCGGCGGCCTGCCCAGTCTGCACGAATATCTGCTGCTCGCTCAGGACTGTCGTCAGGCTGATCTATATCGCCGCACGGCAGAAGGCTGGCACCATGAAAATCTTGTCGAAGGCAGCATCCATCTGCAAGGTCTGGATATGGACGTGACCATCGATGATATCTACCAGGATGCCGAGCGCGCGTAACAGCCCTATGCGTCGCCAACGCCTTGACAGCATTCAGCCCAGCCCCCTACTCTCCTCATTATGACCGCCGCCCCACGCCTTGCGCGCTATGAAGATCTTTTTGACCTGCCTGAAAACATGGTGGGCGAGATCATTGCCGGCCAAATGCACACCCAACCCCGACCGGCACCCGCTCATGCCCTTGCCACATCAAACCTTGGGGTTGAACTTGGACAACCTTTCGGACGTGGGCGCGGTGGCCCCGGCGGCTGGTGGATTCTGGATGAGCCCGAACTCCACCTGAATGCAGACATTTTTGTACCCGACCTCGCTGGCTGGCGCCGCGAACGCATGCCTAACTTGCCCAAAACCGCCTGGTTTGAAATGGCCCCGGACTGGGTCTGCGAAGTGCTATCCCCCGCCACGGCCCGCACCGATCGCATTCTCAAACTCCCCCGCTATGCCGCCGCTGGCATCGCCCACTGCTGGTTAATTGACCCCGAAGTCCGTACCCTGGAAGCTTTCGCCAATCAGGGCGGTCATTGGCTGCTGCTCGGCACCTGGGGCGGCGATGATGAAGCCAGCATTGATCCCTTTGCAGCGGTTCCTTTATCGCTTGCCGGGCTCTGGGTGGATTGAAGAATATGTATAACTATGTTGAATAACAGCTCAATCCCTACAAAAGGCAAAAGAAGCTTTGCAATAAATGCTCAAATCCGACCTTATGAACACTAACGGATTACTACTTGACTAAGGATATTAAGTCACCAACGCCAAAACGTGAGCAGCCGGGGATAGGGCGATCCACTTTAATCAATCTTTCTGGTTTACTGGTACCCACTATTGTTGCCCTTATCACCGTACCACTCTACTTAAAACAAATTGGTGAAGTCCGTTATGGGGTATTACTACTGGCCTTCACCTTTCTAGGATATTTTGGTGCATTTGACTTGGGTTTAGGCCGCGCTGTGGCACAACGTGTAGCCCGCCAGGACAGTATAGAAGAACGTAATCATACTTTTTGGACTGCATTTATAATTTCTGGTATTATGGGAGTAGTAGGTGCGATAGTCTTATATTTCCTTGGTCAATGGTTATTTTCAGAAGTTTTCAATATCCCAACCAATCTGCGTCATGAGATGGTCAGCGCCATTCCTTGGCTTGCAGCAATCGTACCAATTACAGCCATCATATCAGTTCTTGCTGGTACGCTGGAAGGTCGTCAGGCTTTTCTTGCTATGAATATAAGTCAGATAATTGGCGTAATTGGTCTTCAAGTGTTACCTCTCAGCGCCGCCATGCTGGGCCATAAATCTATGCCTGTACTACTTGCTTCTGCTTTAATTGGCAGGCTACTTGGTGTCATAGTGTTGATTGCTTCTACGAGTCATATGCTTCCTATTCGAAATCTTCCCCACATACACAAGCCCGATATAGGACCATTACTAAGATTTGGGGGATGGATGACCCTTTCTGGAATGGCGATCCCTCTTTTATCCATTATTGACCGTTTCTTCATAGGTACTGTGATTGGGCCTGCAGCGGTGACTGCATACGCAGTACCTTATAATCTTACTCAAAGATTCACCTACTTACCCTATGCTATTAGCACTACTCTTTACCCACGCTTCGCCAGAAACCTAGAAAGCGATCAAAAGAAATTATTGAATGACGGCATCAGTACGCTTGTAGCCATACAAACACCTTTAATAATCCTAGGTATCCTGATAATGCATCCTTTTCTTGACCTATGGGTAGGGTCAACATTAGCCAGCCGCGCGTCACCGGTAGCAATTATTTTCTTAATAGCCTTATGGATAAATGGACCAGCCTATATACCACACAATATGCTACCAGCAATTGGAAGACCAGACATTATGGTAAAATTTTACGCTTGGGAAATAATTCCATTTTTAATATTATTATATATTTTTATTAAGGATTACGGGATTATTGGTGCTGCTATTATATTTGCAATTCGTGCAGTTGCTGATAGTGCATTTTGTTTCATAATTACGAATAGCTCAGCTCTTTCATCAAGACTCTTTTTGATAACTGCTCCATTTATTATTGTTTCAGCGACATTATCTTGGCAAAAGCACTGGGGAGCGTTAACGATAATAATTGCTTTTATATGTTTTACATCATCACTCTATACTGCGATAAAGATAATGCCTCAGTTTATTATTGATGCATCGCTCAAAAAGCTCCGATCACTCATGGATTCACAGGGAAACTAGTAATGGCTCAACCACTCACATCAAAAATATTCAATCATTTTCTCGGCAATAAATCACCAGTGTATCTAGGCAACAACTTGGCCATTGTGAAAACTATAGGCAGAATAAAATTATTAGTTGATACCAGAGACCTTTCAATCGCCCCTCATATACTCATTGACAGGCAGTGGGAACCCATTATAACAAAATTCTTTCGCCGTACAGTAAAAAAGGGGTTTCGAGTTATAGAGATTGGTAGCAACATAGGATATTTTACAACAATTGCAGCCAAACAAGTCGGGCCGGACGGAAAAGTATATGCTTTCGAAGCAAATCCTGACGTTTACAAAATATGTAAAAATAACATTGAGTTAAACGGATTAAATAATATAGTGAATATAAAAAATATTGCTATTTCGGATAAGAAGGGTACTGTAAAATTTCAAAAGTTTACACGACACCAAGGTAATTCTACTATTGTTTCCGCAGATCTCTTGACAGAATACAGCGAGGAAATAGAATCAATTACGGTCACAACAGATGCTCTAGACCAGTTACTACCTTCTGAACGCATTGATTTCATAAAGATCGATGCCGAAGGCAGCGAAAGACTTATTTTTTCCGGTATGGAAGCATTGTTGAAAAACAATAATCAAGTAAAAATACTATGTGAATTTTTTCCAGAAAGACTAATTCAGGCAAAAGTGAATCCAGAAGAGTTTATTGATTACATATCCAGTCTTGGGTTTTTAATACTAACAATAAACGACGAATCAAAAACAACCCGTTGCTTCAAGGATGAATTACTTAGCAAAAAAGTTTCTGAGCTTTTTCTTCAAAAAATACATGGCTTATAATCATGTCTAAACACAGGCTTATAAAAAATCTTTTAACTTCACTATTATATAATGATAAAATCATAAACCTAACTAAAAAAGCGCTAATTTACTTTCCAAAATTTGAAGAAAAATTGCGAATAATATCCTATAGGTTAAAAAGAACAAACCTCTCTTTTGTTGAGCCATTAAATAGAGATAATATCGAAATATTTGTAGTAGATGATAGTACCAAGACCACAGATAAACAATTACTATTTGATGTATCTGAACTTGCTCTTAGAGATGTTCATACTGGAATACAACGGGTTATAAAATCTCTATATACCGAGCTAGATCGACAGTCACTTGGTAGATTTAATTTACGGGCTGTACATGCCGATAATGTTGGAAATATTCGGTATGTAAATAATTTTTTCATTGATATGCCAACCAACACACCCACTACAGTAAATACTATTGGAGAAATTGTAAAAATAGTTCCCGGTGATATTTTTTTCAGCGCTGATTTATACATGCACTTCCCTTTTAGGACATTGCAATCAATGCGGCTCCAAGGGCTTATAGTCATATGGACAATACATGATCTTTTTGGACTAACAATTCCTGACATGCTTCCAGAATCTTATTGCCTTGCATTTGGTGACTGGTATAAAGGTGTTATCCATACTGCCGATAGATTAGTTTGCGTGTCTAAAACTGTTGCTGATGAGGTTAACTCTAAACTTATCACCGAAAATCAATTAAATACTAGCGAAATTTCTATTGGCTGGTTCCATCATGGTGCCAATCTTGCTGTAAGAAAGCATTTCACAGAAATCAATAATGATGATAAAGCATTCCTTCATACCATTAAATCTCAGCCTGTACTACTTATGGTAGGCACTCTTGAACCACGCAAGGGACACATTCAAGCACTAGAATCGCTTGAAATACTCTGGGATAATAATGTTAGAGTCAATTTAGTGTTTATTGGCAAGGGGGGCTGGCGAAGCCACAACTTAATTCGCAAATTGCGTCATCATCCTCAAAGAAACAAACAACTATTCTGGCTTGAAAATGCCAGTGATTCCCTCCTGATTGAACTTTATAAGCAATCCAGTGCGTTACTTGCCGCATCTTTCGCAGAAGGATTTGGCCTGCCTCTGATTGAGGCTGCGTATTATGGTTTGCCTATTATTGCCCGGGATATTCCTATTTTTCATGAAGTAGCGGGTGAATACGCCTACTATTTCCCTAACACCAATAGTTCTGATTTGGCCGAAAGCATTCAGCATTGGCTTGAGCTTGATGCGCAAGGCAATGCTCCGCAATCCAAGGGAATGCCCTACCTGACGTGGGAACAAAGCACTCAACAACTACTCAAGGTCATCCTTGAGGACAACTGGTATACCACCTATCAGCCTGATAAGGTGGAAACGACCAACAAAAGTGATAGCACAGCTTAATCCCGTCAGGCTAGAAAATTAGTTAAAATCACATAAACCGCTCCACTCGATAAGGCTCCGGATCCGTAAACGGCGTTTCGCCCTCCATCATTTCTGCCAGCAGGCGTCCGGCTGTCGGGCCGAGGGTCAGGCCCTGGTGGCAGTGGCCAAAGGCGTACCAGAGGCCTTTCTGGCCGGGGGCGGGGCCGATAATGGGAAGCATGTCGGGGGTGCAGGGGCGTGAGCCCAGCCAGGCTTCCGGGTCCAGGCGTTCACCGAGGCTGGGCAGGAGTTGCCGGGCTTGGGCTTCGGCACGGGTCAGGGGAATGGCGGAACGGGGCGCGTCGCGGTCGGCGAATTCTGCGCCGGTCGTCAGGCGAATGCCCCTTTGCATGGGGGCCAATACATAACCCTGATCGGCGTCCAGAACCGGGTGGCAGAGAGGCGTGGCGGGCTGGCGATAATGCATGTGGTAGCCCCGTTTCACGAAAAGTGGCGGATGAAAACCCAGTGCGCGGGTAATATCCGGCGACCAGGCTCCCAGGGCAATGACCAGTTCGGCGGCTTCTATAGGGCCGTGCGCGCTTTGCACGCGCCAGCCAGCTTGTTCTTTTTGCACTTTTTCGGCATTGCCCGTGCGAAACTCGCCGCCCAGTTGGGTAAAATAATTCAAATAGGCGCGAGTCAGCGCGTAGGGATCGGTGACGGCCAGCGGTTGTGTCCAGTGAATACCTCCCGCAAGACCGGGGCGCAAAGTCGCTTCCATCTGCGCCACCTGTGCCGTATCCAGTGCATCATAAGTGACCCCAAAGTGCTCAGCCTTGTAGGCGGCTTCCAGCAGGGCATGATCCAGAGATTCTGCATGGGTGTGAACCTGCAGCCAGCCACCAGCACGAAACAGGTTTGTCACCCCGGCCAGTCCGGCCAGGGCCAGATGATCATCCAGGCAATGGGCGATCAGGGCCGCATAGTGGCGGGCAATGACCCGGTGCCGTTCTTCCTGAGAGTTGTACCAGTATTGCATAAAGGGAATAGCCAGACGGGGCAGCATGGTGCCGCGATAATAGGCTTCCGTCGAACGATTGCGGGCATAACTCATCATCTGCGCCAAAGCGCGGGGAAAAGGGTGCGGCATGACGGCCTCGCGCTGAATCAGGCCGGCGTTACCAAATGATGTCCCCTCCCCCGGACCCTGGCGGTCGAGCAGCAGGGTTTGCCGACCGCGTAGTTGCAACTGCAGGGCAATAGATACGCCGACAATGCCGGCTCCCAGGACGATGACGGCGGGTTGATTGGCCATCAGTGCAGGCCCACTCGCCCGCGTGGAGGGCAACGAAGCTCGGTAACTTCCACGTTCTTTGCCATGATGGTTCCCTCTGAATGGCTGTAACGTAAGATTCTGCCCCAATCATTGGTAAAACAGAAGCCCATATTCTCCGCGAAAGCTTGCTGGTATCACGAACTCAGTCTTAAATCGATAGCAAACGCACTCGGAGCCGATGCCAATACGCAGGCCAAGCAATTCTTGTCGCGCTGCCTCATGACAGGTACAATCGCGCCCACGCCGTTGTAGCTCAGTCGGTAGAGCAACTGATTCGTAATCAGTAGGTCAGAGGTTCGATTCCCCTCAACGGCACCATAAAAACAAAAGGTTGTAAAAAATAATTGCAACCTTTTTCTTTCTGGTAGATACATGGTAGCCACTTGGCGTCAAGCTTTGTGCTGGCTCCTGCTAGATAGTATGGTCATCCCAGATAAACTGGCCCTCTCAACTTGTCAGTCACCAGCCTCTTTCTTCACAAGATTTAATTTAATCAATACATCGATACAAATCATGGGATGGACCTCCTCAGAATCAAGTCCAGGAATCTTAAAATAATTCTCCTGAAACACGTCATCAAATGCTATCTTTTGGTATAAGCCTCAGCGTATACCTTCACCAACCACGGCACATCACTCCCTTGATAGAAAACCCAAGGGATGCAAGCTACGTAATGCCCAAAAAAATTTCCATAAAAAAGCCTCGTTAAGCCGTAACGGCCAGTATTGAGATTGACTCCGATCAAAAGGGCGAACGGCAACCGAGAAAGGTCTGTTGCTTCGCGGATGGCTTTTACGTATAGGTCCGGAATACCCGCTATAATTTTCAAGAAGCTTTACGTTTAAAGCAAACGTCTCCACGTCATGACATTTCGTGGAGACTACGGGTTGAGTCAGGAGCCGTGTCATGCCAAAACTTAATATTGTTATACTACTCACCATAAGCAGTTGTTTTTCTTCTCTGGCTTGGGCGCATGCAGCCGGACCCAGCCCTGAAGTTCTGTGGAAAGAAGTACAGATATTGCAAAATACGCACGCCATCATGCCCGGAAGTGTGCCTTATCAAGCGGGATCCCGGACGGTGGATCCTTACACGGTGGACTTGGCCAACCCTTTAGCAATATCCAGTATAGAAAAGGCCGGTGGGATATTGAAAGTGACCCGCTATAGTAATGGAAGCCTGATGGTCAAAGAGAATTACAATGCCCACAAGCAGTTGGTGGGCGTTACCGCCATGCTGAAGGCGGCTAAATTTGATCCTTCAGACCGCAACTGGATCATGGCTGCCT
>NZ_JAAOMP010000025.1 GCF_018853815.1 Acidithiobacillus sulfurivorans | reverse complement strand
CACTTTCCGCTTTGCTGCGCTCATCGTCTCCTCCTGACCAGACAACAAGCTTAAACTATTGTCTCAAATCTGGGGTCCACTATAATGGTAGGCGGTAAATATTTCGGGAATATTTCCTGATGGGGCGCTGCGCTTCACAGGGAAGAACAAGCGAGGCAGGTTATGGCGGTCGTGTTGATAGTCGATGATGATCAAAGACTTGCAGATATGCTACGGGAGTATCTGGTAGCACAGGGATTTGCGGTTTTGCTGGCAGCTAATGGCAAGCAGATGCGTCAACACCTGCTTGCTGGTCCAATAGATGTCATCGTATTGGACTGGATGTTACCGGGACAGGACGGCATCAGTCTGGCCAAAGAGTTACGCAGCAAGGAAGGCGGCCCACCTATTTTGATGCTCTCGGCTAGGGGGGAGGATGACGAGCGCATTCTTGGTCTGGAAAGTGGGGTTGATGACTATTTGTCCAAGCCTTTTAACGCCAGGGAGTTGTTGGCGCGCTTACGCGTACTGTTGCGGCGGAGCGGCAAGGATGAAGGTGCTGACAAGGTAGAGATCGGGAAATTTCACCTGCAGATTTCGGAGCGCCGGCTATATCATGGCGATGCTGAGGTGGACATCAACCCGGCGGAAATGGATTTATTGCTGGTTTTTGCACAACGACCAAAACGTATTTTGAGCCGGGATTTGCTGTTGCAGCTTTTGGGCGGCGAAGAAGATGGACGTTTTGATCGCAGTATTGATGTACGCGTAACCCGCTTACGAAAAATACTGGAAGAAAATCCCCGCCAACCGCGTTTTTTGCAGACAGAACGCGGCTTGGGCTATCGTTTTGTGCCGGGCCCATGAGTTTGCGACGGGGCAGAAATTTATTTTCGCAGACGGCCTGGACGCTGGGGCCGGGTATTGTCATTTTACAGATTCTTACCTTGGTGATAGTTGTTCTGACCGTGCTTTATCCGTTGGCAGAACGATCGGCGGAAGACCTGGCTGGTCTGATTGTGATCAGCGCCAAAACCTACACCGAGCTTTCGCCCGAAAAACGACCTGCTTTTCTGGAAAGTCTGCGTGCGGATAATGGGGTAGAAATCTCGGCTCAACTCGATCGTTCAATCAGACATACGCATGGTCATATTTATGGTTGGCTTTTGAGCCAGGCATTAAGTAAACGTCTGGGAAAACCGGTTCCCGTAGATGTGTTGGGTGGCGCGGTGCGAACTTTCTGGGTTCCGGTAAATATTTCCGGACAAACGATCTGGGTGCATTTTGATCGGGGGCGCCTCGCCTCCTCATTGCCCATCGCCATGATTTTTGTTTTGGCGTTTTCGACCCTGGCACTGGTGGTTTTGACCATGATTCTGGTGCGCAGGGTTTTAAAGCCGCTGGATGTTATTTCTACAGCTCTTCAAAGCTCGCTGAAGGCACCATTGCCAAGCTTGCCGCCCAGCGGAGCCTATGAGTTTCAGAATATTCTCGATATTTTTGCTGAATTACGCACCCGTTTGCAGGCAATGATTAATCATCAATCTCTTTTGTTGACGGGTATTTCCCATGATTTACGTTCGCCTTTGGCCCGATTACGCATGGCTTGGGAACTGCTTCCGAAAAATACCCCCCAGCATTTGCATGATGGCATGTTGCAGGACATCGAGCGCATGGACGCCCTGCTTGCACAATCGCTGGATCTGGGGCGCGGTATGGCGGCCAAGGTGGCAGATTTTGATTTGATGGTTTTATTGCAAGAAGTTGGCGCCGATTTTGAGCGGGCAGGGGGGCAATGGCATGCCCAGTTACCTCGCCGTTATGCTTTTCGGGGTGATCGAGAGGCTTTGCGGCGCTTATTATCCAATTTGCTGGATAATGCCATACGTTACGGCGGCGGAGAGGTTCGCGTGGAGTTCAGGAAAATGGCAAACCAGGTTTTGATCCGCCTCTGTGATGCCGGTCCGGGAATTCCGGAAATCGAGATGGAAAAGGTTTTTGAGCCATTTATTCGTCTGGATGATGCCAGAGGGCATGGTGAAGGAAGTGGATTAGGCCTGGCCATTGCACGCCAGCTGGCCGAAGCACAAGGCATGCGCCTGCGCTTGTTGAATGGGGCTGGGGGCGGCTTGTGCGCAGAATTGTCCTGGCCCGTTTGAGGCTGTGAAATTCAGGATGAGCTTTAGAACAACAGGCAAGGGACGTTGGAGCGAAAAGCCTGCAGGCCCACTGCCGTTGTTAGGCGATGTTGGTTTTTTGGCTCAGATGTAGCCCAGATCGGCGCTGCTGATCTGATGTTCCCAAAGGGTCATACCCTCAGTGGATTTGCAACTCAGGAGTAGATGACGCCCAGAGCCTTTGCCGAGGAACTCAATGCTGCAATAGTTTCTGGCTTCTATCAATGTCCCTGGCACTCGATAGGGGTTGGCGTCTCCTTTGGCCGGACTGGAGTTAAGTGGAGAGCTGGTGAGTTCCCAGAGGGGATAATCGTGTTTGCCAGAATAATGTGGGCGGGGTCTGCGCATTAATTCACTGATATGCCGATCTCCCGAAAGAAACAATAATCCCCTGATATGATTATTCTGGAGCCAGTCCATAAAATCCTGACGTTCTTCCGGATATAAATTCCAGCCTTCATAAGCATCGTCATCATTAAATAGTTGACCCCCTGCGGCAACGATTTTGAAATGCGCACGGGAGCTGAGCAGGGCGTTTTTTAACCAATCCATTTGCTCTTTGCCAAACATTTGCTTGCCGCGCGACAAGGGCGCAGCATCTGCATCGCGGTACCAGCGATCATCCAGTAGAAAAAAATCGGCATCATTCAGGGTGCATTGGGTAAATACCCCGGGAGTTCCTGGCAGACCATAAGAAGGGTTTGCCCAATAATTCTGAAAAAGGCGGAGTGCACTTTGTTTCAGGACAAAACTACTGTCGCTGTCATTGGCTCCATAATCATGATCATCCCAGATGGCAACCTGTCGGGTAGATTGCAGAAACTTTTGCAGAGGCGGAAAGGCGCGATCCGTCCAATAGCGCATGGCCATTCCTGCAGGGCTTTGAATATCGGCCTCACGGAAATAAAGATTGTCTCCCAACCAGATCATCATATCTGCGGCTTCATCTGTCATGGGATCATATATTTCATATCCACCCCCATATGGTTTGCCCGGACGATCATATTGTGGATCATTGATGTATGCGCAAGACCCCGTGAGGACTTTGAAATCCGGGGCGGGTTGACGCCATTGCCAGAGTTCCAGGGTATGTATTTACAGGTTTTTTCCACTTCAGATTTTTCCGTTCAATTGTATTTCAGTTTGGTAAGTCATATTCGGGGCAAGATCATCCAAAGTGAGCAATGCGGCATAAAACTCCCTGGCACTGGTGCTCATTTCGATGCTGGTTTCACGTAAATGCGGCTGATGGACGGGCCAATAAGCGATACTTACCTTGGCAGGCCCCAAAGTCTGCATCCAGATACTCGCCGACCGTTGCGCCGGATAACCCGTCATGGGTCCGGCATGCAGGCTTGTGGCCCGGGCGGGCAGCTGCATGGCGAAAGCTGTCATGGGTAGGCTGAGGCCCAGCCCTAAACCAAGTCCCGAGTGGGTTATAAATTTTCTACGTGAAATGTACATGAGTATGAGCTCCCTTTCAGATACGTTATTTGCTCTGGATGTTTTCGCTCCTGTGGCGGTAGCCAGAGCTGCTGCAATCATCCAGGCCTATGGCCGTTATGAATTATTCGTTTTGCCCACTGAGTTTGAATTCCACCCAGATGCTCAAATCAAAGCTTTTGTTTTTGAGACTTGCGGGGACTGCGGGGAGATGGGCGTCGCGCAAGGCAGCAATGGCGGCCGTATCAAAGGCACCCATACTGCCTTTTTGCGTAATGCTTACACCACCAATCTGGCCGGCATGAAGGATAAAATGTAACTGAACCCGTCCATTTTCACCCAGCATTTTTGCGGATTCTGGAAAATGGACCGCTGCCTGAATGGCCCCTTTCACTTGTGCCAGATAGTCCTCCCGCACGGCCGGGCTGACGGGTGCGGCGCTTGGAGGTGGAGGCGGTGGAGTGGCTACGGCCTTGGGTGTAGGGGCTTGAACCGGGCTGGGCATTGGTGTTGGCGGCAGGGGAAGCTTTGCCTGCTGCTCGGCAACCGGATGTGGCACTGGCCGTGGCAGAGGTCGCGGAACTGGTCGTGGTACTGGCTTGGGTTGTGGTTGTACCTGTGGTTTGGGCATGGGCGGCAGCGGTTTGGGTGGGGTTGGCGGCACCAGACTGATGGTAACGGGGGCATTGATGGCTGCCGGTGGAGGGGTTTGCTCTGTACTTTTCCAGATCAGCAAAGCGACAAATACCGATTCAATAGCCGCGGCAATCACAAACGCCTTGAAGTTGCCGTTACTTCTTGGTGCCTTGACCAAATTTGCCAGTGGACGCAAATCTGCGGACATCATGACACGGGTTTTGCAGCAAGGCCGATTGCTGTGACCCCGGCATGACGACAGGCATCCATGACTTTTACCAAAGCCTGAATGTCAGCACCCTTATCAGCGGCAATAGTTACCTGGGTTTCTGATGGGTTTCCCTGGCGCAATCGGGTTTCGAGATCCTGGAGAGTGATGGTTTTATTCTTGAATTCCAGACTTCCATCTGCATGTAAGGTCAATATCACTTTAGGTTTGGGGAGTTCCTGGGCAGAACTGGAACCGGGAAGGTGCGCTGGTAGCCCTTGGCTGGGGATCATGTGCACAGTAATCATGATGAAGAATATTAGTAGAAAGAGCATGATATCAATCATCGGAATGATTTCGACACGCCCTTTTTTCATTTCGAGGTATTGCATGACTCAGGCCTCTTTCGCCGCATAAATGACAGGCTGTGTCTCGGTATTATTCAGGGCATGACTATGGTCCAGTCCGGACAAACGATTAATGAGCATGCTGCGCAAGGTTTCCATTTGATGAACAACAAAACGCATCTGGTTTTGCAGGCCATTAAAACTGACCAGACCGATAATGGCGATGACCAGGCCGGCTGCTGTGGCCATAAGTGCTTCAGCTACGCTCCCGGTAATGGCCGTGGGATTGTTGGCCACGTTGTTTAAAATCTGAAAGGCATGAAACATACCGATAATGGTACCTAAAAGACCTAGCAAGGGAGCCAGAGTAACCGTGGTATCGAGCAGCCAAAGCCGTTTATCCAGTAAAGGCACCTGACGCATGACTGCTTCCTGCAGAATTTCAGAAAGCTGTGCACTATCCTTGATGTTGGGAAAACGGATGGGTACCTGGAGCAAAGCGCGGAAAGGAAATTCTGCAGAATCTGCGAGGGGACGCAGGCTTTGCTCCTTGATGTCGGGAAGCTGTTCCAAAGCGCTCGCCATTTTTTCTCCGAGGCGACTCATGCGACTCAAAAACAAAAATCGTTCAATACTGACCCATAACACGATCAATAGGAGCAGGGGCATAATGTAAAGGATACCACCGGATTTGGCGGCAACGCTGGCTATTGTTGAAAAGTCCATCTTGGTTCTCTCTTGTAAAAGTGCCTCTCCAAAATCACAAGGAGAGGCTGATTCGATTATTTAATGCTTAGAAAGTGGCTTCAATGGTCGCATATACACTGGTTGGGAGATTGAGTTTCAGATTTGGATTGCTGCTGCTACCGGTATAGCTCTGCACAAATCGGCGATCAAACAAATTGTTCAGATTAAGGCTGGCAGTCACATTTTTGAAGCCCAGAGACTGGCCAAGAGGTGCATTTCTGAAGGTGTAACGTAGAGAAGCGTCCGTAAAGAAACGGCTACCCAAAGGAAGAAATTTTCCGCCCAGGTTATAGTACGACTGACCCATTTCATGGAGGGAAACTGTTGCTCGCAGACCATGGTAACGGGCAATAAGTCCCAGTGCCTCAGTGTGATGCGGAGCATAGGGAAAAGGCTGATTGGATGAAGTGATACGCGCATCCAGGACGCCAAAGTTGGCATAGGCGCTGAAAATGTCGTTCAATACGACGTTATTTTGCCAGGAGAGGCCTTGGTTGATGGCTGTACCCGCGTTAGCCAGAACAGTCTGATTCAATGATCCGACCAGTATGGTTGTGCTTAAAATGTAGTTCTGGAAATCGACTCGGAAGGCCTGAAGACTGGAGCTCCAGGGACCAATATCCCAGTGCGTACCGACACTGTAGGTGCTGGCTTTTTGGGGTTTAAGCTCGGCATTGTAGGTCCCGGTATAAAACTGGTTATATCCAGGAGGGTTAGTATTTTGTGTAAAGTTGGCAAATGCATGCCAGTGGTCAGTGATACGCAGGTTGGCACCCACAGAAGGTAATACGGAACCGAAATTTACATTGAATTGACCAGGCTTGTTTTGAGCCAGAGCTACCGTATTTTTGAAATCCCGGGTGACATAAAGATATTTAAAACCAGCAGCCAGTGTAAGTGCATCAACAGGCTTGTAAGTTAAATTGATATAGGGCTGGTAGGTGTTGGTGACCACAGGCTCCGAATAGGAAGATCCAAGATAAGTATTGCTGGCACTAAAATAACGGGAATCATGCAGCGTATTATTATGATTGAACCAGAAACCCAGTTCTGTGCTGACCGGACCGACCGGATAGATGATTCGTGCCAGGTTGCCCCAACGATGGGTATTGTTGACACTGTTTCTCAGTAAAACGCCATTTCTCGCGGGAGAAAACCTGCCAATCGTCCCTTCTGGTGTCAGTAGAGTCTGGGTGTAAGTGGTCGCGCTGGCGCTGAATCCATTTCCGTAATAATAGTACAATTGGTCTGAAAACTTGACCTTGCCAACTTCACCCTCATATTTGGCGTAGCCTAGCCAGTTCAGATACTGGTTATAGTTATATCCGGTGTAATTGTAGTTGGCCTTACCATTGGGAAGTAAAGGATTACTGGTATAACTGTTGTAGTCCTGTCCATATTGAGCAATTTGTGCTGCTGTGGCTCCATTATAATAGTTGAAGCGCTGATTGTTTTGGGAGAAAAATAAAGTCAGGGCACCGGGTCCAATTTGGGTGACAGATTTGAATAAAAACTGGTTTTGCAGGGCAGAATTATTTTGAAAGTAGCCATCCCGTTGGGTTTTGTTCACATATATCCAGGCGGAGGTTGGGGCAAAGCTCTTGGCAAAAAGGCCGGTATTAATCAAACCGCCGACATTGTATTTACCAAAAGATCCAGCTCCGACGATAGGTCGCACAAAAGGTGATGGCGAAGGTTTAAGGCTGTAGGTTTCTACGGAGCCACCGAAAGCTGAAAGCCCGGGAATCGCAGCGGATTCAGCACCGGGATAATATTTGGTACCGGCTACCAGTACAGAGGGTATAAACTCGTTGGTGTAATAGGTATAACTGTCATTGTCATTGAGCGGGATACCATCCAAGGTAAAATTGATCAGTGATTTGCCGAATCCGTTGATGTAAACGTCGTCACCGTCCATGCTGTCACCACTGCTGACGACCATAGCGTTGGGCATGTTGTTCAATACCTGGGTATAAGAGTCGGTGGGTGCCAGCATTTCAAATTGCCCTCGGGTGATCAAAGTCTCCTGATTGGTGGCTTTTTTGTTGAACTTTTGAATACGCTGGATATCGCTTTTGGGGGTTTCTCCGGTATTGACGTTGGGACTGCTACCGAAGAAATTGTTGCTAGCGGTAGCTGTTCCGGTTACTGTACCCAAAGACTGATCCGCTTCCGCGTTAATGCCATAAAGACTCACAGTGGCGCTGATAATGGCAAGATAAAGTGTTTTTTTACGACGGTTGATCATGACAGGCTCCCTTCCGTTAGTGCTTGACGCAGTAATCGATGACAATGCAATCTTATTTTTAAGATGGCATTTTTTTACAGCCATTAATCCTCTCTGCACACAAGTTGCAGATAGAGAATGGCTGTACTTATTTTCAAACAGTTGTTTTGGGTTTACGCTTAAGTTATTTTCTTGTTGCTTGTAATATACAATTCTAATATGACAGTATGATGACAGTTTTGTGAACCTTTTGTGACAGATGCTTGGGTTCTTCAGGGCTGGCTAGAGAGTAGAGTGCATAGGGTGGTCTTGATGCATGAAGGTCATAGAGGTATACTGTACCAGCTATTTTGCCGGGATGGCGGAACTGGTAGACGCGCCGGACTCAAAATCCGGTGGTGGTGACATCGTGTCGGTTCGAGTCCGACTCTCGGTACCAAATTTGATTTGAACGGCCCGGTTGATCCGGGCTTTTCTGTATTTGGCTTTCAGGTGGTATGGAGGAGCGGGTACATGTTAATTCAACGACGTTTTACCTTTTTGGCTTTAGCTGCTGCAGTGGCCACTTTGCCCTTGGGGGGCTGTGTTGCTCTTCTGGCTGCTAGTGCCGGTGGTGGAGCGGTAGCCTATGCGCAAAATGGCGGGGTCGCCAATTTTTATGCTTACTATCCGGCTTCTATGAATCGGGTGAGTGCTGCGTCTCAGTCTGCATTTGCAGACATGGGCATACGCTATAATGGTGAGATCCGCAAAAGCCCTTCCAAATATTTGTTAGAAGGGATGACCACGGAAGGAGATACCGTGCGGGTAACCTTGACCTCCATGGCGACTGATGTGACCAAGGCGAATATTCGTATCGGCACCTTGGGTAACAAACCGATGTCCTTGCAGTTTCAGAAGCTGCTTTCTCAGCATTTGGGTTTGGCTGCCAGTGCGACAGCACCGACGAGTCTACCGCCTGCGCAAGATAATGTTCCTGCAGAAGCGGCGCCGCAGCAGCCGGCTCAGGAAACCATTCCTCTACAATAGGGGTTTGGGGAAACTGTCATAAAAGTGTCATAAAAAGTTCACAATACGGTCATAATTGGGGTGTAGCCTGTCGTAAGGTCCAGACTAGAAAGGAGACCACGATGGCAACACCGCAAGGCAGTTCAACGCAAAACAATGTGGCAGAGGCGCTCAACTCTGCCAGTTTCAGTCCGTTTCATCTTAAAGCCATGTTTGCGTCCGCAATGGGCTTTTTCACTTCTGCTTATGATCTTTTCATTATTGGTACCGCCTTGGTGCTGATCAAGGGTGAGTGGCACCTGGGCGCAGCCGAAGTCGGGTTGATTGGTTCCATTTCACTTATCGCCACTTTCGTGGGGGCCTACGTATTCGGAACCCTGGCGGATCGACTGGGTCGCAAGGCCATTTACGGCCTTGAAGCACTATTGATGACCGTCGGCGCACTACTATCCGCTTTTGCTCCAGATGTGACCGTGCTATTAATCGCCCGCGTTATTTTGGGCTTGGGGATTGGTGGAGATTATCCGCTCTCCGCTGTGCTGATGAGCGAATATGCGAACGTCAAATCCCGTGGTCGCATGGTCAGTCTGGTTTTTTCAGCCCAGGCCATTGGTTTGGTAGCGGGTCCGGTAGTGGCTTTAACGCTTCTGGCGGCGGGTGTGAATCATGATTTGGCCTGGCGTCTGATGCTGGGGCTGGGTGCTTTACCGGCGGCCGCCGTCATTTATATTCGTCGTACCCTACCCGAATCTCCGCGCTGGTTGGCCCGTGTCAAAGGCGATGCCGTAGCAGCAGGCAAGCAACTGGCTTCTTTCAGCTTGGGAACGGCGACGGCTACGGTTCAGGATAAAATTGTCAAACAGCCTTTGAGCCGTTACTGGTTGACGCTGTTGGGTACAGCCGGTGGCTGGTTCATGTTTGACTATGCTTATTACGGAAATACTATTTCTACCCCCATGATCATGTCCCATATTGCCCCGCATGCAGATGTAGTGACCAGTACGGCATTGAGTTTGATGGTATTTGCTATTGCTGCCGTCCCTGGTTATTTTCTGGCGGCGTTTACTATTGATCGTGTCGGTCATAAAACCCTGCAGATGCTTGGATTTTTTCTGATGGGATTGATGTTCCTGCTGATTGGTGCTTTCCCGGTGCTGACTGAATCTATGGGTGTTTTTCTGGTGCTTTACGGCGTTTCCTACTTTTTTGCAGAATACGGCCCCAATACTACCACCTTTGTTCTGGCTGCAGAACTTTTCCCGGTCAATTTGCGGACTACCGGACATGGCCTGTCTGCAGGAACAGCCAAAGTCGGTGCTTTTTTGGGTGCCTTGGTTTTCCCGATCTTGCTGCATGATTATGGTTTGCACGGAACCTTGATGATCACTTTCTTTTTCGCTCTGGCCGGTTTGCTGCTCACGGCTTTCTGCCTCAAGGAACCTGCTGGTAAATCCCTTGAAGAAGCCAGCGGCGAAGATGTTGTGGTGCCGATGCGCAAGAATACGCCTGCAGGGATGACGCCTTCCTGAGGTTTTCCTGATGAATCATCAGGCAGGTGTTTTTACCTGCCTGATTTTATAAATAAATGCTTTTTCCGGAAAGTGCGCAGTTAATGATTAATCAAAAAAATCAGGAGCGAATATGTTTTATACCCTGGTCGGTGGGGTGCTTCATCATGCCATGCACCTGACAGATGCCCTGTTATTAATGACGGCTGCTAAAGTGGAGAACATCAGCACGCTGGTTGGTTCCAGAATCCTGGTATTTTCTGCAGGTGAGCCAGCAGATAAGATGGCTTTACGATTACAGCGCGCAGGAGCTTTTGTCAAAGCGCTGAATGGTCACGAACGTGATGTTTTGCCGCTCATTAAACGCTGGCATCCGGTCTTGCTCATTATTACGAATTGGTCTGTGGATATGGCTCCATGGCTGAATGAATTATTAACCCTCCCGGTTTGTATGCACTTATCCATACTGGCATTGGGTGCCGATGATGAAGCCCATGCCATGTCCGCACTGGATGCCGGTGCCAGTGCCTATTTGGCGGATACCGTGGCCGAGTCTATTTTACGAGCGCAAGTGGGAACGCTATTAAAAAGTGGACATCATTGGGAGTCTACGGAAGTTCGACAGGACCCTTATATATGGATCAATCCTGAAAGCAGTCGAATACGCTTGAACGGTTTTGAAATCCGTCTGAGCCGGAGGCTGTTCCGATTTCTGCACTATCTGGCTCTGCATCCGGATCGAACATTTACTGCCTCAGAAATAGCCAATGTACTGAGCGATGGTCAAAAATTCATTCAGGAAAACTCAGTTGCTGCTCAGGTTCATCGATTACGTAAATATATGGAGGCGGCCGGTGCCGGAGAATGGTTGGAAACGGTGCATGGTTTTGGTTATCGGCTGACTTTGCCGCAGAAAATATCATTTGATGTAAAATTGTCATAAAAGGTTCATAAAACTGTCACATTAGTTTGTTAAGGTAGCACCTTCATTGTTACAAGGTGCTTTTCTGATGAACCTGCAATATCTCATTCACCTCGCCAACTACTCGGACGGGGTTTTATACATACTGGGCCTGATGCTGCTGGTGGAACTGGCTGTGATGGTAGATCGTTTCTGGTACCTGCGGCGGACCATTTTGCGTGGTCTGGTGTTTGTGCAGGAGCTTGGTCGTCATGGCCGCCTTGATCGCGAAGCCCTCAATACCCTGGCCGAAGATGCGGGCGACTTACCCGAAGCCGCACTGCTGCGTACCGCCGCCGCCCATAGTGGTCAGGTGAAAGGCGAAGCTCTCGCCAGCCGCCTGGAAGAAAGCGTGCTGGTTATTGCTCCGAAACTGGATCGTCGCCTTTGGTTGCTGGACACCATTATTACCCTGGCTCCCCTGCTCGGTTTGTTTGGGACCATCATCGGCATGTTCCATGCGTTTTCGGTCCTGGCTCAACCCGGACACGCGCCCATGCAGGTCACGGGTGGCGTTGCGGATGCGCTGGTATCCACGGCCTCCGGTCTGTTCATCGCCATGCTTGGATTGTTGACCTTCAATGCGTTCAACAATCAGGTGCGCATGATTCTGCTGCAATTGGATTCAGTGAAAACCATGCTCATCAACCGCATGGATGGTCAGCCGGTCGTGACTTTTGACGCTGAAGGCCGCCCCAACGCGGAAGCGGTTGTCGTGGCGAGGGCAGGATAATGAACCGGCGTTACTTTGAGCAGAAGAAAGGCCGGGTCGAAATCATTCCGATGATTGACATCATG
>NZ_JAAOMP010000024.1 GCF_018853815.1 Acidithiobacillus sulfurivorans | reverse complement strand
CGCTTCGGCCTGCCTGCGTCTTCAGACGATGTATCATCGCCTGCATGCGGGTCGCATTTTCCGGGAGGGCTTCCGGTTCTGTATACCGTTGCCGCCAGTCGGGATGGTGTTCTTCTCTGGCCACGGCAATGAATGGGGTGATCCCCAGTGCTTCGCAGGCCTCCACATTCTTTTCGCTGCAATAACCCGTATCGGCCACCAGCGCTGCTATTGGTCCCAGTTGCGCTGTTTGTGCCTGGAGGGTT
>NZ_JAAOMP010000023.1 GCF_018853815.1 Acidithiobacillus sulfurivorans | reverse complement strand
AAGATATTGAGGCCACCCGTCACTAGCTGGTTCGTCACCGTATCCCAATGGATATTGTGGCATTGTTCCTCACCACCCATGGGCGTGCTGACTACTGGACCCGGACCTGCCCATTCCTGAGCCGCATAAGGGGCCAGTGCCGCATAACCGGATGCCGCGTTTTCCAGCGTGGTCCAGTTCTGTGCCATGCTCTGGATGGCCGCAGCGTCAGACTGCATGCCCTGCAAGGGACTTGCGCCCTGCAAGGGGGTACCCGCAACGGACAGCACAGGAATGCACGTCAACATCATTAAAACCAACAACTTTTTCTTCATTTTTATGCCTTTTGCTGTGCTACGATCCAGTTACGGACCACCTCGACATGCTTGACCAATTCCCTGCGGGTGGCATGCAGTCTCACCATGTGACTTGCGGCAGGGGGTGTTACGCGCATCTGGCTTGCCGTGTTCTGGACCGCAAAATTCAAAGCCTGAACCCGCTGCATCAACTGGTGCCGGTTGCCCCCTGAATGGACATCATTCAGAACCGCCTGAGCCATCCTGACTTCCTGCTGCAACTGTTCTTGCACGGGAAAATTGCTGACCGGGCCGCCCGCAAAAGCCAGAGTGGAAACAGACAACAAAACAACAAACGCACTGATTCTTTGGATAGATTTCATTTTTTCAACCCCCTCTCAAAACTTACCCGTGAAAAGACCGTTCAATGAACGCGATGACATCTCCCCATTCCCGCAGCACGGGCGCAGGCAACCGTTCCCGAAGCCAGGCAACGGGCCATGCACGGCCCAGTGTCTCCCGCAGTTCTGCTACCCGTTTCACCGCCTTGGGATCGGATACCCCGCAGAACGCCAGGGTGATGGGTCCCATGGCAAAGCTCACCAGCCGGTGGCCCAATGGCGAATGAATGTAATAGTCCTGCTTCGGTATAGCCGACTGGAGCAGTTCAATCTGTCGGTCTGACAGCCCGAAATTGTGGTACATAGGCTTTAGTTGCTGACTGCCTGCTTCCCGGTTCGGCAGAAAGACCTTGGTTGGGCACGACTCCATAAGCACCGGAAGCAACGGACTGCCCTGCAGGTCGGCCAGCGACTGCGTGGCAAACACCACCACGGCGTTTTTCTTTCGCAGGACTTTCAGCCATTCGCGGATCTTCGCTAGGAATTGCGGGTTGTCGATCAGTGTCCATGCCTCGTCCATGACGATCAGCGTAGGGCTGCCGTCCAACATCTTTTCGATCCGGTAAAAGAGATAGAGCAGAAGCGGCACTACCAGCTACTTGCCGGTCTCCCCCTGGGGCAGACTGTCCATCTCGAAAGTGAGAAAGCGGGATGACAGGTCCAGACCATCCTGACGGGCATCCAGGATATCACCGTACTTGCCGGTACCCGTGTAGACGCTCACCGCTGCTTTCAGGTGCTCATCCTGCAACAGGTGCATAACATCCGTCAGTGATCGCCCCGACTCACGGGCAAGGCCATCCACGGCGTCGTTGATGGTTTTGCGCTCCCGTACCGTCATCGTGACGCCCTGGACAATGGCCAGTGCCTCCAGCCAGTCCTTGGCGAACACCCGGTCCATTTCCGCATCGACACGTTCCAGGGGTGCAAAGGACAATCCGCTGTACTCCCCCCCCAGGTCATAGTGCTGACCTCCGACGGCTTCCGTCAGCGCGAACAGCGAGCGGCCCTTGTCAAACGCGATGACGCGGGCGTTTTGGTAGCGTAACCATTGGGCGGCAAGCAGGGCGAGCAGACTGCTCTTACCCGCGCCCGTTGGCCCCGCAAGCAGACTGTGCCCCACGTCCCCCACATGCAGGTTGAAACGGAACGGCGTACTCCCCGATGTCTGGGCAAGGACCAGGCAGGGCGCGGGCTGGGAACCGATCCGGATCAATGGACTCGGGCATTCCGGGTCGCCTGCCCACACCCCTGTTTTGGGTGAGAGATCCGCAAAGTTCAGGCTGTGAATGGGTGCCCTGCGGACATTCTCCCAGGTGTGGCCCGGCAGACTGCCGAAAAACGCTTCCACTGCGTTGACCGTCTCCCGCTTGGGCACGAAACCCACCGTCGAAAGCAGGTTCATCACCATGCGGGAGCGTTCTTCCAGCGTCTTGGCGTCCCGATGACGCAGGATCACCGTCGCCGTGAAAAACCCCATCAGGATGGCGCCACTCGAAATGTCGGCATCAACCAGGGCGGTTTCTGACTCCATCCCCGCCTTGAACCGGTCCTGCCGGTCGGCGCGCATCTGGCCATGGCTCATGGCTCCGGAAATGTAATCCCGCAGTGTGTACTTGGAGCTCGCCCACTTCTCCCGGACTTTGGCCACAAGCTTTTTGGAATCCACAGAATCCAGCAGAATGAAGCGGGTCGTGTAGCGCAGCGGAAAGGGCAGATTGTGCAGATGCTCCAGCATCTCCGGACGGGTGAGGTCCGGATAGCCCAGAAAGGTCAGTACCGAAATCGATTCACCATCCAGGGCGGGCTCCAGACCCGCCACGAACTCGTGATGCCCGAGCAGTACGTCCAGATATGCCGGAATCGTGGGTGCGTGGACTGGATGGGATTTTCCGGTCAGACACTCGTGGTAATGCGTCAACAGCCCTGTATCATCGAGCGGAGTAATGGCGTACTGCCGGGAGAGAATCCCCAATGCCATATTCAGACTATCCTCAAACTTCTTGAGCAGCGTATCAAAAGAGTCCGAAACGATCCCCTTGCGACTCTCCACGAACAGATGCCCGGCCGAGACTTCTGATTCAGGGGGGGTGTTCCAGGTGAACACGAAATAATACCGGCTCTGAAACCTGCGCCCTTCCCGCTCGAAGGCGCGGCGACGCTCGTTATCAATGAGCATCGATACAGGATCCGGGAAAAAGCACTGGTCTTCCGGCACGTAGCCATCGGCGGATTCCCGGATGGCAGTCGTCTGTACTGTCCATCCGGTGCCCAGACGGGTAACCGCAGCATTCAGCACTGCTGACAGACGGTTGATGTCGTCCGCCGACAGACTTTCCAGGTCCTGTCCGAAAAACCGGACAGCAGACAGAAAAGCCCCGTCCTTGGTGAGCAGCACCGCGCAGGGCCGGTTCAGTACCAGCACACGGCCTGCCAGGATAGCCGGATTCAGCAGGTCCGGCAGAGACAGGTTCTTACTCCGGAATTCCCGCAGGTTCAGCATGTTTTCTATCCTTTTTCGCGAAACGGGAAAGTATCTGGTTCCAGATAGATGCCTGCTGGCTCTTCTCCACCGGAATCTCCCGGACCGGCGCATCGAGCGAGGGCGCATCCGGGTAATAGTCCTGCCACTTCCTGGCCCGGAACACGATACTGATCATCTGCGGGTCCTGTCTGGCCAGAATGCGCAACACCGTCTGCACGGCAGTAAATGTCAGGACGCCCGCGATGATGCCGGGAATGGAAAGCGTCAGGAAATAAATCGTGATCGCCGCCCCGCCATTGAGCAGTGTGGCTGATCGCTCACCGCCCATCAGCAAGTGCGGCCGCACCATGCTCTGGTACAGCCGCGTGCTGCGGGTTTCCTGGCTCAATCAGGCCCCCAGGAGATGCAGAAATGGCGCCATCAACGCCACATGCCCGCCCAGAGTGGCAGCGGAAATGCCAGCCTGCTGGCCAAACCATCCGTACTGACTGATTATGAATCCACCACCCGCCGCCGTGCCGATGCCGACGGCGGACTTGCCGTAGTCATGCTTGAAGGCGTGGACGGCGCCATAGCCAATGCCGCCCGCAATGCCCACCGAGCCGATGAACGGCATGAAGTTGCTCTGGATGAAGTTGCTGATCTTGCCGAATGGTCCGCCGCTGGATGCCATGGCCGTTTCCAGCCCCAGAACCCCGAACAGGGCCAGACCAAACAGCACCTGATTCCGCAGACGATGCGGATGTTTTTGCACTACAACGATTTTTTCTGCCATGGGAAACCTCCTGAAATGCTGTCCCAGGGGTATAGCAGCGCGTTCTGGAGATATTGCCTTAGCGCAATGGGGCGTTGTGTACCTTCACCGAATGCAGGCGCACGGTCATCGTGCCCTGGATATAGGGAATCACGGCCAGATCACGCAACAGTTCAAGGGCTGGAACAGGCTTCCCGAAGGGAACTCCCGCGCCATACAGCGCATAATCCGGTCCCTGAAAATCCAGACGAAGCGAAAGTCTGCGACAAATCCACTGCAATGCCTGCCGCTCGCTGGATGCCGTTTCCGTCGGCAAGGAAAGCCGCATGGCGAATTCCCGTGGCAGTCTTGCAGACGGCAGTCTTGCCGGGGGCAGTCCTGCAGAAGGCGAAGGGCTTGCAGCCTGCGAAGGGATTGCTCCCCGCAAGGGGCTTGCGGACAGCGGTATCCCCGCAGGGGGCTTGCGCCCTGCTAAGGGATTGCTCCCCGCAGGGGACTGCAAGGGGCGAACCATGGCGGGCGGAGACGGTGGATCGGCAAGTTCCGGGGATATGGCATACCACATGGTGTTTAATCCTGTTTGTCCATAAAGAGAATATCGGTAATCCGGCGGCCTGCCGGAACAGACGCATCCCGCGCAATCTGGATGATGACATCGACCGCTTCGTGGATGAGTGGCATCTGCGACGGCACACCCGCTTCCTGGCAGAGTTGGTCCAGACGGGTAAGCGCTGCTTGCGTGCTGTTGGCGTGTAAAGTAGCCAGTCCGCCGGGGTGCCCGGTATTCCATGCTTTCAGCAAAGCCAGAGCCGCACCATCGCGCACCTCACCGACGAAAATCCGGTCGGGCCGGTACCGTAGCGTGAGTTTCAGCAAGCGGGTCATGTCAATGTCGGTGTCCGCATCGGTCAGCATCTGCACGGTATTTGGCGCATTGCAGACGATTTCCCGTGTGTCCTCGATGATGACGATCCGCTGATCCAGTCCGGCACGACAGGCTATGGTGTCGGATACGGCATTAAGAAGGGTGGTTTTGCCCGACCCGGCGCCACCACTCACCAGGATATTTTTTCGGTTTTCCACGGCTTCAATGATCTTGTCGTACTGTTCACCGGTGATAATGGCGTTGTTCCGGTAATCTTCGAGCGTGTAAATCTTCCTCGCCGGCAAACGAATCGAAAAAGTCGGTCTCGGCATGAGCGGCGGAATGGCTCCTGCAAAACGCGCACGCAGGAACTCATCGGGCATCGCACCCTCAACAATGGGCTTGTCGCGTGTGACGGTAGTCCCACGGAAATCGGCCATCAGTGCCAGCAGGTTCAGGGCCTTGGACGCGGATAAATCCGTCAGGTGCGTGATCCCCTGCCCATGTCGTTCCACCAAAACCCGTCCATCATCGTTGAGCATGATTTCCACGGCAGCAGGGTCTCCAAAGACTGCACAGATATCCGCACCGAGAATCCGGCGCATCTGCTCGATAAGTCGCCCATGGGCTTCGACCTGTGCGCGGTCCATGGTGATCGGATCAGCCATTCTGGACGGGTTCCAGCTTCTTTTGCAGGAGTTCGGCGATCTTTTTCAGCGCCCGGGGCCGGTCCCCGTCGAATCCGGCATCGGCCACCTGCTTCAGGAACCGCTCATAGCGGGTAAGCGCCGAGGATTGCACCGCCTCGGCCTCGTCCAGGACGGGTTCGGGCAGGTGGATCAGCATGAGCTTGACGAAGAGATCCAGCATGGCCGCCACCGTGTCCAGCTCCGCCTGGACGGCCTCCACGTCCCCACGCACGGCCAGCATGGTGGCCGCAATCCGCCGCTCAAAGCCATCCATCGGACTACCTTCCGCCTGTTCCGCCGTCTCGATGCCCCGCATGGCATAGTCGGCGATCAGTGCGGCCTTTGAAACGCTCCGCTCCCGCGCTTCCTGCTCAATTCGGTCCCCATAGCGGCCCGTCAGTTTCACTGTTCCTGTTGCGCTCATCTCCTGCAGTCCTTAGCGATCCTCGTTGTTGAGGTATAGCAAGGACTGGTGCGGATCTTCGGAAAGATGGATGGACCGGTGACGGGCCATGGCCATCTCCTGATCATGCTTGAATGGTCAGGTATAGCCCGGGGGGTTATGGTATAGATTGCTGTTTAATTTAGTTATGTGATTGGTCAAAGGAGGAACATCCACCATGCCCAAACAGGAATTGGTAAGGAGAGTAAGAGGTTGGTGGAATCATTTTTCAACACCCGCCCCAATCCCAAGACCGGCGAGATGGTTCCAATAACTGCAAGGCGGGTGGTGACGTACCGGGCCAGCCACCTGCTGAAAGAAGCTTGTCTTGTCGTTGGATAGTGATTTGCGGCGCATCTACCCGAGAAGATCGGGTTCGATGTGGCACTGCATATAGCTTTTGTTATGACGTGCGAATCAGATATCTCCGTAAATCCACATTAAATTTTTGCGCGCGTTAGAAACGTCTTCGTTTTCCATAAATGTTTTAAAAAGATCACACAACCCATCATATTCTTCTTTCTCCATAAACACCCTGCATCCACCAACAGAAATGAAGAATGTGCTCATTTGCGGAGAAGCGCTGTTAATCGTATATTGGCAATGGAATCTACCGACAACCGCTTCCATAACACCGTCTTGCCTTGCCGACATAAGTGCCGCAATAAAATCATCAATTTCTGGTGTATTGTTGAGAGAGAACACTACGTTTCTTCCTCGCAACTCAACAGCACAGCTCAATCCGTTTTCCGACAGCATCGGGGTTATCCAGAATGATTCGTTAATAACGTCCTGTATCATCTTTGGTTCAGCAAAATCACCCTCAATTTTTACTGCCGTAGAGCCATTCTTTATATAATACACCCTCAGTAGAAACAGGATCATGTTTCCAATAAACGGTCGTATTGCGTCATTAAGTTTGCATATTGACAACTCTGGCTCATCCCGCGAAGCAACCTCAAAGCACCTTGCAGCCATCTCTGCGGAAGTCGGGTGTACATAATCCGCTCCGAATATTTCGTTAACAATGTAATGAACATGTTTATCTATTGATGACTCAAACGGTCGACCTTGTCGGCCAAGGCAACCATGATAATAGTGGTCGAGACGATTTGCTTCCTCAGTCATGGGTTTGGTAGCATCCCTTAACTTGATCATTTCATTGAATGCCAGCAAATTCGATACGATGGAAAAGTTCTTGATGCGCTTATATTTTGAGAGCTTGTGCGAGTAAGCACTATGGCACTCGTTCGCGACATACATAATCTCAGCTCGGCTAAACTGCGAGCTCGTTTTGACCTTGCTTACCAGTCTCTCAAGAGATGCACGGTTGTCTCGCTGAAGTTCTTCGTACTCTTTCATCGTATTAACTCCATCAAGGCCAAAGGTTTTTTCCATACTCAGTCGAACCAAATCGCTTGCAGTCTGTTTGTTCGACACGAGCCGTCTAATTGAATCCAGAAGATAGTTTGGAATTCTGACGCTAAAATTCTTCATCTTAAACAGATCATCACTTCCCAACGATGGTCGAGCACCATCCTCTGTGCCGAGATCATCATTTTCACCGTGTATCATGGTAACCACCTCCACAATAGCAAAGAACATTGTGTATTATTGTTACGGTAATACGCGGCACTGTCAACAAGAATATCCTCGCGTCCGCTGACCGACGTCTCCCGCAACTTCGACAAAGATGCCGCACTCACGGTAGGTCTGGATCACCCGTGGAAATTGTGCCGCACCTTCTTATGGGAAGTGCCGAATCGTCAACAACGAGTGTTATAATCTATTCTGCGAACATGCCTCTGAACCTTTCTCATCATTAATTGCCTAATTCCATATAAGTCATATGGTTGGAGGTGCATAGATGAAAGCAGAAGCCATGAATTTGCTGCAATGGCAGGCGCGGTTTGGTACGGAAGAGGAATGTGCCGAAGCGCTGAAACAACAGCGCTGGCCCAATGGCTTTCAATGCCCGCATTGTGGGCACGATCAAGGCCACTGGGTAGTGTCTCGCAAGGTCTACCAGTGCAATCATTGCCGACGCCAGACCTCTGTAACGGCTGGCACCCTCTTTCATTCCACCAATCTGCCCTTGGTGCAGTGGTTTCTGGCCATCTATCTGATGGTCTGCGACAAAGGTGGCTTGTCGGCCCTGCGCCTCTCCAAGCAGGTCGGGGTCTCCTGGATTACTGCGCACCGGATGCTGCGCAAGATGCGCCACGCCATGGCGGACCGGGACAGTATCTACCGCCTGGGTGGATTGGTTGAGTTGGATGATGCTTTCGTGGGCGGACGTCGATCCGGAGGCAAAAGCGGACGCGGTGCAGAAGGGAAAACACCGATCCTGGTAGCTATTGAAAGCCGGGATAAGAAGGCGGGTTTCATGGCTATGGAAACCATCCCTTCGGTATCCGCTGGAAATATCCGTCAGTTCGTTCAGCGTCATTTGCTCCCCTGGCAGACTACCCGCACGGATGGCTTGATGGCATTGCGCGTTCTGGGAGAAACCCAGCACCATAAAGGCCGTGTTACACCGCCAGAACAGGTAGATGAATGGCTGCCCTGGGTACACATCGCTATTGGCAACCTTAAAGCGTTCTTGTTGGGAACTTACCATGGAGTCACCGGCAAATATCTGCAGGAATACCTGGATGAGTTCGTCTATCGCTTCAACCGACGCTTTTGGGAGCCTGAGTTGCCATTGCGCCTGCTTAATGCCTGTATGGACCATATACCTGTCCGATTGGTAGCTGAAAAAGGTTAAGAGGCATGTCTGCGAAAGACAATCGCGCATGCCCATAGGGCCGAGGAGGGCAATACAAAATAATCTTTAAAATTTCCAATGGAATCAGTTAAAACATATGGCTCGAACACCAGCCACTATTCTTGGCCGGTTGCGCCAAAAAAGAAGGACCCTACGGAGAGAGCATTCTGGAGAACCGTCGTTGTATTTGACCAAAGCAGTTTTATCCTGATAAGTTTCGCAATCAAAGCCGCCGACCGCCCATACCATAACGAAAACATGTAATGACTGTTTCCATCATCGTTCCCTGCCATAATGAATCGGGCAACCTGAAAATCCTTTATGAGCGGGTGAGTGGCATTATGGATGCCTGCGGAGAACCGTGGGGAATGGTCTGTGTGAACGATGGCAGCATAGATGACACCCTTCTTCAGCTTATTGAGTTGCATCAGCAGGATTCGCGCATTCAGGTCATAGATTTATCCCGAAACTTCGGAAAAGAAGCGGCATTGACGGCCGGACTGGATGCTGCCCGGGGTGATGCCGCCATTCCCTTGGATGCAGACCTGCAAGATCCTCCAGAGCTCATCCCTGAACTGCTTGCCCAATGGCGCGATGGTTATGATGTGGTCAATGCCGTACGTCTATCCAGAGAGGGGGAATCCTGGCTCAAACGCGCTTCAGCCCACTTTTTTTACCGGGTGATCAATCGGATGAGCGTCGTAGATATTCCCGCTGACACGGGTGACTTCCGGCTTTTGTCGCGTCCGGTACTGGATGCCTTACAAAGCCTCCAAGAACGTCGTCGCTTCATGAAAGGACTGTTTGCCTGGGTGGGTTTCCGCAGCACCAATGTTTACTACCACCGTGCGCCGCGACATAGTGGCAAAACCACCTGGAATTACTGGAAACTCTGGAATTTTGCCGTCGAAGGAATCACCTCATTCAGCCAGGTGCCCTTGCAGCTCGCCGCTTATCTGGGTTTTATCGTCTCCGGTCTGTCCTTCATTTATGCTTTATGGCTGATTATCAGCACCCTAGTTTATGGTAATCCTGTCAAGGGATATCCCTCCATGATGGTCACCCTCCTGTTTTTGGGGGGCGTGCAATTGATGGCGCTGGGTGTCATAGGTGAATATCTGGGAAGAATTTACGAAGAAAGTAAGCATCGGCCAGTTTATTTAGTCAGGAAGGTGTGGGGAAAAATTAGGGATAGAGAGCGAAATGATTAAGCATTGGCTTATGTGGGGGTTGTTTGCGGTACTTTCTGTTGCGGCACTCATCAGCAGTTTGGGAACGGCATTTCAAACGCTTCCGTTGAATCCCGACATGGCGGAAATGGCACTAATCTATCAAGGCATCGTCCACCACGGCTGGCGTTTTCCGTTCACTTGGCGCTTCACCCAAGATAACCAGATCCTGAGCCTGCTGCCTTTTGCGCTGATCTTCTATGCTTTGGCAGGAGTTTCCGGGGCATCCATTATCATCCAAGGATGGCTTATTTTTGTTGTGAATGCCGTGTTAACGGGCCTACTCGTTAAAGTGGCCACCAAATCTTGGCGGTGGGCGGGGCTAGCATGGTTGCTCGCTTTGTTAGCCAGTCCTATGGCTATAGGGCAGCCCACCATCCTGGCCTATCCGGTTACCCACAACAGCGTATGGGTATTTGGGTTACTCGGTGCCATTGGCCTGATTCGGTATTTTACTGACCGCCCAGGATGGGCGCTTCCACTATTGTTGGTATGCGTGGGCGTGGGCACGATCTCTGATCCCTGGTTCGATGCTGCATTCACAGCACCCGTCTTACTGCTCGCGTGGAAGTCTCCCAAGTGGTTCCAGGCAGACAAAACAACGCGGCGTGCGTTGATCAAAGCTGTAATTATTACCTATATCGCTGGCCGCATCGTTTACTTCGGGCTCGAACTTTTGCACATGGTTCCCGGACGTGGCGTAGGTTTTGCTTCCCTATCGGCCATATTGCGTCATCTGGTGCTGCTGGCCAAAAGTACGGGGATACTCTTGCAGCTTTACCCATTCCCAAGTAGCGAGCTGACATGGATGCTCTGGGGCGTTTACCTCGTTGGCTTGTGTGGTGCAGTAATCCTTTCATTTCAAGCGAGGCAACAGATCAGCCCAGCCGTAAAGGTGTTGCTGGCATTTTCTTGGCTATCCATAGGCATCATTGCAACGGCTTTTGTGCTGACAAACTTTGCCCATGGTATCTGGGCCTCACGTTTCCTGGTCAATGTCTTTTATTTGGCCATCGTGGCACTGGTTACATTTGGTGCCGTTCGCTGCTTTGCGGGCAGCAATCTCACAAAATTACTGCTGTTAATCACGTTGATCGGATATGTCATGCTAGGATTGGCCGCTATAGATCATGCCAACTGGCGCTACACCTCCAACTGGGCTGGCATTCACTCTCTAGCCAAATGGTTTGTCACGCATAACCTCTACAATGGATATGGACAATATTTTGAGGCTGGCGCGCCACTCCTTGGTATTGCCTCCAACGAAGGGATTACGGCAAGGCCGTTGAGTTGCAATACGGGTTACCTTATCCCGCGTCTATCCAGCGGGGACGATCAGTTTTGGTTCGGTGCCGTGGCACTACCAAGCAGTCAGGAACCGCAGTTTGTGGTGTTTGATCAGGCTGACCATAAATGGGCAAGATGCACTATTAAGAGTTTCGGTAATCCGGATATGAAGTTCAAGCACGGCGCGTTAGATATTTGGGTATACCGTCACGATTTATCACAGCAATTGATAATGGCGCATGATGACTTTAAACACAAATGGATGTTGATGAACATTGAGAACAATAGGAAAGCCATTACCAAGGTCGGAACAACTCTCGGCATCAGTTCATGGTGGGCGCAAAATGCGTACACTTGGCTACTGAAAAAAGGCATTGCTCAGTAGCTATAGAATATTTTATGGATTGCTAGGGACATATACACCAGGCAAGTTGTAGCATGTAAAAATAGTAGCATAGCCGTTCTTGCCGTCCCCAGTACCCCATGTGTATGTCCCATTTGAGTAAGGCCCTGCTATCGGGTATATATCTACCCATGCGTCAAAACCATCGGTTACTGCACAAAACTGCCACTGCCCCGGGAAAATCTGACCAGAAGGAAGGTCCTCCGAATACATCTGGAGTGGTGCATTATTACCCCCGATCGGCTGCCATGAACTTCCATTACACATCATAGCTTGGCCGTTGCCACTAGCGCTGGCCGCTATTTCACCATATTCTGAGCAACCCCAATTCTGGTTAGCTGTGCCATTAGCGGTACCTAGCCGAGCATCATAGTTGGCCGTAACCTGACCGCCCACATAAGCATTGCCACTCTGCGAACTGTCACCGGCATTGTTGGCCCACCAAGAGCCGTTATCCATCGCAAACGCATTATTTGCCGTCGAATTATATTGCGCATTCACATCACCTGTACTATTGACGTAGCCACCTTCCAGTTCCCCGCTGCCCCAGACGTTGCTCACCTCTGCTATCTGTGCTGGTCCGCTACCGTTCTGGTTCTGGATATAGAAGCTCCCAGGAGTGCGCACAGCGGCGTTACTCGAATCCCCATAGTAGTAATTGCTGCCGATTTGCAACGCTCCCGGCTGGCCATTGGGCTGCCCTCCGGCCAGAGTTTCGGACTGCGCATTGACTTCGTTCGCATTGTTGACGCTGTTCGTCCCCATATTCAGATTCGTCTGCATGGTGTTCAACTGCGGCTGGCCAGGGACGGCGACGCGGTAGAGGTAGTCGCTCTGCAACTGGCCGTTGCTGTAGGCCAGTAAAGCCGCGAAATGTCCGGGTTGAATGTTTTGGTACCCACTGGTAGTCACAGACCAACCGTTATACGACCCACAGGCTTCTCCGCCAGTGCAGCCTGGTACGGCATACTCCCCGCTACCCCCGCCGATCACACCACCGGACGCCCCGGCAATCTGTGCAACTTGCCCAGCGACTTTAGCCTTTACGGTGTTTCCACCATAGGAGACCACCAATGCCTGCAAATTGCCGGAGGTTGGTTGCAATACCTGTACTTCCCAGGTTTGACCAAATGGATTCACCGATGTAAACCCGTTGGGCAAATATCCGGTGCTTTCCAGCATGGGCACTGTAATGACTGCCGGCGATGATCCGGTAGCAACACTTTCAATAGCCCCGGCATTAGCAGTGATATAGGCTTCTGCTGCCTTTTCCACGCGCGCCATCTGGATGGCCGCAGCCGTGGATAGCTCCTGTTGCTGTTGACTGCTCATAACCATGTATACGGCTGGAACCGCGAGCGCGGAAATGATCACGGCGAATAATACGGTGATTGGATTCATGGTTTCGGTTCCTTCTCTTAATTCGTTGGACTATCTATCCAATAGACAACCGCATTGTTTGGGATGCCGTTCGGCGTAGGCTGAGGAATGGTGCCAACACAAAGCGAGGATACATACCCATTGTTATTTTTCCCGTAGGCGCAGTCTCCACCGGTTTCCCCAGAAAGCGCCGTCAACCCATCGGCTGGCAAACTATTGGTCCAGGCAATCAGTTGCCCACCACTTTCACTTGCGCTCCATTGCGACGGGAATTGATAGCCATCCATGTAAGGCGCGAGTTGCGATGCCGTGATGTTTCCTGAGTACCCCTGATTCTGCTCCGAAAAGGCTAATGCCGCGTGCGCTAAAGCGACAAATGCCGCATCCCCAGGTACAGAAGCAGACGTTGGCGAACCATTGATAGACTGAGACGTAATGATCGAATTGCCCGCATAAAATGCCAGCAATCCTAACAACAGAAAGGGGTAGATCAACGCGAGCATATTATCGGGTTTTCCCTTTTGTTATCGGCAAAACCATGGAAGATGTGCGCCTTTTGGATGCGTGGACGCACGGGCCTCCAGTCAGCGCAGCACGGGCAAGGCGCTGGATGCTCGCTATCATGACCCCAGTTCCGTTCGTCAAAACGGAGAGGGCACACAATCCCGCTGTGATTCCCCAACTCCATGCCCAGATGACAGGGCTCATCCCCATGAATGAACGGGACATCGGTTGCACGTAATAGACGGTCATCACCACCGAAAACAGCGCGCAAACCGCATCAAAAGCACGCCAACGCCATGACTGTAGTCGCATCATAATATGCTCACCTCCCGCCCGCCGATCCATAAATACGACCCATGGACATGGATCGGTTTTTCTGCGCTTCAATATCCTGATTGATGGCCGCCATATTACCGTCCCGAATTTTCATGCGGGTTGGCTCATCCTCCACAAAAAACGATTGCACATGCAAAATACTTTGCGGGCTTTTACCGTTAGCGACTCCCCCACCAGGCATTCCACCCCCGGGCATCGCCCCCCCAGCGGGCTCCTTATCAATCCGTAAGGTCACGACCCCGCGCAAACATTGTGCTAAACCATCAAACCCCGATAGCATGCCCATTTTCAAAATGGCCTGTTGCGGGTTATCCGCATGTAACGTACTGATCACCAACATTCCGCTGGCAGCCGCTAACCCGGCTGTTTTGGCAGCAGACTGTTCCCGAATTTCACCGATATAAAAGGTATCCGCACCGCTGCGCAGGGTGTCCATAAATACACGCTGTACTTCGGTGTCATCATCAATCTCTTCCTGATAGCATTGACCATTGCCGCGCGACCCTTGCAAATCGTATTCCACCGGATTTTCTGCCGTCCATGTGAATCCCCCAATGCGTTCCAGACGATCCATCAACAAGGCACATCCCAATGTCGTTTTGCCCATGCCTGGGCCACCGGCAAACAGCAGTAGACCAGATCGCATCCGCGCATCCCTTAACGTCTGCACTAAAGGGATCGGTAAACCAATGTCATCCAGTTTGCGTAAAATACTGGCAATACGGCGTGCTATAAAAACAGAGCCATAAGGAGTATCCCGTTTTTGCACCCGTAAATTCATACCCCCAAAAACCATACGAAAGCGATGCGAATTATGCGCTTCCATCTGGTTTCTCAATGCCTGCAGTTCTCCCCAATAGGTCTCCGGCACAGAAACGAGCCGGAGATCATCGGAAAACCTTTTGTACCGACTGGCGGCGGGGTCTTGCTCCACCGCCAAATCCGCAAACGCAAGGTCAGACAATCCCATAACTTAGGAATTATTACCAAACGTAAAGTATACACTGCTGGCACCGCCACTACATGCACTTACGGCCTGAGCGCCAGTCGGGGCAGAGTTGCTGTTACCAATCGAACTCCCATTGACGGAAGTGTCGATATCGGAAATCTGTGTCACCAGCTTCTGACAGGCCGTTGGAGAGAGCGTCAAACCAGTCATCTCCACATCGAACTGACTGGCAGGCAAACCCGCTCCACTGCTTGCCAAGGCAAACGTGCCACCCAAAGGCGTACTTGTCTGGATGCCTTTGGGGATGATATTGGACGCATTAGTGCTGATCCCCGCATAATCGCCCTGTACGCCGTACACTTCCTGCGCGTTGCCCACAATGGTCATAATATCTTGCGCGGCATTGGAGGTATTACCTGACGCCAGCAAGCCCAAACCAAAGTAGATGCCCGCCGCAAGACCGGCGATAACGATAATTACTGCAAATAATACGGCTATTGGATTCATCAAATTCTCCTTAGTTGTTTTGCGTCACATTAAAACCATGCGACACAACGCGTTAAAAAACAAACCTACATTTTATCCCGTATGCGCAGAAGCCATCATCACGTTCTGCAAATCAAACACGCCGAATACCACCAGCAAAATAAGCAGGTTGACGCCAATATTGGCAAACAGTGCCATAATCCGCACAGTACCCATCACTTGTCGTTCGATATCTTCCAGCCATTCTTCACCAAGACTCCGAAGCAGTTTGGCAAAGTCTCCTGACCCCGAAAACGCGGACAGGTCATCCGCAAGGATACGATCCGGGAAACCCATTTCGCCTTCAATAAAAGCCTGGCCCAGTTCGCGTCCATTTCGCATACGTTGTTGTGCATCCAGCAATCGGTCACGCAACCATGGACGGGCATATTTGGCTTGCAATCCCAACGCATCCGTAGCGGTAATTCCCGACCCCACAAGGCGCGAAAATCCAATCATCCATTGAGCGCCAATGATCATGCGATAAATGCTCCACGGAGGGATATTTTCTACATATCGGCGGCCATGCTGTGACCAGAAAGGTAAAGAGACAATGGTGATCACCAATCCCACAATCATCAATAAAAAAACCACTGCAGACCATGGACTTTGTGCGGCTGCAGCCATGGGTAACAAAGCGCGGGCAAGTGTCGGCCAGGTATTCGGATTGGACATCAACTCCATAGGGGGCACCATTTTCGTGCCAACGATATAAACGAGGTAAACACCAAGTCCACTCATAACAATAGGATCGATGGCCTCGCCAACAATTTTCCCCATCATCCGCCCGATAATCCCTTGTCCTTCGATGGCACTTCGTAATCCACTCGCTAAATCACCCGATAATTCGCCCGCCTGAATAATGGACAAATCCGCTGTCGGGGCCCATCCACGCAACGCTTGTGAAAGGGTTTCTCCGTTGGCGAGACGATCCCCGATTTCTTGCAAAGCCAACCGATCCGGGTCAAAAGCGGCCATAAGACCAGAGCCACCCTGTAAGGACTTCTGCTGAAGCAACCGGGTTGTTGCCGCACGTACCGGAATGCCGTTATTCAGATAGACCGCTAACCGTCGATAAAAGGCGCTCCGCTTTTTCCCGCCCCACAGGGCTCGGGCCATACGGGTCAACTGTTCCTGTATCCAATAAGGGATTTCCATCAGACGTCATCCTCCGTCAACTCGCGCAGTTCAGTCGGACGAGGCGGAATAGGGCCCAGCACATCCACAATAAAACGGGGGTCAGTTAATCCTTTGAGAATCTTGAGTACCCCATGGGCTTCCATGGATATCTCCGCATCACGGCGAGACGCGTATAATTTTCTGGCGGGCATTGGCCCATCCTTGACCATGGCGACCAATAAATCATCGTCCGTAGGAATCACCTGAGCCACAACAGCCCGCCCCAAAGACCCCGTATGATTACAGTGACCGCATCCAGGGCCCGTCATCCGGATGCCCGACAAGGGGAAAATGGCACTTTCCCAGGTCAAAAGGTTTTCCCAGCTTTCTTTATCTAAACCAGATTTCAGGAGTACATCCGGATTCGCTGGCTGTGCGCAGTACGGGCAAACCAATTTCACCAAGCGTTGTGCAATGAGCGATGACAACATTTTTGGGTCTTGCAGGTAAAAGCCATCCACGCCCATACCCACTAAGCGTTGCGCAATCATAAACGGGTCCGATACGTGCAGCGTCGTCCATACCTGATGCCCCGTGATCGAAGCATTCACCGCCTCTTTTGCGGTTTCCAGCCCGCGAATTTCGCCGACCATAATAATATCCGGGTCTTGCCGTAAAGCTGTCTTCAACTTGCCTGCAAATGCCCGGTTTTTTTCCTCATCCGTGTTGGCGTTGGCGATTTTGTACTGCCAGACATAATCGGACTGAAAGACGTATTCCACAGGATCTTCAATGGTGATGATCCGTACTCCGTGCCGAATACGCAGGATGGTATTAATCATTTGCGCGAGCGTGGTCGATTTTCCCGATCCTGTAGGGCCGGTGAACGGGTTAATTCCCATCGTTTGGCGCGATAACAGGTGGAGGATCCGTAATTGACGTGGCGAATAGCCCAGTGCTGCCAATAGATCAACATCTGGACTTTGCTTTTCTAAACGATAGAGTAGTCGGATAGCCAGGTTCATACCGTCGTGCAAGGGCGCACGTGCCAATCGGAGCCCGGTTAATCCCATGTCTTCGCCGTTTTCTCCACGGAGTAGCGATGGGTTAACGATGACCGCATGTTGATCTTCCGTTTCTTTGACTTGGGCATCGGACACGGCCGCCATCCCTTGAAACATGGCACGAATCATTTGTGCCCCTTCAGTCTGTGGCACTTGATAACGATCTTCCACTTCGTTTTGTACCCGAAACTGCACCTGTAAATATCCACTACCGTTCATGTTTTCGCGTAGTGTAAGATGAATATCACTCGCTTTTTCGGCCGCTGCCAACACCACCATTCGCCGTACACTGCGCACAGCCGACAGGTTCATGTCATCGCTATCGGCTATTCCGGACTTGATTTGTGCCAAGGTTTGCATGTCACACAAATCAAGCTGAATGTCTACGCCATCCCTGCGGGCTTCCGCCAGCCAGCTTTGCACGACCATCTGGTTTTGACGCCCGGACAATACGTGCAGGGTGCGCCCTATAAGCACTGCAAATTCTTGCATAGCGGAAGGTATCTCGCGCAGATTCAAATCGTTGGCGAGGTTGGAAAGAGTAGAATCTATGATTTGTTGAGAAACAAACTTTTTTCCTACCAGGATTTCACCCAGTTTTTTCTCTGGAGTCTTCGCCTGTTCCTGCAACGCTATCTCTAGCTGTTGTCGAGAAATGATGCCATCTTCTACCAAAATGTCCCCAATCCTTTTTTTTGCGGACGTTTTGCTGTTCTCATTCCTGGAACGAATCTGTAAAGCCATATCAATGCCCTCCTTGCGGGTTAGGAATCATTCCTGGTGGCGGAACCATAAGATTCGATGGGGGAGCCCCATTAGACGGAGAAAAAGGTGG
This sequence comes from Acidithiobacillus sulfurivorans, assembly GCF_018853815.1. Taxonomy (GTDB): domain Bacteria; phylum Pseudomonadota; class Gammaproteobacteria; order Acidithiobacillales; family Acidithiobacillaceae; genus Acidithiobacillus; species Acidithiobacillus sulfurivorans. Next base: position 5,749 of record NZ_JAAOMP010000023.1, on the reverse strand, counting down.
CGGAGAATAGGACCCGACAGGATTACCAGAGGATGTGCTCCCTTGTTGCGCGGTGTATCCGCCTGACATCATCAACAAAACTGGCGTCTTCCCTTTATGACTGGCAAGCACCCCTTGCGGGCCGATATGCTGTATAACCCAGTGCCCAACTCGATTCCCGGTAAATACCGGTAGCACTCCGCCGTTCGGTAAGGCTAATGTCGCCTGATAACGGCCTTGCGCACCGGAGATAGACAGCACGCGCGGGAGATTGGATATATGAGAAGCGGTTGATGTCCCCACCTGCTGTATGGAGGGCATTATGGGCGGGATAGATGACTGCGGGAACGCGGATGCGGAAGGGTTTGATGGCTTATTGCTGCCTGCCTTCTTCCCGGAAAGAACATCCGCAATTTCTTTTTTTAACTTGGCGACTTCCAGTTGAGCCTGGAGCACGGGTATCTGCGACTGTACAGACGCCAGTGACTGAACCGTTTCCGCTGTGTTATTGGGCGCAACCGTTTCTGGTGAACCGTTCACCGATGAAGCGGATAAAAGCGATGAAGCCGATGCCATCCCACTTCCACACAACAATAACACCCCAAAGAATGGGATATTCCAGACTGCTTTACGGTTGATCATGCATAACTCCTTGAGGAATGACTTTGTCCTTGTCCGATGCGTGAATAGGCTTCAATGGCAAGGCGACAGCGGGACGATGCATCATGTCAACCGGTCTGTTGCGTACGTACAAATTCCCATACATGGTGACCTCTTGCGCTTCGTTTTTTTCTTTTTTGCTGGACATGACCGGATACACCATGCGCGTCCAGCGTAACCCGGGTAAGGTCTCCCAGGTTCTGTTCATGGCCAGCGCATCCAGTGGGCCTTGCATGGACACCGAGAACACTTTCCACAACTTTTTCTGGGCGTCCGCGATCGGTGGAGTCTTCGCCCCGGGCAATCGGGAAACGGGAGAAACTGAAGACGAAAGAGAGACGTGGATAGCCACATGCGTAAGTTGCGCCATGCCATACAACTTTCGCAAAGCCACAGAAGACCGTAACAAAACACCATTTCTGGATGCGGGGATCGAAAGTCCGTTTATAAACTGATCAATTTCTGATCCCTGATGGGATATGGCCCCGGGAGGCGATACCAACATCGTGGCACCGGGCGACCACTTCCAGGTTAGATTAAAGTGTTGCGAGGATAAATGCGCACCACCCGGCGCTTGTTGGCAAGATACGGCACTTAACAGCCATCCATGATCAGAAAGAGGGATCCCAGACATGCCATGTAGGCATCCCTCCAAAAAAGTAAACGGTCCAGCAAATTGGAGCCACGGAACGTTTGCTTTGGCTTTCTGTTCCATCATAGCCCGTTCAATCGCCAAGCGATGCATCAATGCGGCCCGCTTCGCCTGCTCTATTTGCTCATTGACATAATTCAAGTAAATAACCCCGCCAATGACAGCCGTTCCAACCACGCCGCTATAAATCAGAACCGGCAACCAAGTATTCTTGCGAATATCTCGTATGGGCTTTTGTTTTACCGATTTAGACACCAATTCAAGCAGTTTTTCGGTAGTATCGTTGACCGTAAGACGCCATGCGTCATAAGACGCATGTTCCCGCATCCTTTTATCAACGGCGTCATAATCTCCGATAAAATCCCCGTCCGGAAGCACTTCATAGTTTTCTCGAACGGCGACATACCAGTATCGACCATCACCCAGATCGAAAACGCCCTGCCATGGCTCCTGCAAAACTTCGGCTACTGCAGCAGCCAATGAATACATCTTCCCTTTGAATGGTTTCCCTTCATGACGGCCATCTTCATTCAAAACAGGTTCCGTAAACCCTGATTGAATGGCCCCCGCTTGCGTTCGCCGCACAGCGACCATGAAGTCTTTATTGCGGGCGCCATCTTTTAATATCTTTTTGGATGGATAGCGATCCTCATGCCGCCAATACATGCCCGCCACAAAAACGCGGCGATCTCCGGGCAACCGAATAAGTGTCCCCATTTTAGAGAATCCGCGCTGTGATCACGATGGCGATCATCTGTTTGGAAGTGCTGGCGTCAGCACCGCCGCCCAGCAACGGCATATACGGACTGCCAACCCCATTGTGCGTCACATTGCTGCCTGACTGAGAGAACCCGGTAAGCAGTAGTGTCTGCCCTGGCTTTAAGCTGACGGACTGCTGAAAGGTGCTGCTATCCACCGTGGGTACCTGAATACTGTTTCCACCAGACGAGATGGTGTCCAGCGAAACCAGGTTGCTAATGGTCATGTTCATCCCTAACAACACGCGACCGTTATCAATGCGTGGCAAGAACATAGCCGTAAAGCCTGTCGTCACAGTGCCCGGGACCAGTCCACTGGTGGCTCCCACGTTAGCGGTGCTCGTCGTGCTGTTCTCAGCAAGGTAGGAGGTCTGTTGAGCCACCTGAATCGGCGCCGGCTGACCGTTCATGCTCATAGCAGAGCGACTGAACACCTGGGTAACATTGCCCAAAGTAGACAACGCCTGTACCGCCACCTGACTGCCGCTAGTCTGACTCAATGCACCATTGGCAGTGGACAACACGCTTGCACCCAACGACATGGGCGACACATTGCCTGTAGGCGCAGGAGGCGCCACACCTTGCAAGCTGACGCCATATTGCTTGCCGAGGCTGTTGAATATTCCGGAAAGGTTTAATCCATAGTTTTGCTCGTTATTAATCTGCACATTGTACACTTGCACAGAGATAATCACCTGACGCGATAATTGCCGGGTCAAGCTGTGTACCCATTGCCGTACACGATCGACCTGTGGTGGTGTCCCTGTCACCGTCAATGTTCCCGTAGAGCTATCCGCGAACACGCGCGCCGAGCCGCCGGCTACTGTTTGGGCAGCCTTCTCCAGGTTCCCCCAGACGTTGACCTTGGACGTATTCTCTATGTCCGTAGTGCCAGTGGAAGTATCTGATTGAGAAGACCCGCTAATTCCAGCGCTTCCACCATTGATCGCGGACATTCCAGTCGTTGCCCCACCCGTACTGCTGGAACCTCCACTACTGTTTGCGCCGGCGGCAGCGATAATAGAGCCGCTGGAATCGGTAACCCATGACAAGGCTGGTATGGAAAACGTTCTTGTTTCCGTGTAAAAAATGTGTACCGCGCCTCCGTAGTATTTCCACCAGAGGCCGTCTTTTGCGGTAATGTAGCGCAACAATCCCGCCACACTACCGTTCCAGTTGAGAGAAATTCCGGCCCTTGCGTAACCAGAAACCCCATTAGACGCCCCACCGAAAGAGGGGACACCAGCAGATGTGCTAGGTAATGGCGGGAGCATTCCTGATGCCCCCGTTGCACTTTTCTGGGACATTAAATTATCAATATGTACAGGGACGCCGGTTAGTTGACTGATCCGTGCCCCGATTTCACGAATGGTGAGCGGGTTAGAGGAGACCAGCGTAATGGGTTGCTTCAATACAGCCGGTACCCTATGCCGTACATCCACCACCGAGCCCATCAGATACGGGGTATTGACCATACTCACCACGGCTGGCTGCTTGGGCGGCTGATAGCTGGCGATGGACTGTTTAGCCTGCGTCTGGACCATATGCGCCTGATGAAACGTCGCGCATCCTGCCAACGCAAACGGCAGGACTGCCGCTGCTACGGCTATTTTCAGCACCTGGTTACGCATGTTTACCTTCTCCTTTTGCACCATGATCTTCGCCTTCCCCATGTCGTTTCGTGACTGCCCAAGATCGCATGGTACGTGGAAGCCGCCCGACAATTTTCAGATAATACTAAGTTAACGTAGCCATGATAGCGGGTTTATTTGAAATTGAAAAGACACAAAATCGTCCAGCAGTTCATCGCTGGACCATAAGCAACGCCATCCATTAAGCGGCCGCGACGTGTCATTGAGCCCCACGATGGGTTTCGATCAGCACTTCGTAATCTTTCAAAATATCGCCAAGCACCTGAATACTGCCTGGATGCCCGGCCAACAACATGAACCCCTTAATTCGGTCATGATAAACCAACACATCCAACCCGCGCGCCTTGGCATCATCGATAAAGCCCTGGTTTTCTTGTAGACTTTCGTACATCAATCTTTCCCTTCTACAGCGACCGGTTTGGGCGCTTCGTCATTTGCGTGGCGCGGTTCGCACGAGTCGTCGCCGGCAAGACCGTCACCACCTACAACGACAAGGACGCTGCCCGCAAGATTCCCGCTTGCAACACTACCATCGACCGCAGGGTCGGCACGTGACCACAAGTACCCCTGTCCCAGATGGGCGCCGGCTGCTAACGCCAGCCGATAATCCCCTTCGGTCTCGATCCACTCCACAATCACACGGGCACCGCCGTGGGACAGGTGCTGGCAGAGCCCCCGCAGATATTCCGGCCCCTTGTCACGGATCGTCTGAAAATAAGGTCCATCGATTTTGCAAAAGTTGGCCTTGACGGCGCCCGCCCGGCCCAGGCCATCCATGCCAGACCCCGCGCCGATATCGTCGATGGCCAGGCGGAATCCGATGCCTTTTAGGAAGTTGATCTTCGCCAGCACGTCCACCAGCTTTTCGTCATGAAAGTGCTGTTCAGTCCATTCAATGACGATACGACGAGCATGATCACGCAGGGTGCGAATGGACCCGGCGATTTGTGAGTCCAACAACTGATATCCGTCCAGATTCAAGAAAAGTAATCCGGGCAAGTCGGGCAACAGCGTTGGCACTTCTTTTTCTAAAAACACATACCAGTCCCGCCATTCAGACTCTCCCCATTGAGGGCAGTACGATTCGCCCGCTAATAGTTCATGACCGATAATCTGATTTGTCAGCAGGTCCACGATAGGTTCCAGGCGGTACTTCATGGCAGGTTATCCTTTTGTACAGTGATACCGTGATCCGGCAACAGCGCTTGCAGTTGCATTTCGAACGTAGAAAGGTCCATACCCTCCGCGTTCCATGACACCACCGTAACCCAATGTCCCGGCTGAATTTCATAGACTTCCTGAAACGTAATGGGCATGGATTCCGTTACGATAGGCGGCAACGGCAAGGTGGAATGCAGAACAATACCCAGTTCATGAGCCTGCCTGGACATCACGGTGCGCAACGCAGATTCCCAGAGGTCGATTACCCGCCAAGCCAGATGATGGGTGAGGATGTCTTTTGCGTCGCGATCTTTTGTGCATCGCAACAGCCACTCAGCAGAGAACGGCGGCTCTGAAAAAGTGCGGTCAAACAGCGTGTCTCCGCCCACACGCCGGATGATCGGGGCAGGCCGCCCGTCATGCGCCTTGGCCACCGCATCGGTGAGGGATTCGCCCCAAGGAGAGACCCCTTCCAGCAATCGGTTTGGTAGAAAAACGCCTATACGGGTATGCCCGCCGATCAGTGCTACGGAAACCTGACCAGATAAATCTTTCTCCAGGAGAGACTTTCCTTGCCAAAATCCGTACTCCCGCAGCGTATCTACGGGGGTAAGCTTCGGAATGGCCCCAGTGCGCCAGAAGCCATGCGAGAGATTACCAGCAGACCAGCGTTCTTTGACGCGATCATCCAGACCCGCGAATACAGACAGGAGAACATCACGCAAGTGTTGTGGCGTCAACTGAACATCCTCATCCATAAAGCATTCCCCAATATCCAGTAATGTGAGATACCCAAAGCATCAATCACCAAAAACACCACCTGAGCTGACACCAGCGATCCAGAGCCTATTCGCCACCCGTACCAAAGCCATAAGGCATTGGATATC
>NZ_JAAOMP010000022.1 GCF_018853815.1 Acidithiobacillus sulfurivorans | reverse complement strand
ACAACCAGCTTATCAGTCTCATACCATACGCGCTTTTTTGGAGTTTCTGGAAACCAGTGTCGTAGGACTACAGCCGATAGTTGGATTGTCGTCAGATTAAGTCGATATAGTAAAAAAAGTTATAATGATGCTTCACAGGTGGATAGATGTTATTAACTATATGATAGACATAAAAATTATATTAAATGAACAGGTATTATCGGTTGCCCCCATGCTCGACTGGACGTATAGTTAATAAAATATATTATTAACCAATTATTTGTACAATGTTGCACCGTTATGTTGTACCTATGTTGGATTTTATGCCTTGAATCTGTCCATGAAAAACCTCATTTCAAGTCTGGGCGGGTACTGTTGACGATGCTCATGATCCCAGCGCTTTTTCAATATTATTGATGGCACATATGGTTATTTACTCTGTGGGTCATGGATCTAACGAATAAGGTTAGATCGTGCGAAGCCACGATCTAACCGTTTGTTGGACGAGCCCGGTTCTGCGCGCCGACCGGGCTGCACAGGAAATATATATTTGGGAAGTACTCCGATTTGGAGTTTCACTTGGAGGATGTGGGCTATTCCACCCGCTTCGTGCCTGCCGCTGCGGTAGCCGATGTTCATTTTACTCGTTGGCTGGTCGATGCTGCTGCGAATTGCCCAGATTCAAGGCAAGCCGGTGCCTCAGCTTGCGGGCGCTGGCTCCCGATGCCTGCCGAAGGGCGTGGCGCTTACATGGTCAATGCCCTCCCTCGGGAGCTATGGGCGGTGGCATGCCCTCTGAATACCCTGACCGAATCCGCGTTCGCACGATCAACATCACCGCACCGCAGCAAGCGCAGAGAATGGGGGCGCGCGGCTTGACCCATGCCGCCGCCTGGATTGAAGCGCACCTGAGCAGCACCTGCAGCAAGGCGATCAAGCGTTTGCAGTTGGGGTGCAGAAAGCCAAAGTTGCGCGCACGTCTGAATCCCTTGGGCAGCACATGCTGCAACACCAGCCACAGGAATTGTGCGCCGGACACGGTGCGCCGTTCCAGCTTCATGGTCTTGCCGTTGCGATAACGGAAGCTGACCTGGCTGGCAGTGCAGGCGAGGATGTCTTTCTCGGCGATGACGCCCCGGTAAAGATAGCGCCCCAGATAGAGGAGTGCCTTCTCGCCGGTGCCCACGGATTTGCAATCTACCACCCATGCCATGGGGTAATGGTCTGGCAAGGTCAATCCAGCCGCTTCGATGTGCGCCAGCAGCTTCGCCCGGAACACTTTGGCCAGCGCCTTGTGGTTGAACAGATAGCCACCTTTTGCCTGGTTCCGGCGCTTGGTGCGCCATTGCCGGCGTTGGTCGTCGATCGCCGCTGCCGGCATGACCAGATGGACATGCGGGTGGTAATCGAGCCGCCGCGTGTGGGTGTGCAACACCGCGATGGCGCCGGGCGTGCCTTGCAATTGTTTGTCATTGTGGCTGAAAGTGCGCACCGTCTCCCAAGCGCAGCGCAGGAGCAAATCGTAGATGACGCGCGGGTGCGCCCAGCTCAGCGCCCTGAATTCGGACGGCAGGGTAAAGGTCAGCAGAAAGTACTCGGCCGGCACCTGCTTCTGCATCTGGCGTTCCAGCCATTGCTGACTCTCATGGTGCTGGCAGTGGGGGCAGTGGCGATGTCCGCAAGAGTGCGGCACCAGCTTCCGATAGTCACATTCCGTGCATTGGACTTGCATCTTCGGGCTGGCTTCTGTGCGGCATTGCTTCATGGCCGCCAACGCACGATGGTGATCAGGCGTGAGTCGGTTCCGATACTGCGCCAGGAAGTCCGCTTCGAAGGTATTGATGACCTGCGCCAGGCGGATCATTTGACCGGCCCCCAGGAGATGGAGAAGCCATCCATCAGACCGTTGATCCGGTCGAGGGCGTGATGTCTGGTCTGATCGGTCAGGTGGGTGTAGCGGGCGGTGGTGAGAATGGAATGATGGCCGAGGAATTTCTGGACCTCAAGCAGATCGACTCCGGCCTCAATCAGATGGGTGGCATAACTGTGACGCAGGCTGTGTGGCGTAATCTTTTTTTTAGGCCGCAGGATGCGATCACCTGATGCAGCGTGGTTTGCACGCCGGCGCGATCCATCGGTGTGGTGGCACTTGCCGCACCTTGTCTGCCGCCGTGGCGATTGGGGAACAGCAGCACCGGGTTGCGATGCACCCGCCAGAAGCGGCGCAAAATCTGGTGAGTTGCCTGCGGCAGCGGGACGAAGCGATCCCGATTGCCTTTGGCGTCGCGGACATGCACGCGCCCGCGTACCGCATCAATGTCGCCGACCTGAAGCCGCAGTCCCTCGCCCAGGCGCAGCCCCAGACTGTAGAGGGTGAAGTAGAACACCCGGTAGCTGACGACGCGGGTGGCTGCGAACAGCCGCTGGGCCTCGTCGACCGTGACGATGTCCGGCAAGCGCTGGCTCCTGGGAGGCTTGATCAGACCGGGCGCGACCCAGGGCTGGCGCAAGACGTGCGCGTAGTAGAACTTCAGCCCGTACAGGTCGAGCTTGACCGAACTCCAGGAGTGCGAGGCCACCAGATCCATGAAGTAATCGGTGAGTTGTGCTGCGGTTAACGCGTCAATCTGATAATCAAAGTAGTTGCCGATGCGGCGGATGGCGCGGGCGTACGCCTCGATGGTCTTGGGTTGCAAGCCTTTAAGCTTGAGGTGCTTGAGATGCGTCTGGTATTGCCGCTCAAAGTGATCGGCGGTGGGAGTCTTCATGCTGGTTTGTCCTCACGAAATATTGCAGAATCAATCCCTCAGCATTGAGGGGGTGAAGGTGCAGAATAATTCGTGGCGCCGCAGTAGGCGACTCCTCCGCGTAGCGGCTTCGTCCAACAATTCGTCCAAGCGGACGCGCGAAAAGCCGCGCGCCGCTTAACTCCAGCGTTGGGCGTCAGAACTGGATACATAGACAGATAGGTAGATGCAGTAATATATTCATTATGGTGTGAAAAAGGAGGAGTTCCAATGACTAGATGTACCCGCACAAGAGAGCTTGAAGTTCACCATGTTCGGCGTGATGGTGGAAACGACATCGGTAACGCTGAGGTTCTATGTCAAGCCTGCCACAAGGCCACATCAACCTATGGCTCCCCGGGCAAAAGCCCGCCGCCATTTGATCAGGCCACAAAGGAACGTGCACTTCGTAGGGCTAGGAATCAATGCGAATGCACGCGAACTGGTGGGTGTCACTGACGCCCAACCAGGCGCTCCAGCCGACCGCCAAACCGGTGGCGCGGTTCGGCGTCGGCTGAGCTTAAGCGTTTATGGGTGAATGACCGTTATCAGTCTGATGCCGTCAATCAAGGCTCAACGGCGGCTGGGCAATGTTTGCGGTCATCCGGCGGCGATTACAGGGGTTAGAATATCCTTGATTTATCTTTGAGACGCCTACAAGCCTAGAGCGCTTAAACCTGGGTGATCATCGGGTCTTCTGCCCAGAGGCCAGTGATATTTCCGCGCATTCTCCTGGATAGGCAAATCGTTGATGCTGGCAAATCGGCGTTGCATCAGGCCCAGCTCGTTGAACTCCCACAGCTCATTACCATAGCTGCGGTACCAGTGACAGGAATCGTCGTGCCACTCATAGGCGAACCGTACGGCCATCCGATGATCACGGAAACCCCAGAGTTCCTTGATCAGTCGATAGTCCAACTCTTTGACCCACTTGCGCTCCAGGAAAGACTTGATCGCCTCCCTCCCCACTGGAAACTCTGTGCGATTACGCCAGGTCGTATCTTGGGTATAGGCTTGAACGACTCGTTCAGGATCGCGAGTATTCCAAAGGTCTTCGGCCATCCGCACCTTTAGTAAGGCAGTTTCTTCTGAAAATGGGGGAATCAGCGTATTGCTTTGCATCGTTAGTGCTCTCCTCTGTTTCGAGAACGTTTAAGGTAGACCGATCTGTCTACTTCGGACAATTCTAGACACCATGGAACGATCTGTCTACCATGTCATGATGGATACACCTTCCAATCCCGCACTCATGGACCAGACCAAACCTCCTGCGCGTGAGCGCATTCTGCGCACGGCGCACACACTTTTTTATCGTGAAGGCATTCGCAGCACGGGTGTGGATCGCATCATTGCTGAAGCGGGCGTCACCAAGGTGACCTTTTATCGCCACTTCCCGAGTAAAAACGATCTGATTTTGGCCTTTCTGGATTATCGTCATCGTATATGGATATCCTGGTTTCAGGATGCTCTTCAAAGGTACGGCAACAATCTTCTGGCCATTGAACCAGTTTTACAGGAATGGTTTTTTAACCCTGTTTTTAGGGGATGTGCCTTCATCAACGCGTTGGGGGAAATGGGAACAATGCCAGAAATCGTGCATAGAGTTAATCAACACAAAACGGAGATGCGTAAAGTGATTGAGGGCCTACTACCCGACAATTGCGATCGAGAAGATTTGGCAGGTGCCGTCGCCATGGCTATAGATGGTGCCGTAGTCCGGGCCGAGTGGGGAGAGCCGATAGAAGCGATCCATGGATTCAACCTGTTAATAGAGGGCATGCGCTGCCTCACGCCATAGACGTGACGCACCCTGCCCTGTGGATAATTCAGCGGACAGATAACTGTTTGGTCTGTCAGGCCAGCATCTAACGAGCGAAATCAACTCCCATTGCTGCAGCAATTACATTCATATCGTGATCGCTAATGACGAAAACTTCAAAGCGAAATTGGTAGCCCCAGTTCGGTTTTCCGGCTGAGAACTCCAGCCCCCCAAGGATAGGCCGAATGGGGGCCTCTTCGGCAGGGAACCAGCATACGTCCCGCCGATAGGGTTGGAATCCCCCGTCCAGTTCCACCTGGTAGGGCTCACGCTGCTCGATAATACCAATTGCCGTGAATGTCTGTAATTTATTTTTACTGCCGAATTCAACAGAAAAACACCCGCAAAAGGCCATTTCGGAGGCAGTACAGGCTATGATCGTCGACACCTTGGGGGGAAACCTCAGTATTTCGCTAATGCACCTGATATTTCAAATGACTAATGATTCATATTCCGCGATATGGGGCTGTAAATACCTGATTCTGACAGATGGCAAACGAATGACGCTGATTAACACTCCATATACCGCCCTGCGTCTGTCCGTATCCGAAGGACTCAATCATCTACCTAGTGACCTACTCCAGAATGCCATTGATGCATTGCGTTGAAGGTCCTGGGCACCGATAAGCCTGTCTCCAGAAATGGGCCCGGTTGAGTGTTTGAAAATACTGAATCATGAAGGCTGGTGGCGTGTTATCATCGGGCGACAAGGTTCGATGAGAGCGAGGGTTTGTTCATCATCCAATGAAACGTTGACCGTAGCGCAGCCAGTAGTATGCGCGCATGTCAACAAACCTTTCTCCAGCAAAAGGCAACACCGTTGCGCAGGACGCATCGGCATCACCTCCTTATCGATTTTGGCTCAGTGTGGCGCTGCTGGCTGCCACCGTCATGCAGGTGCTGGACGTTACTATCGTCAGCGTGGCTTTACCTTATATGGCCGGAAGCCTTTCTGCCAACACCTCCCAGATTAGCTGGGTAGTGACCAGTTATCTGGTCGCGGCCGCCATTTCCACGCCGTTGACTGGATTTCTGGCGGCGCGATGGGGACGACGCCGGTTACTCTTGGCCAGTCTCGGCGGATTTGTCGTGGTTTCCGGGCTTTGCGGAGTCAGTCAGGATCTGATGGAGATCGTCTTTCTGCGTCTACTTCAGGGTTTGGTTGGAGCGCCTCTCCCTTCTTTGGCACAGGCCATGCTGATAGAAGCCTATCCCCCGGAAATGCGAGGACGAATCACGGCGCGTTGGAGTCTTGCCGTAGTCGCGGGTCCCATTCTGGGGCCGGTGATTGGTGGCATCCTCGTTACCCATCTGGACTGGCGGTGGGTATTTTACGTGAACTTGCCTGCAGGCTTATTGGCCTGGATGCTGGTCTACCGTTTCAGCAGTCCCTCCACCACTATCGAAAAACGCCGTATTGATCTTCTGGGCTTCGCCGGCATGGCCATCGGCCTGGGTGCCCTACAGGTAGTGCTGGACCAAGGCAATACGATGGGTTGGTTCAGTTCGCAGCGGATCGTGATTCTGACCATACTGGCCGTGTTGACGCTCGGCTTTTTCCTCTGGCGGGCACTGACTCGAGGCGACAGCATCGTTCATCTCCGTTTGCTGAGGAATCGGGATTTTGGGATCGCCTCACTAGCATCGATCACCTTTGGCGCGGGTTTCTACGGCATCGTGACCTATCAGCCGATATTCCTGGAACATCTGCTCGGCTACCCGCCAGAGACTGCAGGATGGATTTCCGCAACCCGCGGGATCACGGCAATGTTGGGGATGCTGCTAACCGGACGCCTCATCCATCGCACCGGGCCTCTGGTCTGGGCGTTAACTGGATGCGTGATCAGTGCTGTCGGTGGATATGCCATGACTGGGTATGATCTCCATATCGGGCTGTCGGCGGCTTTGTGGCCTGGAATCCTTCAAGGGATCGGTTTGGGAATGGCTTTTACCGCCATCGCCACGCTCGCCTTTCGCTCTCTCCCCAAAACCGCAACAGCGGATGCCGCTGGCCTCTTTGGCGTGATGCGGGTATTGGGCGGTGCCATTGGGGTCTCCCTGATGTCTACGCTGTTGAGCCATTGCACACAAAGCGCCTGGAATCATCTGGGAGGATTTGTGACTTCCTTCAATCCGGCTCTCCATGATTATTTGAACGCACTGCCAACGTCATCGCTGCCAGCACAGTTCACATTGCTTCAGCAGGTTCTGCTGCGACATGCGGAAATGCAGGCCTATCTCAACGGGTTCTACGCGCTTGCAGCGATATTCCTGCTCAGTACCATAATCCTGCTCATCGCAATTCGATTTCGAGATAGCGCCACAACTCGGTCTGGCCAGCGTGGGTAATGCGCAAAGCCCGACGGTGCGAACTGCTGCGTGCCAGCCATCCAGAGTCAAGAAAAGTTTCCAGCATGGCCGCACCCAGTACGCCCCCGAGGTGGTAACGCCGTTCGCTCCAGTCTAGGCATTTACGGGTAAACGCCCGGCGGCTCCGGGGATCTGGCTGAATATTTACACCGAGATCGCAGAACCAGCTCGCGCCCGATGTTGTGACCCTGTAGTCGCGTTCATTTTCGATAAGGTAGCCCTTACGGACCAAGGCGTCCGTCATGGCAACACCAAGCTGCCCGGCCACGTGATCATAGCAGGACCGAGCTTTTTGAAGGGGCTGGGCAGGTTTCGGATACGGGGAAGATCTCGCAGAGCGGGCCAGCGGCATGAGGGCTTCGATCGCCTGCGCCACCTCCGGACTGGCCAGCAGGTAGTACCGATGTCTTCCTGACGTCACCATGGCCAGAAAGCCTCCGGAAACCAATTTTTTGAGATGCGCGGTCGCTGCCTGGGGGGACAGTCCAGCAAAGCGGGCCAATTCACCGGCTGGTCGAGACTGGCCGTGCATGAGTGCAAGCAGAATCTCCGCTCTGGCGGGAACAGCCATCAGCGCTGCCACAGAAGCGACGTCCGGATCTTCAATCATATTTCCACCGCTCATGAAACATTTAGCCGGTCGCTAGCATACCATTTACCCATCGCAGGTGACGAGGCATCTCCATGCAGACCCAAACATTAGTACCGAAGAGTTTGTACCACACTGTACTGGAAACCCCTTTCGGGAAACTGTACGTCGCATATGCCGAAAAATATCTTTGTCTACTATCCGGCGACGAACTGACATTACTCCTGGATATCTATCGGCTCTATGGCAGATTTCCGGCCAGAAACGATGCTATGAGCGCACGGATGATCGCCGACATACTCACATCTGTACTGGGAGATAGGGCTTATCGCGGTCCACTCTTGTTCCCGTCCCATACGCCATTCCAGCGGCAAGTTTTAAAGAAGTTGCAGGAAATTCCGAGAGGAGAAGTGCGCAGTTACGGATGGTTGGCGAAGAGATTGGAACACCCACGCGCCAGTCGAGCCGTCGGGAACGCCTTGGCCTGGAATCCTTTCCCTTTCGTTATCCCCTGTCATCGGGTCATCCGTGCAGATGGCCGCCTGGGGAAATATTCCGGTGGTGGCGACAACATGAAGGCCAGACTGCTGGCGTATGAGGGCGTTTCCGTTGGACAGGGGAAAGACGGCACATGGAGACTACATGAAGGCCAAGGTGGCTGACCTATGACAGGAAATCGCGTCACTATCCCGCTGCCCGTGGATCCGCCCTACAGCTTTCGCTGGGCGATGGAATATCTGTGGAGTTCTCCCTCCACCGTTCTCGAAAACGTGGATCCCAATGCTGGTTTGCAGCGGATGCTGTATCTGGACGGAATTCCAGTCCTCCTGGTTTTGCGCAGCGAGTCAGAAGACGTTGAACACCCGGCACTTTTCGTGGAAATACAAAGTGACCGGAAAATTTCTCGGGCCATCCGCGATGCCGGGCTGCATTGGGCCAGGAATACCCTGAACCTTGACCAAAACCCTCGCTATTTCCTCGCCCTCGGAAAACAGGATGCTCCCCTACGTCAACTTCAGGAGCAGTTCCGCGGTATGCGCCCCGTACGCATAGCATCCCCATACGAATCTCTCATCTGGGCCATTATCGGTCAGCAGATTCATGTTGCCTTCGCGCGTCGTCTCAAATACCGCTTTCTGGAACAC
>NZ_JAAOMP010000021.1 GCF_018853815.1 Acidithiobacillus sulfurivorans | reverse complement strand
TCCGAGTGTGACGCCGGTGGAAAGTGGCTTTATCTCTACCATCGCCTATCAAGAAAAGGGCTATGCTTTGGTTCCTGTCTATTAGGCGGCGTTGGACGTTGGTCGGCATTAGTCCGTATGTGCAATTCCTCCCGAACCACTTTGCGCACGGCATCGCGCAGGGATTCCCGTTCCATTGATTCTCGTAAGTCGCAGTTAATCAGATACTGTTGTAACCCCCTGATTTCCGCATGCAGGGGGGTCTTTGGCTGGGGTCGTTCTGAAGTTAGCCTCGCGTTAGCCAAAAAAATAAAGGCACCTAGCAAATTACGCTAAGTGCCTGATTTTATTGGTGCGCTCGGACGGAGTCGAACCGCCGACCTACTGGTTCGTAGCCAGTTGCTCTATCCAGCTGAGCTACGAGCGCAACGAGGGCGTAATATAGCGACTGCGCTGACCGAGGTCAATATGCTGCGCCAGCAACATCCACAAATGCTCAGGGATTTCCCGAACTATCTCCGGATGCCCCTCCGGCCTTTTCTTTGGCCATTTCCGCCTTCAGACGGGCGAGATCATCATCGACGCCACTACTGGCGCGCACTTTATCCAGTTCCTTATCGGTTTGACTGCGGGTATCGAGGGGGTCACTGAGGGCACCCGACTCAATCAGGCCATCCATGGCAGTCGCCTTGGATTCCATTTGTGCGGTGCGGTCCTGGGCGCGACGCATGGCCTCACCGGCGTCATCCATACCCTTGCCGATACCACTTAATGATTCTCCAGCCTGGACCTCAGCCTTAGCGGCCATCATTTCACTTTTGGTCACTTCTTTCTGGGTGCGGAACTGTTCAATATGATCCTGCAGTTTTTGTTCATAATCCTGCAGTTTCTGGGACTGAGCCGCTACGGCATCATGCGCTTCCTTGAGGCTGGCCAGTTTTTGCAATTCGGACTGCTTTTCGGCCAACTCGGCACGGGCCAGATCTTCACGATTGGCACCCAAAGCCATCTTGGCATCGGCGTCGGCCTTGTCAGCGGCTTTTTGAGCTTGTGCCATCTGACTTTCCAGCGACACTTTTTCGGTAACCACATCGGCCAGATGGCGTTTGGTTTCCTGCAGGTTGGTGATCATTTTTTCATACGATAAATCCAGGGTTTCAGCAGGATCTTCCGCATTATTCAGAAAATGATTGACCTTACCCTGCAATATTTCTGAGGCATGCTTAAATAATGACATTGAATATTCTCCTTGCGAATGACTCGCGCTTTAATCGTTGACCGGAATAACCAGTTGCGGGCTCAGGCCATCAACCAGAGCATCGGCATTTTCCATGGCTTTCACGGCGGTACCGACGGCAAAAAATTCGATGATATGGGGTTTCCAGTTGTGGCTGCCTTCATGCAGTTGAACGCCGGTAATGCCGTCCGCCTGGGCTTCCTGCGCCTCATGTTGCATACGTTCCATGGCGAGTTCCCGGGCGTCATACATGGCCTGGGTAAATTGTTCCATTTCCGTATTACGGCCCACATTTCCCATAGATTTCAGCAGCCCTTGATGCGCCACATGATACACACAGGAACCCATGACCATTTCCATGGGGCGGTAACCCGCCTGCAACAACATCCAGAAGTCCTGACCACTCAGATCACTGGTAAAGGGTTTGCCGCCCACCCCCTTAAAGCCTGACGCGCCACTGCGGTGGGCGATGGCCGTACCAATCGCCATGAATTCGAGAATGTCCTGATCCCATTCCATACGTTTCACTTCCAGACGCACGCCCACAATACCGTCGGCCTGCAGTAAAATAGATTCTTGCTCCATGCGACTGATGGCCAGTTCACGGGCCTGATACATGGCCTGGGAAAGCACATCCATTTCCATGTTTTGATTCCAGTTTCCATACTGGATACCCATGTGATAAATACACGATCCGACCACCAGACCCAGGGGCTCAAAATTGGCCTTGCGGACCATTACAAATTCATTGACGGACAAATCTGAAGTAAATATACCTTCGTGACTGCCCTGCGAACGCAGTCCTTTCAGACGTTCTACAGCATGGGGAGCGAGATGTTCTGTACTATCGGTCATATCAAATCCTTTTTGGAGTCAGTAGCACTGGTCAGTGGGTGATCAGCCAGTGATATCATGACAAGCAGTTCATGTTGCGGTGGGTTTTTTGGTAGATAACTGATGGCGGTACCAATACTGATGTGGCGACAAAGAAAACGTTCGGGGTTGTCCTGATCGGCAGGCACCCGAAACATTTGGGTATAACTGGTGTGTCCAAGAACTCCGGCGGCCATCTTGCGGCCATCTTCGCGCAAATCATACAGCGCCCGGCGCCGGACATTTTCCTGAAAAGTAGAAAGGTCGGTAATTTCCATGTTCCAGTAACGCGCCGCAAAAGGTGCCTGCTGTGAAGCCTGATCAGCGACAGTACCCATCCAGGGCATGTACCAGTCAAAATTGGCGCCAATGGCAATACCTACAGGAACCACGCCATCTTCCAGTAAACGGACAAATTCCAGGGCGGACACAGTAGCGATAACGGGCGCGGTGGCGGGGGGAATTCCGGTTAGCCGGATAGCGGTGCCAGTCACCCCATAATCCATATCCTCGCCTTCTCCATGCCGCACTTTCATGCGCACATCGACAATCGCATTCGCTCCCAGAGCGATGGCTTCCAGGCGCATACGCTCTACCGCCGTGTGCCAGCCATCATAGTGTCCCTGGGTCCAGGAATAACCAAAGTGATACCAACAGTTTCCGGTTACCATACCGATGGGCTGAACCCCGTGACTGCGCTGCAAAAGAAGTTCTGCGGCAGTGGCCGTACTGATCCAGGGAAGATGACCCTGACTGGTCGCGAACATGCGATTTTGGACGAAATTGGGCAGGCGGCGTTGCTGCAAGGCCTGTTCCCATTCAGAATAACGCTGCATTTCTTCAGGGGTTTGTGAGCGGACGCCCTGGCTCACGTTATGACCCAGATTTTCGGCCGCACGCTGGGCATCCTGGGCGACTTCCTCAATTCCGTGTTTAATCTTGTCCCAAATGGACATAGTATCTCCTTGCCATTATCCCATGAGAAAATCGTGCAATGTATTGCTGGCTCCCTGCATTTGCCCAGACAAATCACCGAGGTCTTTCACCAGGCTTTCCAGCCAGGCGGCGAGTGGTAAATCCTCGTGTTTAAGCACCACGCCACGCACGGTTTTGGCGCGTATAGTGCTGATATGCGCACCCTCATGAGTCAGTAAATAATCGTTATTGTCGGTGTGAACAGTAATGGCATGGACATGGCTGGTCTTGGCAAAAAAACCGTCTTTTTTTCTTTCCACTTCAACCAGGCCGGGCATATCTCCCTCCAGCCTTGCCGCCAATCCTTCAACAAAAGCCTTCATGTCGCCTTGCGCGCGCCTGATCCAGGCGGTACTTTGGTCAAAATCTGTACTCATAGAGGGCCTCCCACCCTTTTATCGGCCACATGCCACATTCGGTTTGCAAAAATAATTACCCAAGTTCAGACCGCCAGCTTTGACTATAGTTCTGTTTTTCTTCAGGCGCGTATTTTTTCCAGGGTGGATAATTTCGGAGATTGTTCGTGCAGGCGCTGCAATTCAGCAAATTGTCGGTAAGTGGGACAACTTTTCAGCAGCGCTTCATGACTGCCAATAGCAATGAGTCGGCCCTGATCGAGCACGGCAATGCGCGCGGCATGAACAATAGTGGCCAAACGATGCGCTGCCACCAGGGTGGTCCGCTGTGCGGTCAAATTAGCCAGTGCCTCCTGAATGAGCCGCTCATTTTCCGCATCCAGGGCGCTGGTGGCCTCATCCAGAATCAATACACGAGGGTTTCTCAGAATGGCTCGGGCAATGGCAATACGTTGGCGTTGTCCTCCGGATAAGGTGACACCTTTTTCTCCAACATGAGTTTTCAGCTTGTCTTCCAGCCGGTCAGAAAATTCATCCACCCGAGCAGCCTGAACGGCAGCCAGCAAAGCGGCCTCATCAGCATCAGGACGCGCCATCAAAATGTTATCCGCAATACTCATGGAAAAAATGACAGGATGTTGAGGAACTACAGCCAGTTGCTGGCGCAAGCTACGCAAGGGCATGGCATCAATGGCCGTTCCATCCAGTAAAATTTGCCCTTCGCTGGGTTGATAATGGCGCATGAGCAGGGAAAATACGGTACTTTTACCGGCTCCGGAAGCGCCTACAAAAGCCACTGTTTCTCCTGGTTCAATATCCAGGGAAATATTTTCAATAGCAGGCACATCCGGCCGCGAAGGATACCGAAAGGCTACGTGCTCCAGGGTCAATCGTGCCGGATTTCTGATGGAAAATTCAGAGGGTTCTGGAACCTTGCCGACTTCGCCTGACAAAGCCGGGACACTGTGTTCTGGCCGTTCATCCAGCAGCGCCAGCAAGCGTTCGGTGGCCCCCGCCAGGCGCGACATGCTGCCCCATAACTCCCCCAACGAGGCTAAAGATGTTGCAGCCATCAGGGCATAAAGCAGAAATGCCGCCAGTACGCCCATGCCTACCTGCTTTTCGAGAACCGCCAGACCGCCCAGATAGAGCATGGCGCTGAGTGCCAGAAAAACCAGGCTTCCCGTCAGAAAGGTGGACCAGGACTGGACTTTAACCCGCGACCAGACTTGTCCCAGCAACAGATGAATATCCTGGCGATACCGGGTTTCAGTCTGCGGTTCGAGGGTAAGCGCCTGGATTACACGAATGCCATTGATGGACTCTTCGGTATGCGCACTCAGATCGGCGAGATAATCCTGTTCCTTGCGGCTGTATCCGCGCTGCAGACGTCCTGAGCGGATATTGATAAATACCAGCAACGGCAATACCAACATTCCCGGAATCAGTAACTGGGGCATGGTCACCAGCATCAACACCAGCGCGCCGACCAGGGTGATTCCGCTTTGCAGACTGCGCCCGAGTACGCCCGTCAAACCAAAGCGTAAAATGGTGACATCACTGCTCAGGCGCGAAATGACCTCACCGGTCCGGAATGTCTCATAAAATATGGCGGGAAGATGCAGCGCATGACTGAACACGGCGCTGCGCAAATCGGCGACGACCCCCTGCCCCAACCAGGTTGCCAGACCATCCCTCAGCCCGCGCATGGCGACCGTAAACATACCCAATATGAACAGCGCAACGCTGATCCAAAGTAATGCCTTGTAACTATGGAACCCCTTGTCGAGAATAAACCGGGCTCCCTGGGGCAAAACCAATGAAGCGCCAGCACTGCAGAGCATGGCCAGCAGATAAGCCAGCAGCAGCCCCAGCCGGGAACGCAAAAAGGGCTTGAGTTTCCACAAGACCCAGAGGTTTTTATTGACCGGACGTTGCCAGGGGTTTTGCGCCACTCAGTCACCTTGTCAGCGAATTTCAGGAATAACAGAGCATACGCTTGCCCGACGGCTTTGGCTGCATTATCGCGATCCGTCAATTGACCACCGGCAACCTTCAGCAGCAGAATGTGCCAGACTTCCTCACTTCCTGGAATAACCATGCAATCCCTTGATGCACTGAATCGCTACGCCATTCCCGAACATGTGTTTTTTCGCTTTGGTCCGGGGGGGCAGATTTTTGCGGACATTCGCAACAGCAGTGCCAGTGCCAGTGTTTTCCTGCAGGGGGCTCATCTGACGGCGTTTCAACCACGCTCCCAGTACGATCCCCTCATCTGGCTTTCGGAAAAATCGCGCTTCGCCGTCGGCAAATCCATTCGCGGCGGCGTGCCGGTATGTTGGCCCTGGTTCGGTCCGCACCCCGACAATAGCCAGTTTCCAGCTCATGGCTTTGCGCGCACCCACTTGTGGACCGTCAGCGATTCATCAAGTAGCAAGGACAGTACCCGGATTACCCTGACCCTGGAACCCACGGAAGAAACCCGGGCGCAGTGGCCTTATGAGACTCCGGTCAGCCTTGAAATTGTCGTTTCCGACACTCTGGAAATGTCTCTGACTACCCATAACGCCGGAAACGAAACAATCACTCTGGGTGAAGCCTTCCATACGTATTTCCACGTGGGCGATATTCATTCGGTGCGCCTGGAAGGTCTGGATGGTTGTACGTATCTCGACAAAACCGCAGATTTCGCCCGGAAGCAGCAGGAAGGTGACATTACCTTCAACGCCGAGACCGACCGGGTTTATCTCAACACCCAAAGTGATTGCATTATCCATGACCCGCGCATGTACCGCCGAATTCGTATTCATAAGGAGCATGCCGATTCCACAGTAGTCTGGACGCCCTGGGCCGAGAAAGCCGCTGCCATGGGAGATTACACGCCGGATGGCTGGCGGCAGATGCTCTGCGTGGAATCCGCCAACGCCGCCGAAAATGTGCTGCAACTGCAGCCGGGTGAAAAGCACACGCTGATGGTGCGTTACAGTGCTGAACCTCTTTAAATACTTTTAGGTCGCCGTTTTAATAGGGTGGCTGTTGCCGCTGAAGCTTTGCCGTGACTTTTGGCCTGAGCCATTGTTGTTCTTGGTGAAATCCTGCGCCCGTCAGGAGAGCTGTCTGAGCCCAAAAGGCGAGTTCTCTCCTGACAGCAGGATGAACCTTAGAACAACAGGCAAGGGACAACGGAGCGGCAAAGCTTCAGCGGCAACAGCCACATCTATCACGCTGAATCAGGCACCCAGGGACGCAGCCACTTCAAACGTAAACTGTTACTGAGCACAAATACTGACGACATTCCCATGGCCAGTCCCGCCAGCATGGGATTCAGCTGAAATCCCCAGGGAATCAGCACACCCGCAGCCACCGGAATCAGCAGGATATTGTAGAAAAACGCCCAGAATAAATTACCGCGAATGGTCGCCATGGTTTTTCGCGCTGCCTGCACAGCCGTCACCAATGCACTGAGATCCCCATGGGTTAAGGTCAGATCAGCCGTCGCCATGGCAATGTCAGTGCCCGAAGCCAGGGCCAGACCCACATCGGCCTGAGCCAAAGCCGGAGCATCATTGATGCCATCGCCCACAAAGGCGACTTTGCCGCCCTGGCTTTGTAACTGCTTGACGATATTTGCCTTATCCTGAGGCAACACCCCTGCATAAACCTCTTCTATTCCAAGATGTTCAGCAAGATGCTGTGCTGCGCTCTGACTGTCACCCGTAATCATGGCTACCCGCATACCCATGGACTGCAGTTGCCGAACGACCGCTAAGGATTCGGGTCGTACGCTGTCCTGAATGGCGATTTTCCCCAGCAAATGTCCATTCCCTGCAATATACACCCAGCTTTGGGCCACCTGCGGCTCCGTCCAACGGTTAGCGCCCTGCTCTACCCCGTTTTCCTGCAACCAGACCGCCGTACCGACCAGAATTTTCTGTCCGGCTACGACGCCCTCAACACCCCGGCCGGGAACAGCCTGAAAATCCGTCACCGAAGACAGGGAAATTTCCCGTTCACGCGCAGCCTGAACAATGGCCCGCGCCAAAGGATGCTCAGAAGCCGCTTCCAGCGACGCAGCCAAGGTCAGAACCTGGCGGACATCGTCTGCGACAATTTCACACACGGCTGGCGTACCCCGCGTCAAAGTGCCGGTTTTGTCCAGACAGACCGTTTTCACCTGCGCCAGCGTTTCCAGTGCCAGTCCTTTGCGAAAAAACACACCCAGCTCTGCAGCCCGTCCGGTGCCGACCATGACCGCCGCCGGGGTGGCAAGCCCCATGGCACAGGGACAGGCGACCACCAGTACTGCCACAGCGGACAACAGCGCCACAGTAATAGCCGGACTTGGTCCCAACCACAACCACACCATAAAACTCAGCAGCGCAATGCCAATGACCAAAGGCGTAAATACGCGAACCACCCGGTCAGCAAGGCCCTGGATCGGCAGCTTTCCGGCCTGAGCCTGCTCGACCATCTGAATAATATGGGCAATGACTGTATTTTGCCCCACCGCAGTCGCTTCGATAATCAGCCTGCCGTTACCATTGATCGTCGCGCCGACGACGGCGTCACCTACTTTTTTATGCTCAGGCAGTGCTTCACCGGTCAGCATGGCTGCATCTATATAAGATTCTCCTTCCCGAACGATGCCATCCACGGGTAGGCGTTCTCCCGGCCTGACCAGGAGATGATCTCCGGTGCGGATGCGGTTGAGTGGCACCCGCTGTTCCTGCCCATCCTTGAGCAGTGTTGCATCCTTGGCCTGAAGATCAACCAGATGCCGAATCGCCTGCGAGGCCCGGCCTTTGGCCAGCTCTTCCAGATACTTGCCAAGCAGAATGGCGGCGATAACTACTGCCGCCGAATCAAAATACACATGCCCTCCGACCTGGCTGAAAAGCTCCGGAAAAATCAGCACGATCATGCTGAATAGCCAGGCGGCTCCCGTACCGGTAGCCACCAGAGAATTCATGTCGGGAGACAAATGGCGGTAGGCAATCAGACCCGGACGAAAAAAACGCCGCCCCGGACCGGCCAGTACCAGCGTTGCCAGCACGGCCTGAACCCAGTCCCAAAAATGCACAAAGGGCGCATCTTCTTGCAGCCATCGTCCCCATGCCGGAAAAAGCAGGGGGCCCATGGACAAGCACAAAATGGGTACAGCCAGAACAACTGCCGTCAGCAAATCTTTTCGCATCAGCCGCAATTGGGAGATTTTACGATCTTCACCCCGGGCATCAGCACGGACCGCCCGCGCTTCATAACCGGCATTAACAATGGCGGCAATCAATTGATCCTGATTGGTACTATCCGGAAAATATTCGACCATGGCTCGTTCCGTGGCCAGATTGACACTGGCCGACAGGACGCCGGGCACCTTGCCCAGAGCGCGCTCAACGCGACTGCTGCAGGAAGCACAAGTCATCCCACCAACCTCCAGCTCAGATTGGGCCACGACAGGTTGATAGCCTATATCAGCAATCGCAGCCCTCAGCGTTTCCAGGCTAGTTTGGGTCGGATCGAATGCCACTGTTGCCCGCTCAGTACTCAAATTCACGGTGGCCTGCACCCCCGGCAAGCGATTCAGGGTGCGCTCTACCCGACTACTGCAGGAGGCACAGGTCATCCCGGCCACCCCGATCTCCAGATTTTTCATAACGCTCCCTTTTCTGTCCGCGTCAACCCGAAGCATATCCTTGTAGCCATTTGTAATGTCAATCCACCACCACGGGCAACCATCGATCTTTTCGCCCACAGCAAAATAGTTGATTTTAAGTGACGGATGCTTATCATTTGCCCTCTTGTGCGCATTTGCCGCACCCGCTGAAAATGATATCTGGAGTTTAACATCGTGGATATTCGCCTTTCCCGCCGCGTTACTGCGGTGCGTCCCTCTCCGACACTCGCCGTTACCGCCCGGGCACAGCAACTCCGTCGGGAAGGCAAAGACATTGTCAGTCTCGGCGCTGGCGAGCCCGATTTTGACACTCCCGAATATATCAAGGATGCTGCTATTCAAGCTATTCATCGGGGTTTCACCAAGTATACGGCGGTTGGTGGAACACCAGAGCTGAAAGCGGCCATCATGGCCAAATTTGCCCGGGACAATCAACTCGATTACCACCCCAATGAGGTGCTGGTATCCGTGGGCGGCAAACAGAGTTTTTTCAATCTCTGTCAGGCCTTGCTGGATGCTGGAGATGAAGTCATCATTCCCGCGCCCTATTGGGTGTCCTATCCCGACATGGTCATTCTTGCCGAGGCCTGTCCAGTCATTATTGATACGGATGCCGCCCAGCATTTCAAAATTCACGCCGAGCAACTGGAAGCGGCCATTACCGAAAACACCCGGCTTTTAGTGCTTAACAGCCCCTCCAATCCCTCAGGAGTCGCTTACAGCCGCAGTGAACTCGAAGCACTGGGAGAGGTATTACGCCGTCATCCCCGGATTTTGATTGCCACCGATGACATGTATGAAAAAATTCTCTTTCAGGATCAGCCTTTCGTAAACATCACCAATGCCTGCCCCGATCTGAAAGAACGATGCATTGTGATGAATGGCGTCTCCAAGGCTTATGCCATGACCGGTTGGCGCATTGGTTATTGTGCGGGACCCGAGGCACTGATTACGGCCATGAACACCGTGCAGTCGCAAAGCACCTCCAATCCTACCTCCATCGCCCAGGTAGCTGCCCAGGCAGCCCTGGAGGGGGGGGATAGTGCGGTACATGAAATGGTCCATGCTTTCCGGCGCCGTCATGCTTATGTATATGGTCGCCTGCAAAGTCTTCCGGGCGTCAACGTGCTGCCATCAGATGGCACTTTTTACAGCTTCCCGGGCTTTCATGAAGTGATGCAGGCCAAAAATCTGCAGGATGACCTGATTCTGGCGGAAGCCCTCCTGGAAGCAGGCGTTGCGGTGGTGCCGGGTTCTGCCTTTGGAAGCCCCGGACATATTCGCCTTTCTTTTGCGACCAGTGACAAAAATCTGGAAATGGCACTGGACCGCATCGAACAATTTGTAAAAAGTTAGGCGGGGCTGACCGTAATTGCAGCGGCGGCCTGGGCGGCCCTTTCCCGTGCTTCTTCCACATTTTCTCCGGCAGCGACGGCTACGCCAAGACGCCGCAACTTGCTGGCCGTCGGCTTGCCAAAAAGACGTAAATCACTTTCCGGCACGGCCAGTGCTGTTTCAAGACCGGCATATCGGGGTCCCCAGCCCAGATTTTTACCCCGAATAACCGCAGAAGCCGAAGCTCTGCGGAATCCGGGATCAACGGGCAAGCCCAGAATAGCCCGCAAATGTAATTCAAACTCGTTCTGACGTTGACTGGCCAAGGTCACCAGACCGGTGTCATGGGGTCTAGGCGACAACTCACTGAAAATCACTGCTTCACCCTGCACAAAAAATTCCACCCCATATAATCCCTGTCCGCCGAGATTATCCGTGACCTTTTGCGCCATGCTCTGTGCATCCTGAAGCGCCTGCGCGGACATGGCCTGGGGCTGCCAGGACTCCACATAATCTCCGGCTTCCTGACGATGCCCGATGGGCGGGCAAAATACCGTACCTAAGGCAGAGCGCACCGTCAGCACGGTGATTTCAAAATCAAAGTCCACAAAACCCTCGACAATGACTTTCTGCGCCCCCACGCGCCCGGCCGTCTGCGCTTCCTGCCAAGCCAGCGCCAATTCCGCCGCACTCCGTGCGACCGACTGCCCTTTGCCGCTGGAAGACATGACCGGTTTGATCACACAGGGAAAACCCAGCTCGGCAGCTGCCGCCTCCAGTTCAGACAAGCTGCTGGCGAAGCGGTAAGGAGAAGTGGGCAGGCCCAACTGTTCGGCCGCAAGTCGACGAATACCTTCGCGATCCATGGTCAATTGCACGGCTCGCGCTGAAGGGACCACTGTGGCCAAGCCGGAATTTTCGATTTCCGCCAGGGCGGAAGTGGCAATAGCTTCAATTTCAGGGACCACGAACTGCGGACGCTCACGCTTGACCAGAGCCAGAATCGCCTCAGGGTCCGTCATATCTATCACGTAGGCGCGGTGGGCGACCTGCATGGCAGGAGCATCTGCGTACCGATCCACGGCGATGGTCTCGATACCCAGACGCTGGGCAGCAATCAACACTTCTTTACCTAATTCACCGGCGCCCAGCATCATCAGCCGGGTCGCAGAAGCAGAACACGGAGTACCCAGATTCATGCGCATTTCCTTTAGCAAAAAAACAATAAAAGCCCAATATGTCTATACTCAACATAGTATCATTTTCCCGACAGACGCATACGCAAAGGAGCATGACATGAGTAAACCCAGTATAGGCATGGTCGGTCTTGGTCGCATGGGTGCCAATATGGCGCGCCGTCTGCATCTAAAAGGCATGAATGTCATTGCTTACAATCGCCACGCCCAAAAGGCCCGGGACCTTGCCCAGGAAACCGGCATGCGCGCTGCCAGCTCGCTGGAAGATCTGGTCAAACAACTGCCAGCCCCCAGAGTCATTTGGTTAATGCTACCGGCAGGTGAAGCCACTCAGGAGCATATTGATCAGCTGCTTCCCTTGCTGGGTAAAGGTGACATCCTGGTCAATGGGGCCAATGCACTCTACGAAGACTCCATGGCGCAGGCCACCAAGGTGGAAGCTGCAGGCCTGCATTATGTCGATGCGGGCGTTTCCGGCGGCGTCTGGGGATTGCAAGAAGGCTATGCCTTGATGGTGGGTGGCAGCCATGAGGCGGTTGCTCAGGTCACGCCTTTCCTGAAAGCCCTCGCTCCCGGTGAAAATCAGGGTTGGCTGCATTGCGGACCGGTAGGTAGTGGGCATTTCGTGAAAATGGTCCACAACGGTATTGAGTATGGAATGATGCAGGCACTCGCCGAAGGTTTCGCTATTCTTCAGGCCAAAACCGAGTTTAATCTGGATCTCGCCAACGTCGCCGAAATGTGGCGCTATGGTAGTGTTGTCCGCTCCTGGCTTTTGGATCTGACCGCTGACACCCTGCACAAAGATCAGGTCCTGGCGGACATTGCTCCGGTAGTCGCCGACTCGGGCGAAGGGCTCTGGACCGCACAAGCCGCTTTGGCCATGAAGATTCCCGCTCCGGTCATCACGCTGGCCCTGCAGATGCGTTGGGCTTCCCAGGGAAAAGACGACTATGCGGCCAAGCTATTGGCCATGATGCGTAATCAGTTCGGCGGTCATGCCGTACAAAAGGAGGGTTGAGTGGATAACCAATGTATTTGTCAGTTCGTCATTTTTGGCGCTACGGGGGATCTGGCCAGTAAAAAGCTGCTTCCGGCCCTGTATCACCTGGAATGTGCCGGTATGATGCCCAAGGAAATGCGCATTTTGGCTTTTGGGCGGCGTCCTTGGGACAATAATGGCTGGCAGGATTTCTTGCGAGAACAATTGGAAACCTACGCTGGGAATTATCATCCCGAACATTTTGATGATTTCTGCAAACACTTTGAGTATGTGCGCGGGGAAATTCATGAAAAGGAATCTTATGAAAAGCTCCGCGCAGCACTCACTGAGGAAGGTGCCGATAAACCTGCTTCCACCATATTTTATCTGGCCATTCGCCCGGCAGACTTTGTGCCTGTTGTTCAGCAACTCTCGGGTGCCGGCTTTAATCAGGAAGGCGACTATCGCATTGTTATTGAAAAGCCTTTTGGTGAAGACCTGGAAAGCGCCATGCGCCTCAATGAACAGTTGCATCGTCACTTCCGCGAGGAACAGATTTATCGTATTGACCACTATTTAGGCAAGGAGATCGTCCAGAACCTGATGGTGTATCGTTTTGCCAATCTGGCCGTAGAAGCCCTGTGGAACCGCAATTATATAGACCACGTGCAAATAACCGTGGCCGAAAGTGGTGGTATCGAAAGTCGCGCCGGTTATTATGATCAGGCCGGAGCATTGCGGGATATGTTGCAGAATCATCTGATGCAAATACTGACTCTGGTAGCCATGGAGCCTCCCCCTTGCATGGAAGCGGACGCTCTGCGTGATGAAAAGGTAAAGGTACTCCGCTCTATTCGACCCATCCCCAAATCTGCCGTTACGGCCTATGCCATGCGCGCCCAATATGGTCCCGGGGTAGTAGATGGCAAGCATGTACCGGGCTATCAGGATGAAGCCGGGGTTGAAACCAACTCCATTACTGAGACTTATGTGGCCGCGAAATTTTATATTGATAACTGGCGCTGGCGCGGGGTTCCTTTTTATCTGCGTACCGGCAAACGCCTCGAAAACAAAACCTCCAGCGTTGCCCTGCGTTTTCGGCATACGCCTCAGCAACTTTTTCGAGAAACCAGCATCGAAAAAATTGAACCCAACTGGATCCTGCTTTCTTTGGAACCCGAAAGCCTGAAAACTGAAATTCAGATCAAGGAACCCGGCCTGGAGATGCGCGTCCGTCCGGTGCAGCTCAACGCTTCCTATCGCAAGGAGGGTGAACAGGAACTGGATGCGTATGAGGCCTTATTGTTGGATGTCATGGAAGGCGATAAAGCCCTGTTTATCCGCTTTGACGAAGTGGAATGGGCCTGGCGGGTAGTGGATCCGATTATCAAGGCCTGGGGACGTGAAACCGATTACATCCTCACTTATCCAGCGGGATCCTGGGGGCCGGATGAGGCTGCGCGGATTATGGACAAGGAAGATCAGTATTGGCGCAACAAAATCTGATCTGAGCGGGAGCGACAGCCATGAAGCCATAACTGTCGCTCCTTGAAAACAACAAAAACATCTTACGAATCAAAGAAAAAAATTATCTGTGCAAAAAGCGTAGTCAAACGTCTACAGCATAAGCTAATAAACGCGTCATAGAAATACGCCGATTATTGTTTTTTGTTTTAAATTTCATGAAGGTAAACTTGATGGCATGGTTTCTGCTTAATTGTTGGGTCGGTTACCCAATGACATTCAAGCAAGGAGCCTCCATGAAAACCACAGGAAACACGATCATTCCCGAATGGGAAATTGCCCAGCTTTCTGAAATTATTAAGGCTATGTCTCATCCATTACGCTACAAAATTATCTGCCTGCTGGGGCGCGGTGAAATGAGCATGCAAAATCTGGTAACAGCCATCAACACCAGCCACAGTAACGCTTCCCAACATCTTGCCTTACTGCAGGATTCCGGTCTGGTCCTGGTCAGAAAAGTGGCCAGTCGCGTTTATTACCGCATCCGCGATCAACGTACCTTGCGCCTGCTGGAAATCAGTAATCAAGTACTTGCCTGATCTATTTTTTCAACATGTTGCATGGCTCGCCGCAGAAATTCTGCGGCGTTCTCATTTAAATTCGCCGTACCCAGAAAACGACGCCATTCCCCGGCGCCAGTAACCCCAAAGTACAGACCATGCAGATGTCGGCTCAGGCGTGGCGCAGGCAATGCCTCTCCCCAGTTTTCGGCATAAGCCAGTAATTGTTCGAGCACGACTTGTCGATCAGGTAATTGCCAGCGCCGGTTCATGGCCATTTCCACTTCTGCCAGCAGCATTGGATTATGATAAGCCGCTCGGCCAATCATCACTCCATCCACATGGGCGAATTGATCCAGTACTGTTTCAGTGGTCTTGAAGCCCCCATTGACTTCAATGCGTAAATGGGGGAAATCGCTTTTCAGACGATGTACCCAATCCCATCGTAATGGCGGTATTTCCCGATTTTCTGCGGGGTTCAAGCCCTTCAACCAGGCATTACGGGCATGCACAATAAAATGCTGACATCCCGACTGAGCCACAATTTCCACGAATTGATGCAAAGACGCATAATCCTCTTCGCGATCCAATCCCAAACGATGTTTGACACTCACCGGTAAGGCACTGTCCGAAAGCCCTGCCATCAGCTCGGCAACTAATTCCGGCGTCGCCATGAGACAGGCACCAAAACTGCCCTTTTGTACGCGCGGCGAGGGACAACCTACATTCAGGTTGATTCCGTCGTATTGATACTCTCTGGCCAGCCTGGATACTCGTCGCATCGCAGCCGGATCATCACCCCCCACCTGCAAAATCAAAGGATGTTCGGCCACAGAATACTCCAGGAAACGCTGGGGATCGCGGCCCAGTAACAGCGCGTTAGTCGTCAGCATTTCCGTGTAGAGCACGCAGGAAGGACAAATCAGTCGCAAAAAATGCCGACAATGGCGGTCAGTCCAGTCGAGCATCGGCGCAACCGACAATAGCTTATCTCTTGATTTTAATAAGTTTGTATTTAAGTTCATAGAGTTATCTCATACTCGGATCGTCCGAATTATGCCGTATTTTGCCGCATTAGCTTGCATTTTACCGCATCCGGTGTTACAAGAGTGCAACATAAAATCGTTTTTCCGTCCATGTTGCACCGGAGCACCAATTTGGCGACTATTGTCTCACGAAAACAGAAGGATGGTACCCTTCGTCATACCGCAACGATTCGTCTTAAGCGCAATGGGGAAGTTTTCCATTGTGAGAGCCGGACGTTCCATAAAAAAGCGGTGGCCAAAGCCTGGGCATTAGAACGCGAACAGGCCCTTCGTGAAAACCCCGCAGCGGCCACGCGTCCTTCAACGGCGTTGCCCATTGGCAAGATGATCGATCGCTACATTGAGGAAAAGCAAACTGTCGAGCCGTTAGGCCGCACCAAGTTGCAGCACCTGCTCCTATTACGGAGACTGCCCATTGCGGAATGCCTGGCATCTGAGCTTGATGCCCCGCGCCTTATCTCCCATATTCGTAGTCGCCGCGTGTCCGGAACAGGTCCATCCACCGTGCTCAACGATCTGATCTGGTTGCGGGTAGTCTATCGCTATGCACGCGCCGCCTGGGGCATACCACTATCCATGGAAGCTATCGGTGATGCGACAGAGCTTTGCCGGGCCGAGCGCCTGGTAGCGAGATCACGGAAGAGAAAGCGACGACTCAAACGGGAAGAGATAGAGAAAATCTGCGAGCGGTTTTTATCCCTGGGACATCGAAAATCCTCACCACCCATGTATCTTATTTTCTGGTTTGCCATCTATTCATGCCGGCGGCAATCGGAAATCATGTCCATGCGCCTTTCGGACTACGATCAGGATCGTGGAATCTGGCTTGTACGCAATATAAAAAACCCCGGCGGATCACAAGGAAACGATCAATGGATGCACATCACAGATGCCCTTCAGCCTGTCATTAAAGCAGCCATAGAGGACGCTGATCTGGTGGCACGCCGAAAAATGATGCAGGATGACCGACTGTTTCCGTTTGATCCAAAAACCATTGGGACTTACTGGACGCGGCACATGCAAATTCTGGGAATCGAAGATCTGCATTTTCATGACCTGCGACATGAAGGTTGCTCACGGCTGGCCGAAGATGGGTTGAGTATCCCTGATATTCAGCATGTCAGCCTGCATGAGTCATGGAGTAGCCTGCAAATCTATGTAAACAGGGACATCCGCAGTCAATCGGTTACACGCGCTGAGTTTGATCGCACATTATTCAGTAACCCCACCTGAAGGCTGAGGACCTGGCGAAGAAAATGCGTACTTAATGCGGTAACAACATGAACGGTACGGCTGAATCTTGGCAAGGCGCAATCACCTCATGCTAAACTTGCCACAATAACCTGCCATCCCCACCTCACCGCCACAAAAACCCGGACTCCATGCCTAGCCCTTACGACCACCTAGACCGCGAATCGCTCATCAAGCTCTTGCAGCGTCGCGACGCCGATCGTTCTTTGGGTTTGGTATGGGAACGCGAAGGCATTGAGATGGACCGCGCGTTGAATGACGATTATGTCGCTATGTCTCTGGTGGCGGAACTCAGTCACGGTGGCGCTCCTTGGGAAAACCTGATCATAGAAGGCGACAATTTTGACGCTTTGCGTGCTCTGCGCATCAGCCACAAAGAGAAGGTTCGCTGTATCTACATCGATCCGCCCTACAATACGCAGAAAAAGGACTTTGTCTACAACGATCGTTTTGTGGACAAAACCCATCGCTTCCGGCATTCCTTATGGCTGGAGTTCATGTACCAGCGCCTAACGATTGCCCGGGATCTGTTATCAGAAGACGGCGTAATCATGGTCAGCATCGATGATCACGAAGTTTTCCGTCTGGGCATGCTACTGGACCGCGTGTTTGGTGAGGAGAACAAGGCTGGGGTCATTATCTGGAAGAACGTGACGGACAACAACCCGAGCCGGGTGGCAACCGAGCATGAATACGTGCTGGTTTACATGAAGGATAAGTCTTCCTGCCCTGCAGTTTGGAAATCGCCAGATCTCGCAGTGAAATCTCTCATGCTGGAGAAGGAGAGGGACCTTCTGAACAGACATAAAAGCCAACAAGAGTTGCAGAATGCTTACACGGCATGGCTACGAGAACACAGGGACCAACTGTCACCTTTGGACCGTTACAAATACATTGATGCAGGTGGAATTTATACTGGAAGTCAGAGTGTTCACAACCCTGGTCGAGAGGGCTATCGCTACGATGTCTTGCATAACATCACCGGCATTCCGTGTAAGCAACCTTTAATGGGGTATCGATTCCCGGAAAGCACGATGCGCGATTTATTGCGTGATGGGCGGATACTGTTCGGCCAAGATGAAAATAAGATCATCGAACTCAAGGTGTACCTGCGCGATTACCAACAAAAAATGTCCAGCGTAATGGTCATGGACGGTCGCGCTGGAGCCAACGAGCTTCGAAGTATTTTCCCTGGAGCGGGTAAGGTGTTCAACAATCCGAAGCCTGTGGAATTTTTAAGTAACCTGCTGTCTTTCGTAACTTCCGGCGACGATCTGATACTGGATTTCTTCGCAGGGTCTGGAAGTACAGCGCAGGCGGTACACGATCTGAACCGTGCAGATGGGCAGAGGCGGCGCTACATACTGATCAGCAGTACGGAGGCGACGAACGAGGAACCGGACAAAAACCTGTGTCGTGACGTGTGCGCAGAAAGGGTTCGCCGAGTGACGGAGGAAGGATTCGCATATCTGCGGACCAGGCGGGTTGCCAAGCACCGGCTCACCATGAAGCTGGACCACGCGGAGATCTGGAACGCTTTGCAGTTGCTGCATGAGCGTCCCGTGTCGCCGTGGTCAGGGTATGGCTTATCTACGGACGTCGGCATGGCTTATCTCCGGGATTTCTCTGAGCCGTCGCTGGACCTGTTGTCCGAGTGGCGCACTATGTCCACCGAACAGCCGGTTACCTTGTACAGTTGGGCGCCTGAGCGCGTCAAAGCGCTAGTGCCAGACACGGTAAAGTGCCAACCTATCCCACAACATTTGAGAGACCGTTTCGGACGCTGATATGCCTATCGACCTAAAAGATTTTCAGAATGACGTACTGGACGGTATGGTGGCCCGCTTTGAAAATGTGCGGGCGCTTTATGAACGGGTGGAGCGGGATGCCAGCCTGTCTTCCCGTATCCTGGAAGCCAGGCAAACCGATGGCGCACTGGTGTTGCAAGCGCCTACTGGTTCCGGCAAGACGATTCTGGCAGTAGAAATGGTAAGGCGCCTTTCGGCCAGGGAAAGGATACTCTGGTTCTGGTTTGCCCCTTACTCTGGACTGGTTGAACAGTCACGTTCGGTATTGGCGGCACAAGCGCCGGAAATAAAACTCTTTGACCTACGGGTGGATCGGCAATCTGATAAGGTGCGTAGTGGTGGGGTTTTCGTGACCACCTGGTCATCAGTCGCCACCAGCAGCGTCGAAAGCCGCAGGTCGCGAACACGGGATGACGACGGATTATCCGTGGACGAGCTAATTCTTCTTGCGCGAGCAGAAGGAGTGCGGATCGGATGCGTCGTGGACGAAGCACATCATGGGTTTCATCGTGCTGCACAGGCACGGGTCTTTTTCAAGGCGGTTTTGGCGCCGGACTATGCCCTGATGATGACAGCAACACCGCGTGACGCGGACCTGACGGCATTTGAAGCCGATACCGGGTATACGTTGGGCGGACCTGCTGACTGGGCATCGGTGAGTCGAACGGACGCGGTCGAGGCAGGCTTGCTCAAGCGCGGGGTGCGCATGGTGCGATTCATCGCCAGTGACGACAATCTCTCGCAATTATTGAGCTTTGAGCGTATCGCATTGAATGAATGTGCGAAAGCACACCGGAATATTCAGCATATGTTGGAAGCCTCCGGGATACCGCTAACGCCGCTGATGCTGGTTCAGGTGCCTAATGGCCGGGATGATCAGGAGTCGACCAGGCAGTATTTGGTAGAAGTGCTCGGTTTTTCCGCTAATGCGGTCAAGGTGCATACGTCGGACGAACCGGACCCTGAGCTATTATCGTTGGCGAACGATTCTACGGTGGAAGTGTTGATCTTCAAGATGGCGGTCGCAATTGGTTTTGACGCCCCGCGCGCGTTTACGCTGGCGGCATTGCGCGGCGCTCGGGATGCGGGTTTCGGCGTGCAGGTCATTGGGAGGATATTGCGTCGTCATTCGTTGCTACAAGGGCGCGGGGATCTCCCGCCAGAACTGGAGCACGGATATGTGTTCCTCGCCAATTCTGCGTCACAGGAAGGATTATTGACCGCAGGACATCAAATCAACGAAATGACGACGCAAGCGCCGAGTATCGGTACGCAGACGGTGATCACCGTCCTGGGGGGGGCGCCAGAATTGCAGGTGGTCAGGACCGGTGAATCCTTGCAGTTGTGGATTGACAGTGAGGGTGTAACAAGAACGGGAAATGATGATGGACAACCAATTATCAACCTTGCGGACATCTCGGAAAGCGAGGTGGAACCTGACATATCCGATAAATCCTGTCCAGAATTTAACGAGGCGGTTCAAGGCGCATTTGGTCTTTTGGAGTTGGCGACAAACGATGCAGACACATCTACAAATCCTGCCCCGCCTTCAAATCCAGAGCAAAGCATATTGCCCTTGCTCAATCTGGAGTCCAGCCAAGTATACCGTTATCCGCGTGCATCTATAGTGCCGGCAATGTTGAAGGCAGAAAACAAGCCGAAGTTGCCGCAGCAGTTTGAAGAAGCTATAGCGGACCATGTAGATTTTAATGAGACCGTTTTGGCTACGCGCCTCAAGAGTCGAATTCAGATACATCGAAATGAAAGCAGTCTTTTTGATGACGCGGAAGGAGAGCACGATGAAGATATTTACGCACGATTACCGCCAGAATATGTGGCCAGACGAGCAGAAAATCTGCGGTTAAAACTGGTAGACTCCAACGATCGGGAATTGCAGCCCCTCCTTTTGGAGCGGTTCCGGTCCAGCTTAGAGCGCAATTGTTACGATTATCCAGAAGACGAAGAGCTGCTACTACAGCAACTGGATCTGGTGATGGTCCGCAATCCGTCGATCCTTCGTGAAGCCTACCGTAGAGTAAGCCTTAGCCGGATTGTCGATGTGGATGTGGCACTCCCTGGAGAAATAAGTAGTGAATTGAAATTGATGACAGCGAAGCACAATGCGTATGGGTGTTATCCTGCGGATTTGAATCTGGACGAGTTAGCGGTGGCGAAAACCCTGGACGCGAGTCCACTGGTATTATGGTGGCATCGAAACCCGGTCAAACGTCCAGAATCGGTAAGTCTATATCGTTGGGATGATGGGAAGGGGTATTACCCGGATTTTGTGGTGGCAGTAAAATCTCGGCCCGCGCTGGATCAGATTGCATTGCTGGAAGTGAAAGGCGGACATATGTGGGCCAATGAAGACGAAGTCGGAAAGTATGGAGCAAAGCACCCGAATTATGGTCAGGTGTTTATGATAGGCAGGCGTCGCGGTGAAGAGACGTTCCATCACCTACGGCGCGAAGGGGATCGACTGACAACAGATGGAGATTTTGCCGTGGAACGGCTTAAATACTGATCGTGAATCCATAGCGGTCGTGATGGATAATAAAGTTTCATCCTGGCGCACACGGGCATCACTTTGAGACTCTGCAAGTCAGTCTTTTAAATACCCCCGGGACGGAGGGCCCTGGAAGATTACGAATGTAGTGTCTGTTACAAACTTCATTTATTTTTGAAAATTTCGATGTGCCAATTTTGCTGACTTAGGCCGAATAAAAATTACCAACTATATTCATATCCTACAGCAGTAGCAAGCATAAGGTTTACCACAGCGTCTATCAAGGTTTTGTTGCGTGCGACTTGTAAGATGGAATTTCATAAAGTGCCAATCAAGTGCGACACCACCCACTAAGTGCAACATATAAGAGCCTCTATTGAAACAGCAACATATAGTCTCGGATATTATGAACACCTCATATCGACCTCAACCTTAATGACATAGTATATATTTGCTTCAACCTGAGCGTTTCTAACGAAAGTTTCAAAACTACCATCTTTGTCCTCTATTTCTGAAGAGAACGTCGAGAACACATTCGCAACGCGCCACAAAAGATTTTCTCCATCACGATCCATTGAAAAACTTACAACAGCAAAGAACGCAATATGCACAGAATCCAGCCTAAAAGCCAAAGCAAAAATAAATTTTTTACTTGACAAATCTTTATAAGCATCAATTAATTGAGCATGAAAAGTAATAACCACATTTTTATCTTTCATAAGCGAATATGAATGCATTATTTCTCGATATCCAATATGAAGCTCATTCAAAGAAATTTTTGGATCTTGCAAAATCGCAGCCTGGCTTACCAAGAAGGAAAAAGCTTCAAGCACATCAAGCCAATATTTGCAAATACTTTCTTTAGTTACCGAGTCATGCGATATTAATGGAAACCTTGCTTTACTAAATTTTTTTGGTAAGAACTCTATAGTACCATTCCCTATTGCGATGGCAAGCATCATGCGCCAAAAGTGAGACCACTCATTTGCAGTCTTTCTTATGCCATCTATGACATTAAAGAATATCGTGCAATGGTCATCATATATAACAATAGTAAAAAGATCTGACTTTACAGCAATCTTCCTATTTTTTTCTGTGACCAAAACCTTTGGCGGAATGAATATTCTACCATCGAATATCGCTGGACCTGAAAGAGAATCACTCCTAATTACAATGGTACACTGATCACATGGGTTCGGATCAAAATGAATTTTTCCCTCACCGAAGCTATCAAGTGGAAGGTCTATGCCGAATCTTGACTCATTTACCTGAAAGGAAAGAAGCTTAAGATCATTTTTTAACCCAAGAAATACATCAACTATCTCGTCTTCATACGAAGGAAGCAGGGTCATTGCACCTTTATACGGAGACTCCGTATAGCCAAGACACTTAAGTTCCTCACTTTTTTTTACCATATAATCATATATATCATTCCCACACATTGATACTAAAGCGCCACGTAAAGATTCCCCTGTAGTTCCTATGCATTCAATATCTCTAACAGTAAGAGAAATGGTTTTTTTATTTATTTTATTCCGTGAAGTCCCCTTAAGTTCCTCAACGCGTAATTTTTTTAAAACCGCACTTAATCGATCACCCGTAAAATGTAAAATATATGATCGAGTAAATTGCAATTTTTCATTCACAAGAAAGACATAGACAAATGCTGGCTTAACTTCTTTGGCAAGTCTCTCGGCTGACGTGAGCCTCATCTTGAACGACTTGTTACCGTCTTTCATCGTCTTTAATTGAATATAACAAGAAACAGGAGAAATTCTCTTATCCAAAGTTGTTTCTTTGGCCTTATCCAGTGGAAACTCAACAATGAAATCCCATCCGGAGCGGTCTCTATCGGATTTATTACATATCAAACCAGCATCGGCGCATATCTCCTTGAAATGACTTTCCCCCTTCTCTCCAAGTTCATCTGAGTTCATCTTATTTTCCTACTTAGCAATGGTGAACACTCCACCAGATAAAGTCAGCGCCTTCAAGTTACGGCGGCATGCCGGATCGGTTGACACCCACAGACAAGGTGGACGCAATTGCTATCTCAGTCGGACATGAAGATCTCCGGAAGAAAGCTGGGGGAAAGGTATAGCAAGACTTAGCCTTCCTCAGCCACCACTTCCAGAACCTCCAGAACATCCGCGACATCATCCCGCAAAGGATGATAATGCCGACCCGCTTTCTGAAAAAGACGGGACAGCAGGCCATGCGACAGGCTCACCGTCATTTCAGGCATCACATCCCCTGTTTCGGCAAGCGCCCTGGCCGCGCTGGACACCCCAGACGCATTGGCAGCTTCCCATTCCATACCATGCGTTTCGGTGCCGGCTGTAGGCTTCGGCACCCGCCCAGAAGGCTGACGTGCGACAGAGACCGCATCGGCAGCCACTGCAGACAATGTGCCGGAAAATTCGGGTTCACTCTCTTCTTCATCCTCATCCAGATAATGATCTGCCGCACCCTCGTCCGGATCCGACGCAGGCAATACTTTCTCAGCCTCTGAATCAAGAGGACTCGAAACTTCTGGTGCCGTTGTTTCGTCCTGGTAAGCAGCCCGTAGTGCCTGCTCTGAAGACATACCCGACTTCAGATTCTGGAATGCCAGACGCTTGGCCGCATCATTGGACGATACCCAATCCTGCGCTTCGCGCAACTGCTCCATGCTCAAATCGGATCGATCCTGCAAACCCAAACCATTGCGTAGCGTCCAAATTTCTTCTGCTTCATCAATGACCGTGCGCTTCAGTTCAACACCTGCAATGACGCGCTCTTTCAGGTCCACAAAAATCGCTCGTTTACCCTCGGTATCGCGCCACCAGCCCATGAGCCGGACGAGCTCATTCTGACCAACGGCATTCACATCTATTTCCAGGTGCTCGATCAATGCCCGAGCATCGGGATGCACTTTGCTCAACATCTGGTTCACCCAGGTCCGCGAACGTCCCAGACGACGACCCAACTCTTCCTGGCTGACCTTTTGGGTCTCCATCAATGATTGAAGTGCATAAGCGGTATCCAGCGGGCTCATATCAGCCCGCGCCAGATTCTCGACCATCTGCATTTCCAGTCGATCTACATCGGACTGAGGTTCTACCAGAACAGCAGGGATACGGCTCAAATCGTAGCCAGGACGTTCGCATTTCTTCCCGGTAGAGAGCGCATGCCGGGATGCCCGCCAGCGTCTCTCGCCAGTCACAATCTGGAATCCACCATCCAGTCGCCTGACCGTAATGGGTTGAATCACACCATGACGCAAAATGCTTTCCGCCAGCAGTTCCAAATCTTCGTCTGCTTCATCGGATAAACGACGGGGTTGATTGGGATCGGGCGTAATTTCATCCAACTTCAAAAACAGGCCAGAAGGCAGGTTTTCAGACAGATTCCGTCCTCCGCTTTTCTTTCCGGCAGAAGATGTTCCAGATCCATTTTGCCCTTCAGCGTCTTCCTGAAGCGCAAATGCCAAAGACTCCATCACATCATCCTTCTTGATCTTCGCCACCTTCAACCTCCTTATTCATCAAATTTTCGACTATTCTGACACAAACTCTGCGCCAAACACTCGCGCCAGGATCTCTGGGCGCATATTGCCACACCGCCTTTCCTTCGCGCAGCGCATCAGGTGCCAGCACCCGATCTGTAAAGACCTCTGGCAACACACTGTCTTTATGAACAGTTTTTCGTAACATTTCGATCATGCGTGACTGGTTGGCACTTGTCATCTTGTATTTATTGATCAAGATGGTCATATCCAGTGGCACACCGGAATTCAGGACCATTTGACGATCACGAATAGCACCGACCATCCCCTGAACCGCCAGGGTATCCGGTATCACCGGTATGACCAGTACCCCGCCCAACAACATGGGGGCCAGTTGCAGCACCCCGGGTGCGGGGGGCACATCGAAAACAATCAGATCAAATGAGAACTCACGCAACCGATCCATCGCCATGCGGGCTTCCCGCATACCTTCAGGGTTCACCGTTCCCTGTCCAGGAACAGCCACTGCATGTTCACTACCCGGCAGAATAAAAAAATCAAAGTCGCCATATTTCCTGAATTCCAGCTCAGAATCTTCATCCCAAAGATCGGTCACCGCAATATCCAGATCAGATGATTTTCGTACTTTTCTGGTTACTATAGTCGTAGCATTGCATTGACTATCCATGTCCACCAGGAGTGTTTTTAGTCCCATTTCAGCAGCACACGCGGCCAAATGTAGGGCAATGGTGGTTTTCCCCACCCCGCCCTTCCGATTCATCACGGTAATCGCTTTCACGCTTTTGATCCCCCACTTCTCTGGGCCTGCAGCTTTGCACGCCTTTCACGTTCATAGGCTGGCGGATAAACATACCAGGTCCACCAATACAGGATGGTATAGGTAACCGATGACATGCTGATATCCGCACTCTGTGCAATCCGCGTTAGATCGGCCCCTTGCTCGGGAGTCACACGCATGTTGATTTGCATCCATCCGGTAGCCTGGCGCCCCGCACTTTCCGTAAGTGTCTGGGATAGCCCTTTGGTCTGGCGCCACTTCAGACCCGTTTCCCAAGGCTTTTCACGCAAAAACTTTTCAGTCATTTCGATATAACTCTGACGCAAGTTCTGATTCAGAGCAAAAGCCAACGCCTTGGCATACATGTGCATTTTAACGGGCACACGCGTCGGAATCTCATCAAACGTCTGCCCTTTTACGATGATTTTTCGCATACAAAACCTCTTCCTAAATTTGGTTATGGTATAGCATAACACATGACGTAATGGTATACCCTGTTTTCGGAAAACATTCAGACGGCATGACGGTATCGCTTTCGACACAACGACTCGACCGCAAAAGCTTCTGACCAGGTCGGATGGCTTGTGCGCTGCAACAGGTCTTTGGCATGCGGACAGAATCTTGCGTACCAGTGCAGTGTCGTCAGTGCACTTTCTGAAACCTGTTCTTTGTCTGTGCGCATTTCCCAGGCAATACCCCAGACAATACAAAGAAAACCGACAGTAAACCCGGCGGCAATCCAGTATTCGGTGATCGGATACCCATGGCCGCGCAAACTGGCAAGACCAATAGCGATGCCCCAGACACCCAGGCCCACCTCAGCAGTTATCGTACCTTTATGATAGATGTGCATTCTGACTTCATTCTGAAAATTTAATCATGTTTTTTATATATATCCTTCTACACGCTTCGAGAAAAACAAAAAACAGGACATCCCCTACTGGTGAGAACAAAAGGCCGGTAACAATTCCTTTGATTGTTTGAATTCTTGGTAAAGGAAAATGAAAACCGGGCACCATAACGACCATTGCGCAAATCAGAAGGAGTGAGAGAATCATGCCCACCGCTTCGATCAACGTCAGGATGATAGCCAACAACCTGACTTTAACCACCTTAATCCCCCTTTTTCAGCCAGAATTGGCTTCCAGGAATCACCCACCACGGACGCACTTTTTCCATGATATTGTTTTCCGAAACCGGTCCGTAATAACTCGAATCGAAGGCATAATTCCCGGGGGCATAGAGCCAAACCTGTCCATTTTTCAGATGATAAGTACCAAATGGATAGTGCAGAATCCGATGATGATGCCCAGGCGTCCATCTATCGACATGACTATTCGGCAATAACCGACCATCTACCCGGACACCTTGCCGCTTGAGAACCACCGTCTGGCCGGGCAAAGCCACCACATTCTTGATCCAGGGCTCGCTTTTCGGAAACCAATGATACTTCAATCCCTCTGCGACCGCTGGATGAACCTGCGGACCCGGGATTTCAACTTCTACCAGTTCCCCATCGTGAAGCGGGAAAGGGGTCCCGAGCAACTGATAAAACCCAACCGGCTGGCAAGTGGAATCAGTAACCACCAACCTTTCAAAGTGCACGAAAAGCATGCCCACGCCAACCAGAACGATGAATCCAACCAGTGACCAGTATATCCATTCGATCCTACGCAAAAATAACACGGTGAACTCTCTTTACCATTAAAATATGGTATAGCCCATCATAGGCAAAGGTTGACTTAA
Source organism: Acidithiobacillus sulfurivorans (assembly GCF_018853815.1). Taxonomy (GTDB): domain Bacteria; phylum Pseudomonadota; class Gammaproteobacteria; order Acidithiobacillales; family Acidithiobacillaceae; genus Acidithiobacillus; species Acidithiobacillus sulfurivorans. Next base: position 3,523 of record NZ_JAAOMP010000021.1, on the reverse strand, counting down.
TGACGCTCAATCTAACGACTCTTGAGTTCGTTCATTTCCGATAATCCCACCTCTTCCGAACCGTAACCGTGACAGTCTTCGACGGTTCAGGCTGTATCTGCCTGGGCTGCACCAATGCACCGCCGTCAGGAAGGTCAAGATCCTTGGGATACCAGAATTTCCGGGTTTCACGGCGTTCCTGTTCAGGCTGCGACGAACTGACAACGTCTTGTTGCGGTTTCTGATAACGATTTGCTTTAGCCCTGGCGCGATTCCCAAACTGGGGAGCTACCGAACGGGTTTCGCGCTTAATCATAATCCCGCCCCATCGCCCAGTCCCGATTGAACTGCGCCTGAAGTTTGGGAATATCAGAACCGTTCAGTAGCAATCCAACCTCTCGGTTGACCTCAAGTGATGTCTGGGTCAGGTTCTCGCTACCGATATAAGCCGTCGTTTTTCCCAAAACAAGTTTGGCGTGCAAGTAGACAGGCTTCACTGGCATTAAGCGCACTTGCACACCATGCGCCACAAGAAATTGCGCATCTTTACGATCTTGCACATTGATGTTGGCCGGCATAATCACTCGCGCCAAACTTCCCTTGGCGGCGATGGCATCCAGCGTCGGCGCATAGGGACCGATTTCTTCATCTTCAATATTGATCCGTCCCGGCTGATCGATCACCTGGATGATTTGATGGGCCGAAGTGCCTGGCGACAATACCAGGACTTTATGCGCCCAGGCAGGAGCAGACTGGTTGTTCCAGTCGGCATTGAAAACAGCGTTGACTGCCTTAACCACGGTTGGATTTTTCGTGACATAGAGATAATTCCTTGCACTATGAAAATCGGACCAGGCAAAATTCGGGTTACCGATCTCAGCTTCATGGCCTGACGCCAGATATTTTGCATGATAAAAAGCCCAGTGATTGCCGTGACTGGTGAATCGATAAGGGGCCAGGTGCAGCACAGCACCCGTCGCCTTAATCTCCCGTTCTTCCTTTCTCACCTGCCAGGATTTCATGCCATAAGGCTTGCCCTCAACGATGACCCGCACCTCTACCCCTCGCGCTTTAGCGGCACGGATGGCGCGGAGAATGGGGCGGTCCGTCATATAGTAGACACCGACATTCAATTCGTGGCGAGCGGACTGAATCACCTGCAAAATGGGCGATACGCCCGCGTTTGGTTCAATAAATAAAGACACTTAAATCTCCTCCTTGGATCTTATTTCAAAAGACCCTTCATAAAAACACGAAACAAACGAAAAACATGCTGGAGTTCTAAAATCAGGATCCAGACCAGCAGCGATCCTATTGCAGCGGGAATCACCAGCCAGATCCAGGCGAAAAACGAAAGGTCAGCGGGCATGAGATCTTCCCTTTAAGACAATGGATTTTTGACACTTTTTGCAGGTGATTTTGTTCTTGTAGTCATCCCGTTCGTAGGTTTCTGGTAGCTGTCCTTGCGCTATCACAGGCACCATTAACCCGCACTCGGTTTGGATACCATCGCCACTTGTCCCATGCCAACGGCTCATGCGCTCGTTGAAATTTTTCATGCCGCCAAGTCTCCAGCGTACCGCGAAGCCTCTACTTTTAGGATCAACCTGATTATTCATTAAGTTCGCACTCCGCTTCGATAGACCCATCCAGATATTCCTCTGGTGTGCCATGATCTTCCTCTTGGCAATAATCCGGCGGCGGGGTCTGTTCGCTGGGTTCGCGCCAACTGGGTGCGCCACAAAAAAGACAACGATACGGTGGATTCATGTTTTTGCTCCCATAATCGCCGTTCCATAAGCCATCATCCGCATAATGCCATCATCAACTACCGGAACCAGTTGCACACCGATAACCGATATTGCTCCTGCTGCCAGAGCCTTTTCCTGCAACATAGCAAGCGTTTCTTCGGGCTGGCGATCAGAACACTCTCCATACATCGCCCTGTTTACTACCGCGATAATATGAGCGTTCTGGTCCCTATTTTCAGTTGTCGATAAGGATATTTTCTGCGCTTCAACGGGTTCTGTTTTCAAAGCCATATCCCTCCTGGTTGAAAGGTAGGTAGCTTTAATTTGAAACCGTCACTCGGTCCATATAGCGCCTCAAACTCAGCTAAAAGATCGTGAAACTTACTGTTTCCTAAATCTATTTCCACGTTCACATCGTGGAGCTTCACGAAGATGGGGGCGCATGATTCGCAAACAACCCAGGACGCCAGGGGGACCTCATCGCCGTAAATGCGTTCTTCAATGTCATTGGCATAATCTCGCCAACGCTCCACCTGGATATATTTCGCACCGCGCCGGACCATATCACCGCATGAACAGCAGCGTTTGCCTCTATTCTTGTCATAGGGCAAAAGACGCATGTTGGCGCTCCACCACCACGCCGCCCCGTCGCATTCTATGGCACAAGAAATAGTCATCGTTCTCTCCTTTTAATGATCACAAAGCCCGTAAGATGAAGCGCAGGCCGGCAGATTTAGATCACCATTATCAAATAAATCCATCGTGCCATTTTCACCCTTGGCCCAAGCCACCCGCGCATGGATGTTCAGATCCGAAAAAATGGCGCGTCGGTCTTTAAGGTCGCTGGCATCACACATAAACGTCGAATATCCGCGCTTCGATGCTTGGCCAACCATGTGTTCCCATTCAGACAGTCTTGTTATTTCTTCCGGATACCGAAACGACACCTGGGCCAAATCACTCTTGTTGCTATTGATACAGACGCACCCGACACGGCTTTGACCCTGGCTATACAATGGATTCAAAGGGCAACCTTGAGCGCGTACAAAATCGACGGTTTGTTGTGCGGTCCAGTCCACCAAAGGCCGATAAGCCCAAAGTTTGGGGCCAATGCGCTCTATTTTTTTGGCATAACGACGATTGGGTGATTCATCGCGGCGGATACCTTGCCAGGAAACCACATGCAAGCCTTGTTCAATGAGTTGTAGCTGATAGGCTACGGCCATATTTCTCTTCAGTTCCTCGGTGCAAAATTGTGCCTTTCTTGAAGGAAAACGGCCTTTCCACAAGCACAAATCCAAAAATGGATTACCAGTAGGATGCAGCACATTTAACGCTCGTCGTTTGGCTTTATTGGACCAGCGTACTTTGCGACCGCCACCGATTTTCCGCGTTTTCTGGACAAGCTCTTGGGTCGAAACGCCACCACGCCTAACAGTGCGATACAAGATGTTTCCATGCTGGTCGCGCTTAGGCACTGGATTTCCATTTGCATCAAACACCGGAGCGGTTTTGTATTCACGCCGGGTGCGTTGATCCTGGGCGACAAACCGCCGTTTAGCGATAATCTCACGACTAAAATCCGCTTTGAGTCGTGTTATCTGTATGCCCAGATGTCTTTCCAACTCATCCAGATGTTTATAAGTTATCGGAATTTCATTTCCAGTATCACAAAATATCGCCTGGACATTTTCTCTGGGTACGCGATCCAAAGCGATCAGCAAAGTGGCCGTGCTGTCTTTGCCACCAGACACGCTGATTACATGAATCGTTTTCACGCCACCATCCTTTTT
>NZ_JAAOMP010000020.1 GCF_018853815.1 Acidithiobacillus sulfurivorans | reverse complement strand
GCCAGTTCCACGACGGAACCAATAATGAGAATCGCCGGACTGCCTAACTCCGCTGCCTGGATGGCTGTACTGAATTGCTGCAAGGGCGCCTGTACCTGTTTTTGCATGATGGTCGCCCATTGTACGGCAAGACAGGGGGTTTCAGCAGCCAGACCGCCCATAATGAGGCCCTGACAGATATCGGATATTCGTTCGATGCCCATGTAAATGACCAGAGTGTCTGCCGCCTTGGCATAGCGTGACCAGTCTGGAGGATGGCTTCCTCTGGCTTCGTGCCCCGTCAGGAAAATGACCGACTGACTGCGATGACGATGGGTGAGCGGTACGCCAGCATAAGCCGCTGCCGCCATTCCGCTGCTAA
>NZ_JAAOMP010000002.1 GCF_018853815.1 Acidithiobacillus sulfurivorans | reverse complement strand
CATTTTGAGCCGATTTCGGTCATTATTGCCCTGTTTTTTGCGGTTTATCTGCATTTTCCTGCCCTACAGGCGCAATACGGCCATGCGTTTTATGTTCCACGCCAGGCAGACCAGACTCCATTCTCCTTGAACCTGACGCAGGCCGCGCAAGGAGAACTGCCGGAATCCCATCACCGATTTGATAATCCCGAAGACCGGTTCTACCGTTTGTTTGCGCAGACGGTAAACGCTTCGGCCTGCCTGCGTCTTCAGACGATGT
>NZ_JAAOMP010000019.1 GCF_018853815.1 Acidithiobacillus sulfurivorans | reverse complement strand
CTTGCAGCAATTCAGTACAGCCATCCAGGCAGCGGAGTTAGGCAGTCCGGCGATTCTCATTATTGGTTCCGTCGTGGAACTGGCAGATATTTGTGCGTGGTTTCCCGGCGAAGCCTTTTTACCTTCACAACGCCTGCAACATCCATAAGGAAAAGCGCATGACCGAAGTGCAATTTCTGCTGGCACATGGTTCTCGCAACCCCCAGTGGCGAAAACCT
>NZ_JAAOMP010000018.1 GCF_018853815.1 Acidithiobacillus sulfurivorans | reverse complement strand
CTCGGGGTTTTTGCCCCAGGGCTTCTTGTTCCGCACGGCGCGCCATTTGCGTGTCGTACTGCGCTTTCTCTTTGGCATAACGGGCCTGTGCCCGCTCGGCAATCTTCGCCTTGGCCGCTGCCATCACGGCCAGCCGGTCTGTGCGGCGCTGGATCTCTTCGGGCAGATTCACGCCCTCGGGAATCCCGGACTGATCCGCCT
>NZ_JAAOMP010000178.1 GCF_018853815.1 Acidithiobacillus sulfurivorans | reverse complement strand
AATGTGGTCTTCCCATGGTCCACGTGACCAATCGTTCCCACGTTTACATGCGGCTTCGTCCGCTCAAATTTCCCTTTGGACATCAGAAACTCCCCAAGAAAACAGACCCAAGAAAAAAACAATATGGAGCCCACAACCGGATTCGAACCGGTGACCTCTTCCTTACCAAGGAAGTGCTCTACCGCCTGAGCTATGTGGGCCTACAGCTGGAGCGGGTGATGGGAATCGAACCCACACCATCAGCTTGGAAGGCTGAGGTTCTACCATTGAACTACACCCGCATAAACCGTGGCGCCCGCGCCGCTTACTACTTATTAACCTATACACTCTTAATCGAATATGGTGGAGGGAGGAGGATTCGAACCTCCGAAGGCAGAGCCGTCAGATTTACAGTCTGATCCCTTTGACCGCTCGGGAACCCCTCCACGATTAGCGGCGCATTGTGCCGCTTACTGCTGTCACCTGTCAATAGAAATTATGACAATCTTTGTCGCACTTTTTTATCCCTCACCACGCCAGTTAAGTGCCCCAGGTTGCTTTTTTTGATATTGATTTTAAAAGATCCTCCTCGCTTATTGTGCCGATTTCTTGACATCGTTGCCGATTTACAACATTCTCTGCGTGGCTGTACTAGATTTTGCCAGGTAGATTTCTGCCCGGGCTTGAGAGGAGGGTTTATAAATGCAACATATTAAACGTATTACGCTGATGCTTGCCATCAGTGGTGGTTTTATTGCTGGAACGGCGTTTGCCGATAATGCTTACACCGGTTATGCCATTCAGGCTGGTGGAAAGCCGGTAGTCACATCCACTGGTGCTTGTGTACGTGGCGGACGTCCAGTCACGGATGGTGCCATTCCTGCTTATTGCGCGCCTCAGCCTGCCCCAGTTGCAGCGCAGCCCGCTCCGGCACCTGTTCCGGCACCTATTGCTCCAGTTGAGCGGACTGTACTGGTCAGCAAGCCCATTACCATTACTGGCATCAACTTCAAATTTGATTCCTACAAACTTCTGGATCATGACATCAGGGTTCTGGATGAAGTAGCCGATTTTGCCAAAAATCATCCGGCGGCTGTTCTTGACGTGAATGGATACTGCAGCAAGGTGGGTAGCTACGCCTACAACCTGAAGCTGTCCAAGTTGCGCGCCCAAAGCGTTGCTCAATACCTTGCTAATCACGGTGTTTCCAATGATCGCATGGTCTTGAAAGGACATTCATACAATGATCCAGTCGCCAGCAACGCCACTTCACAAGGGCGTTTCCTGAACCAGCGTGTGGAAATCAATTCCAACATCAAGGTTCAAAAAACTGTTCAGTAACTAGCCCATAAAGGCTGAGCAAGGCGGGTCGTTATTGATCCGCCTTTTTTGTGCCTTTTACCCATCATGCAGCACTCAAATTCCATGCTAGACTAGCGACCATGCGACAATCCCTGCTTCGTTTCGTACGTACTCTGCACATCACTCGCGTCCTGGTGCGGTACCGCCTGGATGAAGTGCTTTATTTTCTGCCTATATTGAAGCCGTATCAGGCTATTTTACGCCTTAGCCCCATGTCCTGGCTGGGTCCCAAGCCCCAGGGGGATTTTGCAGAACGACTGCGCCAGGCATTGGAAACTCTGGGACCAACTTTCATCAAGCTCGGGCAAATGTTGTCGACCCGACGCGATCTTCTGCCTGATTACATCACCCAGGAACTGGCCAAGCTGCAAGATGCCGTCCCGCCCTTCCCCTCTGAAGAAGCTTGCAAAATCATTGAGAGCGCATTGGGCAAACCCATCAATACGGTGTTTTCAGAGTTTCATTCCAAACCGGCGGCGGCGGCTTCTATTGCTCAGGTCCATTTCGGCGTGCTGCAAGATGGTCGTGAAGTCGCTATTAAGGTCCGCCGTCCGGGCTTAAGACGAATTATTGATCAAGATCTGGCTATTTTAGGCTTGTTGGCTGATTTGGCGGAACGCTATTCCCAGGAAGGACGACGGCTGAGAATTCGCGCTGTTGTGGCGGAATATGCCAAGACCTTGCGCGGAGAACTGGATTTGCTCCGCGAAGCCGCTAATGCCAGTCAATTGCGTCGCAATTTTGCCGCCGATCCTGATCTGCTTTATATCCCCGAAATTTACTGGGATTACTGCAGTTCCTCCGTCCTGGTCATGGAACGTATTTACGGTATCCCGATTGGTCAGTTAGATGCCTTACGTGCTGCCGGCATCAACTTTGATCAACTCTCCAGACGCGCCGCAGATATTTTTTTCCGTCAGGTTTTTCGTGACGCCTACTTTCATGCAGATATGCATCCCGGCAACATTTTCATAGATCCCCAAAGCGGGCGTTTTATTGCGGTGGACTTTGGCATCATGGGTAGCCTGGATGATGCCAGCCAGCATTATCTGGCGGAAAACATGATTGCCTTTTTTCAAAGAGATTATCGGAGAGTCGCTGAGGCGCATGTGGAGGCAGGCTGGGTTCCGCCCGATACCAATGTTCAGGATTTTGAAATGGCGATCAGGGCCATTGCCGAACCTGTGTTTGAAAAACCCTTAAACGAAATTTCTGTGGCTAATCTGTTGCTGCGCTTATTCCAGACGACCAGAGCCTTTCACATGCAAACCCAGCCCCAACTGCTGCTTCTGCAGAAAACCCTGGTGAACGTCGAAGGTATCGCCCGCGATTTCAATCCCGCCCTGAACATGTGGGAAGTGGCCACTCCACTGCTGACTGAATGGCTGAGTCGCCAACGCGGCCCCCGTGGCTGGTGGACGGAAATGAAGCGCCATTTTCCAGAATGGGGGCTGGTCCTTCCGGAAATGCCCGTATTACTGCATGGCATTCTTCGTCAGGCCCAACAAGGAGAACTGCCCCTGGTTATTCGTAATCAGGATCTGGAAGGGATCCGTAAGGAAATCCGTCGCGGCATGCTGCGCCTTTCATTTGGTGTCAGTGGTACTTTCATTGTCGTGGGAATTGGTATTATGGCGGCGCTTGCCCATAAACTGGACTATGCGATTCTCGATCTGCCACTCTGGGCATGGTTGATTTTACTGCCCGGATTCACCTGGGTTGGCGTTCGTTGGGTCGGCAGTTTTTTCAGGATTCGAGATTAACGCTAAATCGATAAACAGCAAGGGAGGGTTGCTATTATGTGGGTCATTATTTCGCTGGTGATTGCTGCTGTAGCTGTCATATTCGCCGTACAGAATAACACCATGACATCCGTGCATTTTTTTTCATGGACTTTTGCCCAATCTCAGGGCGTGATTTTACTGGGTGGATTTGTGGCGGGGTTTATCGCCAGCATGCTGATCTATCTACCCACCCACATCCGCAACAAGCTCAAAATACGTCGCCATGAACGCCGCCTGTCTGATCTTGAAGGGCAACTCAATGAAGAAAAGGGCAAGCGGGAGTATATCGAAAAAGAACACGCCGCTGCCTTACGCATCCAGAAAAACAACGGTTTGACCGGGCCCAAGGCCGAAAGCTGAGAACCCGGCGGTACTGGTCCCGCTTATTCGGCTTTTTTGTCAGCGACGGGAACCGCAGAAGCCGTTTTATTAATTGGCACGGCACGGGCAAGTACTTCGAGGTTTTTGGTAGCCTGCGTGTTACCTGCTTCTGCCGCCTTGCGCCACCACAATGCCGCTTTGGCGTAATCCTGATGAACACCCTGGCCCATGAAATAGAGGTTACCCAGATTATACTGAGCCGCTGAAACCCCCAACTCTGCAGCCTTGTTCCACCAGTAGGCCGCTTTGATCAGGTCTTTAGGCACACCCTGACCGAAATAATATTGCATGCCCAGGTTGTACTCGGCCTTGCCGTAACCATGCATGGCTGATTTTTCAAACCATTGTGCCGCCAACGTGTAATTTTGTGGCACACCATCGCCCAATGCGCAGCGGGTACCGATGCTGTTTTCCAGTTTGGCGGTGGTCAAATCGGTCGGCTGCGAGCTGGCTGAGTCTTCCATTTCTGCTTTATGGGCCGTCGTCTGGGCATCGGCCAAGGGTGCGGCAAGGAGCAAAAACGCGGCAGCCGAACAAGCCAGCACCGCAGGATTGGACAATAAACGATGTGCAGGCATGATTCACTCCATAAATGAGGGTTAATAGCTTTCAGATGTGAAGGTTACACCATAAAGCTAAGAAACTGCCACAACTTTTTACGCTAACCTTCCAACTATGGATAATCCTAAAACCGGCAGTGGGCCTGGGGACTTTTTGCTCCAAAGTCCTCTTTCAGGATTTTGCGGTTTGCTCTATCTCATTCTGCCGCCAGCGCTGGGCCAGCTTGTCGAGTACCGCATTGACAAAGCGATGCCCCTGCTCAGCCCCAAAATCCTTTCCCAATTCAATGGCTTCATTGATGACTACCCGGTATGGTGTCTGCGGCAGATCACGGAGCTCATAGGCGGCAAGGCGCAAAATGGCGCGCTCCACTTCGCTGATTTCATCGGTCCAGCGCCGATCCGGAATTTCTTCGGCAATGGCCGGATCCAGCTGCGGAATCGCCTGACAAACGCCTTCCCATACTGTCGCAAAAAAGACGCGATCGGCGCCCTGAAGTCGTTCAGGGTCTGCAGTAAACTGAAGCGCAATTTCTGCACAATGTCCCGGATTCAGCTGCCACTGATAAAGGGCCTGGATAATAGCCTGACGCGCCAGGCGACGACGACCGTTTTTCATGGAGGCTCAGATCTGACCCAGAAGCTGTACCATTTCGAGAGCCGTCATGGCCGCATCAAAACCTTTATTTCCTGCCTTGGTACCGGCGCGCTCAATAGCCTGTTCAATGCTGTCGGTAGTTAAAATACCAAAAACAACCGGGATACCAGTGTCCATAGCCACCTGTGCTACACCCTTGGAAACCTCTCCTGCCACATAATCAAAATGGGGAGTTCCACCACGAATTACTGCACCCAGACAAAGAACCGCGTCATAATTTCCACTACGCGCCAGTTTTTGCGCAACTAATGGAATTTCATAAGCGCCCGGAACATACACCACATGAATTTGTTCATCACTGGCACCATGGCGACGCAAACCATCTATAGCGCCTTGCTCCAGTTGCTGAGTAATGAAACTGTTAAAGCGACTGACCAGCAGGACAAAACGAAACTTGCCGGCCTGGAGACTACCTTCTATTTGCTGAATCATGATTTTTCCTTATTTATTTTCCTGAAATGGACGCTGGCCCACAATTTCGAGACCAAATCCGCCAATACCCCGGTACTGGAAATGGCTGTCACTCAGCACCTCGGCACGATGCACGCCAAGATCCGTGAGGATTTGTGCGCCAATACCAAACGTGCGCAAAACCCGTCCAGCATCTCCAGCCTGCCCGGGTCCTTTGGGCATTTCCGGCAAGGCAGATACTTCCTGGACCAGATCTTCCACACTCTCTTCATGGTGCAAGTACACCAGCACGCCCCGACCCTCTGCCGCAATCCGCTCTAATGCGCGCGTATTGGGACTGGCCGCTCCCGCAAACAGATCATTCAGGGTTTTGCCCACCTGAACACGCACCAGCACGGGACTTTCTGTAGCCGCCACTTCACCCATGACCAGGGCAAAATGCGTTTCTTTCGCCACCCAGTCTCGATAAACCGTTAGCTGGAATTCTCCATAAGGACTCTGCCAGGGTCCCTGGGCTTCACGCTCGACAATCCGCTCTCTTTCAAGGCGATAGCGGATCAAGTCGGCAATGGTGCCAATTTTAAGTCCATGCTCCGCTGCATAGGGAAGCAGATCGGGTAAACGAGCCATTTCCCCATCGGCATTGAGAATCTCGCAAATCACTCCTGCTGGCTGACAACCCGCCAGTCGTGCCAAATCTACGGCCGCTTCGGTATGCCCGGCGCGAACCAAAACCCCACCCGGCTCGGCAGTAAGGGGGAAAATATGTCCGGGCATGACCAAATCTTCGGGCGCAGCATTTTCAGCAATAGCGGCCTGAACAGTGGCTGCCCGGTCGGCTGCAGAAATACCCGTAGTCACCCCCCGAGCCGCTTCAATGGATACTGTAAAGGCGGTTCCAAGGCTGGCCGTATTATGTCCGACCATTTGCGGCAGGCGCAGCTGTTGGCAGCGCTCCCGGGTCAAAGGCAGACAGACCAGTCCGCGTGCCTGGGTCACCATAAAATTGATGGCAGCGGGAGTCACAAACTCCGCTGCCATGATCAGGTCACCCTCATTTTCACGGCCCTCGTCATCCATGAGGATCACCATACGACCCGCTGCAATTTCGGCAATAATTTCTTCGGCGGGACTGATTTTACCTTCACTCATACGGGATATCCTTTGGCAGCTAACGATTCGCGGGTGACTTCCGATTTTAGCCCCGACTCCGCCTCTGTCGCTACCCAACGTTCCAGATAGCGGGCAATCAGGTCCACTTCGAGATTGACCGCCTGACCCGCACGCCAGGCTGATGCGGTCGTATTAGTCAGGGTATGGGGAATCAGATTAAGCATAAATTGCTCACCTTCCAGAGCATTGACGGTCAAGCTGATACCATCTACGCAAATGCTGCCTTTGGCGGCAATATAGCGCAGCAGTTCGCGAGGTGCGGTCACCGCAAAAACCTGTGAACGTCCGGAATTCTGCACACTATGGATTTGTCCGACCCCATCCACATGACCCGCTACCAGATGGCCGCCCAGACGGTCGGCCAGACGCAGGGCTTTTTCGAGATTCACTGCACTACCTGATTTCAGGCTACCCAGCAGAGTCTTATCCAGGGTCTCGCGGGAAACATCCACAGCAAACCCGTCTTTGTGCAGTTCTACTACGGTCAGGCAAACACCCGATACTGCAATACTGTCACCGAGTTTGACATCACCCAGATCCAGCCTGCCAGAGGCGAACGTCATCCGAAAATCACCGCCCTGAGGCTGCAATTGTCGAACCTGACCCAAGGCCTCAATAATTCCGGTGAACATGAATCAGCACTCCTGCGGACCCAGGGTCCACTTCAGATCATTACCCAGCGACTCGACCCGAAGACTCCGCCAACGCGGAGTTTCTGTCAGTTGTTCAAAAGGACCAACCTGCATGGCTGCCAATGCCCCCTGGCCGAGGAGCATGGGTGCCATATAGAGCAACCACTCATCGACCAAGCCGGTCGCAAACAGTGTACTGGCCAGACCCGGACCCGCCTCTACCAGCACTTCATTGATTTGTCTCTCTGCCAAAATGCGCATAACTGCCAGACAATCCAGATGCTCGCCATCAACCGGCACCGCCAACAACTCAGCCCCTGCTGCTTGCAGCATTTTTTTGGCCGAGTCCGGCAGGCCCGGCCCATGACAAATCCAGACTGCGCCGGGTGAAGCAAACAGTGCCGCATCTGCCGGGGTCCGCAAATGGGTGTCCAAAACCACCTTCACCGGATAGCGGCGCAGCGGAATATCCAGACGCGGAGCCAGGCGCGGGTTGTCGCCCAGAACTGTGCCAATCCCCACCATGATGGCACTGGAACCGGCGCGTTCCTTTTGCACATCGGCGCGCGCCAAGGTACCGGTCAGCCACTGACTTTGTCCATTGGCCAGCGCCACACCTGCATCCAGACTGACTGCCTGTTTTAAGCGAATCCAGGGACGCCCACCTTCCATGCGCATGAAAAATCCGGGGTTCAGCGCGCGACTTTCGGCTTCGCAACAGCCCAGTTCAACCTCAATGCCAGCAGCCCTGAGCCGGGCAATTCCCTGTCCGGAAACCAGGGGATTGGGATCCTGAGCCGCCACCACCACCCGTGCCACTCCTGCAGCTATCAAGGCGTCCGCACAGGGTCCGGTACGCCCCTGATGGCTGCAGGGTTCGAGCGTCACGTAAACCGTCGCCGCACGCGATGCCGCTCCGGCTTCGGCAAGGGCCAGCACCTCGGCATGGGCTTCACCGGCAAAAAAGTGCGCGCCTTGGCCAACAACGACCCCTTCCTGCACCACCACCGCACCCACTCGCGGATTGGGGTGCGTCGAGTATAAACCCTGTTTCGCCAAGTCCAGGGCCATTTCCATGAAATGATGGTCCTGCTCAGTCAGCACCAGAACGGCCTTTTCCGGGTACTTGTTGCTGATCGGGCTGGGGGCCCTCTTTCAGGCGGGCAATTTCTGCACTGAATGCATCCACATCTTCAAAACGCCGGTACACCGAAGCGAAACGCACATAAGCCACCGGATCAAGGCCGCGCAAAGCTTCCATGACCAATTCGCCAATCAAACGCGCCGGCACCTCGCGTTCGCCTCTTTCACGAAGACGCCGTTGAATTAAACGCAGGGCTGCGTCTACCTGATCGGTAGCGACCGGACGCTTGCTGAGCGCCCGCGTCAAACCACGCTGCAATTTGTCTTCGTTAAAAGACTCACGACGCCCATCGGTTTTAACCACCATGGGTAAAGCGAGTTCGGCACGCTCAAAAGTCGTGAAACGCTGATTACATTGCGGACATTCCCGACGGCGCCGCACCGTCCCGCCCTCATCGGCGAGGCGGGAATCCACCACCCGGGTGTCAGCGAAGGCGCAGAACGGGCAATGCACGGAATCCTAGCCGTACACCGGAAATTGCTTGCACAGGTCAGTCATATCCGCCTTGACCCGGGCAATCACTGCGGCGTCCTCGGAGGCATCCAGCACATCAGCAATCCCCTTGCCCAAGCGCTGCATTTCCGCTTCTGCAAAGCCACGGGTGGTAGCTGCCGGTGTGCCGATGCGAATACCACTGGTCACGGCTGGCGGACGGGTATCAAAAGGCACCGCGTTTTTGTTGACCGTGATGTGCGCCTGGCCCAACGCTTCCTCGGCTTCCTTGCCGGTCACCTTTTCGCCCAGATTGAGGAGGAAAAGGTGATTATCCGTACCGCCTGACACGGCTGTATAACCTCGCCCGGCAAGTACCTGACTCAGCGCCTGGGCGTTGCGAATGACCTGCTGCTGATAGGTTTTGAACTCCGGCTGCAAAGCTTCCCGGAAAGCTACCGCTTTACCGGCAATGACGTGCATCAGAGGACCACCCTGCAAGCCAGGGAAAATCAAAGAGTTGACCTTCTTGGCATACTCTTCCCGACAAAGAATGAGACCACCACGCGGACCACGCAAGGTTTTGTGGGTCGTAGTGGTGACAAAATCCGCATGGGGTACGGGGCTGGGATGTAAACCGGCCGCAACCAATCCGGCAATGTGGGCCATGTCCACCAGCAAATAAGCGCCGATACTCCGGGCAATTTCACCGATTCTTTCGAAATCAATAATGCGCGAATAGGCACTGGCCCCGGCGACGATCATTTTGGGACGCTCCTGCTCGGCCTGCGCTGCCATCGCCTCATAATCAATTCGACCATCTTCGGCGCGCACTCCATAAGCGGCCACCTGAAACAGCTTGCCCGAAACATTGACCTTGGCTCCGTGGGTCAGATGTCCACCATGCGCCAGACTCATTCCCATAATTTTGTCACCCGGCTTCAATACCGAAAGGTAAACAGCCTGGTTAGCCTGAGAACCGGAATGGGCCTGGACATTGGCGTGTTCTGCGCCGAACAGTTCCAGAGCCCGATCAATGGCCAGCTGTTCAGCAACATCCACATACTCACAACCACCATAATAGCGTTTACCCGGATAACCCTCGGCATACTTGTTGGTCAGCACCGAGCCCTGCGCCACCATCACCATGGGGCTGGCGTAGTTTTCAGAAGCAATGAGTTCCACATGATCTTCCTGGCGCTGGGTTTCCTTACACATGGCATCCCATAGTGCAGGATCAAAATCAGCAATACTGAGGGTTTTGGAAAACATGGCGCACTCCTTCAAAAACTTCCGGAAAATTTGTGGCTAGACACTAATGGATGCAAGAACGAACGGCAAGGGTAAAAAATGCGTGCAAGTCATGAATGAAACTCATCAGAGTTTGACACGCACCGGCTGAGGGTGATGGGCGAGCACAAAACCGGCGGCCTGCTTTTCTTTCTTTTTTCGGGGGGGACGCCGCTTGTCAGCAAAAATATCCTGATAGGCCACATGGATGACCGGTGGACCCAACACCCAGACAATCAAGCCTAACCATAACTGGGAAAAAGCTGGCATAAACAGGTTCGCCAGCAAAATGATGGCCCAGAGACCGATCAGAGGATCCCGCAATTCCGGCCTGAACAGCAGAGTGAGTGTAGTTTCCACTTCCGACTCCAGCCAGCCATGCCCCTTATGCAGGGCAAGGGCAATTCCGAAAAAAGCCGGAGAGAACCAGAAGTAAGGCATCAGCGACAAATCCGAAAACCGCTGTCCGAAAGCGAACCACCAGCCCCAGAATCCCTGACCCATGCCCGAGTCGTCATGCCAGGGGATATTGATCCCGGCCAGCAAGCTGCCCATGACCACTATGTCTTGGCCAAATTCGAAAATCATGCCAAAAACGGCAAAAAGCATACCCCAAACCACCGCCACATGGAGGGCATGCCGGGTTTGTCGGGTGGTGTAAGATTCCACCTCTTCATCGGTATTGGCAGCGATTTCCAGGCCAAACAGCAGGCCAAAAGGTGCCATGGCGTACATCAACCATTCGGGAAAGGGAATGGCCGCAAGCACCAATGCAGCAGCGGTAAGTAACAGCCATGGCCGAGGCCGGGCCACTACCAGCTCAGCGCCCCCTTCGACCCAGCTCACTACGCGATTTACCCACTTCCAGGCCAAAATCATCTCCCAGCAACATGACGCACGGCCAAGCACAACTTGTCGCTCACGCTATCTTTCACAATTCTAAACCATGAAGCAGCATAAACACAAAAAGCTGCCGACTTACGCCGCTTGTCGCCGACGGCCTTGAAGTTTAGACTCTTCCGGCTCTGTTTGATGATTAGAAAAGCACACAATGCCTGCTCAGATACCCGCTGATTCCGTTGGACTGGTAACCCCGCAGACGGTCACTTTTCCAGCTGACCTACCGCTGGAGTGTGGGCGCAGCTTGCCGGGTTACACCCTGGTTTATGAAAGTTATGGAGCCTTGAACAAGGATCACAGTAACGCGATTTTGCTCTGTCATGCGCTTTCCGGTGATCATCACGCTGCCGGGTATCACCACATGGATGATCGCAAGCCGGGCTGGTGGGAGCAGCTGCTTGGACCTGGTAAGGCCATGGATACTGAACGGTTTTTTTTCGTCTGCGCCAATTTTATCGGGTCCTGCAAAGGCTCAACGGGTCCAGCCAGCATCAACCCTGAAACCGGCAGCCCCTGGGGTCTGGATTTTCCCATGGTCACCGTCCGTGACTGGGTAAAAACCCAGGCCGACCTGGCCGATCATCTGGAGATTGAACAATGGGCGGCGGTTATTGGCGGTAGCCTGGGTGGCATGCAGGTTATGCAATGGAGCATGGATTATCCTGACCGGCTACGTAACGCCGTAGTCATTGCTGCTGCGCCCAAACTGACGGCTCAGAACATCGCCTTCAACGAAGTCTGTCGTCAGGCCATCATGACTGATCCGGATTTTCACAATGGCCGCTACTATGCCCATGACACCAAACCGCGCCGGGGACTTTCACTGGCACGGATGATCGGTCACATCACCTATCTTTCCGATGACGCCATGCGGACCAAATTCGGTCGGGATACACGGGGAGGCAAGGCCTTTTCTTTTGGCTTTGATGTCGATTTTGAGGTGGAAAGTTATTTGCGCTATCAGGGTTCAAGCTTTGTCGAACGTTTTGATGCCAACAGCTATTTATATATTACCAAGGCATTGGATTATTTTGATCCGGCCAGTGCTTATGGCGGCAATCTGGCAGAAGCCTTTGCCCAGGTACAAGCTGCGTTTTTGGTGGTCTCTTTCAGTTCTGACTGGCGGTTTTCCCCGGAACGCTCCCGCGAAATCGTGCAGGCACTGTATACCTGTAATCGCGATGTCAGCTATGCGGAAATTGAAGCCACCCACGGCCACGATTCCTTTTTAATGCCTATCCCCCAATATGTAGCCGTTCTCGGCACTTATCTGCAACGTGTTGCCGAGGAAATCGGACTATGAAGCTACGCCAGGATCTGGCCATTATCGCCGAATGGATTCCTCCGCAAAGCCGCATTCTTGATCTGGGCTGCGGGGAAGGAGAACTGCTGGCCTATTTGCGCGCCGAAAAGGACGTTCAAGGTTACGGAGTGGAAATTGAGGAAGATCGGGTCGTCGCCGCTATTCGGCGCGGAATTCCGGTCATTCAGCAGGATCTTGATCAGGGACTCAAAAATTTTGCAGACCATAGCGTCGATACGGTAGTCCTTTCTCTGACCCTGCAGGCTTCTACCTATCCTCGTCAGTTATTACTGGAAATGTTACGCGTCGGCCGGGAGGTCATTGTCACCTTTCCCAATATGGGACACTGGCATGCGCGCTGGCAACTGGGCGTGCTGGGCAAAATGCCCACCACAGACGCCTTGCCCCATACGTGGTACGATACCCCCAACATTCACCTGTGCACGATTCGTGACTTTGAACAACTCTGTGCCGACAACGGCATCGCCATCCATCAGCGGGTCGTGCTCAATGAGCGGCGGCGCAGCACTTGGCGCAACCGTTTGTTACCCAACCTATTTGGAGAAGTTGCTTTATATCGTTGCGCCCTGGTCGCACGCTGAAGCTCATGCGAGGAGAACGCCATGACCCTGGAACTGATCAGCTTCCCCCTCTGCCCCTATGTACAGCGTTCGGTGATTACCCTGCTGCACAAGCAGATAGTCTTCAAACTGACGCATATTGACCTGGCCCACAAACCCGAATGGTTTCTCGAACTTTCGCCCATGGGCAGGGTCCCCTGCCTGAAAATCGGCACTGACGCCGTACTGTTCGAGTCTCAGGTGATCAATGAATATCTGGATGAAACCATTGCCCCGCCACTGCATCCTTCTGACCCGCTGGAACGCGCCCAGCACCGCGCCTGGATTGCCTTTGGCAGCGAAATGATTGGTGATCAGTTCCAGATGATGGTAGCGCAGGGTGAAGAACGCTTTACGGCGGCCAGTCGCCAGCTTTTTGACAAGCTGGAGCGGTTGGAAAAAAACATGGCCGAAGGACCATTTTTTGCGGGTCAACATTTCAGTCTGGTGGATGCGGCCTTAGCTCCCTTATTCATGCGCATGGAAATTCTGCACGCATTACGTCCATTGCCGCGTTGGGAATCCTTGGGCAAACTGCGTCGCTGGACCGCCTTACTCATGGAATTACCCGAGGTGGCAGGCTCCGTAACCGCCGACTTTCCAGAACGGCTGCGGAATTATATCAGCGAAAAAGGCAGCCTTCTGCTACGCTCAGTCTGAATACAAGCTACCGCATTTACGATTTGCACAGGAGTCATGCGTATGAGTGATCAACAGGGAGAGGACATGCAGGATCAGGCGCTCGTGCCCACCACCCACTTTGGTTATCAGGAAGTCCCGGAAACGGAAAAAGAACACCTGGTCAAAGGGGTTTTCAGCAATGTCGCGGGTAAATACGACCTGATGAACGACCTGATGTCATTGGGTGTGCATCGTCTGTGGAAACGCTTCACGGTAGATTTGGCCCGCCCCCGTCCCGGCCAACGGGTGCTGGATCTCGCCGGAGGCACGGGTGATCTGGCTGCCGCCATTTATCCCCGCATCAAACCTAATGGTTCCATTGTGGTCTCTGATATCAATCCGGAAATGCTGGCGGTTGGCGAAAACCGCCTGGCTGATAAGGGCATCATCGCCGGGGTTGAGTTTGTCGAAGCCAATGCGGAGGAACTCCCCTTTCCGGACCGTGAATTTGATCTGGTCACCCTGGCCTTTGGCATCCGCAACATGACCCATCCCGAACGGGCCTTGAAGGAGATTCACCGCGTCCTCAAAACCGGCGGGCGGGCGTTGATTCTGGAATTTTCGCACCCGCGCTGGCCGGGTTTGCAGTCCATCTATGATATGTATTCCTTTAAATTACTGCCGCGCATTGGCGAACTCGTCGCCAAGGATCGAGACAGCTATCAATATCTGGTGGAATCCATCCGTCGCTTCCCCGACCAGGAAACCTTCAAAATGATGATGGAAGAAGCCGGTCTGGAACGGGTTGAGGTGTTCAACCTGTCGGGTGGTATTGTCGCCCTGCATCGCGGCTTTCGCATGGATTGATGAATGCTTTTCATCTGAACGCCTAAAAATTCCCTCTTGAGCCGAGACTCCGGGCAGGGCATGATGGCGACAATTTTCGCAGAGGAGTAATGCCCATGACGTCCGTTCACAGTCTCGGTTTTCCGCGTATCGGTCATAAACGCGAACTCAAAAAAGCGCTGGAAAGCTTCTGGTCCAAAGAAATTGATGAGCAGGAACTACAGTCCCGCGCTGCCCAGTTGCGTGACCGTCACTGGAAAATCCAGCAGACCTGTGGGATGGATTTAATCCCGGTCGGTGATTTCAGCCTCTACGATCACATGCTGGACATGAGCTGTACCCTCGGTGCCATTCCTCCCCGTTACGGATTCTCCGGCGGTCAGGTGGGTCTGGATACCTTTTTCGCCATGGCACGCGGTTCCAACACCCAGCCCGCCATGGAAATGACCAAATGGTTTGATGCCAACTATCACTTCATTGTGCCGGAATTTCATGAAAACATGGAGTTCCGCCTGAGCAGCGAACGCCTGTTTGACCAGATCAAAGAAGCCCAGGCTCTGGGCCTCCAGACCAAGCCCGTACTGGTCGGTCCCATCACCTATCTGTGGCTGGGCAAGGAAAAAGACCTGAATGCCGAAGCCCATCACGAAGCGCAACATCATCATGACGACAGCGCCTGTCATGGTCATGGTGCGCCGGTGGGTAATGCCTGCTTTGATCGTCTGACCTTGCTGCCCAAGGTTCTGCCTGTTTATGCCAAAATTCTGGAGCGTCTTGCCAGCATGGGCGTGGAGTGGGTACAAATAGATGAACCCGCTCTGGCACTGGATCTGCCCGCCGAATGGCACCAGGCTCTGGTCTCTGCCTACCAGACCCTCAGCAAGGGCAAAAGCCCCAAAGTATTACTGGCCACCTATTTTGATTCAGTAGCTGATCATGCCGAGGCTCTCAAAGCCCTTCCCGTCGCCGGCCTGCATCTGGATTTGCGTCGCGCCCCGCAACAACTGGATAGCTTCCTGAAAAATTATCCGGCTGACAAAGTGCTTTCTCTGGGCGTGGTAGATGGCCGCAATGTTTGGCGCACCGACCTGGATGCCGCCATTCAAACTCTGGAACCTGCGCGCAAACAGCTGGGAGACCGTCTGTGGGTAGCCCCTTCCTGCAGCCTGTTGCACACCCCGGTTGATCTGGATCAGGAAAACGAACTCGACGCCGAATTGAAATCATGGCTGGCTTTCTCCGTACAAAAGCTCGATGAAGTCGCCATTATTGGTCGTGCCCTGAATGAAGGCGTGGCAGCCGTAGCGCAGGAACTGTCCACCGCACGTGCCGCCGTACAATCACGTAAAACTTCACCACGTATCCACAACCCGGCTGTTGCTCAACGTCTGGACGGCTTGGGTAAGGATGATGGTCAGCGTAAAAGTGCTTTCCAGGCCCGTGAAGCCGCACAGCGTGCTCGCTTCAAACTGCCGGCCTTCCCCACCACCAGTATCGGCAGTTTCCCGCAGACTCCCGAAATCCGTAAAGCCCGCCTGCAAAATCGCAAGGGCGAACTGAGCAATGCCGACTACCAGAAAGCCATGGAAGCAGAAATTGCGCTGGTTGTGAAAGAGCAGGAGCGTTTGGGTATTGACGTTCCGGTGCACGGCGAACCCGAACGCAATGACATGGTGGAATACTTCGGCGAACAACTCGCTGGATTTGCCTTTACCCGGCATGGCTGGGTGCAGAGCTACGGTTCACGCTACGTCAAGCCGCCGTTGATTTTCGGTGACGTATCCCGTCCTACCCCCATGACGGTGGCCTGGAGTAAATATGCCCAGTCCCTGACCCAGCGGCCCATGAAAGGCATGCTCACCGGCCCGGTGACCATCCTGCAATGGTCTTTTGTGCGCGATGATCAGCCCCGTGAAAAAACGGCGCTGCAAATTGCGCTGGCGATTCGCGACGAGGTCAAGGATCTGATCGACGCCGGTATCGGTATCATTCAGATTGATGAACCGGCCTACCGTGAAGGCCTCCCCCTGAAGCGCAAGGACTGGGAGCAGTATCTGAACTGGGCATCGCGTGCATTCCGCATTTCCGCGCAAATTGCGCCTGATGACGTGCAGATTCACACCCACATGTGCTATTCGGAGTTCAATGACATCCTTCCCGCTATTGCAGCCATGGATGCGGACGTCATTACCATTGAAACCTCCCGATCACAAATGGAGTTGCTGGATGCTTTTGCCACTTTCAACTACCCTAACGAAATCGGACCCGGTGTGTATGACATTCACTCACCCCGCGTTCCCAGCGTGGAAGAAATGGTCGGCCTGATGGAAAAAGCGGTCAAAGTGGTTCCCGCAGAGCGTCTGTGGATCAACCCCGACTGTGGACTGAAAACCCGCAAATGGGCAGAAGTCACCCCAGCTTTGGAAAATATGGTCGAAGCAGCCAAACAGGTACGTGCCAAACACGCCTGATTGAATGCAGGCTTCAAACTGACAAGGCCCCATTCGGGGCCTTTTTTAATGCTTGATGATTATCCGCCCCCCTTATAGACTCGTTGGCAATTAAAAAGATAGAAAGTGTTTGCTTGTACCGCGCTCCCCAACACACTATTTTTAGGCTATCTTTTGGAACCATTTATGAATCAGCCAATCAACCTGTCCCCACTCAAAAATCTGCGGGCAGATGTTCCTGCCGCCGTGGTCGTCGCTCTAGTCGCCATGCCTCTCTGTCTTGGGGTCGCCCTGGCTTCTGGCACCCCACTGATTGCGGGTTTGATCGCCGGTATCATGGGTGGGGTACTGGTTCCTCTGTTCAGCCGCTCGCCCCTGGCCGTCAGTGGACCTACCCCGGCCATTGTTGCCACGCTGCTGGTGGCCATGGAAACCCTGCACAGTTTTCCGGCGTTACTGCTTGCCGTGGTTATTGCTGGCGGTATTCAGATTATTCTGGCGCTGTTGCGTGCAGGGGTGGTGGCTTATTTTTTCCCGTCGGCCGTCATCCAGGGTATTTTGTCGGCCATCGGGATTATCATCATCCTCAAACAATTTCCCTATGCCATTGGTTTTGATATTGGCGAATTTGGTAATCAGGATTTTTTTGATGCCCATGGAGAAAACACCTTCAGTGCCGTCATTGCCGCGCTTGCTCATGTGGAATGGGGAGCGCTGCTGGTCAGCGTACTGGCCTTAGCCATTCTGATTATTTGGGATAAGGTAACCATCCTGCGCAAACAAACCTGGCTCTCCGGCCCGTTGATGGCGGTGGTGCTCGGAACCCTTCTGAACGTACTGTTTGTCCATACTCTGCCAGGACTCGCCATCGACAAAAGCAATTTGGTCAATTTGCCCAAGATTCGTTCACTGGCAGATTTGCAGGGCATGCTGCAAATGCCTGACTGGGGGATGATCGGTTCAAAAACCGTATGGGTTACCGCTATCGCCATCACCTTTATTGCCAGCCTGGAAAGCCTGCTTTCCACAGAAGCCTCCGACAAACTGGACCCTTTCAAAAGACGCACTCCCCTCGACCGCGAACTGCTGGGACAGGGGGTAGCCAACATCGCCAGCGGCCTCATTGGTGGACTTCCGGTTGCCGCCGTCATAGTGCGGAGCACGGCCAACGTGGCGGCCGGGGCACGGACCAAAGCCAGCGCATTTCTGCACGGGATTTTTCTGTTGCTGGCCGTCGTATTTCTGGCTACGCTGATGAATCATATTCCTTTGGCAGCCCTGGCCTCCATCCTGATTTTCGTTGGTTTCAAACTGGCTCATCCGAGCATTTTCAGGAAAATGTTCAAACTGGATAAGTCCCAGTATTTGCCCTTCCTTATCACCATTATGGCGATTTTGTTCACCAGTCTGATTACCGGCGTGGTGATCGGATTGCTCGCGGGTATTTTCTTCGTCCTCAAAGCCAACTATCGCAGCGCCATCGACATTGGACGGGAGGGCGACGCCTACAAAATATCCCTGAACAGGGAGGTCACCTTCGTCAACAAGGCACGCCTCTCGCATATTCTGGAGAGACTGCCCAAAAATGCTGAAGTGATTCTGGATGGAAAAAAGGTGCACTTCATTGATCACGACGTGCTGGAAGTCATTCGTGATTTCGAACGCGCTGCCGTGCTGAAAAACATTCAGTTACGCGAACAGAATTTCGACACTCCGATTCTCAAGTCCCTCGTATAATGTTCACAGGCGGCCCTGCGCCAGTAGTTCTGCATTGCCTCCTGCTGCCGTGGTGTTGATGCTCACGGCCTGTTCGGTCACCATGCGCAATAAATAATGCGGACCACCGGCTTTCGGGCCGGTTCCACTTAAGCCTTCGCCACCAAAAGGTTGCACACCAACCACTGCACCAATCATGTTGCGGTTTACGTAGACATTGCCGCAGCGAGACCGCGCAGCGATATGTGCCGCCCGGCCATCAATCCGGGTCTGGACACCTAAAGTCAGTCCAAATCCCAAAGCGTTGATGGCATCCACCAGCGCATCGATTTGTCCGGCTTTCCAGGTGACCACCTGCAGCACCGGACCAAATATTTCCTCGCGAACCTGACTGACATGGGTAATGGCATAAGCACAGGGGGCCACAAAATGCAGATTACGCTGCTGATCGTCCTGCATGGTCAACGCTACAGAATTATCCGTAACCTGGGCATTTTCCAGCAAAGCCGGGGGCCAGGCACAACGGGCCAGTAATCTTCCTCCGCCCTGCTCCACCCGCGCAATTTGCGCCAGAATATTGGCCTGCGCTTCGGCATCAATAACGGGTCCGACATCAGTGGCATAATGGATGGTCGGTCCGATCACCAGTTCCTGCATGGCCCCTTTGAGCATGGTCAGAATTTCTTCTGCACATTCTTCCTGCACACAGAGCAACCGCAGCGCCGAACATCGTTGTCCGGCGGAACGAAATGCCGAGGCAATCACTGCATCCACCACTTGTTCCGCCAGAGCCGTAGAATCCACAATCATGGCATTAATGCCGCCGGTTTCGGCAATCAAGGGCACAATGGGGCCTTCCTTGGCCGCCAGACCCTGATGAATGTGGCGAGCAACACCTGTTGAACCGGTAAACACCACTCCGCCAGTCAGCGGATGCTCTACCAGAGCCGCGCCCACGGTTTCGCCAGCACCGGTCATCAGCGCCAGCACATCGCGGGGAACACCAGCCTCCCACAAAAGTTCGACAAAAGCCTGGGCAACGGCCATGGTCTGCTCGGCGGGCTTGGCTGCCACACTATTGCCCGTAACCAGAGCCGCAACGACCTGCCCGGCAAAAATTGCCAGAGGAAAATTCCAGGGACTAATACAAACAAATACGCCGCGCCCGCGCAGACTCAGGGAGTTGGCCTCACCGGTGGGACCGGGCAGAGCTTCCTTGCGCATGAGCGCCTTGGCCTGAATGGCATAATAACGGCAAAAATCTACGGCCTCGCGCAGCTCGGCAACCGCATCTGCCAAAGTTTTATGCGCTTCGCGCATAATCAGAGCGAGCAATTTATCCTGCCGGGTTTCCAGCAGCTCTGCCGCCTGAGTCAAAATCTCGGCACGGCGCTCCACGGGTACCGCATCCCAGCGCGTTTGCCCGGCGTGCAGTGCGTGCATTAACGGGTTTACCTCTTCCACCGGTATTTCTTCGGGGGTCTTTACCCGCAGGGCCAATGCGGCGTCCAGGGCGGGGCTACGTTCTGTAATGTAAGTCATATCCATTCCTTGGCTGTTCAGTCGTAATTCACCATGAAGATAGCCGTAAATCCCTATGGGTTTGGGCAAGGCCGCCTCTTCTGCCCGCCAGAGCGGACTGACCAGCAGATCTTCGGCAGCCACATGCTGATTAGCCAACTGATGAACAAAAGACGTGTTGGCACCGTTTTCGAGAAGCCGCCGGACCAGATAGGCAAGCAGATCCCGATGACGGCCCACCGGGGCATATATCCGCAAGTGCTGAATGCGGGCATGGCGTAAAACTTCCCGATAAATCCCTTCTCCCATGCCATGCAAACGCTGCATCTCAAAACGGGCATCGGGTTGCTGATCCGCCAATTGCAAAACTGCGGCAATGGTTGCCGCGTTGTGGGTGGCAAATTGCGGATAGACCAACGCCTGGGGGCCGTTGGCGTCTTCAAGGAGCCTCGCCGCACAGGCCAGATAGCTGATATCTGAATGATGTTTATGGGTAAACACCGGATACCCGGACAAGCCCATCTCCTGGGCTCTTTTAATTTCCATATCCCAGTAAGCGCCCTTGACCAGCCGCAGCATCAAACGGCTCTGATTGCGGCGTGTCCGGGCCAGAACTTCGTCAATGGCGGCATCTGCCCGGCTCTGATACGCCTGCACGGCAATGCCGAGCCCGTCCCAGCCTGCACAAGTGGCCTGCCCGGCAATATGCTGTTGCAAGGCATCCAGCAAATCGAGCTGCAACTCAAGACGATCGCTTTCTTCCGCATCCAGCGTCAGATTCAAACGCCCGTGAGCCGCCAGCTCGGCCAGTTGCTGCAACTTGGGGAACAGCTCTTTCCACAGGCGGGCGCGCTGGGCTTCTTCAAAGCG
>NZ_JAAOMP010000177.1 GCF_018853815.1 Acidithiobacillus sulfurivorans | reverse complement strand
CCTAACCCTGCCGGATGATCAACAGACCGCCGCCTGATCTATGTCAGAAAATGCTCATACACCAGATTTGACTATAGCTCAGGATGATTCGCTTTGAATGTGCTGCCGCGAAATACTTTCATGAATTGTTTACCTAACTGTTGGACGAAGCCACTACGCGAAGGTGTCGCCCAATCACTCCTTTGATTGTTTCAAGGCCGTGACCTCGATCTCGATCCGCATTCGAGGGTCCGCGAGACCTGCGGAGATCATCATCGCAGTTGGCCGCACTTCAGAGAAGTATTTGCGAAGTACCGGCCAGCATTCAGAAAACTCTGATCCGTTCGGAAGCACGTAGGTTACTCGCACAACGTCATCCAGGCTCGATCCCGCCTGCTGCAATGTCGAGGCGATGTTTTTTAGACATTGTTCGGTCTGCTCCAACAGACCTTCGGCGATGGTCATACTGGAATAGTCGAAACCGGTGGTGCCAGAAACAAAGACCCACTCTCCAGCTACTACTGCTCGCGAGTAGCCAATTTCTTGCTCGAAACTGGATCCGGAGCTAATAAGTTTCCTGGTCATTGATTGGACCCTTTTTCAATATTCCCCGTCACCATGACGTCAGAGATCAATCCCAAACCGTTTCCAGAGTTCCTGTTGCCCTTTACTCGAAATATGGACCTGACGATCTCCCGTCTTTTTACGAACCCAGTCCATTTCCTGGAATCGTGCCAACAGAGCAGCACCCAAAGCACCACCAAGGTGCGGTCGCCTTTCACTCCAATCAATGCAACGACGGGCAAATAGTCGTTGTTGTTTGCGCAGCATGGGGAGATCAATGCCTAGTTTATTGAACGCACTTTCACCTCTTTCGGTGACCTGAAAATCGCGTCCCTCCAGAACAATCCAATCCTTTTTCTGTAGCGCATCAGCCAAAGACACCGCAATTCGACCAGCCAGATGATCATAACAGGTTCTGGCCAAGCGTAGGCGTTCCAGTTGGCTATGGTCAGCACGTTCTTTCAAGGCCGGTTGTCCAGATATCACTAACAAGCTTTCTATCGCCTCAACCACAGCCGGGCTGGCAATTCGATAATAGCGATACCGCAAACAACGCTCTACCACAAGCAGATGGGCCTCTATGAGCAGCGCCAAATGGTGACTGGCCGTTTGCGGGCTGACACCAGCCCGGTGGGCCAATTCGCTGGCAGGCAAAGCTGATCCATCCATCAAGGCAAAAAGCATGGCCATGCGGGTAGGTACTGCCAGCAATGCCATGGTATTTGGCCTGTCCATAGTGTCTCCTGGAACCATTTCATATTTCGATGGATATCGAATCAGCTATCTCGGGTGGCTCGGGTATACTGTCGATCAAATAAGGAAACTGACCCACAGGTACATGATGACTTCACGCCGACACTTTTCCAAAATGACCCTGCTGTCTGTCTGCTTTGGCCTGTTCATGATCCAACTCGACCTCACCGTGGTGAATGTTGCACTAAAAAGCATACAGGACAATCTCCATGCGGATGTCGCGGCCCTGCAATGGGTGGTCGATGCGTATGCCATTTTATTCTCCAGCCTGATGCTGACAACCGGAGATCTTGGCGATATTTTTGGCCGCCGTCGAATATATACCAGCGGAATAGTGCTTTTCGTGCTGGGTTCTATCGCTTGTGCGTCGGCTCCATCCTATGTGTTTTTAATCGTTGCGAGAAGCCTGCAAGGTATTGGCGCTGCTGCCGTGTTACCTAATTCGCTGGCTATCCTGCGAAACGCTTTTCCCGACGCCCGCCTACGCGCGCGGGCCATCGGTTGGTGGGCGGGAGTGTCGGGTTTTGCAGTGGTCGCGGGACCAACTTTGGGAGGGTGGCTGGTCGGAACCCTTGGTTGGCGCTCCGTGTTCTGGATCAATGTACCAGTGGGGGTTCTTGGTCTTTGGCTGACCCTGGGATTCGTTTCAGAATCTTCCCATCCTATGCTGGACTTCCAGTTTTTCAGGCAGCCTATATTCACTGCGGCCAATGCAGTCGGCTTTCAGCGCTTCCATTACCATGTCGGTGAGGCCTGCCACAGCAGGGATCAGTGGCCTGTCGCTACCGGGAGAGAAGATGCCGGCCGGCGCGCCCGCCCCGACCAGGAGGCCGATCCGCTTGCGTCCCTGGGCAATGATCTGCCGCAGGCTGGCCATATACTGGTCTGGATTGTGGACACTGACGGTCATCGGGCACTTCCTTTTTGGTGCAGTCTATGGCGATTTTTGCCTTTAAATTTTAATTGTTACATTTTACGCTCAACTTGTCTCCTAGAGGGAGACGAACTTGCCGCTGAATATCGTTGGTGTTATATTTAGCGCGCAGTGCGTTTCTTTTTGAGGTGCATATTGAGCGCAAAATATCATTTGCAAACGAAGACGCTAGGCCCACGCGCAGCGCAGCTCTTCACTGAGCTGAATGAACTACGCCGGTCCACGTTCACCTTGGCGGATGTGGAATCGATCACCGGCCTGTCGTCGGCATCAGCCCGGAATCTCGTGCACAAGGCCCAGCAGCGAGGCTTGGTTACGCGACTGAAGCCTGGCCTGTACAACCTCGTGCCATTCGAACTCGGCCGGGCCACTGAGCACATCGACAGTCCGTACTTGATCGCGCGTGAACTCGCCGGTGCGGCGCCATACTTCCTGTCGCACGGCACCGCACTTGAGTTGCATCGCATGGTGACGCAGCCGACCTTCACCGTGTATGTGTCATGCACGCGGCGCGTGCGTCCGCAGACGGTGGGTGGCTATGACTTTCGGTTTGTCCACATTACGGCGGAGCAAGAATTTGGGGTTATGAAGCACTGGATCGACAAGGAGCGCTTCGTGATGATCAGCGACATGGAGCGCACCATCATTGATGGTCTCCGACACCCGGCATTTGCCGGTGGCGTTACCGAAGTCGCCAAGGGCTTGTGGATGAAGCGGGACGTACTAAAAGTCGAACGGCTGCTGGACTATGCGCGACGTCTCGGCGTCGGCGCCGTCGTGCGCCGCCTCGGCTACCTGCTGGAACACTATGGCTTGGCCGATGCTCCGGTGCTGGAGCCGTTGCGCGGCATGCTGACGGCAACTTACCAGCGCCTTGATCCACTGCTCCCCGCCGAGGGAGCATTCCTCTCACGTTGGCGGATCCAGCTCAACGTGACTCCCGAAGAACTGGATGCCGTGAGACTTGGCTGATGATTCCTCAACGCAATATTTCCCTGATCTCGAACACGCTGGTGACCGCTGGCGGGCGGCGCATCCCCGAGGCCGTCATCGAACGCGATTACATGCTGGCCTGGTTCCTGACCGGTTTGGCCGGCCATCCGTTACGTGACGTACTGGCCTTCAAAGGTGGTACGGCCCTGCGACGCTGCTGGTTCGAGGGCTATCGGTTTTCGGAAGACTTGGACTTCACGCTGACCCGTCCGATCACCCTTGAAGATATCCTTGCTGGGTTGGGCGAAATTTTTGCGGCGGTTGAGACCGCCTGCGGCTTG
>NZ_JAAOMP010000176.1 GCF_018853815.1 Acidithiobacillus sulfurivorans | reverse complement strand
CCGCCACTCTGATAGGTCGGGGTCAGCGTGATGGACCAGGCGTGGGAATCGGCGGGGAGGTCAGTCAGTGATGAAGCGATGGCGTTAAGCCCCTCACCCGTTTTTCCGCCCACTTCCAGATACTCGGCACGCGCACCCAAAGAGATTGTTTGGGTAAAGCTATAGTCGGCCAATAGAGCGCCGCCATAATTATCGAATGCGTGCGGTATGCCTAGATGTGTCGACTTGGGTGTGTGCATGTACTGGAAATAGGGTTCAATCAACCATGGACCCGAACTATATTCGTAGTCAACACCATAAATCTGGCTCTCGTTGCCGTAAGAACTATAGGCAGAGTCATTCGATGTTGTTCGTGATTTTCCTAGTGCCCCATCCGCATATAAACCGAGAGTATTGGAACCGTTAATAGCGTAACTCAGGGATCCACTCATGACATTGTAGCGATTAGAAAAATAACCATCATTCAAGGAAAGCGAGGCGCTTAAAGGTCCTGCACTGGCATTGAACTGGATTCCACGACTGATGATGGGCTCCATATCCCAAAGTAAGCCCCGCTCGATATTGATATTCTGGTAGGTAAATCCATCCTCAACACCGATCAATGTCGGTAATTGACCAATTTCGACTGAAAAATTTGATGATGGCACAATTTTTAAATAAGCCACGGGCAATGCACCAAACTCGTTGGTACTACCAGATGCCGAGGGAATAGATGCAGCCAACGTAGGGAAGCTGTAAGCCCCTGCTTGAATGTCAAACTGAATCGGGCCATTTTCTTTCTGGATAATCACCATGCCATTGGTGATATCAGCGCCCTCCCGTTTGGCACCCAAAGTACCTGGAGACCCCTGAGGATTATCCTGATAGAAGGCCATGCCACTGGCAATGCCTTGCACGTCAATTTTTCCCGATGGTCCGGCAGAGAACGTCAAAGGGTTGGGTAACGTCAATGGACTGGCATTGGCAACGCCGGCAATCGCGATTCCACAAAGCATCAGACAAGCGGAACCAATCAGACGGTGCCGTAAAAAAACCGTTTTATTTTTTTGAACCGAGCACAGAAGCATGATTATTTCTCCTGATTGCATATCATCTGTAGCAATATGAGGAATTATAGAAACGGTGCTGCTTGGAATTCGTATTGGACAATTTCACAGCCACTCCAAGTAAGGAATACGTCGTTTTTTGTAAGGTGGTCCGACGTACTTTGAGCCACATCTGGTCGAATTTTTTAGAGCGCAAAAAAGTCCCCAAACGTTCACCCCGTTGTAATCGCAGCAGCACGTCAGGAATGTGCCCACTGGCAATCACTGTCGTTGAGCCTGAAACAGCGGCATAGGCTGCGGCATCGACTTTAGTCCGCATACCGCCGGTACCCACAGCGGTACCACTTCCCCCCGCCATCTCTTCATAGCGCGGATCACCAGCCATACCTTCATGAATCATCTGGGCGTCAACCTGAATACGCGGATCTGCATCATACAAGCCCGCCTGATCCGTCAATAGGACCATCAAATCCCCATGCCACAACCGGCTGATGACTGCGGCCAGATGATCGTTGTTGCCAAACTGGTTTTCAGAATCTGCCAGGGCATCATTTTCGTTCAATATGGGCAACATATTCATTTTCATGAGCATATTAATGGCAGATAAGGTTTTTTTTCGGCGCTTACGATCCTTGAAATTGTCCTGGGTCAGCAGGATTTGCCCGCAATGCACTCCTTCCTGTGCCAAAAGATTTTCATAGGCATGCATCAGGGCTGTCTGCCCGACGCTGGCAGCGGCTTGCCTTTGTTCGGCTGGCAGCGTTTTTCCGGCCAAACCCAAATGTCCTTTGCCCACACTGACGGACCCAGAAGACACCAGGACCACTTCTATGCCCCGTTCCCGAAGGCGTAATATCTGTTCTACAAAATGTCGGATGGCCACCAGATTCAGTTGGTAATCTTCCGAAGTGAGCAAGCTGCTGCCAATTTTAATGACCCATCGCTGCGACTTTTTCTGCAGCGTGGTGCGGCTGGGTAATGTAGAAAGCTTGGCTGTGGTTTCAACCAGTTTATTGATCATCAAAACCTCCATTTGTCAAAAATTGATGTTTTCGTCAACACCGCAAGGTTATCCGAGATGCGTCTATAAATTCAATATAAATGTTGTATAATGTTCATATAAAAATGCGGAATTAATCAGGAATGAGCGATGCATGTGCGCCTAACGCATCAATGCCTTTTTTTAAGGCTTCCCATAGGATATAAAATCATTCACTGCGGTGCGTGTCATTCCATCGGTTCGGGTGTTTTCCCCTCACGGGCCATTGCCCGGCCTCTTTCAAAGGCATAAGCCAGCACCCCGGATATGGCTTGGGGATAATAGTTGTCACAGGCATTCTCTACATCTTCACTGGTAGCATCAGGATGCTCCATGGCCCAGTGATAACCAGCCCATTCTGCCTCAAGCAATCTCTCTTTCAGCGTAGTCATTATTGAGTTCTCCTTAATGTCTAGGGTTTCCTTTTCATCCTGCTTTTCCGCTGAGTCTAGACAAAATTCAGGTGGAAGCTGTCATAAAGTGATTAAAAAACTGCAGGGTAATAACCCTGCAGGAACAAGCTGCAAAAAACTCGTATTAATGGGTCACGTGATTTGCTTCAGGATGTTTCTGAGCATAGCGTGCGTGCAAAGCCAGATTGAGTTTCAGGACATTGACCACCGGTTCGCCGATGTAACCCAGCAAGGGATAGTGGGTGTTTTCCTGAACCAGATGCTGCAAAACCGTCGGATCCAAGCCTCCCGCCTTGGCGATGCGTGGTATCTGATAACGGGCGGCTGCAATACTGATGTCCGGATCCAGTCCGCTCGCCGAGGAGGTAACCAGATCCACCGGAACCCGGCCTTTTTCTGCAGGGTCCGCAGCCTTGAGCGCTTTGACGCGGGCAGCCACATGTTGTGCCAATACCGGATTGTTCGGCCCCAGATTGGAAGCACTGGAACCCGCTGCGTTATAGGGCATCGGCGAAGTCGCGGAGGGGCGACTCCAGAAGTACTCCGGTTCGCGGAAATACTGTCCAATCAAGGCAGAACCCACCACGCGCCCATGTTCTTTAATCAGCGAGCCATTTGCCTGATGAGGAAACAGCAATTGTCCGACGCCCGTCATCGTTAAGGGATAAATCAGCCCGGTTATCACCACTAACAGGAGAAAAAGCAGTAAAGTGCTTTTAAGATCTCCCATCACCGCTGCCCGTACCCCTTGATGATCCCCATCCTGTGCATTCGGTCTCGAAGCGTTTTCGAGTGGCTTGTTCATGTGGAATCCTCCTATAAAACCGTCAGTAAAAGGTCGATCAACTTGATCCCGATGAAAGGCGCAATGATGCCTCCCAACCCGTATATCCAGACATTCCGGCGCAAAATGTTCTGCGCGCTGTCCGCCCGGAATTTGACGCCTTTCAACGCCAGAGGAATCAGAATGGGAATAATGAGCGCATTAAAAATCACGGCGGACATGA
Source organism: Acidithiobacillus sulfurivorans (assembly GCF_018853815.1). Taxonomy (GTDB): domain Bacteria; phylum Pseudomonadota; class Gammaproteobacteria; order Acidithiobacillales; family Acidithiobacillaceae; genus Acidithiobacillus; species Acidithiobacillus sulfurivorans. The sequence goes on along the minus strand of NZ_JAAOMP010000176.1, from coordinate 13,345 downwards.
TCGCGGTATCCGGAGAACTCAAGCCCATGATGTTGAGTGCCGATAATTGCGGATAAGTGGAGATAAAAGCCGCTGGAATGATGGCAAAATATTTAGCAATATCGTTGGCCACGCTAAAGGTGGTCAAGCCACCCCGGGTCATCAACAACTGCTTGCCAATATGGACAATATCCAGCAATTTCGTTGGATTGGAATCCATATCCACCATATTCGAAGCTTCACGCGCGGCCTGGGTACCACTGGCCATGCACAGCCCCACATCGGCCTGGGCGAGGGCTGGCGAGTCATTGGTGCCATCCCCCGTCATCGCCACCATATATCCTTCATCCTGATATTGACGAATACGCGCAAGCTTGGTTTCCGGTTTGGCTTCCGCCAGATAATCATCGACACCGGCCTCCGCCGCAATGGCGGCAGCCGTCAGGGGATTATCTCCCGTTACCATCACGGTACGGATGCCCATTTCCCGTAACTGGGCAAAGCGTTCCTTGATTCCGGTTTTGACGATATCCCGCAGCTCAATCGCCCCGAGCACCTGGGTACCAGAACAGACCACCAGCGGCGTTGCACCCCCTGCGGCGATTTTCTCGATAATGGCATCCAAGCCTTCCGGCCAGCTTCCCTGCAAATTTTTTATCCAGGCTTTCATGGCATCGGGCGCCCCCTTGCGGATCTGCTGTCCATCCCAATCCACCCCGCTCATACGGGTTTCGGCCGTAAAGGTAATTAAGGTGGCAAAGGCTGGCAACGCTTCGGTCTGGTCAGGAAAATGCTTCAAGGCCAATGCCACAATACTTTTCCCTTCCGGGGTTTCATCGGCCAGGGAAGCCCGACGAGCCGCTTCGGCCAGCAGGGCCTGGGACGTTCCGGCAACCGGATAAAAAGCAGCCGCCGCACGATTTCCGTAGGTAATGGTGCCCGTCTTGTCCAGCATGAGTATGTCCACATCCCCAGCGGCTTCTATGGCCCGGCCGGAAGTCGCCACGACATTGGCTTTCAGCAGGCGAACAATGCCAGCTATGCCAATGGCTGGCAAAAGTGCGCCGATGGTTGTGGGAATCAAACACACCAGCAGGGCGATCAAGACCGGCAGACTGATGACGGAGCCGGAATGACTGGCGTAATGGACGCTATACCAGGAGAACGGATAAAGCGTTATCGTCACGACCAGAAACACCAAGGTCAAAATGACCAGGAGAATGCTGAGCGCCACTTCATTGGGGGTTTTGCGTCTCGCAGCCCCCTCGACCATGCTGATCATTTTATCCAGAAACGTATTCCCCGCTTCCTGGGTCACCTTTACGATGAGCCAGTCCGAGATCACGCGGGTGCCGCCGGTTACCGCACTGCGGTCCCCACCTCCTTCCCGAATGACCGGTGCACTTTCTCCGGTGATGGCACTTTCATCGACGGCTGCTACACCGGCGATAGCCTCACCATCTGTCGGTATAAAATCACCGGCTTCTACCAGAATGACGTCACCCGTGCGCAAGCTGGCTCCGGGAACTTCCTGGTAGGCTGCATTGCGTTCGGGTTTGGCCAATTTTTTGGCCACCATTTCATGACGGCTTTGCCGTAGGCTATTGGCCTGGGCTTCCCCCTGCCGTTCGGCCAGGGCCTCTCCATAATTCGCGAAAAGCAGGGTTAGCCAGAGCCAGAGATCGATGACCCCGGTGAATAGGGCTTCGCCATTACGCGCAATCAGATCATGGAAAAACAGGGCCAACAGCAACCAGGAGCCGATATAGACGACGAACATGACCGGATTGCGCATTTGCACTCGGGGCGAAAGCATACTAAAGCTGTCCCAGAGCGCCCCTTTGCTCTGGTCTTTCCAATCAATCGGGTTTACCTCATGTTTATGCGTAGATTCCATCGTCAGGATTCCTTTAGTGCGTCATGACATGACTGACCGGTGCCAATTGCTCTGCAATCGGTCCCAAGGCCAGTGCCGGAAAGAAGTTCAGCGCGCCAACCAGGAGAATGACGCCCACGGTCAAGCCGATGAAAATGGGCGTATGCGTGGACAGAGTGCCTGATCCCGCCGGGGTTTTCTTTTTCTCCGCCAGGGCACCCGCCAGTGCCAGCAGCGGCAGATACACCCAGTAACGGCCAAATAAAATACAAATCCCGGTTAACAGGTTGTAAAAGCGGGTATCACTACTGAGTCCGCCAAAAGCACTACCGTTATTGTTGGCGGGACTGGTCACGGCATAGAGCATTTCGCTGAACCCATGCGGGCCCGGATTAAAAACACCAGCACGTCCCGCCACCGTTGTTGCAGCAATAGCGGTGCCGATCAACACGAACAACGGCATGATCAAAATGGACAAGGAAGTCATTTTGATTTCAAACGAGCCGATTTTTTTACCCAAAAACTCCGGGGTGCGTCCGACCATCAGTCCGCCCAGAAACACTGCGAAAATCATAAAGGCCAAGAAACTGGCAAGACCAGAACCGACGCCTCCGAAAACGACTTCACCCAGTTGCATCAAAAACAGATTGATACCGCCGCTGAGGGGAATGAACGAGTCATACGCACAGTTGGCCGCACCCGTGGAAGTCGCTGTAGCCACCGTCGCAAACAGGGCCGATGCCCCTGCACCAATGCGGTCTTCCACGCCTTCCATATTGCCCCCCCCGGCGAGCGCCGCATGGTTCGTTTGGGTCACATCCAATTGATGAAAAATCGGATTTCCCGCCAGTTCAAAATGCTGGCTGACCAGTGTCAGCGGGATAAACAGAATCAACATGGAGACCAGAATAGCCCAGGCCGTTTTCCGGGCTTTGGTCATCTGTCCAAACAGGAAAACCAATCCTACCGGGATGAGAATCATCGCTATCGTTTCCAGAAAGTTGGTCAATCCGGTGGGATTTTCAAAAGGATGGGCATCATTCATGTTAAAAAAACCGCCGCCGTTATTGCCCAGCATCATGATGGATTCCTGGGAGGCCACCGGTCCGATATGGATGACTTGCTGCAGTATGGTTTTACCCCCCGAAGTGAAGGGTGCAATCAGGTCCGCATGAATGGCCCCGCTCAAGGTCTGAACCACCCCTTGCTGCATCAATATCAAGGAAAAAATCACCGACAAGGGGATCAGGACATAAAGCACGGTCCGGGTCATATCCACCCAAAAATTGCCCAGATCTTTGGTGTTATGACGGACCAGGGCGCGGATAATCGGCAGCAGAATCACAATGCCGGTGGCTGCCGAAAGGAAATTCTGTACGGTTAAACCCAGCATCTGGGACAGATAGCTCATGGTGGAACCGCCGGAATAATCCTGCCAGTTGGTATTGGTGATAAAACTGACTGCAGTATTGAAGGCGGAACCCGGTGCAACACCGGAAAAATGCATGGGGTTAAATGGGAGATGGCCTTGCAACAGGAGTAATACATATAAAAACAGCCCTCCTGCCAGATTAAACAAGAGGATGGCCAAGGCGTAGCGTTTCCAGTCCATCTCCCGTTCCGGAGACGTACCAATCAGGCGGTAGGTGAGACGCTCTACAGGCCCCAGTAGCCGGGAGGCCCAAAACATCTCTCCCGCGTAAACCCGATGCATATAGGCACCGAGTGGAATGGCCAGAACAATGGTCACCACCAGGACTGTGGCAGTGAGTAGCAGTGTGGGGATCATAAATATTTCTCCGGATTAATGAGAAAGGCCAGCAGATAGACAAAAAGCATGGCGCCCAGTCCCAGTCCTATCCATACAAAGGCAGTCATTTGATACTCCTGAGTTTGTCGAGAAGGTGTACCACCCCCATGGATGCCATAAAAAAGGCAATAATAATAACCAGATAAATAATAACCATAACCTACTCCTTCTGTTGCAGGCGGCCTTGAATTCTGCGGGTACAGCCACTCTGAAAGCGTAACCATTCGTGATCTATAAATTCCATATAAATCTCGTATAAATTCCGTATAAATTCTGTATAAACTGCCGATTGTTCACGTCATTCTGGGTTTTCTTGGTCTTCTCTGGAATTTCACTTATGCTCAACGCGCAGAACAGCGAAAACAGGAAATTCTTCTATGGCCCAGCATCCTCAATTTCCACGAGCCCAGCATGGACGATAATGACCGTAGCGATGGTCGTCCCGACCCCGATGCTCTCCTGGCCCAGGTCCAGCAGGAGGAAATCAAACAACAGCGCGGTCGACTGAAAATTTTCTTTGGAGCCGCACCAGGCGTGGGAAAAACCTACGCCATGCTGCGTTTTGGGCAGCAGGAGATGGCTAAAGGGGTAGATGCGTTGATAGGGGTCGTTGAAACCCATCAGCGTCATGAGACCCAGGCTTTGGCAGATGCGCTCCCCATGCTGCCACGCCAACATTTGCCCTATAAAAATGTGGTGCTGGAGGAATTTGATCTGGACGCCGCCCTCAGTCGTCGTCCCGGGCTGCTTTTGCTGGATGAACTGGCCCACAGCAATGCACCAGGATCGCGTCATAAAAAGCGTTGGCAGGATCTGGAAGAACTGCTGGATGCCGGTATCTCAGTAGCCACCACCATTAATGTCCAGCATCTGGAAAGTGCACACGAAGTGGTCCAGCAGATTACGGGCATCAAAGTACAGGAAACGGTACCCGACCATCTGATCCAGCAGGCCGATGAAGTCGTTCTGGTGGATATTAGCGATGAAGACCTCCTGCAGCGCCTCAAAGAAGGCAAAGTGTATCTGGGAGATCGCGGCCAACGGGCGATGTCGCATTTTTTTCGCAAAGGGAATCTGATTGCGCTGCGGCAACTTGCCCTGCGTCTGGCGGCAGACCGAGTCGACTTGGAGTTGCGCCAATTTCAGCTACAAAATCCTGAGGAGGAACGCCGTAGCGGAAGCCGGGATCGTTTGTTGGCGGCAATCAGTGGGCGTCCAGAGGATGAACATCTGGTCCGCGCTACTTATCATCTCGCTACGGCACAACGGGCGGATTGGCTCGTCATTCATGTGGATACCCCACGCGGTCTGATGCAAAAAGCCGAAACCCAGGCATGGATCTGGAATCATCTGCACCTTGCCGAAAGCCTGGGTGCAGAAACGGCTCGTCTGACCGGCGTGAATATTGGCGCGGAAATCCTGGCCTACGCACGATTACGTGACGTGACCCAGATTGTGCTGGGTCAGGCGCAAGGTTTACGGAAATTCTTGTGGTGGTGGCCCGGATCACTGACTGCGCATCTTCTGAACAGTGAGCGCAGCATGGATATCATCATTCATCCCATTCCTGCCAAAAAACCGATTTCAGAAGATCAGCGTTTGCGAAACCAGCAATATCTGGGGGTCATGGATTCGCCTTTACGACGCCGCATCCGCAACCGCCATTTTATTCTTGGTGCGTTACTGGGCCTGGTTTTGAGCGGGCTGGCCTGGATGCTGGAAGCCTACCTGGGCTTTGCGGGCATTTTCATGCTGTACATGCTGGGCGCGGTAGGTGCCGCACTACTCTATGGACGCTGGCCGTCTTTGATCACATTTGTCACCGCCGCAGTCAGCTATTACTCTTTCGGGCTGGGAAAAGGCTTGCCCACGACTTTAGGCTCACTGGCCTATTTCGCGCTAATTTTGTCCCTGATTCTTTTGATCAGCCAGTTGGTCGCCCGTTCACGAGAACAGGAGTTGATGGCCCGTATTCGTGAGCGCCGGGTACGTAACCTTTACCAATTGGTTCAGGTGCTGAGTAGTGCGCGTGGGGTAGAAGGGATTCTCAACGCGAGTATCGAAAAACTGGAGCAGACACTGGGCATTTCTGTGGCATTCTGGCTCCCCGCCACCGAAAAATCTGAAGGCCCACTCAAACAGTTTCCAGAACCAGATCAGACAGATTCACTACAGCGAAAACTCCAGGCTGCTGCGCGTTGGTGCTTCCAGAACAGGAAAAATGCGGGAATGAGTACCAATACCCTGGCCGATCTTCCGGCACTTTTCATGCCCATGATAATCAATGAGCGCTCTTTGGGCGTGGTCATGCTGGCCGACCTTGATTTACGCCGCGCCCCGACTGACTGGTTACGTTTTCTGGAAACGGTGGTGCGCCTGATCGCGGTCGCCCTGGATTCAGCCCAGGCTTCCTTGCAGCGCACGGAGGCGGATGTGCGCTTGCGCGTCGAACAACTACAAAATGCCCTGTTGGGTGCCGTATCGCACGATTTGAGAACCCCCCTTGCGGGTGTCCTGGGTACGGCAACCACTTTGCAGCGCAATGCCCAGGGACTCAGCTCTGAAGATCGGTTACTTCTGGAAAACATCCGCCAACAAACGGAAAAAATGGAGCATACCGTTGAACGTATTTTACATATGGCTGCACTCCAATCCGGGCGCCTCCAGATTCAGAAGGAATGGACCCCGCTGGAAGATTTATTGGTCAGCACGCGCGAACAGGTAAAATCTCTTTGTACAGAGCATCCGTTTCAAACCAGAATCGCCAGAAATCTGCCGCTCCTGCATGTTGATCCCCAGCTGATTGTGCAGGTACTGACCAATCTGGTTGAAAATGCCTGTCGTTACAGTCCGCCGGGCCGCGACATTGAACTGGAAGCCTATGCTGATGAAAAAGAGATTGTCGTTTGCGTCATCGACCATGGATTCGGCGTTCCCTCTGGCCGTGAGCAGGAAATATTTGGTCGTTTCAGTCAGGTCAAGCCCCCGGTGGGCCTGGGTGGAAGTGGCCTGGGTTTGGCCATCTGCAAAGCCATTATTGAACTCCATAATGGGCGTATCTGGGTGCGTAACCGTGTTGCGGTGCATGGTGCGGTATTCTGCTTTGCCATCCCACGCGAAGCGGAACCCCTTATTCCCTCCGAAGAGGAGTGATAAATGCCTAATAACCATAAAGAAAACATAGATATTCTTCTGGTAGAAGATGATCCGGGCATTGGCGCATTTCTACAGTCTGCCATGGACCGGGAACCCGGTTATTGTCTGCATTGGGAACGTACCCTCAGAGATGCCTGGAAAGCCTATGAAAAATATCAATTACAACAAGGGCATTGCTTTGCACTTCTGCTTCTGGACCTGGGCTTGCCCGATGGTGATGGTCAAAGCATGATTCGTCGTCTACGCACTCAGAGTGGAGAACAGCCGCTCATTGTGGTCATCTCTGCCCGAGGACATGAAATGGACAAAGTGCAGGCCCTGGATGAAGGCGCTGATGATTATTTGACCAAACCCTTTACCATCGGTGAATTATTTGCCCGCTTGCGGGCCCATCTGCGCAAAAAACCGGTAGGGGTGCTGGAAGATAACCCGCGTTGTTGGGTTATTGGGGAACTGGAAATTGATGATCCTACCCACTGTGTGCGCAAAAATGGGAAGGTGATTGATTTGACGCCCAAGGAATATGAGCTGTTACATCTTCTTGCCATAAATCAGGGACGGGTACTGTCCTATCGGGTCATCCTTACATCCATATGGGGTACACACAGTACTGAACAGAAACATTATGTACGTCTTTATATCAAACGATTACGGGAAAAAATCGAGGACGACCCGGAAGCTCCGGAGTATCTGCTTACGGACAAAGGCTTTGGTTATCGGCTCGTTGATCAATAATTTCTCGCTAGCCATTGGCTCATAGTCATCTGTGGAGAATCAAAATGGTTCAACCATGACCAGATCAATATTTTCTGATTATTGCGCTGCTTCAGTGTGTTATAGCGTGTAGGCGGTCATTCATGACTGTTAATCAGCGTCATTCGTTAACCATCTTTCAATATCGGGTTTTTCCACCTCATATCGCGGAATATAAGTCATTAGTCCATTGAAAAATTCGATGTATTATCAAAATACTGATGCTTTTATGGATGAGTAATAAAGACGTTTATTTCTGCTGAAAATTGGCCAGTCACTGGCACTGTGTGATAACGGTCATAGTGACAGGTTTCGAGAATAGGATGGCCAGTCCACCGAACGACCGCTTCCGCTGCCATGCTGCCGTTCGTAGTCGGGGTGCCACCTGCCATTAAATTATCAGGGTCTCGAACTTCTATTGGATCGGTTACCTTTGCTCGCTTTTGGAGGGAACCATGAGCAACAGGAGATTTGAGATATTTACGGTTCGTCAGATTTTGGTACGGATGCGCCAAGGTGACACCGACTGCAGTATTGCCCATGCTAGACTCATGGGCCGTAAGAAATTGGGGCTTTTGCGGCAGCAAGCTACACCAAAGGAACTGGCTGGATCCTCGGCAGCCATTGCCCGAGTATGCCGAGATGGCGGCGGCTCTACAGCGGTCGCCAGAAGGGTTAATCAGCGTCATTTGTTAACCATCTTTCAGCATTGGGTTTTTACCACCCCATATCGCGGAATATGGATCATTAGCTTATTAAAAAATTTGGTGCATTTGCAAAATGCAGGTGTTTTCGAGGCTGAGTAATCCAGATTTATGATGAAAACTGACCATTCACTAAGGCTTTTTGACACTGTATGGGAAGTCGAGTGTCTTCAATCTTTACCATTTTGTGTGTCAGAAAGTGGTATCGAACGTCGACAAGGTATGTATAGCCAAAAAAATACATAGTATAAATATATGTGCTTTAGTGTTAAATTACATCATATTACAAGATCTAGCTCACGAACTATGTATGATTTTGGTATAAGTTGTCGGGGATGATACTCTATTGTCCGTTAACAACATCTGTAAGATACAAATAAAGTTGGTAACTTTTATCCGGCCTAAGCCAGTAAAATTGGCACATCGAAATTTTCAAAAATAAATAAAGTTGGTAACTTTATGTCTGATCGAACCCAAGCCCTCTAAATTTTGTGCAAATAAAGTTGGTAACAGACACTACACCGCCCAGAACCTTCCTCAACCTCACGGGTCATCCGCTCGCAATCCTCTGACCACAGTATACCAATCCAGATGCGTTTTAGGTTCTTCAGTTTTCATGGCGCAATATCCAATCTAAAAATGGCTAATATGGCAACAATGATGCGCCGACCTATGCAGTATAGTCATAATTCTCAGGTGTTAAACAGATACACTACACTAGCATGGGCAATTCTGCAGTCGATGTCGCCTTGGCGCATCCGTACCAAAACTGACGAACCGTAAACATCTCAAATCTCCTGTTGCTCATGGTTTCCTCCAAAAGCGAGGAAGGTAACCGATCCAATAGAAGTTCGAGACCCTGATAATTTAATGGCAGGTGGAACCCCGACTTCGAACGGCAGCATGGCAGCGTTATGTATACCTCGCGATTATGTATAGCAGTAAAGACACGAGCCTTGCTACGATTGGCTTGTGTGGCTGAGGTAGGCTCGCGAGATCTACATAATCAAAGCCCTTTTAGAAATTCCATCAGAGAGTCAGGTGCGTGATAACGGCTTGTGGTTGCACATGGTTCTTGCAGATGTGCGAGCGCCCGCTCCTTCATAGCCAAATCAGCTTCCACGTAGTGATGGGTCGCGGGATTTTCGTGCCCGAGCCAAAGCGCAATTACATCAATTCCAACTCCTGACTGCAGGAGGTGCATGGCTGTGTACGAGTCCATGTGCGGCGCAAGCACACTGGCGAGAAGGATTGCCTCAGGAAAGGAGTAAAGTGGATTGGTAAGTTTTATGATGATGACCTCCAGTAGAAGAATCATCACTTCAACGTATCACTCAGATTATGTTTATCATCCGGGCGCAACAATCTACAGCAAGATCAATAGTTACAGGGTATTCAGCCACACCGCCGTAGATGCTATACATAATCGCGAGGTATACATAAGCAGCGGAAGCGGCCGTCCAGCATTCTGACAACATGAGTCATGGTTTCACCCCTGATCGACGCATTCGCATGGCGCTACCGATCTCGTCCAGAATGGCGACGGACAACAAACGTGCAGCGATCGGGAAGATTTCATCGTTTTCAAGGGCAATGTGGGCCCGATGCATAGAAATAAAACGCTCCGGGGAAAGAGTCCTCCTGTGACCCATAGAAACATCTTCCAAATCCTTGGCAAGATCTTCCCATGCAGCCTCCAACTCGCGATGCTGAAGGGCGAGATCGCGCAATGGCGCACGCATATGAAAAGGAAAGTCAACGTGGGCGAGCAGAAGAGGAAAGAGATTTTCTTCCTCATCCGCATGATGTAGGCGAGCCGCCGTGTGGAAATATCGGAGGATACGCCTGATCGCCTGACGCACCTCGTCATCAGAGCCGTGAGCAGAGAGATGTCCAGGCAAGCGTTCCAATGTTTCACAATGACCTAAAATTCGATTATGGCAGGCCATCAAGAGTCCAATGGGATCGTCAAAGCTGGGAGCCGTGGAAAACAACTGCATGATGGTATCCCCTATGGGCGTAACTGTACCCCTTTTACGGATTAGCCCTTAATCCTTCTTGCTGAAGCGAATCCGTATCATGTGTGGTGCGCGTTCCAGGTAAACCCAATCGATCCCCTCACCATAACGGCTGCGTAGTTGGTCGAGAAGCGGCAATGGATCGTGGTCATTAATGAAATCCATAGCTTCTCCGCTGTGTAGAGCATCCAAGGCCCCAAAAATGGCGGCATGGCGAAAGCGTTTGGCTACGCCACGCGCGTCAAAGGGATAGGTAGCGTCGGCACGAAGATGCATATGAGGCTGGGGTGGGATGTTTGTAGTCATAGCTTCCCTCCATTGATAATGGATCATAGTGAAACATCTGTGCGTGATAGTCGAACATTTCGATAAAGCATTTCTTTGATCTTGGTCAAGAAACATCAGATTTTTGTCGGCCGGTACATATCATCCATTCTTTGGGCGGATCGACTTGGTATTCCCGTGCCGACCCAAGGCTGCATAAAGGACCAGAAGGAGATGGATGATCCTGAATATTGTCAGCAGTCCAGCCAGTATGTGGTGAAAATCAAAACGCAAAGCGAAAGGCAATGGAATTGTGGTGAATACCATAAGCAGTCCCAGTACACCTCATAGTGTATCCGAGTGATAGTTGAGCGCGAGTTTGAGCGCTTGATGGCCTGTCGCTCCAGCTTCTTCAAGTGCTTCTCGCGGTGTTATCGACCCGTTTAACGTGGGGGATGGGTAAAAACAGGAAGTCACTGACTATTGCGCAAACTTTTCTATATGCGAGCGTTGCTGACTGGACATTACCGCTGGCTATTTCACCCGTAACCTTCCCATAAAATTCCCAGACCCGACTGTTTTCTGACTGGTAGGAAACTTATCGTACGATATTTTACGTTTTCTCAAGGGGCCCCTGGTTGTGTGTGTATAGCTCCCAATTCCCCATGAGTTCGGTCCGATGTTCCTGTGCCCATTCCAACACTAACATCTGCGCCCGGCTGGGCATTTCGCCCTGGATAATCTCCAGCGTATGGATGTCTTTGAGCACCTCATATTCCCCGTACAAGGCATGAAAGTGTGACGGTGCATGATCCTGCCAGAGCATCTGAATCAAGATACCGTAAAACATGCTGATAGGAGTCCCTTCAAAAATAACCCGCAAGGTACGCCGCTCAGTTACCGATTATGAGAAAACAGCGCGGTTGCCACATCGCGAGGATAGGTGAAAACGGCAGAAAGCATGAGAATAGTGGCTACCAATAGCAAAATCGTAAAAATTCCAAAAGTAATGCGCAGGCCATAACCATTTCCACAATGTTGGAGTTGGCAGTAGCTTTCAGAAAAGTGGGTGGATACCCAACCAAAGGCAAAGGGTGCGGCGGCTTCAAGAATATACCGCAAGGATATTCGAATCCCTTCTGCACGCCCCCAGAGCCGTGAGTGCATAATATCCAGGCGCGCGGCATCCAGCGTGGGGTTGGTGGCTCCCAATGCGGCAGACCCCCAAAACAGCCAGATAAATTCGAGAACCTGATTGTTGGTATTCAGGGCCAGCAGAAAAAACGGAATGGTGAGCAGGAAGGCTATTCCAGTAACCCATACTCTTGCCGTAATCAGTCCTTTGCGTAATAACCAGTCGGCTATCCAACCGCTGGCGATAACCCCGCCAATGCCGCCTAAACCCGCACCGACAAAAAGGCTGCTGGCCGCCATCGTATTAATATGGAAGCGTTGAGTCAGATAGAGAATGCCGAAAGCCAGCAGTCCGGTAAAATAAAAATACCCGGCGGAGGATGCAGAAATCAGTACCACATTGCTGGGAATACTGAGAATGGTTTTTGCGGCCCGAAACCAGTGCCATTGGGTGGGATCTTCCTGCAATATCCTTTTGCTGACCGGTTGAATGGATTTTTTGCGAATATCTTCGAGCAAATAGCGCCTGTTGGTTGTTACTTGGGCGTGGTCCTGCCTGGTAGAATTTTTTTGGGTCAGTTCTAAAGCGAGTTTCTCCATGTTGTTGCGTTGGGGTTCGCGCATGCCTTTCCATAATAAATAGGCAAGCAGAATCGCCATAATGGCCAGTACAAAAAAAACCGTGCGCCAGTTGCTGAGTGTGTTGACGGTGCCAGCCAGAATCATGCCGATACCTGCTCCCAATAATTCTCCACCGACAATCAATCCGAAGGCTCGTCCACGCCATGAGGGTGGAAATAAATCACCCGAAAGAGAGGCAATGATCGGACCAACGGAAACTCCGGCCGCTCCAGCCAGCATTTGCGTCAGCAGGAACCAGTAATAGCTGGGACTTATCCCACTCAGGAGCATGGCTATTGCCCATAAGACGATCAGTTTTATGAGTAATGGAACACGGCGCTGGCGGTCACCGAGGATACCCACGGGCAGAGCTGCTGCAGCGCCGGTGAGTATGGAGGCGGTAGACAGCAGGCCATAACCAATGTTGCCAATATGCATGCTGCTTTCCAATGCCGGCGCCACTGTACCCAGAGCGGCCAGATTGAGACTGGCGAGGCCCTGAGTCAGGGCCAGTAAAATGATGGCTCGCAGTCTGGGTATGGCATTCAGCCAGTTTTTTTCCTGTTGAAGCAGTGCTTCAATGAGCTTCAGGGGATTTAAATACGCATGCCGGGTGGAAGTATGCCCGTTTTTGTGGATGTTCATCCCAAATGATGCGCCAATTCCCCAGAGAGCCTTTCCAGTAACTGGCTCATGGCAGCAGCTTGCGCGGTGGGGCTGGAAGGGATATTGCCCCGATAAAAATGACTGCGTCCCTGGGTTTGGAGGTGCCCATCGGGCATACGGCTGATAAACCAGTCGGCCTGCAAAAAGACCTTGCCATCATCACTGGGGATGAAACTCTGGACGTTGATTTTGACCAGAAGATAAGGGCCATTCGGTATGGGATCCCCGGGCATGAGCACGGTTTTATCCGGCAATGCGCTTGCCAGATCCTGGGCCAGCACTTTTTGCGCCATACCGCCCAGAGGCGCCGCCCAGCGGACATGACCGGCAACGTCCAGACGATGTTTACCCTGGAGCGTGGTCA
>NZ_JAAOMP010000175.1:2500-5177 GCF_018853815.1 Acidithiobacillus sulfurivorans | reverse complement strand
GTTCTTTAAAAGCCGAGTGGAGATGTGTGGGGTTTAGGCCCAAGCTGTGTTTAGGGCGTTTAGACGTTCTGGACATGGCAGAAGTTGAACAAATTGTATGGATTGAACTTAAGAGTTTGATCCTGGCTCAGATTGAACGCTGGCGGCATGCCTAACACATGCAAGTCGAACGGTAACAGGTCTTCGGATGCTGACGAGTGGCGGACGGGTGAGTAACGCGTAGGAATCTGTCTTTGAGTGGGGGACAACCCAGGGAAACTTGGGCTAATACCGCATAAGCCCTGAGGGGGAAAGCGGGGGATCTTCGGACCTCGCGCTGGAAGAGGAGCCTACGTCTGATTAGCTAGTTGGTAGGGTAAAGGCCTACCAAGGCGACGATCGGTAGCTGGTCTGAGAGGACGACCAGCCACACTGGGACTGAGACACGGCCCAGACTCCTACGGGAGGCAGCAGTGGGGAATTTTTCGCAATGGGGGCAACCCTGACGAAGCAATGCCGCGTGAATGAAGAAGGCCTTCGGGTTGTAAAGTTCTTTCGTGGAGGACGAAAAGGTGGGTGCTAATATCGCCTGCTGTTGACGTGAATCCAAGAAGAAGCACCGGCTAACTCCGTGCCAGCAGCCGCGGTAATACGGGGGGTGCAAGCGTTAATCGGAATCACTGGGCGTAAAGGGTGCGTAGGCGGTGCATTAGGTCTGTCGTGAAATCCCCGGGCTCAACCTGGGAATGGCGGTGGAAACCGGTGTACTAGAGTATGGGAGAGGGTGGTGGAATTCCAGGTGTAGCGGTGAAATGCGTAGAGATCTGGAGGAACATCAGTGGCGAAGGCGGCCACCTGGCCCAATACTGACGCTGAGGCACGAAAGCGTGGGGAGCAAACAGGATTAGATACCCTGGTAGTCCACGCCCTAAACGATGAATACTAGATGTTTGGTGCCAAGCGTACTGAGTGTCGTAGCTAACGCGATAAGTATTCCGCCTGGGAAGTACGGCCGCAAGGTTAAAACTCAAAGGAATTGACGGGGGCCCGCACAAGCGGTGGAGCATGTGGTTTAATTCGATGCAACGCGAAGAACCTTACCTGGGCTTGACATGTCTGGAATCCTGCAGAGATGCGGGAGTGCCCTTCGGGGAATCAGAACACAGGTGCTGCATGGCTGTCGTCAGCTCGTGTCGTGAGATGTTGGGTTAAGTCCCGCAACGAGCGCAACCCTTGTCCTTAGTTGCCAGCGGTTCGGCCGGGCACTCTAGGGAGACTGCCGGTGACAAACCGGAGGAAGGTGGGGATGACGTCAAGTCCTCATGGCCTTTATGTCCAGGGCTACACACGTGCTACAATGGCGCGTACAGAGGGAAGCCAAGCCGCGAGGTGGAGCAGACCCCAGAAAGCGCGTCGTAGTTCGGATTGCAGTCTGCAACTCGACTGCATGAAGTCGGAATCGCTAGTAATCGCGGATCAGCATGCCGCGGTGAATACGTTCCCGGGCCTTGTACACACCGCCCGTCACACCATGGGAGTGGATTGTACCAGAAGCCGTTAGCCTAACCTTCGGGAGGGCGATGACCACGGTATGGTTCATGACTGGGGTGAAGTCGTAACAAGGTAGCCGTAGGGGAACCTGCGGCTGGATCACCTCCTTTAAAGAAATGGGTCCTAGACCCCACACACGCCACTCGGTAAAGAATCGGGCCTATAGCTCAGCTGGCTAGAGCACACGACTGATAATCGTGAGGTCAGTGGTTCGAGTCCACTTGGGCCCACCAAATGGGGCTGTAGCTCAGCTGGGAGAGCACCTGCTTTGCAAGCAGGGGGTCACCGGTTCGATCCCGGTCAGCTCCACCAAAGGGAAGAGGCCCGCGCGAAGCGGGTCGGACGCTGGGGTGGAGAAGTAGGTAACAGGTAACAGGAAGTAGAGAGTAGAAAGGTAAAAAGAGTCCGTAGTAGTGAGTTTCTAAATAAAGAAGCTGAGTACTACCGATTCGAAGTAGTGAAGCGGTATTGTTCTTTGACAGTTGAGGAAGGGAAGGCCATGTTTGTCATCTTGCCGATGGCAGACCTCCAGGTGGATGCTTGGGGATATATGGTCAAGTGAATAAGGGCATACGGTGGATGCCTTGGCAGAGACAGGCGATGAAGGACGTGGATACCTGCGAAAAGCCTCGGGGAGCTGGTAAACAAGCTTTGATCCGGGGATGTCCGAATGGGGCAACCCAATCCGAGTGATCGGGTTATTGCTGACTGAATACATAGGTCAGTAAAGCGAACGCGGTGAACTGAAACATCTCAGTAGCTGCAGGAAAAGAAATCAACCGAGATTCCCGTAGTAGCGGCGAGCGAACCGGGACCAGCCTTCATGATTTAGCGTAAGACTTAGGAGAACAACCTGGGAAGGTTGGCCGTAGTGGGTGATAGCCCCGTATCCGAAAAGACTTTCGTGGAACTAGGCATGAGCAAAGTAGGGCGGGACACGTGGAATCCTGTTTGAAGATGGGGGGACCATCCTCCAAGGCTAAATACTCGTCTCTGACCGATAGTGAACCAGTACCGTGAGGGAAAGGCGAAAAGAACCGCGGAGAGCGGAGTGAAATAGATCCTGAAACCGTATGCCTACAAGCAGTGGGAGCCCGTTTACGGGTGACTGCGTACCTTTTGTATCATGGGTCAGCGACTTACTTTC
>NZ_JAAOMP010000174.1 GCF_018853815.1 Acidithiobacillus sulfurivorans | reverse complement strand
TCAAAAAACGTCGCAGCCACCCCCTCTAAAACTGGTCAAAAATATACGCTGTTACCTGGTCATTTTTAAACGCTGTTTGACAATTGCCCACAAAGATCGCCTGTTGCGTTTCGGGGCGGAATTGATCTTTGCGATTTGCGAAGCAAAAGACGTGGAGGTGCTCATCATCAACAAAGGCGTGGATACGACATTTGAGGAAGACTTGGCGAAGGACGTGCTGGAGATCATCACGGTATTCTCGGCGCGACTGTACGGTAGCCGTAGCCGCAAGAATCAGAAGTTGCTCGACGGCGTGAAGCAAGCCGTGGAGGATGCTTCATGCTGATCGCTCACAAAATCAGGCTCGACCCGAACAACGTGCAGGCGACCTACTTTGCGCGGGCATCCGGTACGGCGCGGTTCGCCTATAACTGGGCGCTGGCAGAATGGCAGCACCAATACGAGGCATGGAAACAGGACAACCGCCAGCCCAAGCCCTCGCAGATGGCACTCCGTCGCCAATTGAATGCGCTCAAGCGGGAACAATTCCCGTGGATGCTCGAAGTCACCAAGAACGCGCCGCAGATGGCTATCATCCAGTTAGGCGACGCGTTCAAGTACTTCTGGGCGGGACGTGCCAATTATCCGAAGTTCCGCAAGAAAGGTGTCCATGACCGTTTCAGTCTGAGTAATGACCAGTTCAGCGTTAAAGGTTCCCGCATACGCATCCCCAATCTGGGCTGGGTGCGTATGCGGGAGTCGTTGCGTTTCACTGGCAAAATCATGTCCGCCACGGTTTCCCATGTGGCCGACAAATGGTTTGTCAGCATTACCGTCGATACCGAAGAATCGCCCACACGCAGCGCCGAGAACCAAGGCGTTGTAGGCGTTGACTTAGGCGTCTTGGCATTAGCAACGCTCTCTACAGGGGAAAAAATCGTCGGTCCAAAGCCTCACAAGGCATTGCTCAAGCGGCAAAAGCGGTTGTCCCACAGTTTGTCGCGCAAGCACAAAGCGGCCAAAGTAAAACTGGGTTTAGGAGCCAATGCGCCTATCCCAAAAGGTGTGCGGCTGCCCGTATCGGAGAACGCGAAGAAGGCCAGAGCCAAGCTGTCCCGGCTCCATGCCCGTATCGCCAATATCCGGCAGGACGCCTTGCATAAGCTTACGTCCGACCTGACCCGGCGGTTTCATACCATCGGTATCGAGAATCTGAACGTGCGCGGAATGCTCAAGAATCGCCGTTTGGCCCGCTCCATCGCCGATATGAGCTTTTTCGAGTTCCGGCGGCAACTGGAATACAAGGCCGGGCGACGCGGTGGCATCGTGGTGGTGGCCGACCGTTGGTTTCCGTCGAGTAAGACCTGCTCGGTATGCGGAACGATTCAGGAAAAAATGCCGCTGGCAGTGCGTCAGTGGACGTGCCCGGATTGTGGAGCGATCCACGACCGGGATGTGAATGCGGCCAGGAATCTTCTGGCCCTTGGTTTGGCCACCCTAAGCGGCTCTACGGCGAGTTCCGTCGTATGTGAAGCCTGTGGAGAGGAAGGCACTGGCTCGGGTCGCAAGACCGGAGTGAAACCGGCCTCGATGAAGCAGGAATCCAGCAGTAAAGCTATCTATGGATAGGTTTGCGTAGGTATGGACGAACGGTCTGGAACAAAAACACAGGGGATAGTGATGAGTAACCAATCTCGCACCGTTGATCTTATGGCAAGGGACGGCAAGTTTGTTGAGATGGTCCCGGATTCCATAGTCAACGAAGTGATAACCAAGATACAGGCCATTTTGGAATGACAAAATGAGCACCGTCACCGTAATGTCCCATAATCGGCACCCCAGGGCGGCAGAAGAACCTAGCAAAACGGGCAATCTACCGTTCAGGATTTTTGGCCCACGAGACAGAATGGCGCATTGTGTCTCAACCCACAGGGTGAGCCCCCATGTTATCGTGTCCCCCCTTTGTTAAACGGCACCGACCGTGCCACCGTCAGCCCGTCTAAAACCATCAATGTCTCTGACCGTGCTCACTTGACGCTTCTCTTTACTACACCTCAAACCCCAGCGCGCGCAATTTGCCCTGGGCCAGACTATGCCCCAGTGCGGCGGCGCTGCCCAGCCAGCGCAGGCCGAGGCCCTGATTTTTGTCCACGCCCTTGCCGTTGAAATAACAGGCAGATAAAAAATCCATGGCATCGGCATGGCCTTTTTTGGCGGCGGCCTCAAAAAAACTGCTGGCAATGGCATGGTCGCCGGACCAGTAAAAATAAATACCCACCTGATTCAGTGCTTCGGCATCGCCACTGTCAGCCTGTTTCACACATTCCACAAAGCCTTGCAGCAGACAGTGCTGGTCCTTGGCGGCCAGGCTGCTCAGATCCACCTGCCGCAATACCCCGCTGGGCACTTGTGAACTGGGCAACTGCTGCCCGGCAATTACGCCCGAATCCAGCCAGTTATGGATGGTCCGCACCGTTTTGCCGGTGAGCAAAGCGGCCATTTGCGGGCTGATGAAAGCGGTGGACGGACAAGAGGCCTCCATAAGACTTCCTTTCTGCAAGCTTTATTTCATCGATATTAATGGAAAAGCAAAAAACTTTCATCGCTTTTCGATGAAAGCCTCACAGGATTTCATCGGATTATGATGAAAAGCACGGCAAGGTTTAGCGTGGAAACTTTGTTCCGGTGCGCGACGCTCTATGGGGTTACGGATGATTTATCCATAAAAACATGAAGATGGGCATGGCATACCGCTGTCAAAGCACGGCGATTATGATAATGGCACGCTTTCTGCTCTATAAGAAACAGTGCAGCGCCCCTTGGCGTTGCCGAACTTCTTACCACACAAGGAGCATCCTCATGAGTATGTTAGTCAAGAAGGCGCAGGCCAGCGCCGAAGCGGGTTTCACCCTCATCGAACTGATGATTGTCATTGCCATCATCGGCATTCTGGCGGCCATCGCCATTCCGCAGTATGAGCAGTATATTGAGACGTCGAAAGCTACAACTATTTCACAAGACTTCCACCAATTGGTTACACAAGGTACGGCTGCCGTCGCAGCAGGTGCAGCTGGTCAAACCACATCAATCTACCTTCCAACTAATTATTCATCTGGTGTTGAAGGTTGCGCTGTAATGTCTGCAACTACAGGTGGTACCGGAGCAGTTGCTGTAGCTGGTAGTGTTGTAACAGTTGCCCCTAATACTTCAGTTGCTTTCACAGTGGTTTATTCTACTTGTACTGGTGGGTTGCCTGGTAAAATCACCAATGCACTTACGGCTGCGGGCATTAGTGCAACTGGCACTTCAACAACTGCCACAATCGATCAGAACGGTGGTGTTTCTTACTAATTATACTTAAATGCTGCAGCCCTTCGGGGCTGCACTTTTCGGACAGTGCTCTGATCCCCATCTCAAGAATAGTTTCAGAACCCTCTCGGAAAGGTCACCCCATGCCCAGCCTAATACTCCAGAAGAACAGCGGCTTCACTCTCATCGAACTGATGATCGTCATTGCCATCATCGGGATTCTGGCGGCCATTGCCATTCCGCAATATTTTGCGTACATCGAAACGGCCAAGGCGCAGACGGTATCAGGTAATCTGAAAATGGCGGTAGATGCGGTGACCAATGCTTTTGCCGCCAGCAACAATGATGTGAGTACCAATATTTACAGCACCCTGAATGGACAATCTGCCCATGATGTGGCCGACCCGGTTTACGGCTCAGGCACTCCGGCTTTTGTCGCAGCAACCGGCACCCAAACGGGGCAATGCGGGCAGGTGTTGATCGATGCGGCCACTATCAGTCAGGCAGGCCCCCAACAAGTCACCGTTATGGTCAGCACCACGGGCTGCAGTGGCAACCTCGGTACCGCTATTGCCCGTGCCTGCAGTGCCGAAGGATTCATTCACGCCGCGACAACCAGCGGCATCATCATCACCCAAAACGGGAAAGTCACCCCGTAAACTCACAGGAGAACGACCATGAACGCCCATCATCCGCAACAGCGTATCAATGAGCTCCAGCAATTGCGCCATCGCCTGCTCAGTCGCCGCGAACAGCGCGGCGCCGCCACCGCGACCATCGACATGGAGCTTAATGTCGTGCGCAGCGAATTACAGGCCCTGTATGCCCTGCAGCGTCATCAAAAACCTGCCAATCAGCGGATTCCCGTCATGCCGGGCCTGAAAATGGCCTGAACGTCGCGGGCTGCGGCAGCTTGCACACCGTCCTGTGTGGCAGGGCGGGAGGCCTCTGTCTGCCCTGCCGCTGCGCTATGGCCTTCCGCTCATGTCCCGTCATTCCAACGATCCGCCCGCTCAAAACGGCCTCTGGCGCCGGGTCTGGGCGCGTCTGGGGCGGGGGGATGGTCTCCCGTCGCGGCGTGCGCACCCCTCCGACGCCCATGCCCGCCTGAAACAATATCTGGCTTTCCACAAGGCAGTCGGGCAGGTCATGGAACACACCGATCAGGAACACATCCTGCTCGAGTCCCTGTGTACGCTGGCGGTGGAATGCACGCCCGTCACCCTGGCCTGGGTCTGCCGGGTGGAGCCGGACAACACCCTGCAGACCCTGGCCGATGCCGGAGATACGGCTTATCTGGACAGCTTTGCCGAAAGGCGCAGTGGCCTGCCGGCTGACCAAGGCCCGCTGTTTCGGGTTTGGCAGGAACAACAGGCCCTGTTTAATGAACCCTTCTCCGCAGGACCGCTGCGCACGGCCTGGCGGCAAAATACCCGCCCCTACCAGTTGCGCTCCATGGCCGTGCTGCCCATTCATCGCGATCATCAACCCTGGGCGCTGCTGGTTCTGTATGACCGGGACCAGCAGGGTTTTCCGCAAGACTGTCAGGTGGTTCTGGAGGGCATCGCCCGCCGGGTGAGTGAAGCCCTGGAAGACTGGGTGGGCATTCTCCGCGAACGGGTACAACGCGAACACCAGCTGTTGCTGGGTACGGCCCTGCAAGCCGCAGAAGATGGCGTGGTGCTGACCGATGCCGACCGGCGCATTGTGTATGTGAATGCCAGCTTTTCCCGCATGACGGGTTATACCCTCGCGGAAATCAGCCGCTTCGGGCTGCATCATCTGCAAGGCCCGCGCACCGATCCCCGGACCCTGACCGAAATTGACGAAGCCCTTTGTGGCCCCGGCTTTTTCAATGGCAAACTGCTCAATTACCGCCGCGATGGCCAGACCTTCTGGAACCATCTGAGCATTATCCCCATTTATCAACGCACCGGAGCCATCAGCCATTATGTCGGCATTCAGCGCGATGTGACCGACGAATGGCTGGCCCGCGAACAACTGGAATACGAAGCCTGCCACGACCGCCTGACCGGTCTCGGCAATCGGCGCGCCCTGACTGATCAGGTGGCGGTCACCCTGCCGCGCGTTCAGCGCGTTCAGGATTCCCTGGCTATTTGCATGATTGATCTCGATCACTTCAAACCCATCAATGACCTCTACGGACATGAGGCCGGAGACCATGTATTGCGGGTGGTAGGGCGTCGCCTCCACGCCGCGCTGCGGCGCAGCGACTATGTGGCGCGTCTGGGTGGGGATGAATTTGTACTGCTGATTGAAGGTTTCAATAATTTCGAAGAGCTGGAACTGATTCTGGTCAAAATCGAGGTCGCCGTGAACGAACCCATTCATCTCCAATCGGGTGCCGTGGTCGGGGTCCGGCTGAGCATGGGGGTGTGTTTGTATCCTCCCGACTATGCCGGTGATTTCGATACCCTGCTGCGCTATGCCGATCAGGCCCTGTACCGGGCCAAGGCCAACAAACGCCAGCGCAGCCGGTACTGGGAATTGTTTGTCATGGAAGAACAGCCCGACAAAGCAATCAGTAAAGGCAGTGCGATACAAACACAGACGGACAGGAGCGATGCAGATGAAAATGGATAGACGTGATACGCAAGATACCCCACTGCAGACCCGAATTGTCATTGTCGATGACCAGTCCACCGGTCGCAAGATTCTCGAAAAAATCATTCAGGAGCTCTCCCCGCATCTGCAGGTGGACAGCTTTGCAAACCCCCTGGAGGCCATTGCCTCCTTGCCGGAACAAACACCCGATTTAATTCTGGTGGATTATAAAATGCCGGATATGGATGGTCTGGAGTTTACCCGCCAGGTGCGGCGCATGCCGGGCTGCAGTGATGTGCCGCTGGTGATTGTTACCGTCATCCAGGACACGCAAATTCGTTATCAGGCGCTGGAAGCCGGGGCCACGGATTTTTTGACCCGACCACTGGATGCAGTGGAATGTCAGGCCCGCTGCCGTAATCTGCTGCATTTGCGGTCCCAGCAAAAACTGCTCAGGGATCGGTCGCAGTGGCTGGAAAATCAAGTGGCGGCAGCCACCGCAGAAATCCGCCAGCGCGAACAGGAAACCCTCCTGCTCCTGGCCCGCGCCGGCGAATATCGGGATAACGAAACCGGATGCCATGTTACCCGCATGGCCCGCTACGCCCGCCTCATTGCCGAGGCGTTGCGGCTACCGATGGATGAGTGTGAGGCGATTGAAATGGCCGCCCCGCTCCATGATATTGGCAAAATCGGCATTCCCGACGCGATTTTGTTGAAACCGGGCAAGCTGAGTGCGGCTGAGTTCGACATCATGAAAACCCATGCGCAAATTGGTCATGACATTCTGGCCGCCAGTCGTTCGCCTTATACCCAACTGGGCGCCGTCATTGCCGGTGGGCACCATGAAAAATTTGATGGCAGCGGTTATCCCCGGCAATTGCAGGGCGAGGAGATTCCGCTGGTGGCCCGCATTGTTGCGATTGCCGATGTGTTTGATGCCCTGGCTTCCGAACGCCCCTACAAACGGGCCTGGACTGCTGAAGAAATACAGGCTTATTTCCGGGAGCAGTCGGGTAAACATTTTGACCCCCAATGTGTGCAGGCCTTTTTTCAGCAATATGCGGAAATTCAGAATATTCAGAGGCTTTTATGCGCCGCCCATCCTTAGGATTAAATCCTGGCAATGAACAGGAGCAGGCCAGTGTCCGCTTGCTGATGGGGGTAGCTTTATACGCTTATATTTATACCTATCCCTACACCAACTGGTTCAATCAACAGGATAGCCTGCAGAGGATGAACCAGACCGCGTTGGTATTTTTTTCGGCGGCCTTGCTGTTGCTGGCCAGCATTTGGGTCTGGCCGCAAAAATCCATCTTGCGTCGCGTGGTTGGAATGTGCATGGATGTCGGTATAGCCACCTATCTGATTCAGGCAAGTGCGGGTATTGCCGGATTACCGCTGCTGGGTATTTATCCCTGGGTCATTATCGGTAACGGCTTTCGCTTTGGTACCCGCTATGCGGTTGCTGCTACTTTCATTAGCATGATCGGTATGGTTTCGATTTTGGACCCCCGCCACCTTTGGGCTGGCAACAGTCACGCCCTTTTGGCGACCCTGATTATTTTCGGTATCCTGTTTTTATATATGAGCAAACTCATTTCGCGTTTAAACGGGGCCATTGAAGAAGCGCGCAAGGCCAGTCTCATCAAATCCCAGTTTCTGGCCAAAATGAGTCATGAATTGCGCACCCCCTTAAATGGGGTCATGGGCATGAGTGAATTACTTCGGGAAACGCCACTATCGGCAGAACAAACCGAAATAACGGCGCTGATTCAGAACTCTTCCCGGACCCTGTTGGAACTTATCGAAAATATTCTGGATATTTCCAAAATAGAAGCCGGAAAGCTGCAGTTACACCCCGTAGATTTCAGTCTGCGCGTCTTGCTGGACCAGTCCTGTTCGGCCCTGTTGGTATTGGCCCGGAAAAAAGGCTTGTATGTGATCTGGGACTCCCAAGAGTCCACCCCTGATCTGTTGCGCGGGGACACCCGGCGTTTACGGCAGGTGCTCTATAACCTGATCGGCAATGCCATTAAATTTACGGAACAGGGTGGCATAGAAATCAGGGTGCGTAGCCTGCCCATGACGCATCGTGAAATTCGCTTGCGTTTTGAGGTGATTGACACGGGTTGTGGACTGAGTGAAGCGGCCCAGGAGCACCTCTTTGAAGCCTTTACCCAGGTACATAACACCACACAAAACAATGCGGAAGGAACGGGGCTGGGGACCACCATTGCCAAGGAACTGGTGGAAAAAATGGGCGGGCAGATAGGGGTCGAAAGTGTCCCCAACAAAGGCAGCCGGTTCTGGTTTGAATTACCATTGCAACCCGCTGAAAAACCGGAAACTCTACAGGAAACCGTGGTGCATCTGGCGAAACAGACGCCGGTCCTGATTCTGGCCAATCCAGCGCTGGGACAAGCCCTTGGGGAGGCCTTGAAAACCTGGAATATTCCCAGCACGCAAACGGACAGCTCCCATCGTGCCCTGGATTTGCTGCGTAATGCCGGAACCCGAGGCAAAAACTTTGGACAGGTCTTTGTGGATCAGCAAATGATGGATATGGCCGTCGATCATTTTGCGCGTCTCGCCCGTGACCAGCAACTGATAGGTCATACGCCTTGGGTGCTGGTCAGCGATGCCTCCTTACGTTTTGATCGCTATTTTCAGGATATGGGCTTCAGTGCGGTCTTGACGACGCCCATTGACAAAAAAATGCTTTTCAACCTGGTGCATGCCGTGCAGAAACCCCAGGAAAATATGGGCAACAATATTGTTTCTCTGCATGATCATTATCAGCAAAGCCAGGGCAAAAAAGGCCTGTCCATACTGGTTGCCGAAGACAACCTCATCAATCAGAAAGTGGTGCAGGGGATTTTGCGACAGGCCGGACATCAGGTGCGTGTTTCCAGCGATAGCGAAGAAACGCTGGATATTCTGGCGGAAAGCAGCTTTCATCTGGATGTGTTGATTCTGGACCGCAACATGCCCGGCAAGGGCGGACTGGATGTCCTGAAAGCCTATCAGATGATGGAAACAGCGCATCCGGTTCCGGTCATCATGCTCACCGCCGATGCCACGCCCGAATCCATGCAGGCTTGTCTGGAAGCCGGGGCCAGTGCTTACCTCACCAAGCCGGTGGATGCCCGTAATCTTTTGGACCAGATTGCCCAATTGTGCCAACCCCAGGCGGCTTCCGCAAAAGCTCCGGCGGGCACCACGGCTTCGGCAGCCGCTACCCGTTCCGGGGCCTTGATCGATGATTCCGCATTGCAGGGGATTGTGGATTTGGGCGGGCCGGAATTTCTGGCGGAGATCCTGCGCGATTTTGCCCAGGATGGTGAGCAGTTGCTGCGGGTCATACAGGCAGCCCTGCAGCAGGGAGACTACCCTGGCTACCAGGATGCCATTCATGCCTTGAAAGGCAGCAGCATGCAAATGGGCGCCCACGCCCTGCTGGAAAACTGCTTACAGGCGGAGGCATTGAAACCCTATGCAATGAGCGGTGCTGAAATCCTGAATATTACGGCAGCCCTACAGCAAAATTTCCAGAAAACCTGCCGGGCACTCACCGCCTATCTCGACGGCCAGCGCCAGACACGATGATCCTGTACCGGCCTGATTCAGACTGTTTCGGCATGTCGGGCCGACTGTCTGGCGATCAGCCTGTCCATCATCCGCAAGTCCTTGTTGGTCAGACGCAAGGCCGCATCCACCCAGATTTCGACCGTCGCATACAATTCTTCGTAGGTAATGGGCGCGCAGAGGTCACGCACCCGTCGTAATGCGGCATAGCCATTCGCTGCCTGCAGATGTTTTTTGATATAGGCGTAAACGGTACGCTCTCCTTCCCCGTCTTCCGCCAGAATATCGACTACACCCATGTCATGCAGTTCTTCAGCCTGGTAAATGCGTCCGCTCAAAATCATTTTTTCTGTGGCAACCATGCCAATTTTACGCAGCAACAAACTATAAGCCCCCATGCCGGGAAACAGGTTGAACAGTATTTCGGGCATTCCCATTTTGGCGCTGCGTTCGGCAATGAGTACGTTACTGGACAAAGCTTTTTCAAAGCCACCACCCAGGGCGTCCCCCTGTACCAGGGAAATAGTCGTCAAATCTGCATCGAGATGGGTGATGTTGACGTACAGCGCCTCAATGCAGGACACACCATAGTGCAGCAAACCGGCGCGATCTTGTTGAGCGATCAGGTGTCGAAACAAATGCAGGTCGCCGCCCAGATTGAACACCCCAGGGACATCGGAACAACCTACCAGAAAGCGAATCTCGCGGCTTTCTGGTGCCGTCAGCTCGCTGCGAAGCTGCGTGTAAAAGTGCTGAAGTTCTGTCAACAGGGCGGGTGTAAAGCAGGGACGGGGCTGGCCATTCAGGTAATACCAGATGGTCTGATAAACGCTGTCGTAGTGCGTGCGCAGTTGCCGGTATTGCGGATCGCCTTGAGCAATCGGATTTGGCACAAGCTGGGGCATGCTGTTCATTCTCGGCTCCAAGTAAGCAAATTTTATGGGGATGGACTGCGCCCTCAATTTGACGAATTTTTGGAGGCTTAGCAACAGTGCTATTCACCCTGTTCTAGCGCACTAATCAGCATTGCGCTTAAAACGGTATCGTTAGATTGGCGCCCACGTAACTCCGATGGTAACCGGAACCTCCACCGTAAGCACTGGCTATCTGAGAATACCCACCGGTAAGGCTGAACTGTAAATGCGTCGAAACAATGCCGGTAATAGTGCCGTAAAAGTCGGCTATGGGCGTGGTGACACCGTCTATGGTCTGGTCTCCATATCCGGCGTACAGGCGCATCACCGTGTAAGGAGAGAATTTCTGCACGTAGATAATATAACCTAGGGCTTCCCTGTAGTAATGGGGGCTGAAATATGCGGATGCATATATTTGCTTTCCGAGTGTGTTAACGACTGGTTCTCCGTTGGCCTGATAGAGTGGGAGTTGCAATGGCGTTCCGCTGGCATAAGCCCTGAAATATCCCTGAACACCAAGACTGATGGGCAGACTGCTAAAACTATAAAACTCAGGGGTGACACGAACGACTACTCCGTCACGCTGGTTGCCATCACTAAAAGCCTGGTGAAAATAAGCGGCACCCACAGTACCAATATTTCTGAGGCGTCCGAAGCCTCCCAAACTGACGGTATTGACGAGAATTTTGTTTTCCACGGCAGCAACCGTACGAATCGGTTGTTGATCAAAGCTGAGGTTGAGGCCCCAGGAATCGCTGGGTTGGTAATTCAGCTGCCCGTCCAGTCTTCCAAAAGTCCAGTTTCGCGCGGTGCTGACTCCGCCAAGTATGCTGTAATTCCAGTTGGTATTGATTGGCGCAGACCAGCCACCTTCCACGGTCGAAATGCCAATCTGGCCATTGCTAACGCCACTCGAACCATTGTTGTCGTTTATTTGTGTTTGGCGGAAGCCTCCATACCACATGGTGGGGCTGAGGCGGTTGTCACCGAGGCCGACGCCGGGAATGGTAACCCCGGCCTGGTATATTTGATTGATGTTATGGTCGCTATCACTGCTGTACTGATAGCCCACGTTAATACGATCATGCAAAGGATAGTATACAAAATCCGAAGTTTGCCTGAAAAGTTGCGCTTGCCATTGGGGTCCAGGATAAACGCCATGGGGTGCGGCCAGGTCCAGATGTTTCCGGGCAATGGTATCCCAACTCAGTAAAGCGCTGGCAATAGCAGATTGTAATTGCGGGTCCGTACCCATGCTGCGAACCGGTTTTAAAATGTCATAAGCTTCTCTGGGGCGCCCCAAATTGATGAGTGCCCTGGCCAAACCCACGCGCATGGTTTTCTGATCTTCAGGACTATGGGCGATGGTGATGCCCTTGGAATAGGCATTTTCTGCTTCGTGAGAATTACCAACCCAGAGTGCGGCATAACCAAGACCAGAAAGGGCGGCAAGCTGATCATCATGGTATTTTTCGGGGTGGCGATTGATTTCATTTCTGGCTTTACGAAAATAAGATAGAGCCAAATCAGGATGTTCTTGGGTCAAAGCCTGACGCCCCAGTCGGATTTCATGTCCCGGGTCGGCGACCGCAACAGTGGTACCACAAAAAAAGATCAGCCCAGCAATGACTGCCACGATTTGGATAGGGTTTTTTTTCACTTGGTACCCCATTTCTTTCTCAGGCTTAGCAATTCTGAACCATATCCGGCAAGAGAGGCCGGAGACATAAGTAATTGCGAAAGAAACACATAGAGAAACATGCCGCGAAGATTTTTGCGAATGTGTATTCCGCGTTCTTTAAACATGGTGCTCTGTACCGAGAAGATTACGACGTTATTCAGTGCTGCCAAAGGTAATAACAAGAGGGTTATTGGCCCGGCAAGCAGGAAAAATCCAAAGCAGGCAGCAATAAGTCCTGGAATGAAAAACAAAAGATAACTAATATCAAGCCATGGAAATAACATATTCATAAAAACAAACTGCAGGGTTATTCGTCTTTTTAAAAAAATACCAGGATGAGCCCGGATTGCTTCAAACATGCCGCGCGCCCAGCGCCGACGTTGCTGGAAAAGCTGTTTATAGGTTTCAGGCACATTGGTAAATACAATGGCATTTTCGGCATAACCAATCCGGTAACCTTGCTTTAGTAATCCCCAGGAAAGGACAATATCTTCCCCGACACAAGGAGTCCATCCGCCCATTTCCTTGACCAGGTCACGCTGGTACAAGGAGAATGCACCCTGCGCAACCAGAGTGCCCTGATAAAGACTTTGAACTCTTTTGACTACCGCAATGCCATGGAAATAATCCCATTCCTGCACTCTGGTAACCCATGATTTTCTTGAATTGCGTACTGCAATGGCGCCAGCAACTGCAGCAGTACCCTCTGGATCTCCAAGGTAGCGACCCACAATATATTTTAAGGCATCTTTGTACAGAAAGGTATCGGCATCTACGGTGATGATGATGTCATGCGACGCTATGGCCAAGCCGGCATTGAGTGCGCTGGCCTTCCCTTGATTTTTCTCTTGTTTGATGAGCTTTATTCTTGGGTCAGTAATTTTCTCGACAACATCTATCGTCTTATCGGTAGATCCATCATCAATAACAATGATTTCGATGAATCCGGAATAAAGCTGAGTAAGAATAGACTTTAGAGTGTCTTCAATAGCATTTTCTTCGTTGTAAGCAGCAATTAAAATGCTCACTGGCGGAAGATCGCTCGGTGTATTAATTGGAGGTCTTCGATCCAGTAAAACGCTGAAGATGATAATACCAGAAATATAGCCTGGCACGATAGCCATGCCACCAATCGCGAATATGGTCAGCACCCATCCAAATAAATCAGCGAGACTATCTATCCAGGGTAGGGCGATCCAGATGCTGAATAAAACCCATAGAATGGCACCGAGTTGTGCAATGAGGAATTTGCTGTAAACAGGAATATAAATTTTCTTATCAGTTTTATTTGTTACTTTTAAACTTTGGTCGGTTGCCACGTTGTGATTAGCAAATGTTATATCCTTTTGTGGATGATAAGCGGTAGCCACATTTTCATTTGAATCTTTCTCGGTTCTTGTCTCTAGCATGTTCATTCCAGCCATTTTGTTTTGTATAAAATTTATTAAGCAAATAATATGCCAATATAAATTTATTGTTTTTTCAATGATATACGATTTTATTGTGTCGTCTGCCCTAAAAAAAATACCTAAAATAATACAATAATGATTGAATTTTAGCTATTAGTTCTTATTTTTCAATTTGTTACAAATTTATTTTGAGTGTTTCATCCACGGTACAACAGCTTGTTTTTGTGCTTTTGGGGTATCAATAATGTATTAGAGGTGGGCACAGGAAACGGGTTGCCTGATATTGTTTCTCTGGGTATCCAAAAAATTCTATTTGGGTTATGATTTTGCCGAAGAATAATTTGGCATAAAATGTACTACATCAGATGTGTGGCTCGTGAAATAGAAATATTAGGAGTATCTTAAGTATGCGGAATCGATTGGTTCTTGGCCTTGCTCTAACAGTGTTGAGTGGATTGACCTCTATAGAAGCTAGCGCGGCTGACCAAACTCTGAAAGCCCCACCAGAGTCCGCCAGCAAAAAAGCGATTCTGCAACAAAATTCAGATTTCTTTTATCCGCAATTAACACTGCAATCCAGTGTTTCCTATGCCTACTCAGATCAAAACACGCTGAATCTCAACGGTTTTCTTGCCCTGGGCGCCATATTTCTGGGAAATATAAATATTTCGAAAGTCAATTCAAGTATTTATACATTTACTGAATCAGCCTACTATCCTATATCCAATCGTTTGCAGTTGGTGCTGAACGTGCCAATTGTCTATCGCCAGAGTGTTTACCAGATTGGCGGTGCACAAGATGCGTCCAAAAGCTACAGCCAAGCGACGGTTTCCTCGGGTGGCCCCCGTCTTGGAGATATTAGCTTTGGCGGTTACTACCAGATTTTCAAGGAAAGTAAAAATTTACCCAGTTTGACAGCTAGTCTTCTACTTACTGCGCCCACTGGCATAAATCCCTATGGAATAAAGGTCTACCAACCCGACTCCGGCAACTCAAATCTCATCGTCCCTACTAATCTGCCTACTGGTAATGGCGTCTGGACCTTGAATCCCGGACTCTCTTTTGTAGCGACCTCGGATCCGGCGATTTTTTTTGGAAGTATTAGCTATTATTATAATTTTAATAAAAATTTTCCTGATATCAGTACCACAATGGATCAGGTCCAGCCCGGCGAAGTGGCATTAGGTAATGCATTTCAATACAGCCTGGGAGTGGCTTTTGCCTTGAACGATCGACTCAGTCTGAGCACTTCATTTGCAGATCGTATCCAGTCCGATACGCAAATCAGGACTCCAGGTGGCCCATGGACGACACTGGTTGGAAGTGGCGCTAATGTTGCCATTGCCAATGTTGGAATGACTTATGCCTTTAACTCGAAAACTTCAGTGATTATGAATCTTGGTGCGGGAATGACAAGCAGTGCGCCGAGTTTTCAGCTTACGGCTACTATCCCTTATAATTTCTGATGTGATTTAATGGTAAAAAAACAGGGGAGATAAGTTAGATTAAGTTATCTCCCCTGCTAAAATTCACTAAAATATTTTATGGCGCAGCAGTTAATCCATGCATGCCGCCTAAAATTGACTGTAACTGCGCGAGATTCTGTGTGTTTACTTTGTTTTGATTGACGCCTAAGGTAAGTTTCATTTGATTTTGAATGACGTTTAGATTGGTACCCACCTGAGCAATTTGGAACAGCCCATTGGCTCCTATACCTTGACGAACAGATGCCCCTCCATTATTGATTGCCATGGATAACTGTCCATTTTGTACAGTCATGGTAGTGGTGTTGTTTATGGCGTGTGTTCCTTCCGTTAGGGCGGTGCCAGAGGTAGTAGTGTTCGGTGTACCTTTAACCACATTCAATGACATTCCGTTCTGAATCGAATTGCCGTTCCCCGCAATTTGAATGGCTTGCGTTACTCCCTTGGTGTTATTAAGTCCGCTACCATCAACTTGATTATTGGCGCTTTGGGTGGCTTGAGGCAGGGTACCATTTACAGAATAGGTAATGGTTGGTAAGAAAATATTCCCCGAACTGTTGAGTGCGATATTCATGGTGCTGCGCATGGGTGTTTGGCTGTTGTCGGATGTCCAGTTGGTTTGCATTT
Source organism: Acidithiobacillus sulfurivorans (assembly GCF_018853815.1). Taxonomy (GTDB): domain Bacteria; phylum Pseudomonadota; class Gammaproteobacteria; order Acidithiobacillales; family Acidithiobacillaceae; genus Acidithiobacillus; species Acidithiobacillus sulfurivorans. The sequence goes on along the minus strand of NZ_JAAOMP010000174.1, from coordinate 36,900 downwards.
CCACGCCAAAATAAACGATGGAGCCACCAATGACACCGCGTCCCACTATTTTGGACAAGGCTTGATCGGAAACTGATTTGAAACTGATTGGTAGCACCTGTGTTAAGGGGAGTGCTAAAGCTGCTGGGCTGATGAGCAGCGACGAGGCAGCCATACAACAACCCGCCACTGTAGCAGTTTTATGTAGTAGATATTCGTTCATGATGTGCCTCTCTCAAGTATATTTATAATCAAAAGTAATTTGCCTGATTAAAACCAAAGTGAGCCGGCGATACTTTTGTATTGGGTAAAATGCCATGTAGCAGTTTAAGTGCGCTGGGTGGTTCTGGTGGGCTAAGAAGCACCGAGTGTGGTTCAAAGCCTTTTCCGAATACCGCAAAAACTATCTTGTTCCAGTCCTTGAGAAATTGTTCTTTGGGCATGATACGATTCCCGAGTGCAGGGTCTGCCAGATAAACGTGTTCTGCCCCCGTTTTTTCAAGAACAACAAAGTGTTTGTAACCGCCCAGATCCAGTAGCACTATGACCGGAATATGAATTTTTTCGAGCTCTGCGGGAGTGACAATGTACCCCTCGCCCTTTAGCCCGATCTTGTCTACATAGTTTTTAAGATCCAGCATGGAAAACCCGACTTTTTTAACTTCTGCTGGATTGCTCACGGTGAACAGGCCTTTTATGACCTCTTCTTCGTCAACATTCTGGCCGAATGCGTATTTGAGGATGGTTGCCAATGAAGCGGCTCCACAGGAAAAGTCTGTGTGTTGCCGTACTACATGAATAAAGTGCATGCCTATCATGTTGGTGACAGGTATGTGAATGACACCCGCTCCAGGTATTATCCCGCCAAAAGCTGCTGCCTTGGCATCGCTACTTTGGGTAAGGGCAAACACCCCTGCCATGATCAGGCTGGACAAGACAAAAGGACGTATTGCTTTGGATTTGAACATGATGACAGCCTCCCGATGAATTTTATAAAACTGCCACCCCAAGGGGGTGGCGAAGTTTCATCTGGTGCTTACTGGGCGCTGGCAATCGCCATGGTATTGGACTGCTGGTTGCCGTTGCCGGCGGCGACGTTCAGACCAATGTTGCCGGAAGCATTCTGCAAGGCATTGCCGCTGACACTGCTGGCATAGGTCGAGGCCACGGTGCCACCAAGATTGGCGTAAGCCATCTGACTGACTGGCGCACTAGCCGTTGCCATGGCGTGGGTAGAAGCAACTGAAACCAGGGCCAGCCCATTCTGCTGCTGGTTCTGAACCCCGGTGGCCACGTTGATGCCGATATTGCCGCTGGCATTTTGTGCGGCATTGCCATTGATAAAGCTGGAATCGGTAGTGTGGGTATCAGAGGCAATGTTGCTGACCGAAAGCTGATTGGCAGCTGCCGTGGCAGAGGCCCATGAACCACTCTTTCCTTTGCTGACATAGCTCAGAGCCGTGGAGTTACCCTGTTGGTTGTTGGCGCCTGAAGCCAGATTTACGCCGATGTTGCCAGCGGCACCCTGCAGAGCGTTACTGCCGATTCCGGCGGCATTGTTCTGGTAGGACAGATACCAGGCCAAAGGCCCAAAAATTACTGGGATACCCTGTGAGCTGAGGATTCCACCCATGGACTGGCTGGTACCTGCAGTGGCGGTGGCACCATAGCTCTTGCTGCCGGTGGCAATAGCCAGGGAGTTGCTCTGCTGATTGCTGATACCGGCAGCCTGATTGAGGCCAATGTTGCCAGCAGCGTTGCTTAGTACATTCCCATAAACACCAGTTTCATTGCTGCCACCGACCATGTGGCCATAGTTCAGGGTGCTGAGGTTGGCTTCATCGCCCATGCTCTGGTTGGTATAGGTTGCCGAGTCGACCATGTTGGCCTTCTTGGTGGCGCTGGCTATGGAGGTGCTGTTCTGCTGCTGGTTGAAACTGCCCGAGGCCATGTTTACGCCGATGTTGCCAGCGGCTCCCTGCAGGGCGTTGGCGGTCAGGTCGACAGCGTTGGCACCACCCACCACCTGTATCGCAAGGTTTTGCCCTTGGCTCTGCGCAGTGTTGGTGGAAGCGTCGGACTTCGTGGTTTTCTTGCTCACGGAAGCCAGCGCCATGGAGTTGCTCTGTTGGTTACTGATGCCAGCAGCCTGATTGACACCGATGTTGCCTGCAGTGTTGCTCAACGCACTTCCGCCGATTTGGGTGTTGTTGGCATTTCCCTGGCTACCATAGTTATAAACGCTGGCACTCAGATTCTGACCAAGATTCTGGCTGGTGCTGGTCGTTGCTGTGGAACTTACCGCCTTCTTGGCAGAAGACACGGCCAGATTGTTCTGCTGCTGATTGAAAATGCCAGAGGTCATGTTGGCACCAATGTTGCCGGAGGCACCGGAGAGCGCGTTGTCGCTCATGTTGACATTGTTGCTACCGTTGACCATCTGGATAGCAAGATTACCGCCCTGATCCTGGGTGGCAGAGACAGCGGCAGTTGATGTGGCATGGGTCTTGCCGTTGGCGGCCAGGGAGCCGGCGTTGGACTGCTGGTTCTGGTTACCGGTGGCGATATTGACACCGACGTTACCAACACTGCCCGCACCGGCATTGCCCAGCATGTTGGCATAGTTGGTGGAATTCAGAACAGAAATCTGGGTGTTGCTACTGCTTTGCTGGCCGTTGTTGACACTGGCACCAGCAGAGGGGGTGGCGAATGCCATGGGCGCGGCCACGAGGGCGGCGATGGCAATGGCAACCGGACTTAACTTGATAGAAGCTTTCATGATATTCTCCTTAAGTGGGTTTATACACGTACAACGAAGTTGATACTGCCTAGTGAATCACCCCGGGGGCTATCCCGAGTGCGAAACTGTTTGCCGAGGTGTTGCCTGATCCTGATACCTGATTGATCTGAGCAATGCCTTCAGCGCCTTTGAAAGCTGTGGGACTGATGACCACATTATTCAAACTGTTGGGTGTTGACGATGGGTCCTGTTTTGCTGAATTTGTAATGTTTTGCGATAAAATGTTATTTGATACAGGTCTGATGGCACCAATAACCATTTGGACACTGTTGGCTTGAGCATTACCTACACCTGCAACTTCATTAATAGCCATAACACCGGTACCGTTTACAAACGCATTGCCTTCAATAACGCTGCTCGACTGATTTACAGATGCGGTCTGAGGCGCCGCCGCAGCGCTCACGGAAAATCCGGCAAATATCAAGGCCAACCCTACAAGAAATTCTGACTTCATTGCTCTCGGCTCCCTTTATCTGAAAATTGGTTAGCGATTGGTGGACATGCTGATGCTTTGCAGATTGTTTCCGCCGCCCCATTCGATAGAGGTTTTACCCCCGCCAGAGCGTGTCTGCAGCTCATCCCAAAGAACCACGCCATTGGTGTTCCGTCCTATCGTAGGCAGGTTAACCGGAATACCTTTGCCCGAGATTCTCGCCAATTGTTGATCAGATACCTTGCTGTCTATTTCAAATTGATTGCTTGCTTTGCCCGCTCCAACAAATGTTTTCTGCAAATTCGTTTGTTGATGAAACAGGATGGCTTCTTTCTGAATTTGCTTGCCAGATACGAGTGTATCGGCTTGCGCTAATCCAACATAAGGCACGAAACATACCAAGCCAAAAGCTAATATTGACCATTTATAATTAACGGTGATCTTATGAAGTATATTCATTTTCGTAGCACCAGGAAGCGAACTGTACGATCTTCCTAAGCAGCTATCGTGCCACTTATTAAACCCTATATATAACAATATGTTAAATTTTTTCTGTGTAGAAAACTCTTTTGATCTGACTAACCATTTGTAACAGATTAATGACCACAGTTACATGATGAATTCGGCCATGGTGGTAAATCTTTAAGTAAAACAATTATGAAGAGTTTTTTGTGCGGCTGTAATTTTTTTGATACAGATGATTCTGTGGCTACGTTATTTGTTGATTTTAATGGTCTAAGATATTTAATCTGGAACAGATTTTTTGCGCAAAAAAACCGGCCCCCAATCAGGGAGCCGGTTTTCTGATGCTACAGACTGCGGGTGAAGAGGCTTAGAAGCCGCCCATACCACCCATGCCGCCCATACCACCCATATCACCACCCATATCACCGCCTGCCTTGTCATCTCTCTTAGGCAGTTCGGTGACCATGGCTTCCGTGGTGATCATCAGGCCAGCAATGCTGGAGGCCTTCTGCAACGCGGTGCGGGTAACCTTGGTCGGGTCAATGACGCCCATTTCGAACATGTCACCATATTCGTCGGTGGCGGCGTTGTAGCCATAACCAGCCTTACCGTCTACCACCTTGTTCAGAATGACACTGCCTTCACCACCGGCGTTGGCCACAATCTGACGTAAAGGCTCTTCAATGGCGCGACGGATGATGGCCACACCCATGTCCTGGTCGTGGTTGGCAGCCTTGAAGCCTTCCAGCGCGTGACGGGCACGGACCAGGGCCACACCACCACCGGGAACAATGCCTTCTTCGACGGCTGCACGGGTAGCGTGCAGGGCGTCTTCGACACGGGCCTTCTTTTCCTTCATTTCCATTTCGGAACCGGCACCGACCTTGATGACTGCCACGCCGCCAGCCAGTTTGGCCACCCGCTCCTGTAGTTTTTCACGGTCGTAGTCGGAGCTGGCATCTTCCATCTGACGACGGATCTGCTCGACGCGAGCCTTGATTTCGCTCTGCTGGCCAGCACCATCAATAATGGTGGTGTTTTCCTTGTCAATGACGATTTTCTTGGCCTGACCGAGGTCGGCAAGCGTGGTGCTTTCCAGTTTCATGCCGATTTCTTCGGAGACCACGCGGCCGCCGGTGAGGATGGCCATGTCTTCGAGCATCGCCTTGCGACGGTCACCAAAGCCAGGTGCCTTGACGGCAGCAACCTTGATGATGCCACGCATGGTGTTGACAACCAGGGTAGCCAGGGCTTCGCCTTCCACGTCTTCAGCAATGATCAGCAACGGACGGCTGGACTTGGCCACCTGTTCGAGGACCGGCAGCATGTCGCGAATGGAAGAGATTTTCTTGTCGTGCAGGAGGATGTACGGATTCTCCAGATCGGCAACCATCTTGTCCTGGTTGTTGACGAAGTAGGGGGACAGGTAGCCGCGATCAAACTGCATACCTTCGACGACGTCCAGTTCGTTGTCGAGGCCGGAGCCTTCTTCGACCGTGATGACGCCTTCGTTACCCACTTTTTCCATGGCTTCGGCAATGATTTTGCCGATGGAGTCATCAGAGTTGGCAGAAATGGTGCCGACCTGGGCCACTTCCTTCTGGGTTTTGCAGGGCTTGGACTGTTTCTTCAACTCTTCGACGATGACGGCGACAGACTTGTCGATACCGCGCTTCAGATCCATGGGGTTCATGCCGGCGATCACGGCCTTGAGGCCTTCGCGGATGATCGCCTGGGCCAGAACCGTGGCGGTGGTGGTGCCGTCACCGGCTTCATCGGAAGCCTGGGAGGCGACTTCTTTCACCATCTGTGCGCCCATATTTTCGAACTTGTCTGACAGTTCGATTTCCTTGGCGACGGAGACGCCGTCCTTGGTGATGGTGGGGGCACCGAATGACTTGTCGAGTACCACATTACGACCCTTCGGGCCCAGGGTGACCTTGACGGCATCGGCAAGTACGTTGACGCCGCGCAGCATTTTTTCGCGGGCGTGTTCAGCAAAGGCAACTTGTTTGGCTGGCATAAATACTCCTCAAAATAAATGAATAAGGGTTGATATATTCAGCAACGCTTACTTTTCGATGACCGCCATGATGTCGTCTTCACGCATCACCAGCAGCTCTTCGCCTTCCACCTTGATTTCGGTGCCGGCATATTTGGCAAACAGGACGTGATCCCCTTTTTTGACATCCAGGGCACGGACTTTGCCGTCTTCCAGAATTTTGCCGTGACCAGCAGCGACGATTTCGCCACGCACGGGTTTTTCCTTGGCCGTATCGGGAATGATGATCCCGCCGGCGGTCTTCTGCTCTTCTTCCAGACGACGAATAACGACGCGATCATGTAAAGGACGCAGTTTCATTGAGCATTTCCTCGTTTTACAGGTGAATGGATGTCTTCATCCTGGGTGTTGTTAGCAGTCACACCCATCGAGTGCTAATCATAGGCGCTAAGATTTCGCTGTCAAGGGGGCATTGCGTGATTTCGGCGGCCAGAGCCTGGAAAGGCTCTGCAGCAATACCCGATCCGCACCCTGTAAGCGGTGATTGATACCGGGGAGGGCGCGCACTGCCAGATGTTCACATTGGGCGAGGGCTGCAAATTGATAGCTTTGCTGCAGGGGAACGGCTTCATCGTCAGTACCATGCAGAATTTCCACCGGACAATGCAGATGCACCGGGAAGCGCAGCAAATCATAGCGCCAGCTGTCAGCTACCAGATCGAAGCACATACGCAATTCACCCAGCCCGTAATGGTCCTGCCAACAGCGCAGGTGGCTGGTTTGCCAGCTGTGTTGATCTTCTGGTGAAAGGGTTTGAAAAAGTGTCTGAATGAAGTTGTAGGCTGGTGCAATCAGCAGGAGGGCGCGCAAGCGTTCCGGCCAGCGCGTCGCGGCAATAGTGGCCAGCCAGCCGCCCATGCTGGAGCCGACCAGAATGACAGGCCGGTTTTCCAGCATCTGCAGAATCAGGCGCAGGTCTTCCAGATAACGAGAGAGGGTCAGCTGTTCAAAAAGTCCATCAGAGCGGCCGACGCCGCGAGGATCAAAGCGCACCCACGACCAACCCCGATTTTGTGCGTATTCGGCCAGAAGTCGGGATTTGGAGCCATTCATGCTGGAAGCAAAGCCCGGTAGAAAAATGCCTACCGGGTCTTGATGGGTTTCATGAATGAGTCCGGCAAGGCGCTCACCGTTGGCATGTACGAGCGTAAAGGGGCGTTCGGCAGAACAGGGCATGGTTGTGGCTCCACATAAAAAAAGGGCGACACTATAGTCGCCCTAAAACCACAAAGGAGGAAAGAAACATGCGCTCGCAATCCAAACTTACTGGTGCAGATCGCCCAACAATATTAGCAAATAGTGTGAGTGCTTGCAAATAACATCCCGACCGGTCGGAAAAAAGAAGGGCGAAATCCGAAGATTCGCCCTAAAACCACCAAAGGAGGAAGAAACATGCGCTCGCAACCTATCACAGCCGCTTGCATAAGATTGGAGCATGGACCATTCAAAAAGTTCCTGAGCAGCAAAATTTTCTTCAAGGCCGGTTGTGAGGTCTGCCCAGGAAGGCCGTGGCCTGCTTGTTGCTAGTAACTGAGAAGGGTAGGCTGCAATATTTTCCCCTTTGAAGCCTCTACGGGGGCTTTCATCTACAGGTTCGGGAGCAAAATCGGCATGGTTGTTCTGCAGGCACATAGGACCCTTTGGGCCAGATTCATCATGTTATGTAGTGCAGTTCTGTTATTTGGGCTGAGCGTTTCCTATGCCCATGCCCATGCCGATCATTTTCTCAGTCCGGATCAAGCGTTCAGCTTTTCCGCGAAATTGTCCAGTCCCGACCATCTGCAGTTGCGCTGGGATGTGGCACCCGGTTATCACCTCTATAGAGACCGCATTCAGGTTTCGGTGCTGCCAACCAGCATTTTGTTGGGAAAGTACACACTTCCCAAGGGGGTGATGCTGAATGACCCGGCTTTTGGAGAAATGCGGGTTCTGGAGGGCAAGAACACCGTGACCATTCCTTTTTCGGTCAAAGGCACCCCGCCGGGCGCGCTGGCCGTCAAAGCCACTTATCAGGGCTGTGCCAATGCGGGGGTTTGCTATCCTGAACAAAGCAAGACGGTACAGGTGTCCTTGCTGGCTCCAGCTTTGGCACCGCTAACAGCCGCTTCGGTATCCAGTCCCCATTCCCAGTCTTTACAGGTAAAAAGTAGCAGTAATGCCGGAGTATTGGCTGGTGCTCTGCAGGACCGTTTCTGGCTGACTTTAGGACTGTTTTTCATTGCCGGCCTGGGACTGGCTTTTACACCCTGTATATTTCCGATGATTCCTATTTTGTCCGCACTGATTGTCGGTCAGGAAGCTAAACGGGGTACACAAAAATCCCGGGCTTTTACTTTGTCGCTGGCTTATGTTCTGGGCATGGCGTTGACTTACACCATCGCGGGAGTGTTGGCAGCAATAACGGGTGCCTACCTGCAGGCTGTTTTCCAGAATCCCTGGATTCTGGGCGCATTCGCACTGATATTTGTGTTGCTGGCGCTTTCCATGTTCGGGTTTTATGAGTTGCAAATGCCCAGTGGAATGCAAACCCGGCTTTCCGGGATGGGAAAAGGCGGGCATCTGTTCAGTAGTTTTGTCATGGGAGCCCTGTCGGCACTCATTGTCGGTCCTTGTGTGGCGGCACCATTGGCAGGGGCCTTATTGTTCATTTCCCAGACAGGTAATATGTTTTTGGGCGGGCTGTCGCTGTTTGCCCTGAGTCTGGGCATGGGCGTACCCCTCTTGATTATTGGGACTTCGGCAGGTCGGCTCTTGCCGCGCGCCGGTGCCTGGATGGACGCAGTCAGGGCCATTTTTGGCGTGTTGATGTTGGGGGTGGCAATCTGGCTGATTGCCCGGGTGCTGCCGGGAGCGGTCAGCCTGGCGCTTTGGGCAGCACTGGCCGTTATTTCCTCTATCTACCTGGGGGCGCTGGACGCTTTGAGGGCTGAAGCCACAGGCTGGAGACGCTTCTGGAAAGGCGTGGGAATCCTCCTGCTTGCCTATGGTCTGGTGATGGGGGTGGGCGCGTTGAGCGGTGCTAGTGATCCGCTACAGCCGCTTTCAAGAGTCATGGAGACGGTAAAGGGTGCAGACCGCTCACAGCAGGCGGCGTTGCACTTTAGCATGGTGAAAAGCCCCCAAGCCCTCGCTGCCGCACTGAAGCAGGCTGATGGTAAACCCGTCCTGGTGGATTATTGGGCCAGCTGGTGCGTGGAATGTGCGCGCATGGACAAGGTGACCTTCGCAACGCCAGCGGTGGAAAATGCCCTGCGCAATCGGGTATTAATCCGCGTGGACGTGACCCGGAATGACGCCAATAGCCGGGCTTTGTTGAAGCGCTACAATCTGGTTGGCCCACCGGCATTTATGGCCATAGGCGCAAATGGTCAGGTGCAGGCCCAGCAGGAGGGCTATTTGGGGCCCCGGGCTTTCATGCATTGGTTGCCTCAATGAAGAACTAGTGTCCTGCCGCCTTTTTCAGCGGCCCACCCTTCAATACGTAGAGCGTGCCGCAGTAGGGACACCGGGCTTCGCCCGTTTCTTCAATTTTGAGGAATACCCGGGGGTGACCATTCCAGCGGCTCATCTCCGGTTGTGGGCAATAGAGCGGTAACTGTTGGGGTTCCACCTCGGTGAACCCTTTGTTGCAGCAGTGAGTGGCGTTTTTCATGATTCAGGCGACGTGATGCAACCATTCGGGATGATCATCCCGACGTCCCGCGACCGTCTCGAAATAACGGCTTTGCAACTGGCTGGTGATGGGTCCCCGACTGCCACTACCAATGACTCTTCCATCAATTTCGCGAATCGGCGTGACTTCGGCGGCGGTGCCCGTAAAGAAAGCCTCATCGGCAATATAAAATTCATCGCGGGTGAGTTGTTTTTCGACAATGGGAATACCGGCATCCCGGGCAAAACGGAGAATCGTGTCGCGGGTTATGCCTTCCAGGGCGCTGGTCAGGGTGGGGGTATAGAGAATGCCGTCGCGCACCATAAAGACGTTCTCGCCGGAACCTTCGGCTACATAGCCTTCACGGTCCAGCAGCAAGGCTTCATCATATCCGCAGGACGAAGCTTCGCGCTGGGCCAGCATGGAGTTCATATAATTGCCGGTAGCCTTGGCTTTGCACAGGTGGATGTTCACCTGATGACGATTGAATGAACTGACCTTGACGCGGATGCCTTTTTCAAGGGCCTCCTGCCCCAGATAACTGCCCCAGCTCCACGCGGCAATGAGGGCATGGACTTTCAGGCCTTTGGCAGATAAGCCCATGCCTTCGGCTCCATAGAACAGCAGTGGGCGAATGTAGGCAGACTCCAGCTGATTTACGCGAATTACTTCCTTGGTGGCCGCGTTGATTTCTGCTTCCGTGAACGGTACTTCCATCTGCAGGATTTTGGCACTGTTGAACAGCCGTTTGGTATGCTCCGGCAAACGAAAAATGGCGGCCCCCTGGGGGGTGGCATAAGCACGCTCGCCCTCGAAACAACCCATGCCATAATGGAGGCTGTGGGTCAGTCCATGCACCGTAGCTTCTCTCCAGGGCACCATTTTGCCGTCAAACCAGATAAAACCGTCGCGATCCGCCATGGACATTTTTACTTCTCCTTAATCTGTATAACTACCAATCCATTCCAGCCAGATGACCCGCACCTTTTCTGAGGCGTCCTGCAAAGCCTCCCAATGCGGGGTATCATCGGCATGTACATTGTTTTCCTGCAAGTTCAGCCAGCGTTCGTTTTCTACTTGCCGGTAAAGTTTCCAGGCATGCAGCAAATCAGAACCTTGTTGGGGATCCCAAACACCGGATTGCATCAAGGCTCTGATGGCTGCTGCGGTGCTGGTATTCTGACACAAATCCGGCTGCTGTGGGCAAGCGCCTAGCATAGCAAATTGTACAAGAAACTCGATATCTGTCAGTCCACCCGGGCTCAATTTCAGGTGAAAAGCTTTTGGGGCTATGTTTTTATTGTCGAAAATACGTTTTCTCATGCTCCGCACGGCACTTTTCAAGGTCTCGGCGTCTCTCCCGGAACTCAAAATGGCATGACGCAATTTTTCGAAACGTGCTCCTAACTGTGGATCGCCGGCCACCCAGCGGGCGCGGGTCAGGGCCTGATGCTCCCAGGTCCAGGCGGATTGGTGCTGGTAGCGGCTGAAAGTCTCCATGCTGCTGACCAGGGGGCCGGATTGGCCGCTGGGCCGCAGGCGCATGTCAATTTCATATAGAATGCCTGCGCGGGTCAGCGTGCTGAGCAGGTGGATGAGCCTTTGTCCCAGGCGGGCAAACCAGGTGGAGGCGGGAAGGGGGGCTGGACCGTCACTTTCTGCATCAGGTGGGGCGTCATATAAATAAATCAGATCAAGGTCCGAGGCGAAGCCCATTTCCTGCCCACCCAGCTTGCCTAAGGCGATGACCGCAAAAGATGCTGTCTGTCCATCCTGAGCGCAGATCCGGCCATGGCGGCGTTCCATTTCCAGCCGGGCCCAATCGAGCGCGGTTTGCAGGGTAAGTTGTGCCAGATCGCTGAGTTGATTCAGTAACGACTCGATGGATAACTGCTGTGTCCAGAAGCTGGCCGCCAGGCGTACCAACTCGGCATTTTTAAAGCGCCGCAGGGCATCCATGCGTTCTTCTTGGTCTTCCGCATATTGTAGTTGGGCGTGGAGAATTTTCGGCCATTGCCCCGGCTGATGGTTGTTGCTGAGTACATCATCGAGCAGCACGGGAAAGCGGGCGAGTTGCTGCGCTAACCACGGACTGTGCAGCAGCGCGCTACAATGCTGGAGATAGCGGGGGTTTTCGGCGAGGAGCGCGAGGTAATTGGCTTTGCTGAGTAAGGCTTCCAGCAGGTTCAGAAAATGTTGGAGAAGTGCTGCACCATCGGCTTCATGCGCACACATTTCCAGTATCTGCGGCAGTAAATTATCCAGACGCTGGCGTCCTTCAGTGGATAGCCGCAAAGAGACATCCCGACTATGGGCAAAGCGCCAGAGTCGTGACCAGCTATCAGATGGGCTTGGAAAATGCAGTTGCTGGAAAAGAGCCTCAGGGAGCATGTCCAGAGTATGGTTTTGGGCATGCAGCCAGAGTTGCCGCCCCTGTTCCGGTGTATTGCTGGAATGCGCAGTTTGCGGAGCCAGCGTTTGTAAAAAAATCTGATGCACTTGCTGGCGCAAGGAGCCCAGATCCATCCGAAAACCATCCACATCCCCATAATGCATGGCGCAAGCCAGTCGCTGCCATTCGCTCTCATTGCGCGGAAGTTGCTGGGTTTGCTGGTCCTGGACCATTTGCAGGCAGTGCTCGGTATTACGAAAAAAACAGTAGGCTTTGCTCAACAAAAGAAAGTCGGATTTTGGCAGTAGATCCAGTTTGTGGAGAATATCCAGCGTGCTGAGGGTGTTAGTATTGCGTAGTTGGGGGGTACGCCCCCCATGGATGATCTGGAGTGATTGACAGATAAATTCGATTTCGCGAATGCCGCCTTGTCCTTTTTTAAGGTCATGACTACTTTCGCCCTGCTCAGCATCCATCAGGGCCTTGACCTCACGGAGCCCCTGCAGGGCGGTAAAGTCCAGATAGCGGCGGTAAACAAAAGGTCTTAGCATTTCCAGCACTTTTGCACCAAAATCCAGGTTACCTGCTACGGGACGGGCCTTGATGAAAGCGTAACGCTCCCAGCCCCGCCCATGGACCTGATAATAGTGCTCCATGGCGGCAGCACTGATGCAGAGGGGGCCGGCATCACCAAAAGGGCGCAGACGCATGTCTACGCGAAAGCAGAAACCTTCGGCGCCGGGTTGGTCCAGCGCCTGAATCAGCCAGCGCCCCAAGCGGCTGAAGTATTCACTGTTTTCCAACGAACGGGGACCATTGCTGCTGCCATTTTCGCTAAAGCAGAAAATGAGGTCGATATCCGAAGACAAATTCAGCTCTTTTCCACCGAGTTTGCCCATGCCGATGACCGCGAAAGAAACTGCTTCTCCGGCATCGTTCTTGGGACATCCATAGGTTTGTGCCAATAAGGCCTGAGCGTATGTGCAGGCCTGCTGCAGGCAGGTTTCGGCCAGCGCGCTGATGGCCGCTACGGTTTCCGGCATCTGCTCGCCCATCGTGCGATCCCGCCAGATGATTTCAATCATCCGCGCATTCCGATAGCGCCGTAGTGCCGTGTTGAAGGCCTCAGGGCTGAGATCTTTCAAGTCGGGAAGCGGGGTGACTTCTCCCTTGGCCAACAGGAACAGATGCTGGGGATGACACTGCAGATACTGGCGCAGAAAGGGGCTGGCGCAGGCAACCTGCAAGCAATGCCGGAAAAAACCTGCACCATATTCCAGTAGGTTATTGCGCTGGGTTTCTGAAAATGTTGTCCAGATGACCGTGACCATTTCTTCTATGGCTTCCCTGTCTACAGGGATTTGCCGGAGACTTTCGGTGATCAGGGTGGGTAACCTAGTCCCGGTTTTTGGGATTCCAGTTATTGGGTTTTCAGGCACAGGTCTTTGGGGCATGGGGCTTTCCTTGGCAGGGCATGTTCACAGTGTACCTGAAGATGGTTATGATACGATCCCTGTAACCCCCGTATATTTTCTTGTGCTATTCAGGAACCTCAAGTATTTCCTCAGTATTTTCACCGACATCGACCGGGTATCATGGCTGATGCCCATGCTGATGCCCCGCATCAGGCAGGACTGCGACAGTCTCTGCGCAGACTGGCTGTTGGGTACGCCCAGATTTTGGCAGTGCTGGTCGCGGGCGCACTGCTGCTGATACTTGCCGCTTATCTGTTTTTTATATACAGGCCGGAACTGCTCCGGGATTATCTGCGCAGCGCCTTGATACAGCATTTCTCGGAACCCGTACAACTGAGTGCCATCCGAACCGGATGGAAGGGCGGACCCACTGTGCAATTTCAGCATTTGCTGATTGGGTCTGCCGTCCATCCGGATTTGTCCCTGAATGATGTGAACTTGCAGCTTTTTGTCTTGCCGCTGTTCGCGGGCGACCTGCTGGTCAGAAAACTGGATGTGACCAGTGGTTCTGTAAAACTCCTCAAAAATGCCCAGGGTCATTGGCAGCTGGCTGGACTGAAACCGGGTCAATCCAAGGGTCATTTTAATCTCAAACTGGATCCAGCACGTCTGCACATCCAACATTTTTTGATCAAATTGCCGGACAATAATCATTCAACAGACTTGCATTTGCAGTGGCTCAGTACGGGCGGCTTACGACCGGACATGCAGGTTCACCTCGACTGGGCACAAGGCGGCAGTCTGGAGTACGCGGGCGCGGTGCGGAGCATTTTTGCCCGGTCAGCACGCTCAGCAGGAAATGGGCAATGGGCGGTACATGGCCTGCCCTTAGCCTGGTTGCATGAACTGGATGGCCGTTTCCCTGCGCTGCAGGGAGTGCTGAGTGCAGAGGGCAGTCTGGTCTGGCAGGGTGGCTTGCCCAGCGCTTTGGACGGCCATTTTCAATGGAAACATCCGGGTTTTTCAGGGCGGAAAGCGACCAGGGTGGAAGGGCAGCTTCGCTGGCAGGGGCGTGCCCACTCGGGGCAGCTTGAGATTTCACAAATCAGAGGGATCAGTGCGCAGCCCTTGTCCGCCCGGTTGCGTCTCCATTGGCAGGGGCGATTGCAGGGTGATTTCCGTGCCAAAAACTTGCCGGTTCAGCTTGTTATGGACATTGTCGGTCCTTTATTACCAGCGCACTGGCAAAACTGGCGCCAATCATCCTGGCACGGAAGCTTGCGGGACATGCAGGTACATTTTGCAAAAATCCGGAACTCCCAAAAGCTGGGCTGGCAACTACAAACCCGGCTGGACGATCTGGATATTCCCGCTCTGGGTCAGGCTCCACGCCTGGACGGATTGAGCGGCCAGCTTGATTTTCAACCGCAACAATTCAACCTACACCTGCAAAGCCGCCAACTGAATGTATTTTGGCCGCGTTATTTTGCGCATCCCTGGTTTTTACAAAAAGTGTCGGGGAATATTTCCGGTCGCTGGAATGCTCAGCACTGGTCTTTGCAGGCTGCTCCTTTGTTAGTTCATGGTCCTGGAGATTTGCGGCTAACCGCCAGCATTGGTCCACAACAATTACATTTGCAAGCCCGACTGCAGCACCTGCCAGTACGCGACATCAACACTTTTCTGCCGAATCAGGGAATTTCACCGGCATTGCAGCGCTGGCTTTCCAGGGCCTTTCTCAGTGGTACTCTGGCAAAGGCAGATTTGCGCTGGCAAGGTCCCTGGCAGCGTCTGCCCCAAAACCGCAATCATGAACACCTGAATCTGCAGGCGCATTTTCACAATGTGCATTTGCATTACGCGCCACGCTGGCCCGATGCGGAGCACCTGGAGGCCCTTTTGCAGTGGACTGGAAATGACTTAACCGTTCGCAGTCAAGGAGATGTTGCTGGCATTCCGGTACGGGAGGCGCAAGTTTCCATTGGTAATCTGGATACGGCATATGCATCGCCCCTGTATGCAGAAATCAATACGCCTCTGGCCATGGCAAAACTGCTGCCTTATTTGCGTCAGACCCCTATTTTAAGCCAGGCGCAAACACTGCCCCTGCAACTTTCCGGGGAAGGACAGTTGCATCTGGCCCTGAAAGTGCCTTTTCATCATGAAAAAACCCGGATACAGGGTGTGCTTGCTTTGCAGAAGGCCGGTATGAAAATAGGAAACTGGCAAGCTGAATCCATTTCGGGACCCATTCATTTTCAGCGCGATGCCATCAGTGCCAAAAACCTGCAGGGTCAGTTTGTTGGCGGCCCCGCACAATTGAGTTTGCAAGCCCAAGAGCTTGACCATCGGGCGAATCTGCAGATGCAATTGCAGGGGTCGCTGCAGGCCGGGCAGTTACCGCTGCCGCAATCCTGGCAATCCAGACTGCATGGTGTGATTCCCTACCAGGTATCCGGAACCCTGGAAAATGGCAGGCTGCGCTTATTGGGAGATACCCGGTTACAGCGTAGTCGAAGTACCCTCCCGGCACCCTTTAACTGGAATTATGCGGATGAGTCCCGCGTCAACATCTCGGGACAGGGGCTTTGGCACCGTGCTTTTGATCTGACGGTTCACGCAGCTCAAGGTCAAGCCCGGCTGAGCTGGAAAAGGAAAGGTAGGCATTGGCAGTGGCGGGCTGCAGCGCTGCGCCTGGGGGCGGGATCCCTTCCCAAAATGCCCGGCCACGGCGTGATGATAGATGGGCAGGGTAAGGTTCTGCCTGTGGATGAATGGTTCGCTCTCTTACCGGAAGGTGGCCTGGGAGGCAGCTTGCCAACCACTCGTTTTGACCTGCATTGGCAGCAAGTGCAGCTGCTGGGGCAGGTTTGGCAGCATACCCGGATGCAGGGAGAGGCCCGTGGCCGTAACTGGCATTTGCACTGGCGCAGCCCTCAGTCTGCAGGCAAGCTCACTTATCAGGCGGCACGAGGTCCGGCACAAGCGGCCGCCATCCATCTGAATGTGCAGAAACTGATACTCAGCCCTGCGCAGACCGAACATCTGCAGTCTGTCCGGCTGACTTCCGGGGTGCCTTCTTCTCCGGCCTGGGCCACAGGTAGCCCGCTAGACCTGGACGCCCATATGGACCACCTGGATTGGCGGGGGCATCGCGCCAATGAGGTGACCTTGCAGGCAGAACGCTCAGCAAGAGGCTGGCAACTATCGGCTTTGCAAGGGGAATGGCTCGGTAGTCACTGGGATCTCAGCGGCGCATGGCAGCCCCATGATGGTGGCAGGTCTACATTGCAGGGAACCGTGCAGAGCCACAATATTGGCCCGGCTCTGGAAGCGGTGGGGATGAACAGTCTGGAATATGGGCAAGCCCGGTATACGGGAAAAATTTCCTGGCCGGGCGCACCCTGGAAATGGAAAGTGCAGCATCTTCAAGGGACGATCCAGTCCAGTATAAAAAACGGCCGCCTCAAAAAAATGGGGACGGATGTGTCCTGGCTGGTTTATGTGAATCCAACGACCCTGCTGAAAGATCTGCTCACCCTGGATTACCGCCCATTATTTGGAGAGGGTTTGTTTTTTCATGAGCTTTCGGCAAGCTTTGTTCTCGGGAAGGGTTTGGCACGCAGTCAGGATATTCGCCTGAACTCCAGTGCGCTGGCCATGCATGGAGCAGGGGTCCTGGACATGGTTGATCAGCAAATGAATCTGAATTTGCAGGTTTATCCCTTGCAGAGTTTTGATTGGCTGCTGGGGCATTTTCCGCTTCTGGGCCCGGCACTGTTTGGGAATTCGGGTAAGGTGCTAAAATTGGATTATCGTGCCCAGGGCTCTTGGGAACACCCCATGGTTACCCGCATATCGTCATCGTCAGCCAAGGATAAATAACGCATGGACGCTCAGCTTGCCGTGATTCAGATGGTTTCTTCGGATATCCCTTCAGAAAATCTTGAGCAAGCTGCAGGACTGATCCGGGAGGCCGCCCGTGAGGGGGCGAACCTGATCCTGCTGCCCGAGAATTTTGCCTTTATGGGGCGCCATGAAACGGACAAGCTCGCGCTGATGGAACCCGATGGCGAAGGTGTTATTCAGTCCTGGCTGGCGGATCAGGCGCGTCAGCAGGGCTGCTGGCTGGTGGGCGGCAGCATCCCCATTGCAGCCCCGGATGGGCGTTGCCATGCGACTTGTCTGGTTTACGATAATGAAGGCCAGCGCCGCGCGCGCTATGACAAAATTCATCTCTTTGATGTGGATCTGGCGGGTGGGGAAACGTATCGTGAATCCCGTAGTATTGCACCCGGCAAGCAGCCGGTCCGGGTAGAAACCCCTTGGGGTCAACTGGGGCTCTCCATTTGTTATGATTTGCGTTTTCCGGAGTTGTATCGTCATTACGCCGGTGCCGAACTGCTGGTGGTGCCCAGCGCTTTCACCCGACAAACGGGTGCCGCCCACTGGGAAAGTTTGCTGCGCGCCAGAGCTATCGAAAATCAGGCGTATGTGCTGGCTGCCGATCAGGGTGGCCTGCACCAGAATGGTCGTCAGACTTTTGGCGGCAGCATGATTATTGACCCTTGGGGGCAGGTTCTGGCCCGCATGGAACAGGGACCGGGATGGGTGATGGCTGGAATGGACAGGGATTACCTGCAAAGTTGCCGAAAGCAGTTGCCCGCTCTGCAACATCGGCAACTGGACTGAGCATTTTTACCAGGCGATATAGGCGTAACCCTTTTGCTGCAGGGTAATAAGATCCACCGCGCCGCTAAACACGGGTACTGCCTGCGAAATCAGATCTGCCTTGTCGATGTGGATGGTTTTCATGGTCTGTTCACAGGCGTTGAAAACCACGCCATACATGTGCAGGCTTTCTACCTGTTCCATAATGAATTTTTCGTAATGTTGATGGTTTTTCGGGGCCTTGACCAGCAACCAGAGGCCGGGTCCGAAGCAGTCGATGACAATATCAGCATCGCTGTTGAAATGTCCGAGGACGACGGCAGCACTATGCAGGATGTCCAGAATATAAGCCGGATCGGACTTGTTGAGTTGAAACACTACCTTGTTTTTGGTCGGTCCCATCATGCCCTGGGCGTTGCCCTGATTGCTGAGGGCCAGGGCACCGACTCCAGCAACAGCAGCGATACCTCCGATGAACTGACGACGGGAATGGTTTTTGGATTGGGTCATGCTATTCTCCTGAACTTTATAGATAAGACTCTCCTGGAATCATAGCAATAATTAAGCCGGGGGAAGCGCGAAGACCGGAGGAGCGTTGAGATGTTGAAAGATTTTATGGGTGGGGAGAGTGCATGAAGCAGTTTAACGGAGCATTTTTTCGCGACTTGTGGCGCATCAGTAAGCCATATTGGTGGCATTCAGAAGAGCGCTGGAGTGCACGGGGTGTTTTCGCGCTGATCATTATCCTCAACCTGTTTATGGTGTTTATTTCCTACCGCATTACCCAATGGTATGCCGTTTTCTGGAATGCCTTGCAGCGTTTTGCGGTCAATGCGGCCTGGCATCAGATGCTGATTTTTCTATTGTTGGCGACAGCCTACATCATAGCCGCCGTATCCCAGACTTTTTTTATCCAGATGCTGGAAATACGCTGGCGACGCTGGCTGACCCGCCATTATCTCGACAACTGGTTGGCCAAAAGTACGTTTTACCATATGCAGGTACTGGGCGATGGTACAGATAACCCGGACCAGCGTATCAGCGAAGATCTGGCCAGCTTTACCAGCCAGACCCTGAACATCATCATTGGTCTGTTGAGTTCTATAACGACTCTGGCGGCTTTTGTGTTCATGCTTTGGGAGTTGTCGGCCATGATTACCATCCCCTGGAAGGGAGCCCTGTACACCATTCCCGGTTATCTGGTTTGGGCTGCCTTGATATATGCCGTTTTTGGAACCATTCTGACAGCGCTTATTGGCCGCCCGCTGATCAAGCTCAATTTTAATCAGGAACGCTATCAGGCGGATTTCCGTTTCAGTATGATGCGCCTGCGTGAAAACAGTGAGAGCGTGGCTTTATATGGGGGTGAAAATGAAGAACGCCATCATTTTCTCCGGCGTTTTGCCGAAGTGTATGCGAATTACTGGCGGATCATCTGGCGATCCATGCGTCTGAACTGGTGGGTATCGGGCTATGGTCAGGCGGCCATTATTTTCCCGCTTATTGTCAGCATGCCTGCCTATTTTGTGAATAAAGCCATTGGTATCGGTGGACTGCAGCAAATAGCTATGGCCTTTTCCCAGGTGCAAGGTGCGCTTTCTTTTATTGTCAGCAGTTATAGTAGTCTGGCCAACTGGCATGCGGTCGTCGATCGTTTGCGCTTTTTTGAACAATCCATGGATGAGGTGCGGGTTATCCGTGAAACCCATTATCAGATTGAGCGGAAAAACGCGCCCTGCCTGCAGGTCAAGGATCTCAATGTGCGCTTGCCCGATGGCCGGGAACTGGTGCATGACCTGAATTTTGACGTCCATCGTCGTGAGCGACTGTTGATCATGGGGCCTTCCGGTGGCGGGAAAAGCACGCTGATCCGCAGTCTGGCGGGTATCTGGCCTTTTGGTGATGGAGAAATCGGCCTGCCCGAAGGGGAGCGGCCTTTGTTTCTTCCCCAAAAACCTTACCTGCCTCTGGGTACCCTCCGGGATGTCTTGGTGTATCCCTTTGGAGCCAATGTGGAGGACCAGCAGCTGCAGCAGATTTTGCGCATGGTTGATATGAATAGTCTCGCAGATAATCTGGATGACTCCCGGCTCTGGTCGCATGTGTTATCCTTGGGGGAACAGCAGCGTCTGGCTTTCGCGCGGGTGCTGGTGCAAAAACCGCAGTGGTTATTTCTGGATGAGGCGAGTTCGGCTCTGGATGAACCCGCCGAAAACCGACTATATCAACTGCTGGTCGAAGCACTTCCGGAAAGCGCAATCATCAGTGTCGGTCATCGCTCCAGTTTGCTGCAGCACCACCAGCATTGCCTGCGCCTGCAAGGTAATGGTGCCTGGGTGCTGGAAGCCGTACAGCAGCAAGGCCCAGCAGATGGTTTGCACCCGGCACCCGCATGACCGCCAAACGATCAGCACAACGCCGAGCTTCGGCTCATCATCAGGAAACTTAGGAGATGCAATTATGGCAATGACCGCAAAAGATTTACCCGTTGGTGGCGCCATGCCCGCTTTTTCTTTGCCAGAGGGAGGGCGGAGTGCGCTGTGGTCCAGTACATCCGCCCAGGGCAAGCCCTTACTGGTGCTGTTCATCTGCAACCACTGTCCTTATGTACTGCATATCAGTAAGCAGTTGGGTGAGTTGGCCCGTCAGTGGCAAAATACGGGGCTTCAGGTGGTGGCCATTAACAGTAATGATCCAGAAACTTATCCTGAGGATGCCCCGGAGAAAATGCCTGCCGAAGCTCAGCGTGCCGGTTACGCCTTTCCTTATCTTTTTGATGAAGACCAGGCCGTAGCCAAGGCCTTTAACGCCGCTTGTACCCCGGATATTTTTCTTTTTGATCAGGCGGGCAAGCTTTTTTACCATGGCCAGTTTGATGACAGTCGTCCCAAAAATACGCTACCGGTTACCGGAAAAGATCTGTCTGCGGCGGTAGCTGCCGTGTTGGAAAAGCATGAGCCTCCAGCAAAAGTCCTACCCAGTGTGGGTTGTAGCATCAAGTGGCGGGCCGGTAATGAACCGGAGGGTTGGGCATGATCCCCGTCCAGCGCTGTGCCGTGGTTACGGGTGCTTCGTCGGGTATTGGCGCAGAAACAGCGCGTCAGCTTGCCCGCCAGGGATGTAAGGTATACGTCGGTGCCCGCCGTCTGGAAAGACTGCAGGCATTGGCAGAAGAAATTCAGGGGGTGGCCCTGACTCTGGATGTCACCGACACGGAAAGTGTTCGTCATTTTGTGGATCAGTTACCCGAGGCTGTGGATATTCTGGTCAATAATGCCGGCGGTGCGCTGGGCCTTGAGCCTGTTGCCGAGATGGAGGAATCCCACTGGCAACGCATGTGGGACAGTAATGTGCTGGGCTTGGCGCGCATGAGTAAGGCACTCTATCCACGACTGTTGAAAGCTTCTTCCGGCGTTGGACACCTGGTCAATATCGGCAGTATTGCCGCCCATGAAACCTATGCCGGTGGTGCGGGTTACACGGCCTGCAAGCATGCGGTCAAGGCGATTACCGAGACTCTGCGTGTGGAATGGCTGGGCAAACCCATTCGCATTACCGAAATAGATCCCGGGTTGGTAGAAACCGAATTCAGTCTGGTGCGCTTTGCCGGAGATGCAGAACGTGCGGCGAGTGTATATGCGGGTATGGAGCCTTTGGTGGCAGCAGATATTGCTGATGCCATTAGCTGGGTGGTCAGCCGTCCTGCTCATGTCAATATTGACGAAATCATCATAAAACCGCGTGCTCAGGCGCGGGCCGGACTGGTACACAGGAATTAAAGCGTCGGTCGGCGCAGAAAATAATGATAAACGATCAAGAAAAACGCCGTATTGGCCAAGTTCTGTTGCAGCGCGGCTTTATTTCTCCAGAACAGCTTGACCGCGCTCTCCGCCATCAAGCACTGGGGAATGAACGTCTTGGGAAGTTGCTGATTGCCGAAGGGCTGGTCAGTGAGCAGGATCTTGCCCTGGGTCTTACCAGTCAGGCTCGTCTTCGTCATGATGATCGTAAGCTGAAAAGTGCCCGCTTGTTGGCGGGCGCTACCGAAAAATTGCGTATGGATCTCGAAAAGCAGTCTCTGGATTTATTGAAAGAATGGCAACAACGGGTGCCCCGCATGCCTGATCGCGAAGCCGGGGGGGAAAGAAAAAAACGGGATGCGGTTTTGCGCCAGGCCATGGATTTTCCCCGCGCCCTGGCTGTTGCAGGAGAATCCATAGAAACAGCCAAACGCAAGGGGGATCCTGGGCGCTTGCGACGTTTGCTCAGTGTTTTGAAACAGGTCGAAAAAGATCTCGAAGCTTTTCGTCAGGCGATTGCTGGGGCCTCTCCCCATCCGGTGCATGAGTGGGTGGCACGCTGGCAGTTTTTGCAGGAGTGCGGAAAGGATATTCAGCGCGCCTGCGTTTGAACTTCAGTGAAAAATATGCTGGAAAATACCGCCCGCTATTTGTTGGTGTTTGGTCACAAAGTTGGGGCGTTGCTGAACCTGTCGTTGCCGGCGCAAGCGGAGCAGGCGTTTCTGTAATTCTCGTTTGATGCGTTGTCTTTCATGTCCTGCCATGAAAGAAGCGTAGCTGGGGAAGCTGCGAACCCGACGCAAAGCTGCTAACAAATTTGTGCTGTTATCCATCTGCTATCTCCTTAGCTTTCTATTGAAAACGGTAAAGCAAGGAGCGTGCCATAATAATAAATATATAGAAATCAATACACAAAAATTATCCGAACGGTCAGTTGGCCGCTTTATGTCACGTTTTGACGACAATGTGCCCGTTTTTACAGGGTGCCCCCTAAAACCGGCGGTAGGTCGGGAAGCTTTGCAGCGACTTTGGCCCGTGTCGCAAAAACTCCCCACTGCTCAATGGGACGTTTTTGTAACCTGAAGGCTAATGACGGCGGAAAGCGTCCAGAACCAGAATCACAGCGCCGATGGAAATGGCACTGTCGGCAATATTAAAGTAAGGCCAATATAAAGAACCCCAGTGCGCCCCAATAAAGTCCACTACATAGCCAAGGCGAATGCGATCAATCAGATTGCCTACAGCACCGCCAAGAATGAGTGCAAGGGAAATGGCAGTCCAGGTGCTACCGGGTTTGAGACGACGCAGGATGGCGACAATGACGACAACGACCAGCAGGGCAATACCAATGAGCAGCCAGCGTTGCCAACCGCCTGCACCGGCCAGAAAACTGAAAGCAGCCCCGGTGTTGTGGACGAGGCGAAAATTCAGGAGGCCGGGGATGACGACAATACCCTGTCCCACCCGCCAGATGTGACTCAGCCAGAGTTTGACGCCCTGATCTGCAAGGATAACGGCAAAAGACAGCCAAAGGTAACGTAACATCAGCAGAACTCCCGTTGTTCGCCTGGTAATTCAAGATTGCTCACACAACGACCGCAAATTTCCGGATGCCCGGCATGCTGACCGACATCATGACGGCGATGCCAGCAACGCGCACATTTGCTGGCCGTGCTCGTTTGTACCTGCAGGGCAACCCCGGGAACCAGTTCGGCGCTGTTTTCCGGTCGCTCGGAGTAGGCATGAATGCTGCCGGCGGAAGTCATCAAAAAATAGCGCAGCTCTTCTCCCAGAGGGTGCAGAAACGCCTGCCAGTCATCGTTGGCATAAATCTGCAGTTCGGCATCCAGACCTGAGCCAATTTTTTTGTCCTGACGCAGCAGTTCCAGTGCCGCATTGACGGCATCCCGCAACTGACTGAGACGCTCCCAGCGGGTATTGAGTTGGAGTGCGTCCTCGGGCAGAGGGAGGACCGGGTATTCACCAAAAAACACACTGGGCGCAGGCCGATCCCGCATTTCCTGCCAGATTTCTTCTGCGGTAAAGCTCAGGACAGGTGCCATCCAGCGCACCATGGCTTCCAGCATCTGCCAGA
Source organism: Acidithiobacillus sulfurivorans (assembly GCF_018853815.1). Classification (GTDB taxonomy): domain Bacteria; phylum Pseudomonadota; class Gammaproteobacteria; order Acidithiobacillales; family Acidithiobacillaceae; genus Acidithiobacillus; species Acidithiobacillus sulfurivorans. The sequence goes on along the minus strand of NZ_JAAOMP010000174.1, from coordinate 13,136 downwards.
GGACGGTTTGCGCGGAACGGCGGGCGTGAGAAGCAGCCGGCGAGGTGTAGAGACGATCCTTGAGTACGTCCAGATAGAGGCCGCCGAGGTCGATGGAGCAAAAATGTTGGAGCTTTTGCTGGACCTTCAGAAATTGATATTCGCCATAGGCCGCACGAATTTCTTCCTGCAGTAGTGCGGCACGCGCCAGCATCCAGCGATCCATTTCCAGCAATGCTGACGTGGGCAGAGCGTCTTTTGCGAAGTCAAAATCAGACGTGTTGCCGAGAATATAGCGCGCGGTGTTGCGAATGCGCCGATAACTATCCCCCAGCTGCTTGACGATGGCATCAGAAATGGGGATTTCCCCCCGGTAATCTGCCGAAGCCACCCAGAACCGCAGGATGTCCGCACCATAACGGTCGATAATGCTTTGTGGGGCAATGACGTTACCCACCGACTTGCTCATTTTGCGGCCTTCACCATCCACCGTGAAGCCATGAGTCAAAACCGCCTTGAATGGTGCACGCCCCCGGCTGGCTACAGACTCCAGCAGGGAGGACTGAAACCAGCCACGATGTTGATCTGAACCTTCCAGATACAGGTCGGCAGGACTTTGCAGGTCCGGACGCTGCTCCAGGACAAAGGCGTGGGTCGAGCCGGAATCAAACCAGACGTCAAGAATATCAGTGCTCTTGTGGAAATGATCATGTCCACAGGCTGCACAATGGGCTCCTGCCGGAAGAAAATCCTCGGCAGGCTGGTTGAACCAGGCATCAACACCGTTGGCTTCCACCGCCTGAGCAATCCGTTCGAAAGTTTCCGCATCGCGCAGCGGTTCACCACACTGGCCGCAGAAAAACAAGGCAATCGGTACGCCCCAGGCTCTTTGCCGGGAAATACACCAGTCCGGACGCTGACGGATCATGCCGGCAATGCGCTCCTGACCCCAGTCGGGAATCCAGCGCGTTGCTTCTATGGCAGAGAGGGCCTTGTCGCGGAGATGGTTGGCAGACATGCTGATAAACCATTGCGGCGTCGCCCGAAACAGCAGGGGCGTCTTGTGTCGCCAGCAATGCGGATAGCTGTGGCGGATTTTTTCCAGGTGCAGTAAGGCATCTTCCTCCTGCAGCAGTTCGATGATTCTTTCGTTGGCCTGACGAATATTCAGCCCGGCCAGCCCACGGGGCAGGTCATCACGCAAGCGGCCGTTATCCTGCAAGGGACTTTCCACCGGCAGATGATAATGACGACTGGCTTCATAGTCCTCTACGCCATGCGCAGGCGCAGTGTGCACACATCCGGTACCGGCTTCCAGGGTAACGTGATGGCCAAGAATGACCGGAACCTGACGATCCAGAAAAGGATGCTGCAGAATCAGTCCTTCGAGCTGCGATCCGGTACATTCTGCCAGAATGGCATGACCATTTTCCGAGGTTTCTCCATAACGGGCGAGGGTGCTTTCGGCCAGATCGGCAGCTACCAGAATATGGCGATGCCCGCTGCGCAGGAGAACATAAGAATAATCGGGATGTACGGCGACCGCCTGATTGGCTGGCAAAGTCCATGGAGTAGTGGTCCAGATGACAACGCTGGCGGCGGCGGCCTCTTTCAGCCCCAGCCGTTGCTGCAGGTCAGCCGGATCGACAACAGCAAATGCCACATCAATGGAGGGATCCGTACGATCCTGATATTCGACTTCGGCTTCGGCCAGCGCACTACCACAATCCACACACCAGTGGACGGGTTTGGCACCGCGCACTACCTGACCATTGACGGTCAAATGGCCAAGCTCCCGAAGAATATTGGCTTCTGCCGCAAAATGCATGGTCAGATAGGGATGCTGCCAGTCGCCGAGGATGCCGAGTCGTTCGAAATCCTGCTTTTGTCCGACAATCTGGCCTTCTGCGTAGGTCCGGCAAGCGTTGCGAAATTCCTGGGCGCTGACTTTTTCTCCGGGGCGTCCCAGTTCTTTTTCTACCTGGATTTCAATGGGCAAGCCATGACAATCCCAGCCCGGCACATAAGGGACCCGGTAACCTTCACTCAATTTGCTTTTGTTGATGATGTCCTTGAGGATTTTATTGACCGCATGGCCTATATGAATTTTGCCGTTAGCGTAAGGAGGGCCGTCATGCAGGATAAATACCGGAGCTTTGCTGCGCGCCGTCTGGATAGAGGTATATAAATCATGCTCCTGCCAGCGCGCCAGTGTCGCCGGTTCGCGTTCCGGGAGTTTGCCCTGCATGGGAAAGTCCGTTTGGGGAAGATTCAGTGTCAGCTTGTAGTCCATGAGTTTTGAAAATCCTAAGGGTGTTCGGCAAAAAAACGGCGGGTATGGATAATATCCTGGGCAATGGCTGCCTTGAGGGAATCGAGATCCGGGTATTTTTCTTCATGACGTAATTGCTGGTGCAGTTCTACCTGAACGTGCTGTCCATAAAGATCAGGACTGTCTGCATCCAGGCAGTGTGCCTCCAGCACCATTTGCTTACCGCCGACGGTAGGTCGCAAGCCAATACTGATGGCGGCTATCCAGCTTCCTTGAAGGCTGTGCAGACGTCCAGCAAAAATGCCTTTGACCGGAACGGGCCGGCGATTCAGGGGAATGTTGGCGGTCGGGAAGCCCAGTTCACGACCCAGATGATCACCGTGAACGATTTTACCACAGAGGGTATAGGGTCTGCCCAACCAGTGTTTGGCCTGGTCCAGGTTACCCGCCAGCAATGCCGCACGAATACCTGTGCTGCTGACGCGTTGGCCGTCCAGGCTGAAGGCGGGCTGTTCCATTACGGCAAAACCATGTTGGCGGCCGAAATGCTGAAGCATCTCCAGATCGCCCCGTCGCGCTGCCCCAAAACGAAAGTCATGGCCGACCACCAGAAAGCGACATTGTAATTGCTGCACCAAAATGCGCGTAATGAAATCTTCAGCGGAAAGTCGGGCCAAAGTCTGATCAAAAGGCAGACAGTAAATTTGATCCACATCGTAATGACGCAGCGCGCTGATTTTTTCACGAAGACTGCTGAGCCGGGGGGCGGCCTGGGATGCCTGAAAAAATTCCCGGGGCAGGGGTTCAAAGGTCAAAACAGCCGTCGGTAAATCGCTTTGCCGCAGGGACTGCAGCAAGGACTGATGTCCTCTATGGACACCGTCAAAATTGCCGATGCTGACCGCCAGCGCTGAGCTGGCAGGACCATGGCTGCGTCGATGGAAAAAGCCTGGGAAATTCATGCGGGATTATTTGGGATCCGTTTCGCGGTAAAATGGCGACATACTAGCCTAAATTCATGGAGAACCCTAGATCATGGGTGTGCAGTCTGCCCATCCGGGATGTTGTTCCCGGATAACCTCCAGCAAAGGGCGGCGCTGACCAAAGCCCTGTTCATGACCATGGTAGTAACCCAACACGGTTTCTGGGTGTCGCCAGCACAAATAACCATCACCCGTATCAAAATCCACCAGCCATAATCCCGAAACGACCACCCCCAGACGCTCCATTTTGTTGATCCAGCGCTGCACGATTTCTTCGTAGTGGATTTCCTGTTGCTGTAAAAGAAGATGATTTTCCATGCTGGCCCGCATGGACTCCAAAACCGGAGAGAGTTCATCGAAAGCCTGGGCGGTAATATTGCGGACCAACGGAAAAATTTGCTGGGCTTCCAACAAGGTGAACACCCGAATTTGCCCCGGTCGCTGAATGGCAAATACCGAATCTCCATGTCCATGTAATCCGTCCGTTTCAGGCACGGTCAGTTCTCCTTCGGATAATATCGCGCAGTTCATGGATACCCAGACCCCAGGTGCCACCCAGATATAAAACAGCGGCTATGCCCACCAGGCCAAGTATCCGCAGTAGTCTTTCCCACAACGGCAGGGCAAGCCACAGTGCAGTATCGCCTCGCAAGCAAAATAACACCAAGCCCATGATGATCGCCATAGCACTGGATTTCAGCAGGAAGGGCCACCACCCTGCCTGTATTTGGTAAAGACCATCCCGATGCAGGCGGCGCCAGAGCAAAATGGCATTCACCAGTGCCGCTGTGCTGGTGGCAATCGCCAACCCCAGTTGTTGCAAGGGCCAGGCAAGAATCAGGCTGATGATCATGTTGACCGCAACGCTGATCATGCCGAAGCGGACGGGTGTTCGGGTATTTTGATGCGCGTAAAAAGCGGGGGCAAGAACGCGTGCGGCAATGATGGGTAATATGCCGATACCATAACCCATCAGGCTTAGACTGCTCTGCCAGGCATCTTCGGCACTGTATGCACCATAGCGAAACAGGCTGATAAGAAGTGGCTGCGCCAGAATCAGCAGGCCTACAGTCGCCGGAAGGCCGATCAGCCAGGTCAGGCGCAGAGCCCAGTCCAGAGTTTCCGGAAATTGCGCAGAACGCTCAGCCGCCTGACGGGATAGCAGGGGTAATACTACGGTTCCCAAAGCCACACCAAAAACGCCCAGAGGAAATTCCACCAGCCGGTCAGAATAATAGAGGTATGAAACCACATTAGCCCCGACCAAAGAGGCCAGGATGGTATTCAGGAATAAATTGACCTGGGCGACCGATGCGCCGAAAGCGGCTGGCCCCATCAGGCGCAAAACCTTGGCGACTCCCGGATCACGGCGGCGCAGGCGCGGCCAGCGTAAATATCCCAGTTTTTTCAGAGCCGGAAATTGAAACAGAAGTTGCACCACGCCACCTATCAAAACACCCCAGGCTACGGCAATAACCGGTTGGGCAAGATGCGGTGCCCAGAATAATGCCGTGGCAATAATGCTGAGATTCAGGAAAACCGGCGTAAAAGCAGGCACCGTAAAATGGCCGTAGGTATTGAGCACACCACCAGCCAGTGCCACCAATGAGATCAGAAAGAGATAGGGAAAAGTAATACGCAGTAATTCCACAGTCAGCTGGAATTTGCCGGGGTTATCAGCAAAGCCTGGAGCTATGGCGTAAACTACCGCGCTGGCCCCGAGAATGCCGATCAGGGTGACGATGGCCAGGGTCAGGGCCAGCCAGCCACTGATGTCGGCGACAAAAGCCTGGGCTTCCGCCGTCGTGCGCTGCGCCCGGTACTCTCCCAGAACCGGAACAAAAGATTGCGAGAAGGCGCCTTCTCCAAATAGTCGCCGAAACAGGTTGGGAATCCGGAAGGCCACAAAAAAAGCATCAGCCATTTCCCCGGCCCCGAACAAGTGCGCAAGAATAATGTCGCGGGCGAAACCGAGCAGTCGGGAAAGCATGGTGTTGCTTCCGACTTTCAATACACTACGCAGTGGGTGTTTACTCATAAATGCACAAAAAAGGACGGAAGCATCCCGGAATAATGGCACGGCCGTTTGAATCAGCCAAGATCAATAATTACCTTCCAGCAAAAAGTCCATGAACTTTTGCGCTACGGCGGTTAACCGTTTGTTCTTGCGATGTACGGCGTGCCATTGCCTGAGAATGGGGAAACCCACGACATCCAGAATGGCAATGTTTCCGGCATTGGCTTCGGCAGCAATGGTGTTGAGGGACAGGACGCTCAGCCCCAGTCCGCCGGCGACCAGCTGCTTGACCGCTTCATTGCTGCTCATGGTCATTCTGACTTTCAGCTGGACCCCCTGTTCCTGGAAGAAATTCTGGGCAGTCAGCCGGGTTCCGGAACCTTCTTCCCGGAGAATAAAGGCTTCGTCTTTTAGTTGCTCCGGGGTAATGCGGGATTGTTCAGCTAACGGGTGATCGCCAGGAGCCAGTACAACCAGCGGATTATCCATAAAGGGGCGGGCAACACCATCAATATCATCGGGAACCTGACCCATGATGTAAATGTCGTCGAGGTTTTGCTTGAGTCTTTCAAGGATGGTGTCGCGATTGGCAATTTCTAGGTGAACTTCAATACCTGCATGTTCCTTGCAGAAAGTGCCAATGAGGCGTGGCGCAAAATACTCTGCCGTCGAAATGATGGACAGGTTGAGCGTCCCGGATTCGAGATTGCGCTGGGCGTTAAGCTCCTGATTCAGCGCATCCAGACGGCGCAGGATGTCGTTGCCGGCTCTGGCAACGGCTTCTCCGGCAGCAGTGAGGTAAAGTTTTTTGCCCATTTGTTCATACAGAGGCTCACCGGCGGTCTCAGAAAGTTGTTTGATCTGTATGGACAGTGCAGAAGGCGTCTGGTGTAATTCCGTTGCAGCGCGGGTCATGTTAAGGTGTCGCGCAAGCACCGTAAAAATACGTAATTGGTGCAGGGTCGGATGGCGGATTATCAAGGTTTTACTTTTCCAAAAGGTAATATTAATTTCTTTTTACTTTACCTTATGGAATGCACTTTGTACATTCGTCAAGGGTTACAGCTTTGCAGGTCAAGTTAGACTGATACTTTAGGAGGAATCTTATGGCTGGTAAATATGAAGCCGGCGTCAAGGAGTACCGCCACACATATTGGGCTCCGGACTACGTGCCGCTCGAGTCGGATCTTTTGGCGTGTTTCAAGATTATCCCGCAGGCCGGTGTGGATCGGGAAGAAGCAGCGGCGGCAGTAGCCGCAGAATCATCTACCGGCACCTGGACTACGGTCTGGACTGACCTGCTTACCGACATGGACTACTACAAGGGTCGTGCGTATCGCATTGAAGACGTCCCCGGTGACGACGCGGCTTTCTATGCGTTCATCGCATATCCGATCGACCTTTTTGAAGAAGGTTCGGTGGTTAACGTGTTCACCTCGCTGGTGGGTAACGTATTCGGATTTAAAGCGGTTCGTGCCCTGCGTCTGGAAGACGTGCGCTTCCCGCTGCATTACGTCATGACCTGTAACGGTCCGTCCCATGGTATTCAGGTAGAACGTGACTTGCTCGACAAGTATGGCCGGCCGATGCTGGGTTGTACCATCAAGCCCAAGCTGGGTCTTTCTGCCAAGAATTACGGTCGTGCAGTATATGAAGCCCTGCGTGGTGGTCTGGATTTCACCAAGGATGACGAAAACGTCAATTCCCAGCCTTTCATGCGCTGGCGTGACCGCTTCCTGTTCGTGGCTGATGCCATCCACAATGCCGAAGCCCAGACGGGTGAGCGCAAGGGTCACTATCTGAACGTGACCGCGCCTTCTCCGGAAGAAATGTACGAGCGCGCCGAGTTCGCCAAAGAACTGGGTATGCCCATCATCATGCATGACTTCCTCACCGGTGGTTTCTGTGCAAATACCGGTTTGGCCCGCTGGTGCCGCAAAAATGGCATACTGTTGCATGTTCACCGCGCCATGCATGCGGTTATCGACCGTAACCCCAACCATGGTATTCACTTCCGGGTGTTGACCAAGGCCCTGCGTTTGTCCGGTGGTGATCACCTCCATACCGGTACCGTGGTCGGTAAGCTGGAAGGCGATCGCGCTTCTACCCTGGGCTGGATTGACCTGCTTCGCGAATCCTACATTCCTGAAGATCGCAGTCGCGGTATTTTCTTTGATCAGGATTGGGGCTCCATGCCCGGTGCCTTTGCCGTGGCTTCCGGTGGTATTCACGTGTGGCATATGCCGGCACTGGTGAGTATTTTCGGTGATGACTCCGTACTGCAGTTTGGTGGCGGTACTCTGGGTCACCCGTGGGGTAATGCGGCAGGTGCGGCGGCTAACCGCGTGGCTCTGGAAGCGTGCGTAGAAGCCCGTAACCGTGGCGTCGAGATCGAGAAGGAAGGCAAGGAAGTGTTGATGAATGCAGCTCGCCATTCGCCAGAACTCAAGATCGCTCTGGAAACCTGGAAAGAAATCAAGTTTGAGTTCGATACGGTCGACAAGCTCGACGTACAGAACCGCTAATTTCTGGTAATTCATCAGCTTATTCAGGAAGGAGGTCATCATGGCCGATGTGCAAGATTATAAGCAAGTCCGCCGGTATGAGACGTTTTCATACCTGCCCCCCATGTCTGCTGAACAGATTCGGGCTCAAATTCAGTACATTGTCGCTCAGGGTTGGAACCCTGCAGTAGAACATGTAGAGCCCAGTCGTTCGTTCACGCATTACTGGTATATGTGGAAGCTTCCCATGTTTGGCGAAAGAAGTGTTGACGCCATTCTGGCGGAGTTGGAAGCCTGCCACCGCGAATACCCGGGTCATCTGGTGAAGTTGATCGGTTACGACAACTACACCCAGAGCCAAGGTCTGGCGTTTGTGGTTTACCGGGGCTCCTGAACAGGGGCAGCAGTGACGAAGCCGCCGTGTTTTTTACGGCGGCTACATCAAGGGAGGCAATATGTCTGAATTATCCGCTTCCGGTCACTTGCGTGGTCGGGCTTTGGCGCAGAAGATGCGGCGCCAGCAGGCCGTGCGCAAGCAAACCGAAAGAACACGGTCAGTGCCAGCAGCTGCTGAGCCAAAGTCTGTACCGAATTCGATGAAGACAGATTCCACAGCATCCGCAGTGGTCATGTCGCCATCTGTACAAATTGATAACATGTCCCAGAAAAACACCGGAAGAGAAGCCGCATTAGCGCATCGTGCCCAAAGATGTACGGGTGCGCAGTGTTGGTCTGATCCGGAACAACGGCGTTCGCGCAGCCGTCGTCGGGCTGCCCCGGCAGAAAGCAGCCAAGCAGTGACGGTGGCTGAAAATGTTGAGCAGCCGCTGATTCCCGGTGTGGAAGAATCTTTTCTGGATTCTGTATGTGAAATGGTTGAGTCAAACCCGTCTGATTTTGCCTGGCGCGAAAGTTCAGTGCGACAGCTCTGCAAGGCGCGGCGTCAGACTCTCTCCCAGAAGGGTAAGGTAGCACTGACCGTAATGCGTGGTCTGAGTTCTGCCGCCGCACGCTTGCGTTATCTGCAAAATGGTAATGGCCGGGAATTTGCCCGTTTACATCGCCAGGAACAGGCAGAACATGGTCGGGGTCGTACTCAGCCTGCTCAAGCTGCCGGTCAGTTACGTTCCAGGAAGTATCGGGCCCCACAGAAAGTCGAAGTGGATACCACTTTGATAGGCTCTGAAGTAACCGGAACGCAAGTGACTCGCCAGGCTGCAGTTACTGGTAATGAGGCCGGATCCTGTCGGGGAATTACCGGTACCGAATATGTTGGCACTGATCAGTTCACCAGTTTTTGCAACAGTCGTCCGGCGCCTAATCCTGCCAAGGTAGGGCAGTCCAGTACCACTGCGCGGCAGTCTGTGTCTGGCACGCAACTGGGCCGATCTGCTGAAGTGACTGGTGATGAAGCCGGTACGTGTACGGCAGTCACGGGTACCGAATACCTGAGCATGGAAAACTTTGGTGCATTTTGTCAGTCAGAGTTGCCAGCCCGGCCTCAGAAAGTGGCGATGGGTATTTCGGCGAAACAACGCTTGCCGATCAGTGGCTCCGATGAAGCAAGAACCATTGCTGTGACGGGTTCCGAGACGGGCGTTCAGCAGCGGATTACGGGTTCCCAGTATTCTGATGCTGGAGTGGCCCGGATGACCATTAACGGCGCACCACCCAAGGTTTCGCAAACGCACACCCTGGCAGGTGAACAGATTTCCGGAACAGCGGTGGACAGCTCAAGCAAAATTACGGGACTGGACTCCGGTGAATGTCGGCCGGTTACCGGTACGGAGTATCTGAGTCAGGAAACCTTTCAGTCTTTATGCCGTACGGCGGCACCGGAACCGGTACCTGCCAAGGTCGGTATCAGTAGTACCGATAAGGGGCTGCGTATTACCGGCAATCTGGTAGATCGTTCTGAAAAAGTCACTGGTAATGAGCCTGGTAGTTGTCAACGGGTAACCGGTACAGGTTACGCTGTGGCGAACTTGTGCGGCGGTGGCGTGGATAAGGTGGGAATGATGTCCAGCCTGTCGGGTACCGCTCTGACAGGGACAGGAGTGAGTTCACACCCAAAAATGTCAGGTGACGAGCGTGGAGAGTGCTTGCCCGTCACCGGTACGGAATATTATGGGGCAGAGCATTATGCTGCATGCGCGAGCACTCCGCATGCTGAAGCTCCTAAAGTGGGTGTCACTCGGACCGCTACTGGACAGTTGGTCAGTGGACCGTTGCTAACACCCTCAGAAAATGTAACAGGTAATGAGGTCGGGGCATTTTCAGCCGTTTCTGGAACACCCTACGCGGGGGATGCTCTCAGCAATCTGCCTGAATCAACTCCTCAGGAGGCCGTGATGCAGTCAGCCATAGCTTCAAGTACGCCTCAAGAGGAACCGGCATGCTGCAGTAACTGTGCGCTCAAAAAACAGGCCATGGCACAAGTGGCACCGGCCAGCACCCGTTTTGTGGACGCCCCGGTTGCTCCACAGTCTCCCCAGGCCGTAGTGAATGCGCCGCAGGACTTCAGTATTGTTCCTCCGTCCCGGCAGATGCCCAATCGTATTACCGGCAATAGTGCGGATCAGAATGATCGCGTCACTGGCCCGGTCAATCTGGCAAGAGGGCTGGTGACCGGTACGCCGGAGTTCCGGACCCGGGAAGTGCTGCAAGGTACTCCGCTTGCCGTGCAGCCAGGCATGCCTGCCAGCCCGGGAGCAGTCTCTTCGGAAATGGCTGTGCCCGAACGTGGTGCTTGGAAGATTACTGGTGACGACTGGAGTCGGAGTAAGCGCGTCACCGGCACGGAAGGACACTGGGCCCAAAAGCGTAATCCTACGCAACGCGGTGATGCGAAAATTTGTGTCATGTCTGCGGGCGTAAACAAAGGGCAGGCTTTGTCGGCAGCGTTGAGTGAATCCAAGTTGACCGGCAGCAGCGGGAGTTCTTCACGGGGTTCATTGGTCACTTATTCCGGAGGCGCACGAGGATGATGCATTTTCTGCATCTGTTCCGGGATAATTCAGCTCTGCAGGTTGAGGGCTGAAGCTTGGACACACGCAAAATCAGACGCATGCGTGGTATAGGTATACCAGGTTCCATACCTATGCCCATGGCCAGGCAGTTCTCTCAGGCTGAGCATGTTCAGGTTCCCCAGCAGGCTGACGGTAAGCCGGCTGTGCATCCAGCCTGCGCCAGCCTGCCCGCACGCCAATGCCACCATGCCCTGGTGAATAAAGCCGAAAATGATCGTCTGGCCCGATGCGAAGCAAGTATCAAACGGCGCTTTGATGAAATTGTGCCGGTTCTGAAAGAAGTGGCTGCTTTGGGCGCATCGCGTGACTTTACCGAGCAGGCTAACCGTCTAGCAGAACAGCATTTAGGTCACCCCTTTCCTGAAGCCGTTTTGGAGAGGTCGTGGATTCATGGGGTGGATGTGCCGACCTTGTATAGTTCCAGCGTATTTTCGGCATTGACGGCAGGTGTCGAGCAATTTTCACAGCGTATTCATCAGGAACTGGCCGATGGCCAAAGCCTCGATGCCTTGCTGGTCGATTGTGGTTTTCATGCAGTCAATGTTTCGGCTTGCGCTGACGGTCGCTTGAAAGGGTTATTTCCCTATATTTTACGGTTGCCTGCTTCGGATTTGCTGCGACGCTCTGCATTTGCCGGCACTTTGTTTGATGTGGAGGACGATATTCTTGATTGGCAGGCGGCAGAATTACGGCGCTTCCGTGAGGGGTATCCCAGTACTTCTGATAGTGGCACCCGGTATTTGAAGGTGGCCGTATATCATGGCAGTTCACTGGACCCCACGCATCAAGGATGCGCCGCACATCAGAGTAATGAAAAAGTAGCCATGGAAGCGGCTCTCGAACGCTTGCAACAGTTTCGTCAAGGTATCGAAAATGCTTTTTGTTGTGGGGCCAGTACCGATATTTTGCTGATTGGCCTCGATACGGATACTGATGCGATTCGCATTCATGTGCCGGATAGTCGGGGAGATTTGAGTTTGTTCCGCTTTGTGGATAATGCCGAACTCTATAAAAAGACTCTGGGTATGAATGCCGATCAGGCGCGCCTCACGATTTATGAAGCTATTGAGAATGTTAGCGACGTCGGCGGCTGGGGACAGGGTGTGGGCAAGCCGCATGACGGGATGCGGCGCTTGATGGCCAATTTGCTCATCAACAATTTGAGCCAGATAGAATACGTCGCTGAAAATTACGGTGGCTGGTATCCGGACAAAGGCCATGGCGAACGCTTTATCAGTATTGGTGATGGGTTTCAGGAATTGCAGGTGCGTAATCTGGCTTACTTTGCCCGCCTCGATACGGTGGAGGAAGGTGCTGCGGATCTGGACGTGGGAGTCAAAATTTTTCGGCATCTGAATGTCGAACAGGGTTTACCCATACCCATGGCGATTCACTACAGTTATGACGCCAATGTCCCCGGCCACAGAGAACGTATTATTATCAAGTTACAGCGCGTGGCAGCAGCTATTCGTGCACGGTACAGTGATTTACTGTCCGCAGGTATGCTTTATTTACACGGCAGCATCCAGAATCAGAAACTGGGTAGCCCATTGGAGGAGGTGCCACTCCCATGAAGATCATGCGTGTGGAGAAAACTCTGGTATCGACCAATCGTATTGCGGAAATGGGTCATCGTCCCTTACTGGTAGTTCAGGAGAAAGAAGATGGCCCACGCTCTCTGGCCGTAGATGCCATTGGTTGTATTCCCGGTGATTGGGTGATTTGTGTGGGATCTTCGGCAGCGCGCGAAGCCGCTGGCAGTAAGGATTACCCATCAGATCTTACGATTATCGGTATTATTGATAACTGGGACCCGCTGTAGTCGTGGAGATCATGCAGGTGGTTTCGGAGCTGGTGGTCACCCGTCGGGTTCCTGGACTGAAGCAAAGTTCATTACGGGTGTTGTCCGATGCAGCAGGGAAACTGAATGTAGCGATGGATCCCGTAGGGGTTCCACCGGGTAAGTGGGTGTTTACGGTAGCAGGTTCGGCGGCGCGTTATGCGGCGGGCGATTTTGAGATTCACACTGATTTGACCATTGGTGGAATCATTGACTTTTGGGAACCTTGAAACGTTTCCAATATTGGGTTTTGTTCTCGTAAGGAGGGGTGCAAATGGCAGATGTATCAGGTGTTGCGTTGGGTATGATTGAAACCCGTGGTTTGGTGCCGGCTATTGAAGCGGCTGATGCGATGACCAAGGCCGCCGAAGTGCGTTTGATTGGCCGTCAGTTTGTCGGTGGTGGTTATGTGACGGTGTTGGTACGTGGCGAAACGGGTGCGGTGAACGCTGCAGTTCGTGCTGGTGCTGATGCCTGCGAACGGGTCGGTGATGGCCTAGTGGCTGCACACA
>NZ_JAAOMP010000173.1 GCF_018853815.1 Acidithiobacillus sulfurivorans | reverse complement strand
TGACAGTGCTTCCAGGGTGCGGCGCGCGTGGAGAATCACGGGCAAATTCAGCTCTTGGGCCAGATGCAATTGCATTTTCAGGCAGGCCACTTGCGACGCATAATCAGGCGCACCTTCCGTAAGATCGAGCCCAATTTCGCCAACTGCCACCGCCTGATCCAGCAGGCTTCGCAGTTGCCCAGGCCAGTCAGATGCACACGCATTGATATACAAAGGGTGCACCCCGTAAGCCGGATAAAGCATGGACTGTTGCGCGCAGAGATGGTGCAGACGCGGCCAAAATGCCGGACTGTAAGCAGGCACCAGAATTTTATCGATGCCAGCATTTTTGGCCCTTTGTATGACGGCGCTACGGTCTGGCGCAAAGGCCTCATCATCCAGATGACAATGACTGTCAATCAAACCCTGCAGGAAAGGGTTTTGCGACGTGCCAGCCGAACTATCATCACGAGCCATAGAGTTCATATTCATCCAGCCATTTTAGGACGTTCTTTAAGACTTTGTCCGCATGTACTGCCGGATTTGAGACTTCATGACTTGCTGCAAGCGGCATCTTGGTCTTAAATGGCAGGATATGCTCAAGTACCGGAGAAATTATGCGTAGCCTGACCGCCGATATCACCATCCTCGGCAATGGGCCTGTGGCGCACAGTCTGGTGCTGGCCCTGAAACAGACATCCTTCAACATACTCATGGTCGACACCTTTCCACTGCAGCAGCCACGCCCTGTGCATAGTGAGCGGACGGTTGCTCTGGCACTGGGAAGTCGTCGTCTGCTTAGCCATCTCGGCGTCCAAATGCCTCTGCATGATGCTGCCGCCATTGAAACTGTCCAGATCACCCAACAGGGGCTCAGCGGTCGGGTCCGCTTAGAGCAGCAGCTTCTGGAAGCGCCGGAACAACGCTTGGGAGAAGTAGCCGGACTGCATACATTGCAATCAGCGCTGGCACTGCCGCTGGCGCAATGTAGTACGCTGCAACAGGAAGCGGCAGGGCCTCTGGAGGGCATGCAATGGTTTCCCGATCGCCTCCAGCTTGATTGGCCGGACCTGCGCGTGGACACGGCGCTGGCTGTCGTGGCCGACGGGGGACATGGAGGTCTTGCCCGTCTGGCGGCCTTGCAGCGCATGGGCTGGGATCATAACCGACATGCCCTTGTCGCCACGGTAACACCGCGTGAAGCCTTACCGGGCATTGCCTTTGAACATTTTCAGGAGAGTGGGCCACTGGCTTTTCTGCCTATTGGTCAACAGCAATTTTCCATTGTCTGGAGCCTGCGTCCCAGCGCCGCCAGCCAGATACTGGATTTAGGTGATTTCGCCTTTCTGGAAGCCCTGAACCGCCAACGACCACCTCATCTTCCCCCGCTGACCAGTACCGGCCCGCGCAGTGTTTATCCTCTGTTTTTTCAGCAATTATGGGCTCAACCCAGTCAACGTCTGGCACTGGTGGGAAATGCGGCCCAAACGCTCCACCCCCTGGCTGGCCAAGGTTACAATCTGGGCTTGCGCGATGTCGTCACCCTGGCCGCTCTGCTTCGGGAGGCTGCCGATGCCGGGCATGATCCAGGGGCCAGGCGCTTGCTGGAAGATTACAGCCGGATTCGCCGCCGGGACCGCCTGGAAACCATCGCCTTCACCGAAGCCATGAATCGCCTGTTCAGCAGTCCGCGCCTGCCATGGCGTTTCGCCCGTGCTGCAGCCCTTGCCCTGCTCGAACAAAGCACGCTGGGGAAACGCGAACTCGCTGCCCGTCTGGCGGGAATTCGCCTGCCTGTCGGGAGCAGCATCCCGGACCTGATGAGGGAGTCTGTCCATGTCCACTGACGCACATTACGACCTGATCATTTCTGGAGCAGGCATGGTGGGCGCCAGTCTGGCGCTGGCTGCCCGGCAAAGCGGACTCCGGGTCGCACTTTTTGAAAAACGTCCGCAATCGGTCTGCGCCCTGGCAGATCCCTTGGAGCGAGCAAGCCTGGTGGCCAATGGTTCTCAGCGTTTTTTGCAGGAACTCGGTATCGACCTGTCCACGCATGGCAGCAAAGTCGAAAGAATGCGGGTCTGGGATGCTGAAAATTCCGGCAGCATTCATCTCGACGCCGAAGAAGCCGGCGAAACCTTTCTCGGTCATATTGTTGAAAACCGGCGTTTGGAGCAGCAGCTCCATGCCGCACTGGCTGAAGCGGGAGTCACTGTGCTTTACGCTCAGGAAATCGCTCAGGCCTGGGCTGATCCGCAACACATGCAACTCAGCACAGCAGACGGAACCGAATACAAAACCACCCTCCTGGCCATTGCCGAAGGCCGCCAATCCACCCTGCGCAAACAGCTCATTCAGGCACCGGTTTTTCAGGAAGACTACGGCCAGGATGCCATCACCGCCACCGTATGGATGGAAAAACCCCATCGCGGGATCGCCTATCAGCGTTTTCTGGCTACGGGCCCCCTGGCCGTCCTGCCCTTCAGTGCGGATGCCGAAAATCATCCCCGTGCATCTATCGTCTGGAGTGCCAAACACGCCTTGGCGCGGCGTTTGATGGCGATGGATGACACTGCATTTTTAGCGGCCCTTCAACTGGCATTCGGGCCGCAACTGGGGCATTTTCTGCGTATTGGCCAGCGCAGCAGTTACCCGCTTTCCGGTCTGCACAGCAGCCGCTACCTGGGTGACCGTTGCGTAGTTCTGGGAGATAGTGCGCATGGTGTGCATCCATTGGCCGGACTGGGGGTTAATCTGGGCTTTCGCGATGTTCAGGCATTAATCACCACCATTCGCGATGCCCGAGCCCAACATGAGGACTGGGGAGATAATCCTGCACTGCGCCGCTATCAAAGAGCGCGACGCCCTGATAATCTCCTCAACGTAATGACCTGCGGGGCATTGAGCCATCTGTTTTCCAATCGCAGTCGTGGTCTTGCCCGTCTGCGCGATATTGGCATGCTGGGAACGGCAATGCTTCCACCGGTTAAACGCTTTCTGATTCGTCAGGCCATGGGCCTTTAAGGAGACCACCATGCAACACCGTATTGCTGATGATATTGCTGCCACTCTTGGTGACGCATTTGCGCGCCTGGGCACCGTCAAGGAAGATGTGGACAAACAGGTCAAGGCCATTCTTTCCAACGCTTTGGATCGTCTGGATCTGGTTACCCGCGACGAATTTGATGTCCAGCAGGATCTGGTCTCCCGACTGGCCTCGCGCGTGGCGGTCCTGGAAGCGCGCCTGGACGCCCTGGCTCCCAAAGCAGCCCTCGACGAAAATACCGACAAGGACTGAACCTTGCCTCTGGCGATTGTCCAGAGTCGTGCGCTCACGGGGGTGCATGCTGCTGCAGTCGCCGTAGAATGCGATCTGGGGCCGGGGCTACCCACTTTTGCCGTGGTGGGATTGGCCGAGACTGCCGTCAAGGAATCCCGGGATCGCGTCCGCTCCGCCATTCAGAACAGTGGATTCGAGTTTCCGGCCAGACGCATGGTCGTCAATCTGGCACCCGCCGATCTCCCCAAGGATGGGGGGCGCTTTGACCTGCCCATTGCCATTGGCATTCTTGCCGCCAGCGGTCAGATCCCTCTGAAAGCCTTGGAAAATCTTGAGCTGATCGGAGAACTGGCACTGGATGGCAGCCTGCGCCCGGTGACTGGAGCCCTCTCCAGCAGTTTGGCCGCTGGTCAGGCCGGGCATACTTTACTGCTCCCGGAAGGCAATGCCGTGGAAGCCGCTTTAGCCCGCATTGCGCCCGTATTGGCCTGCCGCAATCTCGCTGAAGCGGTGGCCCACCTGCGCGGCACCCAACCACTGCCGGAAACAATCCCCCATGATGAGATCGGCAGCAACGCCATCCCCTATCCGGACTTGCGGGATGTGCGCGGTCAGGAAACCGTCAAACGGGCACTGATTATTGCGGCCGTCGGAGGTCATCATATTCTCCTGTCCGGGCCTCCCGGGACCGGGAAAAGCATGCTGGCTGCGCGTTTGCCCGGATTGCTTCCGCCCCTGCGCCGCAGCGAAGCCCTGGAAGTGGCCGCCATCCATAGTTTGCAAAGCGGTGGATTTGATGTGCAACGCTGGGGACAACGTCCCTTTCGTTCCCCCCATCACAGTGCTTCTTCGGCAGCACTGGTGGGTGGGGGATCGCGCCCTCGCCCAGGGGAAATCAGTCTGGCGCATCATGGCATTCTTTTTCTGGATGAAATGCCGGAATTCTCGCGGAGTGTTCTCGAAGTGCTTCGGGAACCCTTGGAGTCCGGCGAAATCCATATTTCCAGAGCCGCCCAGCAAAGCACCTTCCCGGCGCGTTTTCAGCTGATTGCCGCCATGAATCCCTGCCCCTGTGGCAATCTCGGTAATCCACACCAGGCCTGTGTGTGCACCCCGACCCAAATTACCCAGTATCGTGGTCGTCTTTCCGGCCCCCTGCTGGATCGTATGGATATTCAAATAGAAGTGCCGAGTCTTCCGCTAGAACTCCTGCAAAAAGCGCCTGAGGGCGAAAGTTCTGCCTACTGGCGCGAGCGGATCAGCGCGGCCATAAACCGACAGTGGCAACGACAGTCCTGCCGTAACGCCCAACTGCAGGGCGAAGCATTGGACCAGCATTGTGCGCTACAGCCCGAGGGCGCCCGTTTACTGACTCGTGCCGCTGATACCCTGCATCTTTCCGCCCGTGGCTATCACCGCATTTTGCGCCTGGCCCGCAGCATTGCCGATCTGGAAGAAAGCGCCACGATCAGCCTGCAACATCTGGCCGAGGCCATTCAGTATCGGCGTCTGGCGCAACGCCTTATTTTGTAGACAACCAAACCCAAAGTTAGCCACACGTTTACTATACAGAGGAGCGATCATGTACGGTGCCAGTCCCTTCGCAGGTTTAACTAATCCCCTGGTGTTGCTGGCTTTATCAGGAGGCTTGGTATTTTTCGGGATAGTGGTTTTCCTGTTGACGCGCAAGTAAGCGATACGACTGGTCACAACAACCATCAATCCTGCCGCACCGACTCCTGCGGGTTTGCGGGAACCTGAGCAGCGGCTGGCAGTGCTGTTTCACTCTGGGCAATATGGGCCATGCGCGCAAAATAGGCCTTGGCCTGTTGCGGGTTTTTGCGCACACCCAGGCCTTCTTCGTAAGCAAGACCCAAGTCAAAATCAGCTCGGGCCAGACCCAATCCTGCAGCTTTACGGTACCAATGGAGGGTTTCTGGCCAGCCTTTATGGACGGTGACTTCCTTGCGGGTGATCAGCGGTGAATACAGGGTCCCCAGATAAAATGCCGCCTTGGCATCATGCCCACGGGCGAGCGCCTGCAGCTGTGCTAAAGCGGCCGGATCAGACTCGGCCTGATTGCGCAATGACTCCAGATCCTGGGCGGCCGCTGCCAGGGGCCAAATCAGCAGCATCAGGACCATCAGGGTGGATTTTTTCATCCGTGCAAACTCCTTTTGTCTACAACTTCAGGTATCCGCATGCTCCCGGGTGGCATGGAAGACGACCTGCGGCCAGCGTTCCATGGTCAAATCCAGATTCACCCGCGAGGGGGCCAGATAGGCAAGGCGACCCCCCGCATCTTCAGCCAAATGATCTTCATGCTTACGGGTGAATTCCGCCAGGATTTTGGCATCTTCACATTGAATCCAGCGAGCCGTCTGGACGGTAACCGGATCAAAAATGGCTTCCACCGCGTATTCGGTTTTCAAGCGTTCTGCCACCACATCAAACTGCAGCACGCCTACCGCCCCCAAAATCATATCGCCACCCTGCAGTGGCTTGAAAACCTGGGTCGCGCCCTCCTCTGCCAACTGCTGCAAGCCTTTTTGCAGCTGTTTGGCCTTGAGCGGATTGCGCAGACGCACCCGCCGAAATAATTCCGGCGCAAAATAGGGTATTCCTGTAAATTGCAGCGCTTCTCCCTGACTGAAGCTGTCACCAATCTGAATGCTGCCATGGTTATGCAGGCCGATGATGTCCCCCGCATAGGCGTCTTCCACCAGCTCTCTTTCCTGAGCCAGAAAAGTGATGGGATTATGCACCTGAATATCACGCCCTATACGCAGATGCTTGATTTTCATGCCACGCTGAAAATGACCGGAACAAACCCGCAAAAACGCCACCCGATCGCGATGCTGAGGGTCCATATTGGCCTGTATTTTGAAAACAAAGCCACTGAAAGCCTGTTCATCAGGCTGCACCGCACGTCCAGTCGTTGGTCGAGGGCGCGGCGAGGGTGCCCAGTCAATCAGGGCTCCGAGTAGTTCCCGGACTCCGAAATTGTTGATGGCGGAGCCGAAAAACACCGGAGTCTGCTGCCCCTCCAGAAAATCTTCCAGTGAAAACGGGTTGGAAGCGGCTCGCAGCAGTTCCACTTGTTCCCGCAACTCGGGCATTTCCTCAGGAAAGCGCCGGTCCAGCTCAGGATTATCCAGGCCGGCTATACATTCCAGCTGATGCTCACGGGTTTCCTCACCGGGGGCGAACACCAGTACCTCATCCCGCAACAGGTGGTAGACCCCTCGAAAACGCTTGCCCATACCAATCGGCCAGGTGACGGGGGCACATTGAATGCCCAGCACCGACTCCACTTCATCCATCAGCTCCGTAGGATCCCGGCTTTCGCGGTCAAACTTGTTCATGAAGGTGATGATGGGCGTATCGCGCAACCGACAGACTTCCAGCAATTTGATGGTCTGGGCTTCCACACCATTACCGCCGTCAATGACCATCAAGGCCGAATCCACTGCCGTCAGCACCCGATAAGTATCTTCGGAGAAGTCCTGGTGACCGGGAGTATCCAGCAGGTTGATCACGTGATCTGCATATTCAAACTGCATCACCGAACTCGCCACGGAAATACCGCGATTTTTTTCAATAGTCATCCAGTCACTGGTAGCATGGCGGCTACTTTTACGCGCCTTGACGGTCCCTGCCAGTTGAATGGCACCGCCAAACAACAACAGTTTTTCCGTCAGGGTGGTTTTACCCGCATCAGGATGGGAAATAATGGCAAAAGTCCGGCGCCGTTGAATAGCCTCCAGAAAGGCATCCACTGACGGAACCAGTGCTTCAGGTGAGGAAGACATAAGCTTTTTTAACCTTCTTTAAAAAAATGTACATCACGAACCAGGGACATGGACAAAACCAGGGCATCTTCGCGACCCTCGGTATTTCGATAATAATTCAAGCGCACCCCGATTTCATGGAAACCCGCCGAGCGGTACAATTGCTGGGCGGCCGTATTGGATACCCGGACCTCCAGAAAGGCGCGTTCTGCACCCAATTGCCCGGCACGCGACAAGAGGTGCATGAGCATTTTACGCCCATAACCCCGGCGGCGCTGTGCCGGACTCACTCCCAGATTCAGCACATGCGCTTCAGATGCTCCGGTAGATAAGACACCAAAGGCAGTCAGGATATTCGTTTCATCCTTCATGACCCAGGCATCATATCCGGCCTGCATACAATCCCGGAATATGCCCCGCGTCCAGGGCCCTGGGGATATGTGCGACTCCAGTGCCGCCACCGCATCCAGATCTTCCGCCCGCATCGGTCGCAACTTCATTTTTGTTGATCCTGAGGCAGAAAGGGCCGGATGTAATGGGGTTCGAGCTGGTCAGGACGACAACCTTCATCGCCCCTGTTATGACGAGCCAGCGCCAGACGCAGAACCGCTTCTGCCTGCGGATAGGCGTCGTCCGTCCACCCCAGGACGTTATCTTGCTGCCATCCGGAATAATACAGGGGCCAACCGCTACCCAGCCCCCAATACCCGCCCTCAGTGGGCCAGGCCACTGCCCCGGGCGGGCAAACGCGCTCCTCGCCCTGCAATACTGGCAGCCCGGTACGCTCATCCTGCACATAGATGGCGGCATAGACCTCGCCTTTACGCGCATCCAGGGCCGTCAAAACCGATGGCTGGACGGTCGTTGCCGCCAACGCCTGCAAACTGGAAACCGGATATACGGGCAACCCCCGCGCCATCGCCAGAGCCTGCGCGGTACTGACCCCAATACGTACACCGGTAAAGCCGCCGGGTCCCACCCCGCAGGCGATGGCGTCCAGATCGGCCAGAATCAGTCCGGCACGCTGCAATACCCTACTGATCATCGGCAACAATATCTGGCTGTGGGCATTGGCCACCACCTGACACGCCTCGACCACCCCCGCAACGCCATTCACGGCGACCGAGCAGGCTTCGGTCGCCGTATCTATCGCGAGAATAATCGGATCACTCATGACCGCGATGCCTTCCAGAACTGCTGCACCGCCTCCAGATCACTCACTCGCCGCATAGGGGGCAAACTTTCCAGAAAAATCTTTCCATAACCTTTGCTGCGCAGACGCGGGTCGCAGAGCATGAGAACACCACGATCGGTTTCCGAGCGTATCAAGCGCCCTACGCCCTGGCGCAAGGCAATAACGGCCTGGGGTATTTGCAGCTCCCGAAAGGGGTCGCCGCCCGCTGCCTGACATTGCTCAGTGCGTGCGCGCAAAATCGGATCAGATGGGTTGGCAAAAGGAAGCTTATCAATAATGACCGAGGACAAGGCCTCTCCCTGCACATCAACACCTTCCCAGAAACTCGCCGCGCCCAGCAAGACGGCATTGCCCAGACTACGGAAACGGTCCAGCAAGCGCGAACGCGGCATGCTGCCCTGTACCAGCACGGGAAAGCCCAATTGGCGGGGTAAAAAGGATGCCGCCTCCTGCAGGGCGCGATGACTGGTAAACAGGATAAAAGTCCGCCCGGCACTGGCCTCAATCACTGGTATGGCGGCTTGCAGACAAGCCGTCGTATAACCCGGATGACTGGGCTCAGGCAGGCCAGAGGGTAAGTACAATAAAGATTGGCGGGCATAATCAAAAGGTGAAGCGGCATTGAAAGTTTGTGCGCCACTAAGACCCAGTGCCCGTTCGGTGACCGTAAAACTGTCCCCCACCCGCAAGGTCGCACTGGTCAACACCAATGCCTCGATGGGCTCCAGCAGATATTTTTGCAGCGGTCCCGCCACATCCAGGGGGGTGGCGTGTAACTGCACAGTACGCGTTCTCTTCTCCTGCCAGAACACCATTTCCGGGGCATTATGCAGCAAAAAAAACTCGACGCTGGCCAGCAGCGCCGCGCCCCGTGCCGCACATTGTTCCAGTCCCTTGCCTCGGGCGGAGGCCTGCTGAAGGGCTTGCAGCAACGTAAGTCCAGCCTGATGTAAATGGATAAAAGCCGCCTCTTGGGGAGACCCTGGCGTCAGTGCCCACTGAATCCGGTCCTCACCAGCCCCAAGCGCAGTCCGCCAGGCACCGGTCGCCGTCTCCAGCGCAGCTGCGGCCAGCAGTAAAGGCGCGTCATCTGCCGCTTCGCCAAGGGCTTCCGCACGACTGTCCCTGGCCCAATCCCACAACTGGTGACTACTGAGTTGCCGCCCGAAGTAGCGGCCCGCCAGGTCAAAAACCTGATGGGCCTCATCCAGCACCATCGCCTCCACCCGGGGCAGCAGATCCCCCATACCATTGGCTTTGAGTGCCAAATCGGAAAAAAGCAGGTGGTGGTTCACCACCAGCAGATCGGCTTCCTGAGCCTTGCGCCGCGCTTCCACGACATGACAGCGCTGGTAATCAGGACATTCACTACCCAGACAATTATCCCGGGTTGAAGTCACCAGCGGCCACACCGCCGAGTCTTCCGGAACCCCACTGACTTCCGCAATATCTCCCTCCCGGGTGCGCCCCGCCCAACCCACAATTTTTGCGAGAGGCGCCGCCAGCAGCGGAGCGACACCCTCGCTGCTGAAACGCTGGAGACGATGCAGACAAAGATAGTTGGACCGCCCCTTGAGCCGGCTGACGCGCATCGGCTTACCCACCACATCCATGAGCAAGGGAATGTCTTTTTCGAGAATCTGGTCTTGCAGTGCCTTGCTTCCGGTGGAAACCAGCACCTTGCGTCCGGAAAGCATGGCGGGCAACAAATAGGCAAAAGTTTTACCTGTACCCGTACCCGCTTCAATCAATGCCACCCCACCCTGCTGCAAGGTTTGGGCAACCTGCGCGGCCATGGCCTGCTGCTGGGCACGCGCCCGAAACTGCGGCAAGCGTTGTGCCAAGGCCCCATTTTGTCCCAGATTTTCTGACCAGTCTGTTATTGTCACTGACAACGCCTGAATTTCATGCCTACTCCCGCTACGCGCTCTGTCCTGCTATTTTTACACAATTCCGCTATAAATAGGGCATTCATGTATAAACGACGTGCACATATCCTCTTCTGGCATCCAAGCGCACCTGAAAAGGCGCAATATGCTGCCCAATTAGCTGCTGAACTTGGCGGTGAGTGGCTGATCGCCAAAGCCAATTCGGCAGAATACTTATGGCCCGATCTTTTCATTGCTCTGGACTGTGATGGGGTCCCTGATCTGGAACGGGCACCCCATACCCAATGCAAATTCTGGCCAGTTTCCTCCACGACTCCTGAAAACGACCTGCGAGAGCGCATTCTGGGGGTCATCGGTGGTTTTCGCTTACTGGCCAGACTCGATCAAAGTAGACCGCCGCAAGCCTGAGCCCGGGTGAACAGGTTGGCCATTTCGGAACCAGACGCATTGTCCCGATTGTTCGAATAGGCCCAAAAGACTAAAATTATGTGTAAGTTAGCGCATTCTGAAAGCGAGCATTTTGGCCCCTGCGGATAGATAAAAAGCCCGGAATTTGCGGGCTTAATTATTGCTTAAAGCCCTTATAAAATTGTAAACAGATGCCAAACACTACCGCGAAACAGGAGCCAACAAGATGTCAGCGCAACTCCAATCACCCTATTTTTCACTTAAAGAACCCACATCCATAGAAAACTCCAAAGCTCAGCGTATTGCCTGGGCCATTTTTCTGAGCGTCGGCGCCGTTGCCACATGGGCCATATTTCGTGCTGAATTCTGGATGTGGCAATTCATCATCCTCGGTATGTGGTATGTCGGCCTAATGTGGTTTGGTCTGAAATGGCCGGCTTTCCGGATTTTGTTTCTGGTCGTCATGGCTATTTCCGGCAGCGGGGTAGGGCTTTATCAATTGGGTTTCACGACTCACGACAGCCTCGCAATACGCTACTTTTTCCACAGTAATGCGATGTTTTACTGGATGAGTGGCGCAATTTTACTCAGTGCCGCTGGCTACTATTTGTATTTGTTTGCCGGTAACCAGAATGCGGGCAACTGGGGGCATCGTCTGGCCTGGATTGCCGTTGCTCTGGGCTTTGCCGGTCTGGCCATTCGCTGGCGAGAAACCTATATCGGCCACCCATCCTGGGGACATATTCCTGTCAGCAATATTTATGATGTGATGGTGTTATTTTGTGCGACCACCATCCTGTTTTACTTGTTTCACGAAAATCGCACAGAAAACCGGGGACTGGGAGCTTTTGTTCTGCCTTTGGTGCTGGTCGCTGATATTTTCCTGATCTGGGTGGGTGCTGCGTATCATTTGAACCGTATTCAACCACTGATTCCGGCATTGCAGAGCTTCTGGATGAAAATCCATGTACCCTCCATGTTCATTGCCTACGCCAATTTTTATATTTCAGCCATGGCCGGTTTGGCCTACTTGCTGAAAGAACGCGCCATCAGCAGCGGCAACTTCCTGCGTGATCGCCTGCCCAGCCTGGAACTACTGGACAAGACCTTTTCCGGAACCATCGCCTTCGGATTTTTGTTTTTTACGGTCGGCACCATTCTCGGTGCAGTCTGGGCGGCCAAGGCCTGGGGGGGATTCTGGTCCTGGGACCCCAAGGAAACCTGGGCACTGATTGTCTGGCTGAATTATGCCGGCTTCCTGCACGCCCGCAGTCAGCGTAACTGGGAAGGACGCCCCATGGCCTGGTGGGCATTTATCAGCCTGATCGTCGTTACCTTCTGCTTCATCGGCGTCGACTTGTTCCTGGGTGGGCTGCATTCCTACGGCAAACTCTGAATTGTCAGCCAGGAGGCCGTGGGCCGGGAAGCTTTGCAGCGACTTTGGCCCGAGCCGTTGTTGTTCTTGGTGAAATCCTGCGCCCGTCAGGAGAGCTGTCTG
>NZ_JAAOMP010000172.1 GCF_018853815.1 Acidithiobacillus sulfurivorans | reverse complement strand
AGATGATGTTGGCACGACCGGTGCTCCCCAAGCGATACCGAGAGAGGATAGCACTGCTGCAGTGACCCAGGCAGTCCTGCGCGGAAATCGGTTCTTGGGTCGGGTTCCCGTGTCTATGGAGCCCGTTTCTTTTTGCTTTGCGCGATCTTCAGGGGTTGGGTGGGGCATCTGATCTATCCCCCACAGCCGGTGGTGCCGCCACCGGGCGGGTTACTGGGTGGTGTGGGCGTGTTTCCTCCCGGCGGCGTCGGGTTGGCCGGTGCCGTATTCGCGAGCTCCGGCGGGTACAGCGCCGACTGCATGAGTTCGGTGGCCGTGGCCGCCATAGGGATGCCGCCACTGCCATAACAGGCGGCATCCCAGGCGCTGGCGGGTTTGAAGAGCCCCGTCATGAGGGTTTTTACAGCGGTGTTAACGATGGGCACCATCAGCGGGTAGCAGAAGCGGATCCGCGTTTTGTAAAGGTTGGCGGTCTGCAGGGTTTCTCCCGCCCTGGTGGTATTGGCGGTATAGATCAGGCGGCTGTTGGGTACTTCGGAGACGCTCTGCCCGTCCTTGTTGACGGTGGTGGTCCAGGCCTTGATGACGCCGGGGGTCGGATTGAGGATCTGGATGTCCGTCTGGTTGGGGTTGTCCACCGCTGCCATCGCTGCTGCATAGGCGGCGGCGGTTTGTGCCGCGCCCGGATTCTTGCCGCCGGGATACAGCGGCATGAGGCCCTTGGCGAGACCCGTGCGTAATGCCTGCACGCTGCCGTGGTTGATGGTGGCTTCCCGAACCCCATAGAAGGTCGCCCAGTTCAATGTGGATTGGGTGGTGAAGACCAGCGCAGCCTGCACAATACCGCCCAGCAGGAGAATGACGACGGGAAAGGCGAAAAACCATTCGAGGGTCCCCTGACCCTGCTCGTTGTGAAGGGCAAAGGGTGCGTTCTTCATGGCTTTGTCTGCTCCTCGCTGGCCGCTTGTGGCGAGACATGGGAGGTGAAGTTGGGATACCCCACCTTATTGGGATCGTGTCCGATACCGGGAACAAAGTATCCGTGCTGGAAGTCGCGGTTGAAGCGGGCGATATCCTGACGGCCCTGCTGCACCATGGCGCGATTGACAGAGGAAGTCGGATTGATGACTTCGGGGGTCACGAAGATGACCAGTTCGCTCTGGTCATGCTGAAACTGGGTGGAGCGGAACAAGGCTCCGAGAATGGGGATATCGCCCAGCCACGGGAGTTTGTTGACGGTGTTATTGCCCGTCGAGTGAATCAGCCCGGACAAGACGATGGTCTGCCCGGAATGCACGTTGACGATGGAATTGGTCTTGCGGGTCAGAAACGCCGGATAGCCCTGGACGGTGAGCGCGGGGTTGATCTCGCTGATCTCGGTTTTGATGTTGGCCAGTATATTGCCCTGCCGATCCACGTCCGGCTGGATATTGAGTTTGACGCCGTAGTTCTTGTAGGTCACCGAGACCGCCCCAAAACCTGCACTCACCGGAATGGGGACCTGGCCACCGGCCAGGAAGGAGGCGGTATCCCCACTGCGGGTGACCAGACGCGGATTGGCCAGAATATAGGCCTGACCGTTTTGCACGGCGAGATTGATCTGGGAAGTCAGGGTAGAGACGATGCCGGCATAGCTGGAGA
Source organism: Acidithiobacillus sulfurivorans (assembly GCF_018853815.1). Classification (GTDB taxonomy): domain Bacteria; phylum Pseudomonadota; class Gammaproteobacteria; order Acidithiobacillales; family Acidithiobacillaceae; genus Acidithiobacillus; species Acidithiobacillus sulfurivorans. Next base: position 36,913 of record NZ_JAAOMP010000172.1, on the reverse strand, counting down.
AGGGGGGCACATTGAGGGGGAGCCCGGAGAGACTGCCACCCGGTCCGTTCAGCGCGTTGCCCGGCGTGGCGCCCCCACCGGTGACGTCGCCGAGGCGGTAGAGGGAATTATTGACGAAGTCCCCGACCAGACCCACGGAGGGGCCGAGCACGCTCGTCTGCCAGTTGATGCCCAGGTTATCCATGGCGTTCTTGCTGAAATTGACGACCTGCACGTCCAGGACCACCATGCGCTTCATGTCGACGGTATCGGGACGCACCAGGTTGACCACGCCCGGATAGGCGCGAATAGCGAGATTCAGGCGCTTGAGTTCATTGGCGCTGGCGTTGCCGGAGAGCACGACCTGCCGCCCCGTGGTGCGGGCCTGGACCCCGGGGAATTCGTTGAGCAGGTTCTGCAGTTCACCGAAGGTCTGCAGATTGTCGGAAGGCGTAATATTGACGTGATAGGCGATTTGACGTCCATCTTTTTCCCACATATAGACATCCGTGGTCCCTGGCGCATCGGCGATCATGACGATTTGATGGGTCAGGGTGCTGACGCTCAGCAATTTGCCATTGCCAACGGCAACGCGGGCCAGGGGCGAGCAGGGGATCACCTTGACCTGATTGGCATACAGATTGATGTTGCGATGTACCACCGGAGTAGTTTGGGCGAATCCCTGTCCCGTCCAGAGGACGGTCAGCGCGGCGAGAACGAAACGGGACTTCATGGGGTCTCCTGGGATTGCAAAGGGGCGGTGGCACGGACCAGCGCGTGGAGCGCCTGAAGTTCGCGCTGACTGATGGGCGACGCCGACGTATGGGCCGAAGGGGTCATCGGGAGCGGTGCCTCGGGAATAAGCGGCTGCTCACTCAGATTGCTGCCGTTGCCCCCGCCGATGATGAATTGTACGCCGGCTGTCTCAGGCGGCGGTGCGGGCGGGGTGCCGAACAGATCGGCGGCGTAGAGATGCGGTACCGGGCCGCGTTCCGGGTGGCGGTTAGGTACCAGAACGATACGGAGATGACCGACCTGCTCCGCCAGGGCCAACCGCGCTGCCTGAGTGGGTGTCAGCGCCAGGGTCAGGGTGTCGTAACCCTGTGTGGAAACCGGAACGTTTTGCTGAGCATTGGCCGGTAATGCGTGATCCAGGTGCCCCGTCGCCAGAATCCGGATCCGGTGCAGGAGGGGCATTTCCTGGGATCCGCCCGGTCCATGGCCCAGCAGCATCACGTCGACGCGATTACCGGGTACCAGAAAACCGGCAATACCATTGGTACCGCTGGCCGTGATGGTGATAGCCCTTTCGCCGGGGTGCAATTTTGACGCAAAGCTCTGCGGTCCAGCTGGAGCGAAGTCCATCGCGAGCATGGGCTTTCCCTTGTAGACGTGATGCGTCAGGGTACGTCCGGCGAACTCGGCCCATTCTTCGGCCGTTACGGTAGAGGGGTAAATGACCGACTTGGGTATCAGGCGTTCGGCCATATCGTCGGCACTGGCTCGCTCTCCGGGTTTCAGGTCGCGCGTCGGAACAACGACATCAATCTTCCCCGCATGTTCTTTGGCCAGCAAGGATTTGGTGATGGCGGCTTCACGCGACTGAATGGTATGCAGCACCAAATAGGCGGTGCCGATACCCAGTATCAGCGCGATCCCGATCAGCAGGACGTAGGAGGGTATTTTTATGTTAGGGCGGCGCATGAATCCTCAGGGTAGTGACATGTTCCAGGAGTAGTCGAGATAAAACTGACGAAAGGCATCGACCAGTTGTTCAATAGGCGGTGGATTCCCGCCCCACGGAATCACCAGAATAATGACGGCCAGCATCAAAATGATGGTGTATTCCATCAGCGCCTGACCGCGCATATTAGTGGTGGACGATGGTGATAAGCACATTGGATCGAATTCCGTTGTTGTGAGTAATACTGATTTCTACCGTGCGCGCCCCGTGCTGGTACATCAGCGCATCGCCGCCCGTCACCCGACGCGCCCACTGATACGACCAGCCCTCCGTGGGCAGTAAATGGGCATAATAGGCCCGCACTGCGCCGGGGTTGCCGGGAGCTACTGCCAGCAGATTTTGTGCCCGTTGACCATGATCCATATTATTCATGGTCAGCAGGGTCTGGCTGCCCGTCGGTAGCGGGATGCCCGTATTCATGGGTGCGGAAGCACTGAGCGCCGGACGGCTGATGCCGACTTCTCCCAGGGTTCCCGCGCCGCTGGCCTGGATTTGTATGGTTTCGAAGCACCCATCCCGGCGGCGGGCTACCACGGTCCAGCGACCGGAGGGATAGGTGATGTCATCCGGGTGCGGTCCCATCCCGCGCCAATGCTTTTGATACCAGACCAGAACCGTGTGGGGTGAGAGGCGGCTGTTCAATTGCAGAATGGCCATGGGCAAGCCATCGACGGCGACGCGTGGAGCTACCCAGGTCAAGGTGCTGCCGGCCGGTATTCCCGGATCCGGGCAGCGCAGGTGCGGCAGTGCGGCATGGGCCACAGGCATCACCCCAAACCCCAAAATCAGGCCACATAGCCGCGCCTTGCGCATCATGGCACCGTACTCCCGAGTCGATCTGCAGGAATTTCCTGTGCGTTGTCCGTCAGCACTTTTTCCAGATGCAGGTGCTGAATATCGGGCGCTAAATTTTTCTCACCATCCATGAAAGTCCTGAGTTGCGGCTCGCTTTTCGGCAGGGTATTCGTTGTCTGTGTGAGGACATCCTGCGGATTCAGGGCACTCCAGCCATTCGCCAGCAGGGTGTCCTGCGCCGAGAAGGTGAGATTCAGAGCGTTAAATGGTTTTGGGAAAGAAACATTCACGGGGCTGGCTTGCACGAGGGCTGTAAAAAGCCCCCGGTAATCGAGACTAGGCCCGCCCCCCGTGGTCAGGGCGCCTATCCCGCTTAACGTCTTGTTCAACACCTCATTCGCTGTGCCCGAATTGCTCCCCTGACTCAAGGAGACTGTAATATCAGAGTATTTCGGCAGCAGAGGTTGCCCCGCCTGATCGGACCAAAGCACACGTGGCGTATATTGTCCAGCACCGACGGCCGTACTGGACAGCGCGGTATTCTGCTGCCCAAAGAAACGCACCACGTTTTTCTCTTTGATGGCACTATTACTCTCCTGGGCAACGGCTTCCCCGTTGCGTTGGCCGTGTCGCGACCAGACGGTCCGTTCGAAGGCCGCATTGCGTGCCGCCAGCAGGGTGCTGTCCTGCATGTTGATATACTTGCCCAGGAGCGGTGTGATGATAAAAAGGGGTACCAGCACAAAAGCGCCCACAATAGCGGTTTCCACGAGGGACTGACCGGCTTGGGACCCGAATGTTGGGGAGCGATGATTATCCATGACCGGCCATTTGCGCTGCAACAGCGGCATCGGAAACGGTGGACGGTGTCGACACTAAATGCGGTTCCCAGTAGGGGTTGAAGAGGTTCCCATAGACCACGCGATTACTTAAAAAGCGGAATTGGCGAGGACGCACAAAATGGCTTTGCGCTGAGGCGATGACTTCCACCTGGTTTCCGGCTTCTTTGCCGGGCAAGGCAGCGGCCCCTTTATCCACCCCAATCTGCGTCGTGGTCATCACCGTATTTTGCGGACGGTCTATGACCAGTGTGAATATCGGTGCCTGAAAATCGCTGGCCGTCGTGTTGCTGACGGCCTGATATGGCAGCAAACCGGAATACCCGGTGGTAATCGCTGTGCCCGGTCCCGCACTTCTTTGGGCATTGGCCGGTCCTGGGTTGGTCCCGTAGGAACCCCCATAAGATGATGAGCCAGTTTCATATCCGAAGTTGTTTGACTGGCCTAAAGGGTCAGATCCCGCAGGGCCGATTCCTGCAGCGGCATGTGCCATATCCACGGAATTAAAGAAAAGTGAGGGGTTGGTTTCTACCGGTAAGGGAATCATGACTGGAAAACTAAACCAGGGTGTCACTACCCAGAACCAGAAATCCGCATATCCACTGATGGTGGCTACGTCCATCGCGTTCCAGGATTGGAAGTTGTTTTTGAGCTCCGTCCCTCCGGTGTAGGTCACCCAGATTTGCGCAAACGCGTGGTATTTGAACTGTGGATAAGGCGGAGGAATAAACGCGGCAGGGTTATACAATGGGTAAGGCAGGGTTTCACTACTTCCGCGACTCCGTGAAAATCCGTCCAGGCCGGATGTTACTACCGTAGCGAACCGTTTTTTGCCGCTGTAGTTTTGCCCGTAGGTTCGGGTGAATCCAGTAATAGATTGCAGGTCATCTGCTAGAATAACTTTTCCATAGGTACTGACTTGAGCCTTGGGATCATTGTCCTGAAGGATGCGCCATAGAATGCCTGATTGAGTAGCCAGCGCACCCATCTCTGCGAGGATCCCCGCATGGTAGACCCCTGAGGCACCGCTGAGTGTGGTGTTGATGGTATTCGATAGTGCTGCAATGGGACCGTCCAGGATCTGGTTCTCTGTAAAAATCGCCTTGGAATTTAAAGCGTAGGCCTTGAGTGTGGGGCCGTATACTTTCCCGATTTTAGTTTCTCCGACGACTTGCCGGATTTGTGAAGGCATTCCGTGCGGGTTGTTTTGGTTGCCGCATTGATCGTTGTAGAGGGTACAATAGTAGCGCGACCAGGAGCGTAACCCGACCATCTGGGCTATGGCAACTTGATTCGCGACCATGGCACGATTGGCATAAGCGGAGAAATTGTAATCGCGCGAAAGCAGCAAAGCACCGCTATAGGCGGTAGAATCTGCGGCATTCTGCAGATGCGTTTTGGTCAAGGTGAGTCGGCCGCTATTATAAAGCAGAGCGACGGACACCACGACGGCGACCAGAAACAAGGCCGCAAAAACAGCAGCTTGCCCCTGTTCGCCGCGTTCTCGTGGAATCACGGCGATGTTCTCTACATCAGGACGTCATGGCTTACTGGCCGTCCTGATGCGCGTTGTAGTTGCTGAGATTTTTCTGTGCGGTTGCGGAAGTTACGGCCTTACCCGCCGCTGTCTGAGCAGAGCTCACTTGGGTAGTACTGCTCTGACCGGAAACTTGCTCAGCAAGCCCAGAAATCTGATCTCGAATGGTTTGCCCGAAATAAGCAAAAACCCCGATAGCGGCTACGGCGATCAGGGCAGTGATAATGAGGTATTCGGTCATGCCCTGACCAGATTCATCATGCGATTTATAGGAACGGCGATTGCGCTGAAGTTGATGCAATGGTTTCATTTCTTCATCCTCTTACCGGTTGATTTATTGGCTTTTTACAAATTATTTTAGATTTGACTTATGTACCAAATCAAACTAACCCTGTCAACCTGCGTTTCGGGGGAATGGTCAGCCGCCGTGGCGACAAGCCCCTATATAATGCCCAGTTACTGTGTCGTTGATTGGAAAGTGATAGCCATCCGCATTTCCCTGCCCCGTGATGGTCGACTGAAAAGCACGCCCCGCATCAGTTACCGCCAGATGAACCGTCATGTGCATATGCGCAGCACCACCCTGCGGTTGCTTCGAAAGGCAGTTTTCCTGAAAAACGGCCTGCCCGTCCCCTTCGATAATTGGTACTCCCGTAGTCGTACAGGTTGATCCCTGCTTTGACATCATCCAGGAGGTAAAGGCCTGACCGTGATTGCAGACGGTATAGGTATCCTTGATGCCCCGTCCGGTGGCAATGCTTGTCTCTTTCCATTCGCCGCGTTTCATGTGCGGCAATCCTTGCGCGAACGCCCCCGTTGAAAACGCTGTCACACAAGCGATCAGTACTATTTGACGAATACGCATAATTTCTCCGACACTGAGTCACAAAAAACAAACGGATCGCTATTTTCCCGTGCTATGGGAAAGGTTGTCCAGTACTTCCCGCCAAATTTTGGAGGATATCCATGCACATGAAGGCCAAAGTAATACTGGCAAGCGTAACAGCATTGACGATACTGTCTGCACTGCTGATCCAAGCGGGATTGGCACATGCCCATTCAGCAACGCCCGGAGACTTTCCTGGGGCTTACGGATTTCGACCCGGCGAATGGCAATATATCACGACCACCACGAGTCCCTTGCTAGGCACCTCTCGCACTACTTCTATGCGGTGTTCCCATAGCTTCTATCAACCCCAGGATACGGCCCACGCCACACTCACCATCCCCGGTTCCTCTCCTGGGACGGTGCATTGTGTAACTTCGCATCCATCGCTGCATGCGACTGTGCGGAATTGCAAGACCATTTCCATCGGGAATGAAAATGGTACGAAAGTTACCGATGTAATGACGTCTCACACGCAATACACTGGGAACGGCAAGCATTTCCAGATGCAGGAACACTTCAGTTGGGTCGACAATGGACAACTTTTTGAATCAGGTATAGTGCACGGCAAATGGTTGAGCAAAACCTGTCTGGCCCATCAGCCAGCATCCATCACGAAACAGATCAGCCCTTCAAAACAGATGCAATGGCTTGCAGCGCAAGAGGCACAATCCAAGGCTGAGGCAGCCCAGATGAAAAAGGCATTACCGGCAGAAGAAGCGCAAGCCAACGCAAATATGGCTACTATGAATGCTCGCATCACCAAATTGGAGGCAAAGGATGCTCGCGCGGGCGTTGCCATTCCCGCATCACGTTAACTGGCTATTCGTCTGCTTTGAACATCCGGACAGCAGTCTGTCTTGCAGCGGCGGTCTTTCGTGGTGTTACGGTTCTTTTTACGGCCAGCGCTTCAAGTGCTCACACCTAAGGCCAAACAAAGGCTGCTGGCAAGGGCCTTGAAAGACTGAATGAACGGTTCCTCCATTTCATCTCCATGCCCATCAACAATCCTCCAGCGTAATTTCCATCAGGGCATCCGGCCACTGGTCCAGGCGCCGATAGCCGTTTTCACAATCAGAGTGATCTGCTGACTGTTAGGGGTTCCGAACGAGACGTTGATGCCGGTTTTGCTGGGATAGAGGGTGGCGGGAAGCGCACCGATATTGTGAACGAGCAACTCCGTACTCTGATGAATCGCCGCAGCCTGCGCAGGCGATACCCGAAAAGCTGGAAGTACTCCACCGCGATGGGTTTTGTAGTTGAAATGACTTTCGTTTAACACCAACATCTGGCGTGGATGCCTGGAATAAACAATGTGTACGGCCATGCCCAGGCTGGACGGACGGGCAAGGGCTACCGGAACCCAGCGAATGCGCATAAAACTTTCCATGACGTGCATGGTTTGCCAGAAATGTGCGCAATAAGGGCAGTTGGGATCGAAAAATATCACGATGGCAGGGGCTTTAGCGGGTCCCGTGACCACGCCGGGAAGCTTCCACGCCGCATTCCAGGTCTGCTGGGTCATCTGCGCCAAGGCCGGGCCGTGGAGCGTGAATAATTTCGCGGGCTGTTCGGCGCCTGCGGCATTCGCCTCTGTCATTACGCCGAGCCAAAGAAGGACACTGATTGTACCGAGTAACATCACAAGGTGTTTAAATCCGTTCATTTGGTGACGCCTGCGGAGGTAGTGGGTGCGGTGGCCGGAACATCGAATCGGGTTCCGTTGATCACCGCCGAAAGATCACGAATGCGTGCAGCGAGTGGCGGCGGCAGATTCGGCGTGTTTTCAGCCGCGATCAATTGCGCCTGTGCTTCTTTCATGCGCAGCATGGCGAAGTTGTAGCGGACTTCGGCGAAATCCGGTTTGATCCGTAGCGCGTTCTCATACGCCTGTGCTGCTGCTCTGGGATGGTTATTCAGTGCGTCAAGGTTGCCAAGTCGCGCCCAGAGTAGCGGATCTCCGGGTGCCCCATGAATCAGCTTCCGATACAGCGCTGCCGCTTGCGTCAGATGCCCTTGCGTGTACGCCTGATCGGCCTGGTTCCTGAGGCTGAGAAGGCCAGCGGAAGAGGCGCATCCGGTCAGGACGAAGGCCATTCCCAGCAGGATGGTTTTGGTGAGGTGGTTTTTCACAGTGGTTCCCTACGCAATATTTGTCCTGCCTGGAACCCCAGGCGTTCACAGACGCCAACATCCATTTCTACCGCCACTCGAGCATGACGACAAGCGACCATCCCCCAGGGTTTGAGTCGTGTGCAGCGCAGAATCCGTAATTTTGCGTCAAGAAACAGCACATCAATGGCATAGCTCATACCGATGCCATGCACAGAGGCACAGGGAGCGATCCATAAGCCTTGATCGGTACGGATGTGCGGATATCCAAGCAGGCCTCTGGCACGGGACCACCAAGTCTCCGCGATAAACACCCGCAGTATCTGCTCGTCAGCGCGCCACAAAGCCATTTCCTGCAGTCCCTTCATGAATGCAGCAACATCATGACAATAGGAAAAGCGATAATCAGAAAGCTGACCGGAAAAATAAACATGACCAGTGGCCCCAGCAGTTTGACGGGCGCTTCCATCGCCGCTTTTTCGGCGCGCTGAAAGCGTTCCATACGGCTACGTTCCGCCTGGGTGCGCAAGATATTGCCGAGACTGCCACCTGTCTGTTCGGCCTGGTTGACTGCCGCGACCAAGGCGCCAATCTCTGGTACAGCCACGCGTTCATGCAGGCGGCGTAACGCCTTGCTGCGGGTTAATCCGGCTTTGATGTCGCGTTGCACGAGGTTCAACTCCTGGCGGAGTATGCCCGCCGGGCCATTGGCGATGGCCTGACTCAGCGCGCTGGTGAAGTTAAGGCCTGCTTCCACCGCCAGCGTCAGATAGTCCAGATAGATGGGCAACATGCGCAGAATCTCACGGTTGCGCCGCAACCTGCGCTCCCGTAACCAGAGCATGGGTAAGAGAGCACCAAAGATAAAGCCCAGTACAGTCGGAAGCCACACGGACAGACTCAGGATTAGCGCTGAAAATAACGCCAGAAGAGCCATAACCAGCCCAGAGACAATCTGAAGACTGATATAATCTTCTGGCGCCATTAAAAACAGTGCCGAGGCTAGCGCCAGATGGCGGTGCGTCCTTTCCAACCATGCCGGCGGGAAACGGGCGGTGATCGAGAAGGAGATGGCACGGACGGGGGGCCAGAGCAGCCGCAACAGGGGCGGTAACTGGTCATAATAGGATCGATCTTCCGCAGGGACCCGCTGCCAGAAAACACCTACAGCAACAATCAGCAGGCTGGTGACTAAACCCGCCACGAACACCGCAGACCACAGCAGACTTTCCGGCAGAATAGACGGCATATCAGACCTCGATGCTGACGATACGACGGATGAAGAAGAAGCCTGCAAACTCCATCAGCGCAATGACGGCCAGTACCGCCCAACCAAGCATGCTGTGAAACAGCAGGGACATGGGGCCAGGTTCCATGGCGCGCAGAACGAGAATGAGGCCAATGGGCAATCCGGTCATGACCCATGCCTGCATACGGCCCTGAGCGGTGAGTGAGGCGATTTTCCCTTCCACTTCCGCTTTGCGTGAAAGGGTGTGTGCGAGCGTTTCCAGGGTCTCGGACAAATTACCCCCGACGCTGCGGGCAATCCGCAAGGCCGCCGTGAACAATCGGAATTCTTCGATAGGCAACCGAACTTCCAGGCGGGAAAGCGCATCATCAAAAGATACTCCCATGCGCTGTGTCCGCAACAGCAGGCCGATTTCCTGGGAAAACGGGGCGGGCTGCTCTTTCGCCAGAATCTCCAGAGAACTGCCCAAACCCATACCAGCCCGTAAGCTGGACGCCAGCATCAGCAAACCGTCCGGCATTTGTCGCGCAAAGAGCTTAAGTCGTTTGCTGCGCAGGCGGGCTACCCATGCGCGGGGCAGAAAAAGCGCAGCGACAGCCGCGATCACCGCCACGAAAGGGCTGCCGGTCAACAGCCAGGCAAACGTGGGCAACAGCAGGAATACGATCAGGTTGATGAGCATCAGACGACGGGCATCGATAAAAATGAACAGATCGACCAGCGTCTGCTGCGAGGCTTCTTCCACCTGCCGCTTTTGCCAGAGAGCCCCGGTCTGTAACCCCATTAGCAACAAAAAAAACAGGACCGTAGTGCTTATTCCGGTAATGATCACCAGCAGCGTCGTGTTCAAGGCAGCGTTCTCCTCACAATTCTGTCACCGCTTCATCCAGGAATATGCCGCGATCCACATCCACCCCACGAGCGATAAGTTCCTCGTAAAACTCAGGGATACGTCCCGTGGCACCGAAACGTCCCCGCACATTACCTTCAGCGTCGAACCCCTGGTTGCGGAACAGATATAAATCCTGTAGCTGGATCACGCCGTTTTCCATGCCGGTAACTTCACTGATATGCGTAATCTTGCGGGTGCCATCGGCAAAACGCGATTGCTGCACAATCAGATCAATAGCAGAAGCGACCTGCTGGCGAATGGCCAGAACCGGGAGATCCATACCTGCCATCAGCACCATTACTTCCAATCGTGACAGTGCATCACGCGGGCTGTTGGCGTGCACGGTGGTCAATGATCCATCATGGCCGGTATTCATGGCCTGCAGCATATCCAACGCTTCACCGCCGCGACACTCGCCCACGACAATGCGATCCGGACGCATACGCAGACTGTTGCGCACCAGTTCGCGAATACTGATCTGACCCTGGCCCTCCGCATTAGCTGGACGGGCCTCCATGGACACCAGATTACTCTGGTATAGTCGCAGTTCCGCCGCATCCTCAATGGTCACGATACGCTCGGCACTTGGAATATGGTTGGACAATATATTGAGTAAGGTGGTTTTCCCCGAGCCGGTGCCACCAGAGATCAGAATATTTTTGCGCTGTTCTACCGCCATCCGCAAAAAAGCCAGCATGTGTGGATTCGCCGATCCGAAACGCAGCAAATCGTCATCTTCCAGCCGTTTTTTGGAGAATTTCCGGATGGTGAGCGAGGGCCCCTTCAGGGCCACCGGCGGGATGACCGCATTGACGCGCGAACCATCCTTGAGGCGGCCATCCACCATGGGCGAAGATTCGTCGATTCTGCGCCCCAGAGGGGCTACGATACGATCAATCACCGAGCTCACGGCTTCAGGGCTGGAAAAGACGATGGGTGCGGAAACCAGCTTACCGGCCCGTTCGACAAAGATCTCGTCGTACCGGTTGACCATGATTTCGGTGACACCGTCGTCAGCCAGCAGGGATTCCAATGGCCCCAAACCCACCACCTCATTCAATGCGGCCTCGACCAGGAGTTCCCGGTCTTCTCTGCCCCGCAGTTGGGCATCGTCAGTAATGATCTCGCCCAGCAGGGTACGGGTTCGGGTGCGGAGTTCTTCCTCCGGCATCTGTGTGGTATCAATCCTGCGGAAATCCATGCGCGAAATCAGGCGTTCGTGCAGCAAGCGCAGCAAAGCGAAATCTACCGGTGCGGGATCCGGTAGCAGAGGTGGGGGTGCTACGGATGGGGTCGCAGGAGCTTGGGCAGACACTGCAGAGAAAGGCGTATCATCACGGACTAACAGGCGATAACCACCAATTTGGATCTCATCTTCTGGAGTCAAAGGTCCGTAGGGTTTTTGAATGCGCTGACCATTGACCTGGACGGCGGATCGCGATTCAAGGGCCTTTATGTAAAGGCCGTCATGTTCACGCTGGATGATCGCGTGATGTGCGGCTATCGTCCAACCCTGCAGAACCACCAGGTTGTCTTCGGCCTTTCCTAGACGCGCCTCATCATTGGTGCACGGGAATTCCTCCACATCCGCACGTCCACCGCTTAACCATATCCTAAACATGCGGCTTCCCTCTTTTATTATCGCTGAACATATAGTGTGGTGCTACCTGTCTGGCCGTCAACCCTGTAACGTTCGGTATTAAAGCAATATCCGGTGTTTTTGACTTTGGGTGCGTGTTTTTACGGTATTCCCATGGTGCCTGCTGGATAAACGCTTCAGAAATGGTTATTTTTACCCGCGCGCGGGCGCATGTCCAACAAGACGCGAGGGGAAACCGATGACCGCAAATAAACGTTGCATTTTGTTGCACGGGTTGCTGGGCTTTTATTTGTCCAGTGTCTGTGTGACCGGGGTCGCCTGGGCAGCCCCCACAACTTTCGGGGCTGGAGAGTCTTCACAAGTGATGGCTTTTGCTGCCGGGCAAACCGGGCGGCACACCATCACTTTCCCCTGGCACCCCGCGTATCCCGTGAACCCGCCACAAATTACGGTATCGGGCGGTCCTGTGGGGGTCCGCGCCCAAGCCATGCCGCCAAAGCATGGACTGTTGCCCGTACGTCTGACTTGTCCCGGCAGTATTGCACCAGGGCTCTATGCCGTGACACTCCAGACCCAGGAAGACGGACATACCGTCGCTTGGCCGTTGACGCTGGCTGTGGAGGCACTTTACATCAGCATGCAGGCTAATAGCGGCGGAACGGCAGGGGTGCTGGTGGAATCGCCCACGGGGCATGTGCTTCCTCAAGCAACTGCAGCACTCAGCCAGCAATTCACCATGACCCGTTCGCCTTGGGGTACTACTTACGATCCACAAAACCAGGCCCTGTATATCGCTACTGAAGGACATGTTCCGGTAGATGTAACTACCACGCTGGGACAGCCACTCCCCATTACCTTTCCACCGCACACGGCAGGCGGGTCGCTTTCTTTCGCCGACTGGATGGGAGGCGACCGGGTTGCTTTCAGCAGTATAGATGGAGATCCCTCTATCTATTCGGATAATGGGGCAGAAATAGCCGCCAATAACACGCCCGGACGATTTGATTTCCATTGGGGCGGGGAACAGGCGCAAACAGCCAATCCGGAAACGGGTACCCTCTTTCTTTCCAATGATGCAGTAAGCACGGGCTTACCCATGGATGAGGTGCAGTCCTACTCCAATCAGGGTACGCCTGAACAAACATGGCCCGTCGCCCGTGCGGTTGTTGCCATGGTCTTTAACCCATGGAATAACCTGCTCTATGTATTGGCCAGTCATGTAACCCATACGGACCAGCATTTTCGCGTGTTTCACCCTGATGGCACTCCCGCTTTTGCATTTCCACAAATTCCCGGAATAACCGAGGCCCCATGCCCCCTGGGCCAAAAACTGGCTGCCAATCCAGTGAATGGGCACCTCTATTTGCTGACGCAACAGCGTATCTGGGTACTGAGCCCGCACGGTCGGGTCATTCGCACCCTCGATAGCCCCCCAGGCGCAAATAGTATTGCTTTTGTTCCTCAGACGCTGCTGCTCCCAAATCAGGATGCTGACACCATCCAGCCCGTTCCCACGTCTTTCAATCAGAACTTGCCCAACACAACGACGGTAGTTCCCGCAACTACGATACCATCTGGTTGTCCACCGGGGTATCGATGTATACCCAATCCATCCGCCACTCCCGAAGCGACGCAGAATGTGCCGTCGGTAAACACGGCGATTAATCGTGCCAGCAATACGATCGGTAATGTAGGCAATTTAGCCAACAACGTATCCAATCTGATGAACGCCTTCCGATAGATTCGCGACGCACACTTCGTTTATCTTCGAATGTCATTTTTTATCAATAGCTCACGCGCCAAGGAGTTTTTTATCATGCAACGCCCTACCCATCTAGCCCTTCTGGGATATCTTACGGCCTGCTGCCTCACTGTCGGATCGGATGTGGCCCAGGCCGCGACGCCCAGCAATCCGCTGCTTGCTGCCAATAACGAAATCGGCATCGCCGCAACAGGCACGCTCATGAATTATCAGGAGCACTTTTCGCCGGCGCAGACGCATGGAAAAAGTGACACAGAATCCGGCTGGATGCCTGGATTTGCGGTCAACTACAGCCTGATGGGCGATTATTTCCATGCGTTGCCCAATCTCTACTTTGATGTGCACTATGATTACGCCAGTGGCGGGTTGCACTATCAGGGATTTTTGCAGAAGCCGGGGCTCCCCAACGTACAAGGCACAGATAATGCGACCACGCAACGTGTTCTCGCTCGGCTGGGTATGGGTTTCCACGTGGGTCAACGCATGCTGTTAACGCCCTATGTGGCGGGCGGGTATCAGCGCTGGAATAGGAATTTATCGGCTATACAGGAAGAGGTTTATCATGCGGCGTTGGTCGGTGCGGGGCTCCGTTATCAGTTCTCGCCCGTGTCGCGATTGGTGTTGTCTGCCAATGTGGAGGGCCTGGCGATTGTCGGCGGTGCGATGACCCCTTCCGGCACGCCACTTGCGGATCATCTTGGAACTGCACCTTTTGAAACCAGCGGAGAAGAAAAAATTGCTCTCAATGCAGACTACCAGCTTTCAGGGCCTTGGCACGTCTTTGGCGGTCTGAACTTTACGCACTTCAACTATACTGGAGGTCGTCTGAACAGTCCGCTTGCTACTCATCTGGGAAGTTTTGAGCCGCCGTCTTCCACGAACCTGCTGGGTATGGATCTCGGTCTGGCCTATGCCTTCTCTTGATATCAGGGCACCTCAAAAAACCTTCTTCTCTGGCCGGAGTCTTATCGACTTCGGCGTCTCGCCTTCACGATGTGGGCCGCAGCGTGATGCTGCCAGTGGTGGTCAGGCCAGAGACCTCCCGGTTCCCAAACTAAACTAAAGAGCGTACGGACATGCAAGGTCCCAGACCAAGTTAGGACTAGGATCGTAAAAACCCTAGATAAGACATCACTCACCAATCCATTCAGGAGAAAAATCCATGCGTATGTTCGATATCTATGTCCACACCGTCACCCAAAACTATCTGCGTTTCGATGGACGCATGAGTCGTGCGGAATTCTGGTGGTTTGCCCTGTGCAACTTTCTCATCATTCTTGCGATTGTGCTGCTTGCCGGACTGTTGACCGGGGGATTGCAATCCCACTCCCTGCTGGGTTCAATCTTCATGATTGTCTACGGCATTTACGTACTGGTCATGCTCTTACCCAGCCTCGGTGCCGAAGTGCGCCGTCTGCATGATACGGGCCTGTCGGGGTGGCTGGTCCTGCTCAATCTGATTCCCTACCTGGGCGGATTGATTGTGCTGATCCTGCTGGCCATGCCCGCCAAGCCAGACGGCACCAAATATGGTGCTTACCATGATAGCGCCGCGTCGTAACCGACCTTGGCTGCAGGCTCAAAACCGGTGAAAAGCCCTTTTGTCGAGCCTTTGCCGCAAATCCTGTGCGGATTGATGGGCAACAGATTCCGCTGATGCGCAGCCCCACTGAAAAACTGAAAAAATCTCTCCATGATCAAAACATCGGTGCCTCGTCTTGTATCGAGAACAAGAGCCGTTGATTGTTGGTCGGAAGTGTCAGTCTATGGGCACCAGGAAGGGCCCATGCCAGTCTGTACAGCCAGGTTACCACGCCTCTCTGGTCGCTACGACCTCCGCCGTATTACGAGCGGCGATGATCGGGTTGCTGTCGTGATTTTTAGATAGGTTGCGGACTTCCTTCATCGTCCCGGCCCGAATCCCCGACTGGGCGGTTGCGGTTGTTGATCCGGCGCCGGTCGTTGCATGGGCTTCTGCTCCGGTACCCGTACGCGAGCTAGATCTCCTTCCCGTCCCAATGCGGCGGCGGCCCGTTCCCGCAAGGCAGTCAACGTGTCCAGGTGTGGCACCATACGGGTCCGGGTCGCCTGCATGGCACTCTGTCGTTCCGCCCAGCGGGTCCAGCTCTGCTGGAGTTTCTCTTGGTCATCCGTATAAATCACCAGGCTCCATCGTTCCCAGCTGGCCGCCACATAGGCCGTTTCTGCCGTAGCCAGCCGGGAGGCTTCACCGGCAACAATGACATGATTCACCGTCTGCCCCTGGCTGGCATGGATGGTTCGGCACCATCCATAATCCAGCGCTATTACTTGATCCGCCATTACCTCCAGTGGCATATCCTGCCCCTCCAGAGCAATAGTCACCAAACCCCGACGCGTATCTACTGCGACCACTTGCCCTGTCTGGCCGTTGACGATCCGGGTTTTTTCTCCCTGCGTTTGATTTTCCCGAAAGAGGACCCGATCCCCGGTGGCCAGGGGTAGGGTTCTCGTCTGATAGAGACTGACCAGTGAGTGATCCGCTCGAGCCGGATCCCACGGCATCTCTGCCCCGGCGGCATCGCGGAGCAAAACCTGTCCACCTTGGGTTCCGATCACGGTATAGGCCTGTTCTTCAAGCTTTCCTCTGACGCCCTGGCGCGGCCGGCGAATCCGCACCACCATGCCGGGCCGGTATTGCTCGGCCAAGGTCCGTTGCTCCCGCGTCAGATTCGCCTTGTCCAGCGCGGTGATAGTCACCGCCTCCGGCCCGATTGCTCCCTGGGCCTGCAGACCGGCGCGGATATCCGTATTGATCCTGGCCCGCACGGCATTGGTGCCAGATACCAAGAGGGTCCGCTCACGCTCGACTGGATTGCGGGCAAGATAGTCCGCCGCGCAGGCGGCAGCGATAGCCTGCTGCCGATCCTCTGTAGTGACCTTCGGTCGCCCCTGTCGATCCTGGCCACTCTGCAAAATCGGTACTTCCCGCAGATAGGGTTGTGCCGCAGCCACCGCCTCTGTGGCACGCCCCGCCGCAAAGGCTTCGGCGATCCGGCGCAACTGGGGATCCCGTTGCCGCTGGACCTCCTCGATACGGACATGGGCCAGTACACCTGAATCCAATAGCAGCGCAAAGGGGTTGCCGGCTTCCACGCTCGCCAGCTGGCGGGGATCGCCCACCAGCAGTAGACGATCCTGTGGACGTAAGCGTTGCAAAAGCAGTTCCATATCCCGGGCCGAGACCATGCCAGCTTCATCAAGGAGAAGATAACGCGGTCCTTCCGCTGGGTCCGGTTGCAACAAATAGCGCGCCAACGTCCGGGTATCCGTAGCGCCCGCACTATCCAGCTCCCGGCTGGCTGCCGCCGAAGGGGCCAGACCCACAACCTGATAGCCCCGCGCCTGTGCGGCCGCCACGATGCCCGCCATGCTCGTGGTTTTGCCCGTCCCCGCCGAACCAACCACACCAAGGACCTGATCAGTGCTGGTCAGTCCGAGTTGCAGCGCGGCCCGTTGGCCAGCGCTGTAGGGAAAGCCCTGGACAGCCTCCCGGTCGGAGATGAGACGATCTGCCGCTGCGGCCTCCAGGAACGCAGAAGAGCGATTCTGTCCCATCGCAACCCGCGCCAGGATAGTCTGCTCCCGCAGCAAGGCGGCCTCGGTGGTCAGTTGATCGGCCCCGACTGAGATCAGCGCGGAACTCCGGGTGAGGGCATCGTCTACCTGGTCCAGTCCAGCAATTGCACCAACCGCCGACTGTAGTGCCGTCAGACGCACGGCATCGCGGGAAAACACCGTATCCCGTTCACTCAGGTGACGGGCGGCCGATTGCACAGCGTCCGCTGAGATGTCCGGCAATACGTCCTCTCGACCCTGGGCCGCTCGCTGGAGTGCGGCCAGATCCAGCCCAGCCTCCCGGACCCTCTCCCGCCACTCCCAACGGCATGCCACCCTGTCCATCGGGATTTTTCTGCGCCGCGTGGCCAGATTCGCGTGAGTCCGCTGTGTCGCCGTGCTGTGTTCCCGGGACAGCCCCACGCTTTCCAGGGCCGCGTCAATCTGCGCCTTGCGTTGGGAAAACCGCGTGATCGCTTCCGGGGGGATACCCGCCACCTCGAAGCCGTCCTTCGTGCGCTCGATGCCATACCCCAGTGTCCGTACCCCTCGGGCCAATGCGTTTTTATAGATCGCATCCGCCAGATGCATTCGCACGTTATTCATCCCGAAATCCAGCACCATGGCCGACAGGGTGTCATCCTCCCGCCGGGTTACGTTCATTACCATGCAGTGGGTATGCAGCTGGGGATCGATCCGGCCATCTACGTCGCGAGCGTCCTCATGCTTGAACGTGGCCGCGAGCATTTTTCCAGTACGTTGAATCCGTGTGCCGCCTTTACCCATTCGGGCGGTTAGGACTTCTTTTTCGATAAAGCGGAGCGCTTCCCGTACGGCAGCGTGATGCACCTCCAGAATTCGCCGGTCATTTTCCACAAGCGCCAATAACGAGATGCTTTTCGGTGCGCTGAAAGTCAGGTCCGTGCAAAGGCGCCGATCGCCTTGTCGGTGTCCTCTTTGAGAGATGTCCAGATCACCCGGGAAATGCCCTTCCAGGGCTTCCACAAAAGCATCGTGATCCACCAACTCCGGATATTCCACCTCTTTTGCCAGGGTGCCGAACCATATCCCGTGGCCGTCTTCCGCGCCCTGATAATAGGACAGCACACCATCCTTCTTTGGGGCATTTTCGCCGCCGGGCTTCATCGTCAGACCCTCTTCAGGGTAGTTGGCCATCCCGCCGGACTTACCGTTCTTACTACGGACATTCTTGATGCTCAGCATGGCGTAGCTCCTGCGATCGGTCCTTTGGGTGACCTTACCAGGGGGCCTGTGATGGCGCAACATCATTGGGTGTGATTGTGTGGATAAATAGGGCACTAGAGGTGCCCGTCGAAAGTATGCGGGTTCATTGTAAAGTGACGTTTTCTGCTTGCTAAAAGAGCAAATACCGTCATAATAAGTCATATTGAATTATATATCCGTCGTTTTACGGCGGTATGCACAAGGAGCCCGTCATGGAACCTAAACGACTCACTCCCCGCGTTGCCCGCTATGTGCAAGCCATTGAGCAGGCCCGTCTGGAAGGATATACCTGGGAGGAAATCTTTGATGTCCTCTCCTCAGAAATTCCCCTGCACACCTGGGGGCAATTACGTCAGGCCTTTTTACGCGCGCAGAAAGCGATGGCGGATGGCCGCCTGAGTCCGCAACAATTACCGTTACTAAAACGTGAACTTCCGCAAAAAAACCGGTCTAATTTCGGAACGCTCACAGAAGCGCAGGATAACGAAGATCCGGAACAATTCATGGCCAAATTCCAGATCGGCCAAAAGGAGCAGAAATGAAGCGCATCTACATTAGCCATGGCGATAAGGGCGGCGTGGGGAAGTCCATAGTGGCCGCTGTCCTGACCGAATTTCTCCTGCAGAATGACGCGTCAGTTTCGCTGGTGGAGGGGGATCCCAGCCAACCGGATGTGGGCATCCGCTACGTGGATGATCCTGCCGTGCAATTGGGTACCTTGCCGCTGAACCGGGCGGGCGACGCGGAAACTGCCATGGCTAATCTGAGCTACTGGCTGGAACAGGAGGCGGGGGACCAGGTGGTCATCAATCTCCCGGCGGGGGCCTCCGAGACGCTGGACCAGTTGGCCGAACCCCTGCGCATGGTCGCCGACGCCCTGGGCTACACCCTCTTTTGCACCTACAGCCTCGGCAAAGGGGATACCCCCGCTGCCGGCCTCGCCAAAAGCCTGAACAGGGGCGTACTGCACTACATTGATCCGGCACATCGACTGGTACTTTTCCCCGCTTTTCAGGGTAAACAGGAGTCCTTCGCCTGGTATTCCCACAAGGCCCGGAAGGAGGCTGAGCTGCGAGAGAGCGTAATGCCCGCCTTGTCGCCCCGGGCCGTCTTCGACAAGATGCTCCACACCCGTGGACGGATACAGACCCTGGCCCAGGAAGGGGGCGAAGGGATCCTGGTCTATGACAAAATCGCCATGCATCGCTGGTTGCAACAGTCTTTCACGTCCTTGGCCCCCATCCTGACCCCGGAAGGCTGACCCATGAGCAGCCTGCGCGATACGCTGCTCGCCAAACTGCCTGCGACGACCCATGCCGAGGTGCTGACCATCGCCATGGCGCATGGTATCCAGGATGCCAATGATCCACTATGGGCGCTGGTGGTCATTGCCTGGCAGGCGACCCAGTCGGCTGAAGGGGCCCGGCAATCGTTGGCCGAGATTGCGCGGACTCTGAATGCAGGCATCGACCGGATTCCGAAAACCATTCAGGACGGGACGATTCATGCGGTCCGTGAACTGAACGGTGACATGAGCCGGTTCTCTACCTGGCTCAACCAGAATATCCAAGACCATCAGCAACAATTGGCCCAGGTGGCAGGAACTGTGGCCCAGGATTTTGGCAACCAAGTCCAGAACGCTGTAAATAAGACTATGCGAGATGTCGGAACTCAGGTCAGCTTTGCCCAATATGCGGCACAATCCGCGTGTTCTGATGCCGCCACTACGGCAAGAGAAGCTGCCGGCGCCTTCGAGAAAGCCGTGGATACAGCGATTGCCGCCCGCCGGGACGAAGCCATCGCTCAATGGCAATCTGCGGCATCCGATGCTCTCAGGAAGGTCGGCACCGGATACAACCGGAAATGGACCAGCATCGGCGCTGCCGTGGCGGGCATCGTTTTAGTTGCCGTAGGGGCTCTGGCCTGGGGTTTTGGGCATGAGACGGGATACTCCCAAGGCACGTTATATAATCGGGAGCTTCAGCTTCCCCAGGTGCAGAAAGATTTGCTGTGGCTCATTTCATCGAGTCATCAGCGCGAAATGGATTTTTACAAAACTATTCAGGGGCAACGACTGTACCGGATGGTGCAAACCAATGGAGCGGGTATGTTTTTGAACTGTAAAAGCAAAGGGTGGCGCGTGATCAAGGGACATTGTTACGCTAACTATAAACAGGTTGTCGACCATAAGCACTATCCAGGTTTATATGGTTGGAAGTTGCCGCCATCACGATTTGATTGGATGTTGCATCATTGAGAATCCAGAGTCTTACTGATATAAGGAAGATAACCAATTGGTCTCGATTTTTGGATATGATGATTAAAAACTAGAAATTAATATATGATGGGGAGTTTTGGAAAAATGTCGAAATATAGAAGCAGAGAAGTCGCTACTATTTTGGAAGAATGATTTTTTATTCGATTTTCTCACGATTAGAATAAGGAGTTAGTCAATGGCGGAGCTTTTCAATATAATATTTTATGCTCTAGGTCTTGTGCTCGGTTCTGGCCTCATTAAAGTCGTTATCAGTCTTGACACCACGTGGCCTTTCCGGAGAAAGAACAGCGCAACCCAGATCTTAGAGATGCAAAATCTGCATGACCAGGTAGTCAACTGTAAAGGAAGCGTTGCGGCAAAACAGATGCTCTTTGACCAAATCTTCGGATTTCGTCCAGAAGAAAAAGAACTGGAATATCTGGTCAGAAAAGATGATATCAATCTGCTCTCGCGTATGAAATATACGCGATCCGTACTGGAATTTGATGATACCGAGCCAACATATCGGTTAAAAAAGAAGTTTTCTAGGGGATTGCTTTTTTACTATGCAGTATCAGATGCTTTCTTTTGGCTGATCGCGGGAATGTTGGTGGGGTTTCTGCTGGTATTGGCTTTTTCTTTGCATATCCATAACACCGACTTCACGTATAAAGCATTGGCATTCTTTGTTGAGATGGTGGCGGGATTGATTATGTTCGCGCCTATTCGTAGGGACTGGGATGTTGCCATGGATATCGTTGAGAAATATTTCAAGAATATCGTGAACAATCATGGTATGTTGGGTTTTATTAGAAATAAGCTTTTGCCACCCTTAGGTATTTTGTCGATAGCCTTGGGATTTGTTCTGTCCATTATTATTACATCAAATGTCATTGAACCCCATGACGATATCGCAAAGATTAGGCCTGTCACACAGGCAAAGATTATTCAGGGCCTCAAACCACAAAAGACCCTTCCGGTCATCCGACATGACAATCAGCGCGCCCTGGTTGCACCGACGATCAGCCAGGGTCAGAAAATGCCTGTGTATCCAACGAAAGCGCCTGTTAGCGCGACGCTCAGTGCGCAATGACCCCATCTGTGTCTATATGAAAACAATGCCTTTCGTGTAGACCATTGCTCGCAGGGAGGCAATATAGCCTCCCAAGGAGAGCGAAAACGCCCTCCTCCTGGAGGGTTTTATAGCCCTGCAAAGATATATAACACGAACGAGGAAAATACACGGAATGACTACGCAATGAAAACAAGATTGGTGGAAGGCGTTGTGGCCTCCCAGTCCTGTTTGCAGGAAGCAACAGCCGGAGCGCAGAATCCTTTCCATGCCTCAGGAGATGCGCCATGACACCAGAAACGCCCACTCATACCGATGATTTAGAGCAGCCTACCAAAACCGTTCAGCGATCTGCCCGGGAGATCGTACAGGAAAACGAAAAAAAGTGGGGACCATCACTCATCCGGGCGGGGTGGATGTCGCTCCCCAATACGATCGTGTTGCGCCAAAAGGCGTTGGGCCTGGACGCCTTGGACATGAATATTCTGCTGGTCCTTTTCACTTATTGGTGGCGCGCCGACGACCTTCCCTTCCCGTCCAAACAAACAATCGCCAATATTATTGGTGTAGATCCTTCCACGGTGCGTCGTCGTATTCAGAAAATGGAAAAGGCCGGTTTTATTCGACGGATTGAACGGCGGGTTATCGGGGATCGGAGCAAAACAAATCTGTATGACTTTGCTGGATTGGTCAAAGAGGCGACTCCTTTTGCGATGGAGGAGCTGGAACAGCGCGAACAGAGAAAGGCAGAGCGGTCTGCGCGAATCCGGCGCAAGGGTAAGCCGAAATTCAAGATAGTTGAACCATGACACGAACAAACAGGGACAAGCATTCAAAAAGCCTTACCCCCGAAAAACGATGCCCCCGGGGGCATGCTTGCGCAGAGGTCACACCGGGGGCTTGCTTTGGGATACTATAAACCTTATTCACGAGGTAGGACAACATGCCCTCACGGCTGATCATCGCCCAGCGATGGTTGCATCGTTTGTGGGCACAGTATATTCATGACGAATCCCTTGCCACGGCTGCCCAGCATGCAATCATAAAGACGCTATCCCAGCCTCGGCTGAGCAAATACTTGGACGCCGCAGAGGGAGACGCAGCCCGCGCCTTGGATTTATACGTCGGCAACAGCCATGTGAGCATGGCATTCTTCGGAGATCTGCATTACACGGAAGTCGTCCTACGAAATCGTTTCAACGAACAGTTAACCGCCGCCTATGGCGACCAATGGTTCACCGCCGTGCCGCTACTGAAAATTATCGGGAAACGTAACCGCGATATTCTCTCCAAAGCGCAGCATCATGCAGGAGGATATGCTGTGCCGCCTGGGAAAGTGATCGCAGAATTGACCTTTGGTTTTTGGGTCAATCTGACCGACCCAAATCTGGAGCACACGCTTTGGATTCCTGTGCTGCACAAGGCTTTTCTCCCCAACAAACCCCCCAAGCGCGCAGAACTTAACCGCGATCTAGAAAAACTCCGCCAATTGCGTAATCGGGTAGCACATCATGAACCCATATTTATGATGAATTTGGTCTTGTTACATCGCTTGCTGTGCGAGGTAACGAAACGGCTTTGCCCGGATACCGCGCATTGGATGATGGCCAATAGCTCGACTCGGGTGGAGATAGAGCGCTTGATGAGGAAACTGGATTAAAATGCTGGCCGGGAGAGAAAAGCACATCGATCCGTTACTGTAACGCGCGCTGACAACGGAGCATTTTTGTGGCCCGGGATCTACCAGTTAACGTAACATCTCGGCTCTGGAGCGGAAACAGTAACAGTAACGCAAGCGGTTACATTATAGAATTATTAGCCCTTTGCAGAGCATAGAAAAGATGACGGGTTAAATGACTATTTTTGACCGGAGAATCTCCGTTCTTCATAATGTCACACAAACGGCCGTATAAATGACTAATTACATTATACATTAATAGCCGTTGACCGCTTGCGCGGATAAGCGCGGCCTGTCACAAAAAAGGATCCATACAACGGTGTAGCCTGACCAGGTTGTTCGGCATCGCGGGGGTAACTACAAAAACATAACCCCGCGCGCCGTGATCAAATCAAAACCGCACGGACACGATATAAGCACAAAGTCTGGATACAACCTGGGTACAACAAATCGGTCGAAACAATGCAAAAAACGAGCGGATTTTTGTGGGTAGACATATTTAAGTGGCCATTTGCCCGAACATATTCCGGGAGCAGGCTGGCAGTATGGCCAACACCCCAGGCAAGCCAAGAAACTAAAAGTGTTGCTTTCATGAAAAGTAGTCACATTGCAAAGATGTACCTGGATTGACACAGCAAAAGAGACTGCATTGGTATAGATAGAAAGCTATCCTTCTGATTTTACAAGATAGCTCAACGGTGCAAAAATGTGTCCGTTAGATATAGGGGACCCTTCCATGAAAGCATCAAAGGTCAAACAGCGCATCCTGGACTACCTGTCTGCCCGTCCAGATGAAAATGCTTTTATTCGTTCGGAGTTCAACGCGCTCTCGCAATCCCGCTCTGGCGTGGATAAGGCGATCAGAGTGCTGGTGTCTGAGGGCGTGTTGGTGCGTGGAGGATACGGGGTATTGGTACGGGGTGAGTTTATTCCAGAAATACAGTCTGCAGCGCCCTTGGTTTGGCCGGAGATATTCGCGAAAGAGGCGCTGGTAAAACTCGGTATTGATCCTAAACCTAACAGTGCCGTGGTTGAATACAACTCCGGACGCACCACACAAGTTCCCGCGTGGTTGGCCTTCGATGTGGGCAATAGCCGTATTGTTCGCAAAATCGGCTTCGGGAAAAGACTGGTGAATTATGAACGAGAACGAAAAGTTGAGTAGAGGAGTGACAGACCAGTCTCTCGCGAACATAAATCTAGCCCGGAAGCTGGGATTACTCCCATTATCTCCAGACATTATCGAGAAAGGCATTCTGGTAGCTGACGCCATTCGTGCCATTTGCGCGGCTGGCAAGGCCCGGGATGCACAAATTATCTTTGGCGGCGGCACTTCCCTCTCCCAAGCACAACAGGTCATCCAGCGCATGTCCGAAGATGCCGATGATGGGGTTTGAAGTCCAACGGTACGAAAACATACAAGGAGCTTCTAAAAAAAGTATATGGATAATGATCTGAGAAACCGTTTTTATCGGTATAAACGGGATGCGCTGTACCCCCCTGCGCCCGCTGAACCGTATGTACCGCCACTGACCAAGCAGGAATGGCGGGATCGGTACCGTGTTCGCCTTGCCTGGTCGAATCCGAATGCAGATGATGCTGTGCTTTTACGAAAGGCGCTCATGAGTGAAAGCTGGACGATTATTCTATCGGCGGCACGGTTGTTTGGTGCCCAGTCAATAGAATCCGCATACATGGAGTACCTGTCTGAAGAATCGGACAATCTACCTCAGTTGAAACGATACTTTCTGGCAATGTTGATCGGGAGGGCAAAAAATGGACGTTTTGAATGATGACTCCCTACCAGAAAATATCCGTAAATTGTGGTCAATTCTATACGGCTCGGCAGCAAGTGAAAATTTATCCGGGTTTGTTCTTGTGGGTGGAACCGCGTTGTCGTTGAGAATAGGGCATCGAATCAGTGAAGATCTTGATTTTATATGGGCGCATGATGATTCTTTGCACGACGTAAAATTACCCAGGCAAAAAATTGACAAGGCTATTTTTTGCCTGAGAAATGAGTATGGATTTCACGCAGAGAAAATATCGCATCCAGCAGAAGAAGATGACTTCATCAATGACGGACTTGATCTGGATGATTTCCATCAAGATTACGTCATAAATGGAACAAAAGTAACTTTTTTTTATGCTAGTCCGGATGCCTCTGCAGTATTGAGCGGCATCCATTCAAGTCCTGAAGAGCCATTGCGCGTTGCGACCACTCAAGAGATTTTCTTTCTTAAAACAATGCTCATTATGGAAAGAACAAAATCCAGAGACTATTTTGATCTATATACGCTGCTAAAAAGCCACCATGCTGATCTGAATGAGGCCAAGTCCGTGATTATGGCATCATCGACTTACAATGCGTGGGATGTTTTTATGAAAAGGCTCTCCACTCTCCCGGTCATGAAGCATGATGAGGGATACCATCAGTTGATGAACAACGATGCGCAATGCCCATCTTTAGAAGACATGCGGGAGTTTTTCAAAGATCGAATAGATGCAATAAACCTAACAAGCGTGAACGAATCGTGTACTGATCCTGAGAGCCATCTAAGCAATGACCCAACACGAATCGCCAGGAAAAGCACTAATAAGCCATGATTTTTAGCCTTGTTCAAGATGAAAATATTTATTCGGGATGATACTTTATTGCCCGTCAACACGTGTCGATCTTGACGTTTTATCGAGGTACAAGACTATCTCTGCTTATGCAATGTAGATACATACCGTTTTCACCCGTTGTAAAACAGTAATATTTTGATATTATTTCATTTTTATTTGTAACTTTATTAATGTATGTGTACGGCATTTTCTCATAAAATATCTTCCCTTTCCATGAATTTTTCTGGGTGCCGCATGAAAAAAGTCTATAGTTTTTATGGGTTATTATGTGCATAGCCGTACATTTCGCATTCTTTGATTCTGTTCCTTTGTTTTTTACTTTTTTTGTTGCTAGTTTTATTGCTGATTGTAATTTTTTTGGTGTGGGTAAAATCCCGTGATTTAAGCTTATCAAAGTATTTTGCGGGATGTCACTCAATATTATTACAAATCCAATACAGAAAACAACAAACGTAACAAAAGGAATATTTAATTCTTTGCCTATCGCGGCATAAATGACGCCAGAAACAGTAAAAACATAAGAAAGTAAAAATAATAAAAAATATAATATATTATAGTCTGTTTTAGAATACCCTATAGAAGCAACTCTGGTGTAATTTAATAATATTAATAAACCAACAAGAACGCTTGCAAGAGCGATGGCAGCAAAAATAATCATATTGATAATATTTTTTATATTATCATAATCAGATTTGTTTTTGGATTCTTCATATTCCGATCCATCAAAATAATATACACATCTCCAAAAGAAAAAAACCATTCCAATTGCAAGAAGAAGCCATATTGAATTGTTAAGTAAAAAACATGATATTAAATATATTGCTGCTACAATAATAGATATAACTAGATGATGTTTTGGTGATATTTTTTTCAGGCTTTCATAAGATGTCATAATTGTCGCAAGGGAACCTAATAAAAATGGTAGAATGGAATAGATTATTAAGATTGCAAGGACAATAATTCCCATTGGCACAGCCAATCTACCAAAGAGGTATCCGGTTTGGTCTGTGGTTCCGGTAACCACAATTGACCAGTGTAGTGCTGTTGCAAAACCAATAAAAAGTCCCAAAGCCACGCTTATTAAGCTAATGACTGGAATTATAAGGTGTGTTTTTTTTAATATAGAAAAGAATTTTTTATAGTTCTTTTGTGTTTCAGTGGTGGATGTTTGGTTATTCATATTTTTCTCCGGAGTAATGTAGAATACAAATAAAGTTGGTAACTAATGATGGCGTATTGCAATAACCGCATTAAAATCAGTGAGGTAATGATGCATAAAAGTTGCCAACTTTATTTCGTTGTTACCATCTTTATTTGAATGCCACAACAGTCTGGTAACTTTAGTGAAAACTGATGGGCCTCTCTACCCTCTGAATGACTTTTAATGGCTCAACCAGAGATTCCACCGGGCCTAGCGTCTCGTTTTCCATGACGGGTGCCCCTTCACACTGGAAATAGAAAGCGTCTGGCTGATCGTTTTCAAACAAGAGGTGGACCACCTCTATTTTGTAAACATAGCCTTCAGGTGTCCTGACATAATCCCCTGCTTTGCAGGGCGCTATATCATCAACCAGTCTTGCGACGATCTCCTTGAGTTTATCGCCTTCGACCTGGGCATAAGACCGAAATAGATGATACATGGCAGTTTGTTTTTGAATCCGTTTTAAGGCTTCATCTTTGGATGATTCCATCGAAAATATCTCCTTATTGACGTTCATGGATAAAGTTCGTCGCATCACTGACGTTACGAATCAACTCGGAATCTTTTAACTCGTAGACTTACCACCAGCCTTGTATATCCATGCATTAGCCTTTGCAACAATATATTTATTGTTTGCGCTCTTAATGTCCAATGAAAAAACGATACCATTCACTTTTGTATCGGCCTTACCCGGAAGTATTGAGTTGATAAAATGACCATAGCTTTCATTGTTTCTAAGCACATCAAACTTCAGCCTTCCCTCGGGGAGAAAGCCCGCATAAATTAATGTATAGGTTGACCGATGATCGGTATGGTCAACCTTGAAAAGACAATTGCTATGGTACGAAGATACGGAAGCAACGCTATCTCTATTGAAGTAGATTGGCCCAGACACTAGACCCGTCTTATCACCAACTACAAAATGTGATCCACCTATGGCATGGAAGGTATGCGCCCACCAGTCGGAACCATATCTGTAATAATAATAAGGTATTGCATAATTTCCTGCCGCATATTGATTCGCTTTGTCATTGGATGGCAGGGCTGGAATAATGTAGTATCGGTGCCCTTTTTTGAAAGCGGTCCCCTGGGACAGATACGCCTGTCCGCCCCGGATATGTTTATGAATGAGTGACCATCCCTGCGCCATTCGATATAGCAATCGCTTGTTGATGTGAGTTTTGTATGGGCCTTTATAACGCTGATGGTGGCCATCACGTCCCCAGGATAGATTTCCTGTTTTCTAGTAATGGTTTTCCCGGCCTCATGGTAATAGGTACCCCTGGGGGTATAGTGCCCGGTATATTCCGTTCCATAATGAATTCCCACCATTGCACAGCCCGATAGAAAAGATGTTGCAGCTATTCCAGCTATTTTCTTTATCATAACAACTCCACAAAACAACGATTTGTCTTGAGTAGGATCAGCAGCCTGTTT
Organism: Acidithiobacillus sulfurivorans; assembly: GCF_018853815.1. Taxonomy (GTDB): domain Bacteria; phylum Pseudomonadota; class Gammaproteobacteria; order Acidithiobacillales; family Acidithiobacillaceae; genus Acidithiobacillus; species Acidithiobacillus sulfurivorans. Next base: position 8,403 of record NZ_JAAOMP010000172.1, on the reverse strand, counting down.
AACTCCGGTTTCCCATATTACCCCACAACTTCCCGCGCATACTTTAGGAAATGTGCTTTCAGCACTATTCCCCTTGATCTTGCTGGCATCCTTCGGTCTGTTTTCTGATCGAAGTACACCATTTTCGGGTTCAGTGCTGTAATCACCACCTTACGGTCACGGCTCCGATCATCTGGGTACATCTTACTTTCCAGTATGTTACCAGTTACCCACTTTTAGTTGCACAGACGATTTCATATACGCTCCTTTGATGGATCTGAAGTCGAATGGAACGAAAACTACATAAAAGGAGATCGTCCAGTGTATTTGCTTATTCCGTATTAGTTTCTGAGCTGGCGATAGCCTTGATCCGGTTCAATCGTTTTTCGATCTCAACAAGCCTGCTGCAGTATTTCAATAGCAAGCTCACCCAACAAAGGATCGGTCGCACTGACCATCTCGCGTAAGTCTTGCACCAAGAGGTTTGCAGACTGGCTAGATTTTACTAATTTCTCTGCATCGTTGCTATTTATCATCTTCTTTTCCTTTCAATATCAAAAGCTGGATCGGTCATCGTATTCCGATTCTCTTAACTGTGGACGGGATGATATCCGTGCTGGTGTCTACGCCGGCAAATATCCCGGGACCAGGCCTCAGTATCCCAGGTCTTCTCCAGAGGGAGGCGCAAGATGCGCGAGGGGGGCCGCTGGCGACCACCCCAACTTATTTCAATGACCTCCTCATCGGGAAACAGGGTGGGCACGACCTGAATCAGATACCAGCGACCGTCGGTGGCGCGTTCCCAGGCACAGATTCCCCGCCGACGTTCCAATACTCCAGACAGGTGCTGCGCTGCCCTCTCCCAGGGTTGAGCTGTATCCTCAGCCGGGGTGTCCATGTTTCGTGTCCACCGGTTCTGCTGGGTCATGCGCGATCAGGGCGGGTTTTTTGTCGTGCAACAGAAAATCCGTGAATTTCGAGAGGTATCCGTCTGATTCGAGCCAGGCTGCTACATCTGCATAACTGGGGTACTTGTCCCCATTCAGCCCGAAATATGCCGCAACATGCTTTTTCAGGGAGAGCACGGCCAGTTCCATCAAAGCCGTGTCGCGCTCGCCTTTGTTGCGGTAAGCCCGATTTATCCCCAGCTGAACTTCCAGCAGATCCAGCTCGATTGCGGGATCACCGAAGAAATCTGCACAAACCCGTCTAGTTGGCCTTACAATCTGCATAGTGGTTCTCCATGGCAATAATACGATAATTCGATATTATGCCGGTTTTTTGTAAATGCAAACACAGATATAGAATAAGTGTTTTGTTTTTTGCGCTGTTCTTGGTAGCATTGAGACATTCTTAGATAGAATAAAGTATTATATTATCCGATCTACAGTCACAAAAAGCCCCTGGAGACCCGATGCTACCCGTGGATGCCCTCATCACCGACTTTGAAAAATGGCTGAAAAGTCCATTTTTTGAGATTCCCTACGCGCAGACCTCTATCAAGGGATATACGGTCAAAGCCCGCCAGTTTCTCCATCATGCTGAGGAAAGCGGAATCGAACAGATAGAGGCAGTTTCCTTGTCTTTTGTGAAAAACTGGATTATCCAGTCTAAAAACGGCATTGCACCGGTTTCCACACAGATGGTCCGATACTCTGCCCTCATGCTGTTTTTTGACTGGCTGCAAAAAACGCGGGACTTCCCCTTTAACCCGGCCAGAGTGCTCCGTGAGGAAAAAGTCCGGCAACGCGCTGAACGGGCCATCACGGGGGGCCAGGGAGGTCGCGGGGGGCGCGGCGGCGCCAAACCCCATCGTCTGCCTCCCGTTCTCGATCATGCGGAGATCGACCAGCTCCGCACCGAAGCCAAGCGGTTTGAAACCATTGCCGGCTATCGGGATGCGGCGCTGGTCGATTTTTTACTGTCCACGGGATTGCGTGCCCATGAAGCGGCCAGCTTCAGGCTCGATGCCCTGAACGGATATCTCTCCGGACGCCTGCGCGTCATCGGTAAAGGTAACAAGGAAAGATTGGTGCGCTTCCCTCCCCCGCCCGCCGATTCTCTGGAGCTTTGGCTCACCGCCAGGCGGAGGATTCAGTCTCCGGCGGATACCCTGTTTCTGACTGATCAGGGGAAGCCCTTAAGTGCTGCATTCATGTACCTGGTGATCCGGCGCCTCATTGAGCGCACCGCGATTCATAAGCCGCAGGTCGGACCCCATCTGTTGCGGCACACCGCCGCCAGTCTGTGGCTCGCGCAGGGCATGGATTTGCGCCAGGTACAGGCCAACATGGGGCATAGTAGTATAGTGGTGACCAGCCGATATCTGCATTTGCTGGAGTGAGGAGCGTATTTACCCGATGATTGCGGCGGCAAGTGTTAAACCTCTGTCAAACCTTCTTCAAAAGATGCAAAACCGTTTTTTTGGCGACCAGTCCGGTGCCAATCATGGCGTCGAGGAATGGTCCATCTTTTGGGCTTCCAGCTATGGATTTTGCGATAAACAAGTCTGTCGGGTGCGTACAGTGGCCAACAACCTGATGTGTATTGGTACTGACGAGAGGATAACAGCGTGAGATCCATCCCTCTGGGGGGCCGTCAAAATCAGTCTAGTAAGGCCAGCCCCCGGAATGGTTCACTCTCCAATTCCGCGGGCTCTTTCCATAACCGCAGTACCCTCAACAACAACTGGCCCAAATCAATCCATCCCGGCGTTGGCTGGGCTTATGACGCGTCAGAGCGTGTTTTCTCGCGCAGCCTGCCAAGTTGTCACTACTTCGGGCTTGAAGCCCAGACTTCGTGCCAGAGATACATCCAAAACGCCAGACCAAGGGCACGTAAGAGGTGTACTCGCAATATCCGTAGGTTTGCCTGCCAAAGCACTCAAATCAAATATGGTCATCGGTGCATCGTCCGCCGCATTCACGATGCGACCGTCAAGGATCCCACTGATTCCCATCTTCACGAATGTTGCAACATCACGATGATGAAGCATACTCAAGCGGTTGGCCGGATGAAGCTTTAAAAGTTGTGCGATCTGCGGAATCTGTTCAATATGTCCATCAGCGTCGCCATAAACGAAGCCAAAGCGCAATATCGCCCATTTCAAGCCACTATCTTGAAGAAGCTTTTCGGCTGCAACTTTGCTGGCGGGGTAGTCGCGTTCCGGAGCGACCGGGTCAGTTTCCAGTGCGGGTCTGGTACTTTTTTCATTATAAACCAGACCTGTGCTCGCCATAATGAATCGAGCATCGGGAGCGTGTTCTCTGACCGCAGCAATCAGATTGCGCGTGCCGTCTAAGTTAACGTTCCAGATCTGCTTCGTCTCCGCTGTACGCAGGATGGCGGCAAAGTGGATGATTGCCTCAATGCCTTTTACGGCGTTGACCAGTGAGGCAGGATCCAGGATGTCACCCTCAACTGCCGTTATGCCTGAGGGAGTAGTCTTACCCTCGCGTACAAGCGCACGACAGTCTACGCCGGCTTCCAGGAGACGGGGCAGCAGGCGGGTGCCAACCAGGCCGGTGCCACCGGTAACAAGAACGGTCATGATTTCTTATCCTTATTGAGAAGGTTGTTTAACCGGGCGGTACCGAGGCTGAGTACCTGCGTGACCGTTGCCAGATCGTGTTCACAGACGCCCGCGAAGGCCGTTTTCAGGATCAAGTCGATCGGATCTGGAAGCTTTGCCCAAAGGGCTTGCCCTGCCTGCGTTATCGAGAGCCGCTTCTGTCGCTGGTCTGCTGGATCGGTTGTCTGTTCAATAAGCTCCTTGCGTACAAGTGCCGAGACAACCCCGCTCAGAGTCGCCTTCTCGATCTGCAGTGGTTGCAGCAGATCTCGCTGCGCAAGCGACCCGTCATGAACAAGGTGCCAGAGTACATACCACTGCGTTGGTCCAAGATCGTAAGGCTGTAACGTCATGTCGATAACCGATCTGGCCGCCAAATGGAAATTCTTAGCCCACGCTCCAGCAGATTGATGATTGCCAGGCTTCAATTGGTAACTCTTCTATTTCGATAACAGAATAATTATAATTTGGTACCAAACTATGTCAAGATCATCACTAAACCAGGAGTATGTATCGTGCGAACAACTGACAACACCATCCTGATCACGGGCGGCGGCTCGGGCATCGGCCGTGCGCTCGCCGAAGCCTTTTACAAGCGTGACAACACGGTCATCATCACAGGCCGCAGCAAGGGGAAGCTTGACGCAGTAGTCGCCGGTCGGCCGAACATGCATGCTGCTGTTCTGGACGTGACCGATGCGGCGGCGATCTCGTCCTTTGCGCGACAGGTCGTAGTGACGTTCCCGCGTCTGAACGTGGTGATCAATAACGCCGGGATCATGCGCACGGAGAACCTATTGGCCCCCACCGTGGAAACCACCGACGCCCTCGAGACCGTGGCCACTAATCTGCTTGGTCCCATCCACCTCAATGCGGGTCTATTGCCCCACCTGCGATCCCAGCCGGAGGCTGCCATCCTGAACATTTCGTCTGGACTAGCGTTCATGCCCCGAGCGGACACACCCACTTACAGCGCGACCAAAGCGGCTATCCACTCTTACTCGCAATCGCTGAGGTTCCAGCTAAGAGATACCTCAGTACGAGTGCATGAACTCGTACCGCCTTACGTGCAAACCGAGCTGATGGGTGAAACGCAGGCCACCGATCCCACGGCTATGCCACTTACCGACTTCATCGAGGAGACCATGTCGATCCTGGATGCAGCCCCAGATGTTGACGAAGTCCTCGTGCAACGTGTGCTGCCCCTTCGGAACGCGGAGAAGGGTGACTACCCGAAGCTCTTTCGCAGTTTCAATGAACGCTTTGTTTCGTCCTGAGCGTACGTCATCGTGAGCGATATCGACCGTACGAGAAATATCATGCTGAAAAACACACGAGTAGACAAAATAATGCCCAACTTGCGGAGCTATGTCATGCAGCCAGGCGACGACATACGGCAACAGCTCCTTTTCCGACGCAACGCCTTGCTTAACGAATTGTACCCGCATGATCGCCGGCTCGCTTATGCCGCGATGGCGGCACAGACGCCGCTGGCGGATGGCGTCTTGATCGAGCCGGTTACGACCGAAGATGTCCGCGGTTGGTGGATTCGACCGCATCAGGCGCTTCCCAGGAGAGCTATCTTCTTCGTCCACGGTGGTGGCTATCACTTAGGCGACGCCAAAGCTTATATCGGCTTCGTTAGCCAGATCGCCGCTCTGACACGCTGCGCCGTCTTCAGCGTCGACTACGCGTTGGCGCCCCAACACCGCTTTCCCGCCGCCATCAACGATGTTCGGTCGGCACAGAGATGGTTTGCCACACAAAACGTAAGCGAGTACGCAGCAGTTGGCGATTCTGCCGGCGGCGGCCTTATCCTGGCCATGGCCGGCCGGGCCACATCTGCGGGGCCGAAGCTGACTTCGATCGTTGCATTCTCTCCCTGGACCGATCTGACCAATAGCGGCCCGTCTTTCCGTGACCCCTCCACCCGCGATCTGGTCTTCACGCAAGACGTCATCAATGGACTCGCGCACTCCTACCTCAATGGACACAACCCCCGCGATCCGGATGCCTCGCCGCTCTATGGCATCCCCGAGCGGCTGCCGCCAATCTACATCCAGGTAGGTAGCGACGAACTACTCCTCGATGACTCGACTCGCTATGCCCATCAGGCCGCTGCCAAGGGTGCGGGTGTCACCCTCGACATCTACGAGGGTATGCATCACGTCTTCCAGCGTGACGTCGGCGTCTTAGATACGGCTCGCGTGGCTCTTGAGCGTGCTGCCTCCTTCATCAGCGCCTCGTGGTCCGTCCTCCATGCAGGTGATCGTCTCGACTAACCGTCGCCGCCGTACACCAAGTGCAGGAAGCCGAGCGGCCTCAGGTGTCCTTGACGCGGATCATCCATATGCGCTGACTATAGCTTCGAGCCGCTATCCACGTGAAGACTCGTGATAATGGCGCCGTGCATGCGAAGGCCGTTTACCTTGCTCTGGGCATTAATTTAGCCGGCGAGAAGGAAATGTGCTGGGCCTGTGGATCGCCCAGACGGAGGGCGCCAAGTTCTGGCTGCAAGTTGGTCACCGAAATCAAGAACCGGGGGGTACAGGATATTTACATTACCTGTGTGGATGGGTAAAAGGTTTTCCTGAAGACATCGAAACGGTTTTTCCCAAATCGGCTGTGCGGCTGTGTATTGTGCATATGGTTCGCTATAGCCTGCACTACGTCAGCTGGAAATTACGCAAGGCAGTCGCTGCGGATTTGCGGGCCATCTACTCGGCGGCCACGGTCGCGGAAGCCGAGCTGGCTGCATTCGCAGAGAAATGGGGTGAGGCCTATCCGCCCATCGTGCAGTCCTGGCGGCGGAACTGGGCACACCTGATTCCCTTTTTCGACTATCCTCTAGAAATCCGCAAGGTGATTTATACCACTATCGCCATTGAGTCCGTCAACATGAACCTGCGCAAGATTACCAAGAATCGGGGTGCTTTCCCGAGTGATGACGTCTTATTGAAACTATTTTATTTGGCCCTGCAGGATATCAGCCAAAAGTGGACCATGCCAATCCGGGATTGGAAAGCCGCCCTAAACCGCTTTATCATCCAGTTCGATGATCGGATGCCACAACCTTAAATGAAAACGCCGTTTACACAAAATTCAGGACACCAATGGGTCGTGAAGCAATCACCTCCATACGAAGCCTATCGAAAACGGACCGATGGGGATATCTCCATTCGTTATCGGATTTACCCCCATCGTTGATCAGCCATTAGCGAAGTCCAGACACGTGGTCTGTGGTCTCCACTCATCCATCCCACTCAAAAGATCGAAGAGCGAAATATTTCCATCATAGCCCTAATTTATTATCTAACGAGTATTTCCCGGCTCCGGTAACATATAGAAGGAAACATCCACCAATGATGCTGATGTTTTTATAAAAATTGATTTTACCCTCGAAATGAGCCATTCCCGTCATGGTCCAGTAATGATGGCCGATCAATGCCGTTCCCAGAGTGTAAATAGCCAATAAAACGGCTAGTGGCCGGGTAAATATTCCAACAAGTATTGCTGAACAAACAAAAACTTCCATAAATATCGCAATGATCGTAGCAATTGGCGGCATCGGTGCCCCAACTTGCTGCATATAGGCAACTGTTCCGGAGTAGTCTGTCAACTTTCCCCATCCAAATATGAGAAACAGTAAAACCAGCAAAAACCGGGCTACCAAAATCACTTCTTCCTTCATTCTGTTAGAACCAAACGTTTTCATCACTATTCTCCTGGATCATATTGAGATTTTCAAATCGTACAGACGATGTGTATAAGACTAACCAATCCTCATTTATCACTCCTAATCCGCATGCAAATACTTAATCACGCCGATATCATCTGACTTCTGAGTCGAGGAAGCATCGATTCCGCGCAGCAGCTGACAACAGAAAAGTGGAAACATATTTTTCAATTTTGAAATTCCCTTTCATTTTAGTGAAGGTCATATTCAAGCTTGCGCTTTTCTTATTTACCGTACCCAAACTCATAAGTTGCCATTGGAACTTTCATTACATGGTCTACAAACATTGACCTTCCTTTATCCTCTCCCGCTGCGCCGGCAATAACCATGAGAGGAATCAAATGGTCTTCATGCGGATGAGCCAATCGTGCACCAGGTGCAGTTTCCCATTTCGCCAGCATGTCATTTCTTACCTCAGCATTATTTTGTTTAACCGCCTCACTGAGGTAGTTTTCAAATGCGTCAGCAATCGGAGTGGATTCATCACGACCAAACCCTCTCATGTTGTGGTAAGTCAAGCCACTGCCGATAATCAGGATACCCTCATCACGCAAAGGGGTAAGTGCCTGACCAACGCGAATATGCTCGTGCGGGTCGTAATTCGATTTCATCGATAGCATCACAACCGGTACATCTGCATTCGGATACATGAGTGTAATTGGGACAAATGTCCCATGATCAAAACCACGTCTGGCATCTTCCTTCGCCGCAATGCCAGCATTCGACAACAAAGCTAGCACGCGTGAAGCAAGCTTGAGCGAGCCTGGCGCGGGGTACTGGATGTGATAAGTGTGCTCCGGGAATCCGTAGTAGTCATAAACCATGGGCGGACGCTCGGCGGTTGAAACGGTAAAATCTTTTTCTTCCCAATGACCGGTTATCACTAATATTGCTTCCGGTTTCGCGGGCAGACGTCCAGGCAATGCGATGAATTCCTGTTCTGTCTTGGCGAACTGTTGCCGCATGTCGTCGACATACGGCCATGGCCCGCCACCATGCGAAAGGAAATAGACTGGCATTCTGTTCATCTATATGTTAAACAGCGTGCAAAAGTTGCCAGAATTGGGTGGAAAACAGCGTTTAAATTGACCACCTGATAACCTGCCGGATTTGCCGG
>NZ_JAAOMP010000171.1 GCF_018853815.1 Acidithiobacillus sulfurivorans | reverse complement strand
ACGGCCAATAGCCTGTTCAATCGCCGTGGACATGCCGCCACCACCGGCGAACAGATCGACGGTAATTTCTTCGTTAATTCCAAGTATGAATTGCGAATTCAGCATTAATTATTTCTCATGTTCTTTTAGAAAAAAGGCCCGCCCATCAGACGGGCAATAGCCGCATAACAACCGCTTACCACACTTTCAAAACCGTTATTTCTCTTTTTTCTTCTGTTTTTCACTCCAACCCACCAGAAACGAGCCAACCAACCATTCAAAAGGTCTGGCGATGATCCAAAGGCCCGTCTCCAATACCCACAAAATCCTTTCTGCTGACTTGCGCACCCATGGGCGCTCAAACTGCCGAATGTACCAGGCATCCAGGGCGCGAACTTTGTTGGTCATACAGCGTACTATCTTGATGGCATCAACCCTCATTAAACGCCACATCCATCACACGTTATAAACATCATACACAAAAAGTAAGCTATAGTATACTATGTTTTCGGAAAACATACACACGCAAGCAAAGGTTCAATGACCACCATCCCTGCGCGCGTAGAGATGTTCCAGGTATTGAATCACATCCGTTTTCAGGTGTGAGAATCGAACGATTAGGAAATTCCTAATCGTTGCCCTTTCCTTTCGTCCCCGCATACGCGGGGCAACTGGTTTACTTCGACAAACGCGCCTGCACCCACTGCGCGTCTGCTTTCAGGTTTCTCGACAGATCCGTACGGGTAATGCGGATTCCGATCAGCCGATTGGCTGCCTGCGCAAAAGAGGCTTTCGTGTGCATTTGTGCCGCCGTATTTTGCAGCGCAAAGTCCAGCCCCTGCACACGGGGCGTAATCTTCGATACCGGCGCACCATGGGCCAGTGCATAGCTCAAACTATGAGCGGCCAGCGCTTCCTGGTGCAACTGCGCCTTGACGGGCAGATGACTGACGGGGCCGCCCGCGAAAGCCAACGCGGGGGTAGCGACCAAAATAAAGACTGCTAAGAGTGATTTCTTCATCATTTCAGGTTTCCTTTTGCAAAGTCGTACAACTGGGTATAGACAAACAACAAACACCTTATGACCCCGTGTTAAACACAGGGTCGTTTTTTCGTCCGCACACACTGACCGGCGCATTCACAAGTTCACCGCCCTCAACACGGGAACCCCTAAAAAACGTGCCCAGGCATCCACGGATACCAGCTGAATGGCGGGAATACTGGTCCACCTGGCCCACCAGACATCGGCGGGTGCCAATAAAACCTGTACGCCTGAATGCCAGATCCCCAACGCGGGCCATACCAGCAACTGTTCATAACAAATGAGGTACCCCACACGCACTCCGTCCACTGTAGCCAGTTCAGGATTTCCGAAAACATGCATCCGAAAACTGTTCCGGGGTACCCATGGGTGCCACATCGAAAACGGTACCGGAATCCTGTCCGGTAATATCTTTTCTTTCCCATCATGCATCTGTATGAGCGCATCCACATACTTCTGCCGACCAGACAAAACATCCGCACCCAACAATACGGTTGTGGATGGATGTTTGGCCGTGTACTGCAAGACGGGTTGCCAGATGGCCCGGGTACCTGGTAACCACGGCCCCGCAATGCCCTCCGGCAAGAGCACCACCCGATCACCGCTTTCCAGATCCTTCAAGACTTGCGGAACCAGACGCAGGGAGGTCGTCACATAGGATATGTTCGACAGCTCACCATAATCGGTATCGATAGACACCCAGCCGGCGGGCAATGCGGGACTGGCCGGGCGAACAGGCACACCCCATACGCCCAAAACAAAGGGCGTCCAAAGATAAGCAGACAGACACATGGCGGCCACCAAAAAAGCAGTCATCTTGTTTTCTTCCCAGCGACCCAGCCCGTAGATCAGCATCAGCACAACAAGAATGCCTCCCCATCCAGTAGGCAACGCCCCAATCCATGGACTGGTCCAGCCAATGACACCCAGTGGCGGGATGATCGTGGAGAAGATGGACGTGATCATTGTGGCCGCCAATGCACCACGCCCACCCCCACGGAAATACAAATACAGATAAGGGTAAGCCAGATAAGGCATGGCAAAAAGACAGGAAGATCCCATCCAGAATCCTATCCCGAGCCACAATCCTGCATGCGGAAAAAACACATCCGTGCCATGAATCAGCCCGTTGGTCGTCGCCAGGTGGTATCCCAGCATGACCAGGAACGGCGCCACCCAATACCGACGGTTCACCACCGGTAAAAGCAACAACGCAAAAGGCGCCAACCATATCGCATGCGGCCATGCCGCAAAGCCTACGACTGATCCCAAAATCAGGTAAGAGAAAACGCGCTTTAGAGAGCCTTCTGTCATGGGTTTGTCCTTATCCATTTTGCCTCCAAAATCAATGCAGCCGCCATGCGACGCGCCTCATTGGAAAATTCGGTTTTTAGAATCTCATCAGCCAATACAGACAGTCTGGATCCTGTCGATGCCCCCTGAATTCGCATCCACTGTAATTGCACGCGGATATCGTTCACGAATTCCTTTGGGAACAGTGTCCCATCCGTGATCAACCAATTCTCGATAAATTGCCACTCAGGGCGCATGCCGCTTCGCCCTTGCCCTGGTACATTCAATCTCATGCAAGGCATCACGTAAGGCCGCCCGCAGCTCGTCGTTCAGCCCAGGCAATAATCGTGGATCGGTTGATCTTGCTCGCAGAAGGGATCGCCAATAGATCAGACGGACATCTATCGGTAAAACTCTATCATCCATAGAAACATCTCAATGAAAAACACGCTGTTCTGTATGGGATTGCCGATACATGAGGTCCATCCTGTGCCATTTTTCTTGCAGGCTGGACAAAGCGGACTCTTTGTTAATGCTTAACGAAATGAAATACAAACGCACAACTGGATCTCGCAGCAGATAATTTCGCGCCTCATCCACCTTTTTCCAGTTATTTTCTGTGGATCGCACCCCGCTGTCGCCTTCCCACAAACTTTCATTCACAACATCCAGCAATAAACAGGCAACAAGATCACGTCGCTTATTTTGGATGTCTGGGCTTTCGTATATCGTGCTGGCTGATTCTATCTTTTCCATGAAAACTGCTCCTTTTCCTGTAGCTGCCTATAGCAGCAAGTCGTCAACCGTTTTTTGCCTCTTGTCCTCAAATTGAACGACAGAGACGCCCGGCCACCAGCGACGATGGTCCAATTGCATATGCCATACCTGGCAAGATGATTTTCGAGCCAACCATCTGGCCCCTGGCGCATCTGGCCGATCCGGAATATCCACCCCAATGCCTTGCGGAAACACGACAACGACTTTGTCATCACGCAATATCTGTAAGAGCTTTCTTAGCCCCATGAATGACCCGGCATCTAACGGGATCATCTCATGCCCCCCGTAATGTTTTCCGAAAACATTCAGCAAACGACGCCAGACCGGGTGCAGTGCATAATCCGGATCCACCGGGAATACTGCAGGGCCAACCCCTTGTCGGTATAATTCCCGCGCAACCGCCAAACCATCCAGCAAGGAGGTATGCGGTCGCACCAGTATCAACAACCCCGGCATCAGGCTTCTCCTTGGGTCACGTCAACAAAGGATTTCCCCTGGGATAAAACGCGCATCGCCCGCGTTTTCGCGACATACAGCAGACGCTTTTCCTCATCCCCCTTGAGGCGCTTGGGATTGAACAGATCATCGGAAAGATGAACAGAATCGAACTCCATCCCTTTACCCGCATGGGCGGTGATCGCAACCCGTTGACAGGATTTCCAAACGTCCTTGTCCTGGTCCAGGTCTTGCGCCTGCCCCATCGCTGTTTCCAGAACATCCGCTCCATACTGACCCACCAGGTCCAGCCAGGTTTTCAGATCACTACCGGATTCCGTCTGAGCATGCTCCATGAGATCATTGACCGACTGAAAAAGTGCGAACTGCCCTGAAGGCCGACCCGCTTCCGTAGATCGATAATCTCGCAAAAAAGACTTAATCCCACGTAGTCCACTGACGCCGACGCGAACCCCCTCTTTGAGCCCATCCAGCGTCGCAGAAACCACTTGTCCATTCGTCCGTGAGATAACCGCTCTGGTCCCTGGCGGAACATCAGCGCTCCTTTCAACCCGTGACCTTTTTGAAGGCAGCACATTCAACAGGTATTTCGATCCCAAAGCGGCCAAGACTTCATTGGCGTCATCCGCCACAGCCTGTCCAAAACGGAAACTGGTTGTCAGAGGCGTTTCGGGTAAATCCAAAGAGGCCATGGCATTCTCAGCCCCCCGCCAACTATAGATTTGCTGATGCGCATCCCCCACATAAAAGACGGGCAAAGATTGCGCCGTGGTCAACATCAACATCAAATGATCCGCATCCTGCGCCTCATCGAACAAAATATATTCGTAGCCAAAGCGGCTGGATGACAGGTCCGGCATGGACGCAACAAATTCGCGTAAATACAAATCGTGCGTCACCGGAAAATCGCTCGTGGGCCTGCGCATTTCGTTATAAATTTTTTGTGCCAGCGGCAAGGCTTCCGCCTGGATCTGGAAACAAACCTTGCGTTGCATATCGTTTTCAATCCGGGATTGACGCTGATCTACCTCAGATTTCGTCACATCGGGTTTCCATGCAAAGATGGTTTTGCAGGCATCCGGCCAGACTGAATGTTCAGGACCCACCTCATCATCAATGGTGCGGAGAAACTTCCCCAGAGAATCCAGGGCCATCCCCGAAACCAAAAAGGCGTGATCGCCACCGACACCAAAACGCTCCCGAATGAATCCGGCATTGAGACGTTGATTCAACCGCGAACCATACTTCTTGCCGAATCCGGCAAAAGCCAAAGAATGAAAGGTTCGTGCCGTGCAGTTGGTCCCGGAAAACCGTTTTTGCGCTTCGACCGCAATCCCTTTATTGAAGGACAAATACAGCCCCCTCTTCTTTCTTAGCCCCCGGGCAATTTCCGCGAGTGTCGTGGTCTTGCCCGTCCCTGCCAGGGCCGACATCTTGAAGCTGGACATCTTTTTAGCCATGTCCACACCCTGAATCTGTTCGTCGGTCAATTTTATTTCAGGCACCGAAGTTTCTCCTGCGTTGTTCGTCCTATAGCATGATCCTATCATACATGAATAACCTGATTATGGTATACTATGTTTTCGGAAAACATCACATAGAAATGCCCCTGCAGTTATCCCCATCATCCACGACCCGAAGTCCAGGCAACGAAGGGGACCCGACAGAGTCCCCGGCGGTAGCCTGGATTGTGGGTGGCAAGCCGGAACGTGTACCGGCTGGTCGCTGGAAGCGAGCCATCCACAAGGTGGTGAGTGATGGGGATAACTGCAGGACGAGATCTGAGAAAAGAGGGATAACGTTTATGGTATACGGTGTTTTCGGAAAACGTGGTATACACTAATCAAGTCGGGCAATGATTATTGATTGCCTGAACTCTGAATGGCGTCTATTATTTTTTTGAGATCGAGAAGCACAATCCTGGGGTAAAGATGATTTCCAGTGAAGTTCGTCAATGGCTTAATCAAGGACAGGCCCGCATTCGTGAAGCGGTTCATGCGGCATCCGATTGCCGCATGGCTGCCGCAAAAAGTCAGGTGGTACCTGCAATCGTCGAACACCTCAGCGCAACACGTATATGGGTATTTGGTTCGGTCGCACGCAGAAATGCCTCGGAAGATTCCGATATCGATGTTTTTGTGGAATGCGACGGACCATCGGCACAATGGCCATGGACCAAACGCCAGGACCTGGTCATCAACGTCCTCAAGACGCTCAGAAAGCAGGGTTTCACATGGGGTTGCGATATCATTATTTGGTCAACCGAAGAGGTACGCTTGGGATCCAGAAAATCTGAACCCATGATGGAAACCATCAAAAAGGAAGGGGTGTTGATTTATGAGCGATCAGGAAAGAATACAGCGATCCATTCAGTGGTTTGAATTGGCGCACGACGATCTGGAAGCAGCACGCGCTGTTTTTGACAAAGGCATCTACAACATCGCCTGTTTCCATTCACAGCAGGCCGTAGAAAAGGCGTGCAAAGGGCTAATCACCGTCAGCCAAGGTGATTACGACCGTGTACATACGATTGGAGCCATGCTGTCCAAGATGCCACAAAACAAACAAATTGAGGAACTGGACCCTGAACGTCTGGACAAGTTTTATATCGCGACCCGCTATCCAGAGTCACACGCTCCAGAAACCCGAATTGCAAAGGCATATGGGAAAAGGGACGCACGCGATGCGATAGACACCGCTGAAGGCATGCTGTCACTCACGCTCGAATGGGCAAAAGCTTGTGGCGTCACGCTTCAGCATGCTCCCGAACCCAGCGCCGTCGAAATACAACGTCCTTACTTGGAGGCGGACCTGAAAGCTGACAATGAAGAAAAGTGGTATTCGCTGAAAATCTATGCGGACAAGGGAAATGCTCTGCTCGCATCCCTGCAGATAACGGAAAACAAAAAACTGGTTTCCATTCAGGCAAACCTGAAAGTCAAAGACGAGAAAGATGGCGGATTGCTGGTATGTGGTGATGGCTTTGATGCCAAAATAGACCAGAAAGGCAAGGTGCATTTTTTTGAAGGCAAGGAACAGGTACGTGGACCATTCCACCCTTCTTTGAAGGCCCCTAAAGGGACCGACGTGAATGATTCCAGCATAAAGGACCTCAGAAAAATCCTGGATGATCGTATCCACCGAGGGAAAGGACCATACATCGATTGAAAGCGAAAGGATCCCCCCCTACCCTGCCCTCCATGTATTCCGAAAACATGGCGTAAGTAACCCCTGCAGATATCCCCATCATCCACGACCCGAAGTCCAGGCAACGAAGGGGACCCGACAGAGTCCCCGGCGGTAGCCTGGATTGTGGGTGGCAAGCCGGAACGTGTACCGGCTGGTCGCTGGAAGCGAGCCATCCACAAGGTGGTGGGTGATGGGGATATCTGCAGGGCCTCTCATTGGAAAACAGGGGAGAGATAGTGGTTGTTCTATACTACGTTTTCGGAAAACGTAGTATAGAACAACGGAACCCAACCCCTTTATCTTGCGTTCACTATCTCTCCCCTGTTTTCCTTTTTTGTTTCTGAAACTGATGAGAAACGCCATGAAACGGGAGTGAAACACGCTGACCGAGAGGCAAAACCCAGGTATTTTTTGATGATTATGGTATACCACGTTTTCGGAAAACGTGGTATACCATGATTGAAAAGCGACGAAAAATCCGGAAAACACAAAAATACAGGCATTATATGGTATACCACGTTTTCCGAAAACGTAGTATAGAACTTGGAAAAGGCTAATTTTCATCTTTTATGGTATACCGTGTTTTCGGAAAACGTGGTATACCTTAACCCCAGCAGGATCAAGAAGCCTTTTTCAGGCCGATCAGAGGGAACATTTCGGCAGACTGCCCAATTTCCAGTTCTGCCTGTTCCATAAGTTCAATCACCTCTTCCTCGTATTTTTCCGGATCGTGCAAAACCTGCCAGCCAATTTTTTTCATGACCTTGGCGTTGACCTTCTCAGCCGATTTGTAAGCGGCCTGATCTACTTCGTCCCCGTAGTTTTCCGGTATCCATTGCCGGGCCTTGCCAACAATGATATTGATCCGGTCGATCATTTTCTGGTCCTTCGGGAAAAAATGGATGGTGCCGATGCCGGGATAAAAGCGCACCTCAAAATAGGTTCCGCTAAGGCGTTGACCGTTGCGAAGGGCGTCCATCTGATGCTCAAAGAGATCGGAAAGACCCACTTGCGGGGTATTCTTCCCATCCAGAATCGCCATCACCCTGTCTATCTCTTGCAGGCGCAGCTTTTGAAAATAATCCAAGGTGGAGCGCCAACCATCCAGAGAAAACCCACCCAGGATGAAGCGACGGCGCTGCAAGGCCATGCCAATCTGATGCTTTTCATTAGACTTCCAGGATTTATACAATACACAATTATCCGAGTAGCGATGCACAACCTGATCAAAGAAATTGAGGATAACCTGCTGCTGAAAATCCCCCTGGTTCATAGCGAAACCCTGCATAAAGCCGTAGATGTTCGCTTCGGTGAAAGAAAGAGAACAAACCGGCTCAAAATCGCTGAGGATTTGTTTGATGACTTTGCTAGTTAGGTACTTGCGAAAATCGGACGTATTCAAGACGCTGATCCACGCCGCCCGCTTGAGTTCGCTGTAGCTGGCCGAAAGCCGTTTGTGCAACGGATCCAGACGTTCCTCAAAAGGCATACCATCTTCGACGACGATCTTGCGCACCTCCGCACGAAAAAACGTATCGTAAATGTACGAGCGTTCTTCCGCGATGATCTTGCGCTTACGCGCTTCCCAGGTAGCATTGAATGCGCGTACCAGTTCGACAACCTGCCCATTACTGATAGCCAGCCCTGTCCCTTTCTCGACTTCAGCAAACTCGGTTTTATCCGCTTCTAGTCCAGTGAGAATATCAGCATCCCAGAAACGGCCATCCCGCTTTTTTTCGAGGTAAACCATAGCAATTTCTACTTCAGTTTTCCGCTGAGTGTCCGGCGACGTGAAAGCGGCTTCTACAAATTCAACGCTACCATGCAATTTCACCAAGTCGGCCAGGCGTTGTTCGTCAGCCGTAGTCGGGTTTCTCAATCCGGTCGCGTTAATAATGGCCGCGATTTCACCGACAAAGATACCATTCCAGGCATGCAGTACATGCTTTACGCCCACGCGAAACGGCGGGTTCATCAAAATATGCGAATACATGGACAAATCCTTCGTGTCCATGAAGTCGGTGCCGACAATCGTTCCTTTCTGGCGCAGCACGTCATGGCGGGATATATCCAGTTCAATGAGGTCAATCACATTCTGTTTCATGCCATGTGGCAAGGGCCGCAGCAAATCTCCATTGCCTGCATGCGGTTCCAGTAGCTTGATATAAGGGTGTTTGAACAGGGACACGAGGCGCGAGGCCAATGAAAGCGGGGTTGGGTAAAATTGATAAAAATCACTCATGGTTCACTCCTTTAGTTATATTTGTATGGTATATCACGTTTTCGGAAAACATAGTATAGCTTAACCACAAGGATCATTTTCATGGCGTCACGAAATTGATCAGATTCCGTCACAGCCAGAAAACAACCACCTTCTTTCCATTTTCTACGGCTATCTGGCAAGGAATGCTCTCCACGGAAGTGAGCTTCTGAAGAACCGCTTCACGATTTTTATCCTTTCGGTACAACCATCCTACAACGCAATCCTGCCCTTCCATCCAGATGCCTACCGCCTGATCGTCAAACCGGTTTTCTGGATCTCGTGCAATCCTGGCTACATGCTTTGAGGGAATAGCCTTCAGCCCAGAACGTCCAGGGAACTCCTGATTAAAAGCCAAGTTGGATACTCTACGCATTTTTAACCCCACTTCCGCATACTGGCTTCCAGGGCCACGGGAAAGTCCATCACATCATCCACAACGCCCACAGCATCAGGGACTTCACCCATATCATATTCTCCACAGCAGTAGTATCTGGCACACTGCATTTTCGGCAGCATGTCCGCATGCAAAACATGCTCCCATTGATCATCCAGGAACCCTACGGCGCCCAGATCCTGCAGAATATTGGCTTTGTCTTGCGACGTAGCCGTCCAGCCAGCACAGACAATACGCCCATTAGGTACAAGTCCTGACAGGGAAATGGCCCGGGATCTCCGCTGTTCTTCACCAATGGCCGTCACCACCCAAATCTCGAAGCCCATATCTTCCAGGGCATAAATCAGGTTTTTAGCATCCGGCAAAAGGGGCATACCCGACCAGAACACCTCATCCTGAGCCAGGTCATTCCAAAAGCCATCTACCCCATACCGCTCTGACACTTGAAAGCTTTTAGAAAGCACCGGCAGCTTTCGTCCCAGCTTGTACTCCATGTGACGCTGAAAATGCCGATCAAAATCCAGTAAAACCCCATCACCATCCAAGGCAATCTTTTTACGCATTACTGACCCTCCTTTTGTTTTTCCGCAATCAGCGGCCAGACATCCCGTTGAATATCGGAAACACGATTCCACGTTGACACTTGCGCGACAGGGATATCCAAATCGAATGCTTCTTCGATCATCATGACCAGATCCATGGCGTCCATGGAATCCAACCCCAGATCAGCCAAAACCGGATCAGAATCCCAATCAATGGGGTGGCTGGACCAATCATCAACCAGGCCTTTTAATTTTTGCTGATAATCTTCTAACTGCACGGTCTATTTCCCTTGTTTTATGCGTTCAACACGCCTCTGCATCTCCATCAACAAAGCAATCAGTCGATCACGACGGGCAGGGCTCATCTTTTCGATCAATTCTACCCAGGCGCGATCTTCCATGTCATAGTCTTCATCACGCCAGTTTGAGATTTTATCATGGCTGCACATCTGAATGACCACCCTTCCCGTGACCGTTTCGATCCATCTGAACAGGCGCTTGCCCAAGCGCTTCATACACTTTGAGCAACTTTTCTTTTGCCTGCAAAGCATCATCGGCCATTGTTCTCAATTCAACCACAGCCTCCCAAAAGGCGCCCAGCGATGATTGAGCGGTCCTGTATAGATGCTCCAGACGTTCATGCAAATACCCCAAGTCAGTTTCTGCTTCTTCCATTTCAATCCCCTTTATTGCTTCGGTGGACCCAACATCACTGTTTTCCGAAAACATGAATACATCGTCATCCACCATCTCCGGTTCTACGAACATTGCCTCAAAATTCTCTAAACTGGAGTTTTTAATTGCGCAGATGCGGAAAGCATCCATAACAGAAGAGGCGTATATGTGCCGTGTCTTACCTGGCATCAGTCCATTAACAACTTGCGGCATTTGTTCAAGTTTTTGATCGGGCGACACGATCAAGCTGTGATAGAGTGTTTTCAAGACATAATCGATATGGCTTGCCATCCCTTTCCATCTGCTTTTATCCCCGTAGATGGCGCGAATGGCGCTATCCGGAATCATACGTTGAGTATGTAGCGCCCCTTTGGAGTCCCGCACAATTGCCCCTACCAACAAACGATCTTCATTGCCCCCGGAGAGGGTGACAAAGATTGGGCAAACATAGGTATTAGGAACAGGCGTAGAACCATCATCCGTCTCTACAACATCACCCAGGCTATCTACCATCGATTCAGGTGCTTTCAAGTCATGATCAACCTCTGCAGACGCCTGAGACTGAGAACTTTGTTCAGGAACATCCTCTTCCTTCTGGTCCGGGAGAGCAAAAATCTTTTCATCTGTAATGGACTGCTGTTGCACTAACAGCTTACCCGCCTTGACTTGCTTATTAGCAATGTCACGGATCCTTTTACGATCGAGTCCTGTACATCGCTGAATCGCATTCAGACTTTGATGCCCCGTCTTCACGGCATCCAGAATGATCTCCGCTTGTGTCTTTGTCTGATTCAAAACAACCACTCCTGTAGTTTCATCCTTTTTGTGGGTAGATACCGTTGCCGTTACTCGTCCGGCGTCTCTACGAAAAGGCTCAGGACCTGGCCGATATTCCTCTCGTTGGCCAACAGAAAAACCACCCACCGGTCTTGCTGAACATGTTTCATTCATAAGTAATCACCATTCCAATAACAATCATAAAAAAGATTAACGATCACACTGTACTGCATCACGTAATCGACCATCTGCCTTGGATTCCAAATAATCGTGCAACACGACACGCACAAGGACTCCCAAAACTATCAATCCAAAACCCAACCATATCCAGTTGCGACCGAGCATGTCTGCACAATGCAACCCCACCGTGACAGCTATCATGACAAACCCCAGCAATGCGATGAGCGGTCCAGCATTAAAAAGCGGAATGTCCCTGAGCGCCAATTGATGCAACAAAACGGCCTTCACAGTCGCATCAGAAAAACGGTCCTCAAACAAAAACTCCAGGTGCAGATAAATAGTTTTATGGAAAGGCCAACCAGTAATAGACGCGGGATAACAAGATCGATGGGCACAAAAGCGTACCTTCGCCTGGTGACCAATCATTTCTTCCAAATCTTCTTTAGTTCGCACTTTTCAATCCCCCTGCCAAATACGTGGCCGCCCACGCTTACGTTTACTCAGCCCCCTGCCTGGCAAAACAGGTTCTGACTTTACAACCAACCCGGACAACCAGTCCTCTACCATTTTTTCATCCCATCTTGGTCCCCTAAAACCGGGCAATACTATTGCCGGCGGCAGCCGCCCGGGATTTGCACTATAAAGATTTCTTACGGCCCCCGGCGTAACCCGCAAAATGTCAGCCAATTCACCATATCCCATTAACCTATGAGCGGACATACAATTTACCCCCTATTCCTACGTTTCCGGAAAAACTCCCGAGGAGTAATCTTTTCTGGTTGGACGGGTACGTCGCAATCGGTATTTTTTACATTGGGAATCGCTTCTGGCTCAACCGGTTCATCAGGTGAGATGCCATTTGCCTCATTTAACCACCGATCAAGATCTTCAGGACGACAACGCCATATTCGAGTACCTGGTAGAATCGTTCTGGGTGGCAATTTTTCTGGATTCACACTTGCCCAACGATTAACCGTTTTTACGGAAACGTTCAAAAGGCCGGCCACATCTTCTAGTTTCAGCAAGGGGCGCATGACAATGACTCTTGCCCAAACAAATTCAAGGTGGTTGCCTGAATCCTGTTATCTGCACGATACAAGCTGAGTTTCGGATTCAGCCAGAGCCGTTCCACCCGTGCGGTATCCGTCGATTCAACTCCTCTTGTCCTTCCAGACCGACAATTCACCGGAAAATCCACATACGTCCATCCGGTCGTCTCCAATCTTTTTGCATACAGTTCGCTGGGATAACCAGAAAGAGCTACATAGCCCTGCAACTCAACCAATCGATCCAGCAAAATGGCATGCTCCTCTGCAGACTCCATATCGTTGACGTATCCGCCTGACTTCCTGGTACTATCCAGATAAGGCGGATCACAATAAAAGACGGTATCAGGATCATCGTAACGTGTCAGAATCGCCGCATAATCATCATGCTCTATGATGACGCGACGTAGGCGATCTCTGAAGGTGAGCAGATCATCCACGGCATGGCGCATCGAGTCGGCGCGATTATCCAGTTTCTTGGCAAAACCAAAGGACGGATTCTCCAGGTCGGCCATAAAACTTGTCCGAGACAGATAAAAGAATCGGACAGCCCTTTCAACGGAAGATAATGTACGGGTATCAATTCCGCTGTATTCATCATGCAGAGCCCGGGAATACGGCGTTGACTGCAAGAGATACTGAAGTTCATCAGCATGATCGCGCAGCGTCCTGAAAAAATGAATAACTTCTCCGTCCATATCATTGATGACCTCAACCCCGATAGATGGACGGGCAAATAAAACAGCAGCGCTACCCGCAAAAGGCTCGACATAGGTGCTACCACGATGTGCCCTTGGTAAATAATCCAGAATATTTCGCGTCATCCTGATTTTCCCCCCGAATCTGCGAATAGGACTGATCAGCCCGGCAAAAGATTCATTGTCTGAATCGGTAAAATCATGCAGTAATGGGCTATCGACAGAACGACTTGGCTTTTTGTCCACCGCCGGCATGAAGATACCCAATTCTTCATCCCCACTGGGTATGGTTTCTGCAACATCCAACGGATTGTTTTCGGAAAGCATGTCGTCCCAATCCACAACGCACAGTCCGACACTTTCACCGGCCCTCAAAAGTATTTCTAAAGGCATCCTGGATCCCACTCCCAACCCTTTAGGTAAAAACCCCAGGGCATGCATGTAACGATCCACCCTCAAATCGTCTGCATGAAAAATCTCGGATTCGTCCGTTTTGAGGTCCACTTCATCGCCACACAGGAAGAAGTCCGAATCATCCTTTTCATTGATCTCATAGAAACGGACTGGGCCTTTGTCGTTATCACGCCAGGATGTAGCAATCAGATCCCGTTCCTGAATCAATCCACAGAGATCCCTGCGCGTTTTATATCCAGCAAGTATCCTTGCGATATTGGGTAATGGGACGCTTTCAAAATCGTGCGCATCTGCAAGTTTGTGAACCACAGCCGCAAAGACTGATTTGGCATAGTCCATATCCAACTGATGTGCAAGCAGGCGATTTTTAATAACGGGAACCGCCGATTCGTATGCCTTGGCATATATCTGATTGTAAGCCAGATCGTGCCGCATGGTGAACGACGATCGCTCCCGATAAAAAAGCACTGCAAGTGCCAACGGCACATAACGGGCATGGTCAAAAAAGGCATCTGAATATTTTCCGCCAAAGTAATCCCCAACAAACAATCGCGGATTATCCATGAATGAGCCTACCGACTGATCCAAAAAAGCAATACCGGTTTCCATATATAAATGATGCCCGATTCTTTTATTCATGTATACTATATCATCACCAATGACGCATGCTTGCATGAGATAATTCCTTGAATAGTTTCACTTTGAATACCTATCTCTAGTCGCTGCAACCATCAATTTCCAAAGGTTACGCCCCGCCCCTGATCGATCAGCATGATAGACCGTCACTGAGCTATCTGCAGCATGAATATAAAACAGCAAATCAACACCAGATAAGGCTTTTTTATAATTTTTCTTGGCAAACGGTGAGAGAAAAAAAAGCAAGACCATAAACTGGAAAGAACTTAACACCGCACCCAGATCAAGCCGTGCTGTTGGTACCCAGTAATCTTCTGGTTTCTCCCACACCTCTGCTGCAAAGTCCACATCATCCGGTGCAGCAAAATCTTCTGGTTTCACGCTTTCAATATCCACACGAACAAGCAACTCTGCGCCAGACCACTTCAGGTTCTCTTCTGAAAGAGTAAACAAACCCTTGGCGATTTCACGAGAAATGCCATAAGAAATGGGATCTCCCTGAGAAAGTGAAGCAAAGAGTTTCTGGATATTCTCCATTTCCGTGGTCACACGCTCTTCGGTGATCCCTATCCATGGAAAGTGATTTTCTTCGCTAAACCGGGCATCAGGCATCGTCAATTTCGCTCAATGCCAGGTCTTCGGTTTCTTCATTGCTTCGGATTCTTGCAGATCCGCCTGCAGCATTCACCGCCATGGCCGCCTGCATCAGCAGGTCAACGGCATCACGAGTAAAGGCATCACCCAGTAAAACATCATCTTCCACATCAAACAAATCATCATAAACCGCTAGAGCATTACACATCACACATCTCCTTTATAACGATAATCTTGCGAAAATCCCGCGCTATGCTGCGCACTCTGCCGAGCTTCCCAGTCCTCAATGGACTTCTTTCGAGCGGTATCAAGGTACTCAGCAAGATCGGTCACGCGCACCATCCAGGGCGATTTCTGGGATCCCAGGCGAAATGCGGGGAAAGGGAGTTCACCACGCACTGCCCTCATGGCCGATTCCTTGCGACTCATCCCCAAATATTTACTGGCTAATACTTCAAGTGGTATATCGGCCTGCCCATATTCCGCCATGAGTAAAAAAACGGTATTCATCTGGACATGCCCTTGCCGGTTGCCCCGAGCAAAACCCTATGCCCAGCGTCAACGTCATCGAAATCAAATTGGAATTTTCGTGGGTTTGATCGAGGCAGATCATCCCACAATGAAACAGGGTGAAGCTTTTGAGGATCTGGAATCACCAGGGCGAGAGTACGCTTGGATCGTTTCAAAAATGTTCCGGCAGGAGCCTGGAGCATAATGCGGCAAAGAATCTGTTCAGCCCGCAAAGCCCGCTCCGCATTTTCAGATACAGGGACGCTTACCAATACGCGATCCATCACAGAATCACCTTGCGCACACTGCCAGCACGGGATACCAATTGCATCAGTTCAGCGATTTGCACCGATGCATCAAACAGATAGGTTAGTTCTATACCATCACGGTAGGTAACAACGATTTTGTTTTTTTGGACATCGGCCTGTTGATGAACGGCTGATTCCAATGGAGGACATGCCAAATATCCGGCGCCAAGCTTTTTGGGAAGGACTTGGCGGCCTGCTGCATTTGCTGCGGATATTGCGGAAAGTGCTGATAGGTTTGACATGAAGGAACTCCTTCAACAATGAATGCAAGTGTCTACTAGGTACCCGATGCTGCAATGGTATCTATTAGATTCCTTGGTGTCAAACTTTTTGATCTCAGAACTTTTCGCTAGGATGCGATCTCTGCCTCGAAAGCAATACACATCCTAGCCAATATGTCGTCTCAATACATACACGACGGCACAACAAAAGTATCGTTGACAGTACCACAGATGCGCTGAAGAAACCCAAACGGGCGCGATCTATCAGAACACGCCACAAAGAAAACCGATCAACCCGACAGGGGAAGCTACGTTAGAAAGAACCGCAAAGAGAAGAGGCTTGAACTATTTTATGAGCAGTTACTTAACAACAGAGCAACTAAAGAGATTTATTGGCTCAAGAGTGATTCCATCGTCTAACTTATTAGCTAATTTAGGATCAAACACCCCTTTAATTGTAACTGTTTTACCTTTGCTAAGATTCATAACTTCACTAACATTAGCTTTAGAAACCTGGCAATAGACATAATCATTAAACCCCCTATCATTTATATTGACGTTTGGTGCCCCGTCAATCCCTATAGAAGCCCCGCCATTAGGTGCTGATGTAATATTTGATAAAACACCACTAACTATAATTGTTTTATCGTTGTATTTTTTCTTAAATGCAAAACTATTACTGTTATATTGACCAACAATGTCAACTGCAGATAAAGATAAAGCAGATATTGCAGATGTTTTTGGCGGCATTGGAGATCCGAAAAAACCAGCGCTTTTCATCAATTCAATATCTTTAGAACTACTTTTATCTGGATAATCTTCAAGCAGAATTTTTGCATAGTTGGCAATCGTATATGTTTGCGGCATGAGTAGACCGGTATGGGATGAAGACAATGCATCCATCGCCAACAAAAGTCCTACTGAACTCCCTGCACTAGACGCGTTCGTCATGCCATGATCTATACAATATGAGATACCTTCGGCGGCAATACTAGAATCTTCTTTAGCCAACACATAATTTCCCATTTTGTAGTAATTCAAAGCGTCTTTAACAAAATGTAGGTTCACCTCTGGTGTGCACCTTTGCACTGAAGACTCCATCGAGAGATTATGAAATATTTGATTTGGTGTAATCTGATCCGTTTTCCCTGTATTTGCTCCAGCAAACGCAGTCGGTGAAGCGGCCAAAAATCCCATCATCAATATTGAATTCAAACATGCGGCATTTAATTTACGTGACATTTATTATCCTCTATTTGTAAGCGGGTAGATTTTAATGTCATGAAACATTTTTCCTACCCTGTACAGAACAAGCCAGCTCATTAAGAATACTTTCGTTTAGCTGTTTCGTTTTCTCAGACTCCCGTATAAATTCATCTTGCTGTGATGCGGTCATACCTCTAAAGTTCTGCAAAAGTGCCATTTCTCTGGGGCCTAATGTCATTTCTACAGACGAGTCCGAAGATTGGTGCCCGTCATGACGAACATCCATCCATCCGTCCGACTCCCCAAGCGTTCTTTCAATTTTGCGGCAAACATCATGACCAAGATCTCGTTTTCGCTTGTACCCCTTAGTCTGGACACCATTCAGAACATTTTGTAAGTATTTTTTACTTACAGGATCAACCCCTTTAGTAGCCATAGCGTCAAGAAGCCCATCGATGCTGCCGCATCTTTGAATTGCTTGCTTCAAATTACTGATATGAATTTCTCTTATATTCATTGAAGAATGGTAACCCGAGGACACTTCAGTGGTAACCATCTTATAGATACCCGTGTTGACACATAAGTGTCTTATAGGTACCCTGCTTTCATGAACCTGCATGATATTTACTCCATAGATGGGCCAAAAGTCCTTGCCAAGCTGGCTGGACTCACTGGCGTAACAAAAAAACATCTTTATTTCTGCGCGACTTACAGAAAACGACCTAGCTCAGAACTCGCATGGAAGCTTGTGGAAGCTGATCCCAGGCTCACGCTCAATGATCTGCGCCCCGATATATGGCGGAGCCAAAAATCCCTTAAGCGGCAGAGCTCAAATTCAAGTGAGTCCGTGTCATGCTGACCCCTCTCCAAAGGTGCGTATCGGATAACACCGACTACCCCCCGTTGGGGGAAAAATCGGAAGCACCTATTGTTGAAACAGAAAATCTCGAAGTCTCTCATGGCTTCGCCTCGTTACCAGAAAAATCACAAGGAGGAAGCTACATGCAAGCGGCCTCAACCGAAATCAAAATACAATCCCTGCTCTTGCGGCAGATTATGCATCTCGGCCAAAAGCAGGTTGCAGAATCTATCGGTGTAGCAGAATCCCAATTTTCCCGGTGGTTAGGAGGAGAGGCCGGACTCAAGTTTGAGCAATACTGCCGAATGCTGGAAATCCTTGGCACACAAATCTTGAGCCCAAGTGAAGAAGGTGAATCCTCAACCTCTGTGTCCACGGAATATCTGCAGGCCCTGAAAGTGATCGCAAGACAGGAGCTAATGAGATAATGATCCCTATTGAGCCATATCTCACTGAGTTGTCAGCCATTGATCCACCTATACTGCCAGGCACAGATCTGAGGTGTGAGCGATGGTTCAATCTGGATATCGTGAGCCTGCAAAACTCTGAATTTATACACACAGCAAATCCGGCAGAATTTATGGCCGGCTTTCTGCTGTGGACAAGAAGCTTTCATCAAGTGCCTGCGGGCAGTTTACCTAATAACGAAGCTGTATTATCCAAGCTGGCAGGCGGATATAACTATCAATCCGCAAGCTGGAAAAAGATTCGCACAATGGCATTGCATGGTTGGGCACTCTGTTCCGACAATCGGCTTTACCACCCCATGGTAACTGACGCCATTCTGGAAATCCTGCACCCAACAGGAAAGAGAGGTAGAAAATGACCGATTCCATATTGCCAGAACCACTGGTCGAACCTGGGACGTGTGTACCCAGGAACTTCCAGTTTATGCGGTTGGATGTGGGCAGGCTCCTGGACAGTGAGTTTTGGCATACGGTATCTTTTGAGGCTCGTGGTGTTGCCATGGGTCTTTGGCTTGCGGCATTTCGCCAAACGCCAGGAGGATCCTTACCCGACAACGATGAGTACCTGGCATCGCTGGTTGGCCTGGGCAAGACCAAGACTTCCGTCAGAAAGTGGCTGAAACTCAAGACAGAAGCCATGCACG
Organism: Acidithiobacillus sulfurivorans; assembly: GCF_018853815.1. Taxonomy (GTDB): domain Bacteria; phylum Pseudomonadota; class Gammaproteobacteria; order Acidithiobacillales; family Acidithiobacillaceae; genus Acidithiobacillus; species Acidithiobacillus sulfurivorans. Next base: position 1,470 of record NZ_JAAOMP010000171.1, on the reverse strand, counting down.
GCTTCACCTTGTGTAGTGATGGACGCTGGTATCATCCTGTTGTGGTGGAAGAAGTATTACACATCTGGAATGGCCGATCTGCACAAGAATATCGATCCCGTGAAGACAACGATCCCAGAGCCAAAGACCGTGAACGTCTGCGCCGGTGGAGAGCCAAGCAGAAAGAAGCCAAGGTGGCTGCTGCCGGAAACGAAACGGGCGAAACGAATCGCGAAACGCCCATGAAACGTATCAATGAAACGGTAGAAACGTTACAAGAAACGGATAAAGATAAAGAAGAAGATAAAGAAGTAACGTTTCATACGTTTCAGAAACACGTTTCAGGAACGCTCGAAACGGAAACGCCAAACGTTACACACACACTACCTGAAGACACTTTCCATCAAGAAGTATCTTCCCCAGAACCCAATAAAGACAGGGCTTATAACCATCAGGTTGCGGACTGTGAAAGCCTGTCAACGCATACAACAGGATCACAGGTAGCCCTTGAAGACCGCAATAACCCAACCGTGGTTTTTGTGAAAAAAGAAAAAAATAATCCTGAAGAAAAAAATAGCGGATCCCTTCCTGAAAAAAGTTTTTCCGAAAACGGTAACAGCGCGGCAAAACCCACTGCTCCGACTGGCGCTGTTGAAACGGTAGACAACCCAAAGGAAGGGACCCGAGAGGGTGTGCTGTGCAAAGAACTCCGCAAGCTCGGTATCAGGGCAGCTCCGCACATGGAAATAGTCAGGGAAATGTGTGGTCGCCATTCTGATGAGCACATCTTGGCAGCAGCCGAGTTGGCCCTGGAACGAAAAGGGAGTGGGCTTCACGTTGGCTATATTGCTGCGATGCTCAAAGATACCGGCAAACCCGGAAGAAGGGATGGGAATAGTGGTACACAAAAAGGACATAGCCCGCCTAACAGGTCACTACTGCCACCTTTGGCCGTTGAGCAATCTCGTGCATTTAAGTTATAGGAGGAATTTACATTATGGGCTTACCTGATAATTCCGGTTCTGCTGGTAAAAATCAGCCAGGAATCCACATAGGCGATATGGCCAAGGACATCCTTGCCCGATGGGGATTTGATACCAATAACGTGTCGATACTACCGGATCGGCATCCTCAATATCGAGAGTGTGACCGTCATGGACGCTTCCCAATCTCGATGGTAGATGAGCAGGATGTTATCCGTTACCTACCGCCAGTCTGCCCGGTGTGTGCTGCCGAAAAGACCTCCCAAAGACTCATGGAGATTGCTGCGATTCCAAAGCGTTATATGGCATGCGGGTTTGACAATTATACGATCGAATCCCCACATCAGCAGCAAGTTCTGGATGTCTGCCGTGCGTATGCTGACCATTTTGATGAGGAAGATCGACAGGGTTTCAGCCTCATTCTTTGTGGAAACCCTGGCACTGGAAAAAATCACCTGGCATCTGCTATTGCGCATACTGTTCTATCCAAAGGACACAGCGTACTGCA
>NZ_JAAOMP010000170.1 GCF_018853815.1 Acidithiobacillus sulfurivorans | reverse complement strand
AACAGGACCGTGAAACACTGCAGCGCCTATGATAGTTGAGGGCCTCCCTCCGCGAAAGTCGGTCACCGCCAGACTCCTATACCTGTCAACCCCATCTGCTCAACATGAGATGGGGTTGATTTTTTTTGAACAACTGCGTACGATGCGCAAAAAAGTGGGCCAAGTGCCCACTTTTTGTTTCTGTATCAGGGAATGATGAACGTGGAAGAACGATTGGATCAGGAAATTGCCCGGCAGGTTGGCACAGTGGGCTGCGCCTTGGTCGATGCGCGGATGTTGCGTAGCGGTCGCGCAATTACCTTACAGATATTAATCGAAAAAGAAGATGGGGCTTCGGTCACTATTGAAGACTGTGCTACCGTCAGCCGCCAGCTCAGTGTATGGCTGGATGTTGCCAATCCGATTAATGGGGCCTACCGTCTGGAAGTATCCAGTGCGGGCCTGGATCGTCCTTTGAAAACGTTGCGGGATTACGAAAGATTCCAGGGTGAGCACGCGGAATTGCATTTAAACGGATTACATCAGGGTCGCCGCCGTCTGTTGGGCGTTTTGCAGGGGCTGGAGGATCAAAAAGTGGTCATTGAAAATAGTGAGGGGCGCTGGACACTGGCGCTGGATGAAATTGATAAGGCTAGGTTGGTTCCCCAATGGTGAAGGGGCGGATATGCAGAGAGGAGCAAGTCAATGAGTCGTGAACTTCTTTATCTGGCGGATGCCGTCGCCCATGAGAAGGATGTGGACCGGGAAGTCATTTTTCAGGCTCTGGAAGCATCTCTGGTTTCCGCATCCAAGAAGAAATATGGGGCAGACTGGCACATTGTGGTAGATGTGGACCGCAAGACTGGGGACTATGTGACCCGACGGTTGTGGGAAGTAGTAGAGGATGAAGAGGAAGATTTTGATGCTGATCTGCAAATCCGCCTGGAAGCAGCCAAAGCGATACGTCCCGACGTGGATCTGGGTGGTTTTGTAGAAGAAGTTCTGCCACCAGTCGAATTCGGGCGCATTGCCGCACAGACCGCCAAGCAGGTGATTGTCCAGAAAGTACGAGATGCTGAACGGGACCGGATTGTTTCCGACTTTGCCTTGCGTAAAGGGGATATTATCAGTGGTCTGGTCAAGCGTATGGAAAAAGGCAATGCCATTGTCGATATGGGGCGGGCAGAGGCGCTGTTGGCCAAAGATGAAATGATGCCGCGTGAGGCCATTCGTCCCGGCGACCGGGTCAAGGCACATCTACAGGACGTGCGCAGGGTGCAGCGCGGTCCTCAGTTGTTTTTGTCGCGGGTTAGCCCTGAATTGTTGATCAAGCTGTTTGCCCAGGAAGTGCCGGAAATCGGCAACGGTATGATTGAAATCATGGGTGCGGCACGGGATCCTGGATTGCGCGCGAAACTGGCGGTGCGCTCCAATGACCCTCGGGTGGATCCGGTGGGGGCTTGTGTCGGTTTGCGTGGTAATCGCGTCCAGACGGTCATCAATGAACTCAAGGGTGAGCGTATTGATATCGTCATCTGGTCGGCAGATCCGGCAAGTTATGTCATCAATGCCTTATCACCGGCCGAAGTGTCCAGTATTGTGGTGGATGAAAACACCCACAGTATGGATGTGGTCGTAGATGCCGAAAATCTCTCGCAGGCCATCGGGCGCGGCGGGCAAAATGTGCGCCTGGCCACGCAGTTGACAGGATGGACCATCAATATCCTGACGGAAGAAGAAGCCCAGACCAAACGTGACGAAGAAGATTCCAAGTTCCTGAATCATTTTGTTCAAGAGTTGGGCGTGGATGAAGATCTGGCGCAACTGCTGGTCAGCGAGGGCTTTACCTCCATTGAAGAAGTGGCTTATGTGCCGGTTGCCGAGATGATGGAAATTGAAGGGCTCGATGAAGAACTGGTCAGCGAACTGCGCCGTCGGGCGCGCGATATGCTTTTGAATAAAGCCATTGCCCAGGAAGAGCAGGTGGCCTTAAGCGAGCCTTGCGAGGACCTGCTGAGCCTGAAAGAAATGGATAAAGGCCTGGCCCATCTACTGGCCAGCAAGGGCGTGGCAACTGCCGAAGATTTGGCGGAGCTGGCAGCCAGCGAGTTATGTGAGATGGTCGGGATTGGTGAAGAGCGTGCCAAAGCTCTTATTCTGGAGGCGCGTGCGCCCTGGTTTGCTTAATACGAACCCTGTGAACGCATTGTGCGAACAAGTGGTTTTGGAGAAAGAGGATTATGACGGTAACTGTCGCCAATTTTGCAGCTGAATTAGGTGTAACCCATGCGCGCTTGTTGGAGCAGTTGAATGCTGCGGGCATCGTGAAAAAAACAGCCGACGATGTGGTCACTGAAGACGACAAGCATCGGTTGCTGGCTTCGTTACGCAGTGCCCATGGAGAAGGCAGTGGCGAGCTGCGGCGGATCACTCTGAATCGTACCAGCACTTCTGAAATCAAGCAGTCAGTCGGCGCGGGAAAATCCCGTACTGTGCAGGTGGAGGTCCGGCGTAAAAGAACCTACGTCAAACGTGAGGTGACCGTAGATGAACCGGTAGAACATCTGCCTGTTGCGGAAAGTCCGGTTGCTGAGCCGGTCAAGGCCGTCGAGCCGTCGACCCCCGAGATCGAAACGACGCTGGCGAGCCCCGTTGACGTAGCAGTCACGGAGCCTGTCCAGGAGTCAGCCGCCCCTGTTGCCCAGCAAGCTGCTCCCGAACAGGTAGAATCTGTAGCACAATCCGTGGTGAATACTCCTGAGGCTATACCGGCAGTGGAGCCAAAAACGCCAGGCGCTGAACGGCAGCCTGTTGCCCGTGCCCATAACGAACGCGCTGCGGCACCGGATCGTAATCGGGCCCCGGTTAGTAGTGAACGCCCGCGTCCCGCAGCAGCCGCGCCGGCTAAAGCACCCCCGGCCCCGCCGCGTGGGAAAAAAGCAGGCCCGACTGGTCGCGGGGAGGATGATCGTTCCGGTGCCGGACGGCGCGGTCCGCGTCGTAGTGATGAGGGCGGCAATGCCGATGCTTTAGCGCGACGGCGTAAACCAGGAGACAAGAAAAACCGGAATCGCGGTGCGCAGATGGGAAATGAAGCCATCATGGCGCCGGTGATCCGCGAAGTGGCCGTCCCCGAAACCATTACGGTGGGTGAACTGGCCAGCCGCATGGCGATCAAGGCCACGGATGTCATCAAGGCTATGATGAAAATGGGCGTGATGGCGACCATTAATCAAGTGATTGATCAGGAAACGGCGGCTATTGTTGTTGAAGAATTAGGTCATAAGGTCAAGATGGTAGCTATGACCAGTCCCGAAGCCTTCCTGATGGATGAAGGCAGTTCGGAGACCCCGATTATTGGTAGGCGGCCTCCCGTGGTCACGGTAATGGGGCATGTGGATCATGGTAAAACCTCACTGCTGGACCGGATTCGTTCGGCGCAGGTAGCCAGCGGAGAAGCAGGAGGAATCACTCAGCATATTGGTGCTTATCATGTGGAAACGCCCAAAGGCATGGTGACTTTTCTGGATACGCCAGGTCATGAGGCCTTTACCGCCATGCGGGCTCGTGGTGCGCAGGCTACCGATATTGTCGTGCTGGTAGTGGCAGCAGATGACGGCGTGATGCCGCAAACCATTGAAGCCATCCATCATGCCAAGGCGGCACAGGTGCCGATTGTTGTGGCCGTCAACAAAATCGACAAACCCGGAGTGGATCCCGACCGGATCCGTCAGGAATTGGCAGGTCATGAGGTGGTTCCTGAAGAATGGGGTGGCGATGCACAGTTTGTGAATGTTTCGGCCAAGGCCGGTTTGCATATTGAAGATCTTCTGGATGCCATCCTGCTGCAGGCGGAAATGCTCGATCTGGATGTGCAGAGTAATGGTCCGGCCAAGGGCGTGGTCATTGAGTCCCGTCTTGATCGGGGTCGGGGTGTGGTGGCTACGGTGTTAGTTCGTCAAGGTACCCTGCATGCCGGAGATATGCTCCTGGCGGGAGCCCAGTTTGGGCGCGTGAAAGCGCTGGTCAATGATGCCGGACAGAGTACGCAGGAAGTAGGTCCCGGTTTGCCTGCCGAGGTTCTCGGCCTCAGTGATGTTCCTCATGCGGGTGACGAGGTCGTGGTTGTGGCCGATGAACGCAAGGCTCGTGAAGTTGCGCTGTTCCGTCAGGGCAAGTTCCGTGATGTGCGTCTTGCCAAAAACCAGAAGGCTTCCCTGGAAAGTCTCTTCGAAGCCGCTGCAGACGGTCAGTTGCAGCAGTTGAATCTGTTGATCAAGGCTGACGTGCAAGGTTCGGTAGAAGCATTGAGTACGACACTGGAGCGCCTTTCCACTTCAGAAGTAAAAGTGACCGTTATTCACTCGGGTGTGGGAGGTATTACCGAATCGGATGTGAATCTGGCGGCAGCTTCGCAAGCGGTGCTTATCGGCTTTAATGTACGGGCAGAAGCTCAGGCCCGTCGCCTCATAGAAAGCACTGGTGTAGATGTACGTTATCACAGCGTAATTTATGATGCCGTGGATGAAGTCAAAGCCGCCATGAGTGGCATGCTGGCACCGGAAATCCGTGAAAAAATTATTGGTCATGCTGAAGTTCGCGAAACGTTCCGGGTTCCCAAAGTGGGTACTATCGCCGGCTGTATGGTCATCGATGGCGTTGTTCGCCGTAATGCCAAGGTCCGCGTGCTGCGTCAGGACGTGGTCATCCACAGCGGTGAAATGGATTCCTTGCGCCGCTTCAAGGATGATACCAAGGAAGTCCGGGAAGGTTTCGAGTGTGGTATCGGTCTGCGCAATTACAATGACCTCAAAAACGGGGATATCATTGAGGCCTACGAAACCACCGAAGTCGCACGTACGGTCTAGGAGTTAGCGTTGCAGCATACTCATCGTGCTTATCCGCGCGGCGCCAGGGTGTCTCACCTGCTCCGTGAAGAAATTGCCGCGCTGTTGCGCGAGTTGCATGGGCTGCCTGCTGATCTGGCGCTCTTGCCGCCCAGCATAACGATGGTCGACTTGCCTGCTGACATGCGTTCGGCAACCGTTTTCTTTTCCCTGATGAATGGTCCCGAGCGCGCCGATGCGGTCCGCCAGATCCTCGATGCCCGGGCTGGAGAAATGCGTCAGATACTGGGGAAGCGGCTGGCCTTGCGGCGGATTCCGCCATTGCACTTTGTTTATGATGCACGCTTTGATCGGGGTGCTGAAATGGCAGAAATTCTGGCGCATTTGCCGCCCGCTGCGGATGAGGAAGCGTGATCATGACCTGTCAGCATGGCCTGTTGTTGCTCGATAAGCCGGAGGGTTTAACCTCCAATGCGACCCTGCAGCGCGCCAAGCGGATTATGGGGATCAAAAAAGCGGGACATACCGGCAGTCTCGACCCCATTGCCACCGGACTGCTGGTATTGCTCTTTGGCGAGGCGACCAAAGTCTCTGATTACATTCTGAATGCCGACAAGTCCTACCGGGCGACCCTGCGGCTGGGACAGACAACCAGCACGGGTGATCGTGAGGGTGAGATTCTGGAAGAAAAAGCGGTCACGGTAGAGCGTGCCGATATCGAGGCCATGCTCCCGCGTTTCCTGGGAGAAATTGCCCAGATTCCTCCCATGTACTCGGCCATCAAGCAGGGTGGCAAGCCTTTGTACGAGCTGGCTCGTAAAGGGATTGAGGTGGAAAGGGCTCCGCGTCAGGTGCGAATTGACGCTTTGCGCCTGGTAGAATTGACCGGGAATCGCCTGGTCATAGATGTGGATTGTTCCAAAGGAACCTACATTCGCAGTCTGGCGATGGATTTGGGCGCGGCCTTGGGTTGTGGGGCTCATGTCGAAGCGTTGCGACGAACGAGCACCGGGCCATTTAGTATCGAGGATGCATTGACTCTGGAAGCGTTGGCAGAGCAGCAGAAACAGGGTGAATGTCCGTTAAAGGCGATGGATCTGGCACTGGAGTATCTGCCCGCCGTCACCCTGACGGAGAACACCGCTTATTATTTGCGTCAGGGGCAGGGTGTGGTGGTGGCACATGCACCTTCTCTGGGACGTATTCGCCTTTACGGACCGGGTGCGCAGTTTCTCGGTCTGGGAGAGGTCATGGACGACGGAAAGGTGGCGCCACGCCGCCTCATGAGCGTAAACTAGGGAGTATTGTTTTTTTAGAAGTTCCGAGGAGAAGAATTTATGTCGCTGTCGCGTGAAGTCAAAGCAGATGTGGTTCAGGGTTATGCTACCCATGCAGGAGATACGGGTTCTCCCGAAGTGCAGGTCGCACTTTTGACCACTCGTATTGAAGGATTGGCTGATCATTTCAAAATTAACAAGCATGATCATCATTCCCGTCAAGGATTGCTGAAAATGGTGGGCCAACGCCGCAAGCTGCTGGACTACCTCAAAAAGCGTGATGTGAATCGTTATCGTTCGCTGATTGAGCGTCTGGGTCTGCGTAAGTAAGGAGAAGGTTTTGGCCATCATTCGGAAAGAGTTGGATTTCGGCGGACAGCGCCTGCACCTAGAAACAGGTCGTATGGCGCGTCAGGCTGATGGGGCGGTACTGGTTTCCAGTGGCGACACAGTGGTTCTGGTGACGGCCGTTGGCCGTCGTGAAATGAAACCCGGTCAGGACTTCTTTCCCTTGACGGTCAATTATCAGGAAAAAGCCTATGCTGCCGGTAAAATTCCGGGGGGCTTCTTCAAGCGCGAAGGTCGGCCAACTGAAAAAGAAACCCTGACCTCGCGACTGATTGATCGACCCATTCGTCCCTTGTTTCCCAAAGGATTCATGAATGAAGTGCAGGTCATCGCCACGGTTCTTTCTGTGGATCGCGATCATGACCCGGACATTCTGGCGATGCTTGGTGCTTCGGCAGCTCTGGCGATTTCCGGTATTCCGTTCAAAGGTCCTATTGGCGGCGCCCGGGTGGGTTACGTCAATGGACAATATGTCCTGAACCCCAGCGCTGCACAATTGGCTGAATCGCAGTTGGATCTGGTCGTGGCCGGAACCCGTAATGCGGTGTTGATGGTGGAATCAGAAGCCCAGCAACTGTCTGAAGAAGTGATGCTTGAGGCCGTCATGTTTGGGCACGCCGGATTCCAGCCGGTCATTGAGGCTATTGAGGCCCTGGCGCAGGAAGTGGGTAAGGCCAGCTGGAACTGGGTGGCACCCGTAGCCGATGCGGCTTTGGGTCAGCAGGTGCAGGCCAAGGCTTCGGGTTTGCTGCAGGAAGCCTACTCGTTGGTAGAAAAACAGGCGCGTAGTAAAAAACTTGAAGAAATTCAGCAGCACATGGTTGCAGAATTAGCCGCAGAAGATGCGCAGCGGGCAGACATGGTGCGTGGTTTTGTTAAAAAAATCGAAACCGGTATTGTCCGGGGACGGATTCTGGATGGTGCGCCGCGCATTGATGGGCGGGACACCAAGACAGTGCGACCCATTACGATTGAGGCGGGGGTTTTACCCCGCACCCATGGTTCGGCCCTGTTTACCCGGGGTGAAACCCAGGCTCTGGTCGTCGCAACCTTGGGTACCAAGGGCGATGAGCAGATTATCGACGCTCTTCAGGGAGAAAGTCGTGATCGCTTCATGCTCCATTATAATTTCCCGCCATTTTCCACCGGTGAAACGGGCATGGTCGGTTCACCCAAACGCCGTGAAATTGGTCATGGTCGTCTGGCAAAACGGGCAGTAGCCGCAGTGCTGCCGGAAGCCAGCGAATTTCCCTACAGCTTACGGGTGGTTTCAGAAGTGCTGGAGTCCAATGGTTCTTCCAGTATGGCTACGGTGTGCGGCGCTTCATTGGCCCTGATGGATGCCGGTGTTCCGTTGAAGGCACCCGTTGCCGGAGTCGCCATGGGACTGATCAAGGAAGGCGAGCGTTTTGCGGTTCTCACCGATATCCTGGGTGATGAAGATCATCTGGGTGACATGGATTTCAAGGTGGCGGGTACCGAACAGGGTGTGACTGCCCTGCAAATGGATATCAAGATTGACGGTATTACGCGTGAAATCATGGCTGCGGCCCTAAAACAGGCCCACGCCGGACGTCTTCATATTCTGGGTTTGATGAATGCAGTACTCGAAAAAGGCCGCGTCGAACTTTCGGATAACGCCCCGCGCATTATTACCATACACATCAACCCGGACAAAATCCGTGATGTCATCGGGCCGGGCGGTAAAGTTATTCGCGCCTTGACGGAAGAAACCGGGGCTGCCATTGATATTCAGGATAATGGTACGGTCACCATCGCCACGGTGGACAGTGAAGCCGGTGCTGCCGCTCGTCGGCGGATTGAACTGCTGACGGCGGAAGTACAGGTAGATACCATATATGATGGGAAAGTGGCCAAAATCATGGACTTTGGCGCTTTTGTCACGATTCTTCCGGGGCGTGATGGTCTGCTGCACATTTCCCAGATCAGCAGCGAGCGGGTCAGTGATGTCCACGATTACCTCAAGGAAGGGCAGGCGGTGCGGGTGAAAGTTCTGGAAGTTGATCGTCAGGGCAAAATCAAGCTCAGCATGAAGGACATTACCCAGTAGTTCTGGATTTGGCGGTTTTGACAAAAAATATCGAAGCTTCTGTAAGCACGCTGGATAACGGCGTAGTCGTTCTCAGCGAAAGGTTGCCGGGTCGCCAAAGCGTGGCCCTGTCCCTGACCTTGGGAAATGGTAGCCGTGATCAGGCTGCAGACGAAAACGGTTTTGCCCACCTGCTGGAACACATGCTCTTCAAAGGCAGCACTGAAAGAGATGGAGATGCACTGAATGCAGCGATGGAATCCTTGGGCGGGACTATCAATGCTTTCACCGATCGTGAGAGTACTGTTTTCCATGGTACGGTGTTGGCCGAGGATGCTCAGGAAGCTTTTGTGCTGCTCAGTGAAATGCTCACGCACCCACGTTTTGATCACGCGGATTTACGTCTGGAAAAACAGGTGGTCGCCCAGGAAGCCGCCATGGCTGCCGAGGACCTGGAAGACTGGGTACAGGAACGGGCCTTATTGGAAATATGGGGAGAACACCCCCTGGCCTGGCCCGTGTTGGGCAAGGCCAGCTGTATTCGTGCAGCCAGCCGTAAACGCATACAGGCCTATCACGAGCGGGTGTTGGCCGAATCGCCCCTGATTGTTGCGGCAGTCGGTGATGTGGATCATGAGCGTTTGTGTGGATGGGTGCAGCATGCCTTTCCAGAAATGCGTCGTCCGGCCCCCCCGCAAAATGGTTTGCCCCCCCGCTTTCAGGTTGGTAAAAAAAATCTGCGCCGTTCAGAAGCCCGTCAGGCTCACTTGGTTTGGATGGCACCAGCTTGTTCCGTCGAAGCGGAAGACTATCTCGCTCATGTTGTGGCCAATGCCATTCTGGGTGGAGGCACCGCCTCTTATTTATTCCGGGAACTCCGGGAAAGGCGCGGATTGGCGTATCAGGTGTTTTCCCATCTGGATGCTTTGCGCGACTGTGGCGAATGGTCCTTGTATGTAGCCACCCCGGAAGATAAAGCCCAAGAAGCCGGCAAGGCGATGTCCGAAGTGCTGACTACATTACTGCTTGAGGGGCCAAGTTCTAACGATATGCTCTGGGCAAAACGCAGCTTGCGAATTCAGTTGTTGCTCGGGCAGGAAGATGCCGAAGTGCGCATGAGTCGGCTGGCTCGCCAGTGGCTTTATCTGGGCCGCCTTCATTCGGCGGAGCAGTCGTTGCAGAAACTGGAGCTTGTGGATGCAGAAGCTGTACGTCGGGTTTTGCGCAAAGCCTGGGAACAACGCCTGGAAATGAGCTGCTTACCCTCACGCCGTAAGACTTAGGAAAACTGATCCTTCCAGCGCCGCAAAGTGGTAAATACAAATAGTGCTGTGCTGCCGCTGAGGGGGTCAAATTGCCGGGCACTGGCAATCAGCGCAGGATCAGCGCAGCGCAGAAAGGGATTGCTGGCGCGTTCCAGAGCAATGCTTGACGGCAAGGTGGGTTGTCCACTCTCGCGCTGCTTTTGGGCTTGTATTTGTCTTTCCCGAATAACCGGATTGCCAGAATCCACCAAAGCAGCAAAACGCAAATTATTCTGGGTATATTCGTGGGCGCAGTACACCGCTGTCTCTGGAGGAAGCGCGGCGAGCTGCTGCAAGCTATGGAACAACATCTCGGGAGTGCCTTCAAATATCCGTCCACAGCCGGCAGCAAAAAGCGTGTCTCCGCAAAACAGGGACGCATTCCAAACATAAGCTATGTGATCCCGGGTATGTCCCGGAACTTCCATGACCTGGATTTCTGCGGAGCCAATGGCCAGTTTTCCAGCAGTAACGGGATGGGTCAGGGCGGGTATCCGGTCATTGGCACCGTAGACAGGAATACGGAAATGACCGGCGAGGGCAGCTACGCCCCCCGTATGATCGGCATGATGATGCGTGCAGAGTATGGCAGTTGGCACCATCTGTCTGGGCGCAAGCCATTGAAAAACCGGCTCGGCGTCGCCGGGATCGACAATCCAGACACCGGCGCTGCTTTCCAGCACATAAATGTAGTTATCCGCAAATGCAGGAATGAAATGCACAGACATGTTTGGTTCTCAGGGCAAGCGGGTTACCATAAGCCTACTATGGGAGCCGGTTGGGGTCACGCACACTTGGGTTTTTTGTCATGTTAAGGCGGTGTTACTGAAATGCCAGGGCGGGGACGTCTTAGCCGGCCGCAAGAACAGCGGGCTGCCGTGTGGTGGGATAGTGGTGCCGGACGTCTGCTGCTGGATCGGGCTCGGGATATTCTCCCACGCTGGATTGAGCGTTTGCAGCCGGAAACGGTTTTGCAACTGGGGCAACCGCTGTTCTGGGGCATGCCTCCAGGCACAGAGCGAACCTGGGTGTTGCTGAATGATGGCGCCACATTGCCACCGGAAGCTTATTTGCAGGTTTGCGGGGCCTGTCCGGATATGCCTTTTGCGCCCATGCGCTTTGATCTGGTTATTGTTCCCTTTTGTTTGAGTCGAATGAGCGATCCTGAAGCGGTGCTGGACGAATGCTGGCGGGTGCTGCGCCCTGAAGGCCATGTATTGATCATGGATTTTAATCCCGGGGGGAGCTTGAGCTTTATGCGCCGCTGGCGTTTATGGCGGCGGGATCGGGCCTGGCCCTGGCGGCGTCCCTTTCTGCCCTTAGGGAAGTTGCGTACCCTGCTCGAACATCAGGATTTTATCCTGAAAGAGGGGCGCTACTTTCAGTATACCCTGCCGGGTTTGGAAAAAAATGCCCGTTGGATGGAGCTCATGGGTGACCGCTGGTGGCCGGCGGGTGCAAACGCTTATTTACTGCTGGCCCAACGCCGTGACCCTGAGCGACCTTTGGTCGGGTTGGCTACGCCTGTAAAAATGCGCCGGGAGCGCCGTAAAGTCAGCTCTGAAGCCCCGGCAGCTTATGATCATTCGGAGCTGGGATGATGACGGATAAAATTGTGGAATTGTTTACGGATGGTGGTTGCCGGGGCAATCCCGGCATCGGGGCCTGGGGTGCCTGGTTGCGGCGCGAAACACAGGAGAAGGTGCTCTGGGGATTTGAGCCGGAAACCACCAACAACCGCATGGAATTGACGGCGGCTCTGCGCGGTCTCGAAGCCCTGAAACGTCCGACCCGGATCCGTGTGATCAGTGATTCCCGTTATTTGCGGGATGGTATGACCCAGTGGTTGCCAGGTTGGCAACGGCGCGGCTGGCGCACAGCGGGTGGGGATCCGGTCAAAAATCAGGATATCTGGGAGCGTCTGGTAAAAGCCTCTGCTCCCCATGAGGTAGAATGGGAATGGGTGCGCGGGCACTCCGGTCATGTAGAAAATGAAAAGGTCGATGCCTTGTTAAATCAGGTTATGGATCAGTACGGCGCGCGCCCACAGCGCGAAGAGGGGGAAGGATGGCTTTAAGACAGGTAGTGCTGGATACAGAAACTACGGGTATTGACTGGAAACAGGGTCATCGGGTCATTGAAATTGGCGCGGTAGAGTTACTGGATCGCCGTTTGACGGGGAATAATTACCAACAGTACCTCAACCCCCAGCGCAGCAGTGATCCTGAAGCCCTGCGCGTGCATGGCCTCACCGATGCGTTTCTTGCGGATAAACCACTATTCGCCGAAGTGGCTGAGACCTTTCTGAACTATCTGGGTGATGCAGAGCTGATTATTCACAATGCGCCCTTTGATCTGGGTTTTTTGAACCATGAACTCGGAAAAGTAGAAAAAACGCCTCTGAATCATAAAGTGCTGGATACCTTGGTGGATGCCCGTCGTCGTCATCCCGGGCAGAAAAATGACCTGAACAGCCTGTGCCGACGTTATAATGTGGACAATAGTCACCGTGAGCTGCACGGCGCTTTGCTGGATTGCGAAATCCTGGCCAAAGTCTATCTCGGCATGACGGGGGGGCAGGTGGATATGATGGGCTTGCTGAATGCTTCAGAGGAGCATTCAGGAATGGTGCCTTCCCGAGATTCTGCGACTTCTGTGCAAATTGCTCAATTCAACAGCAGCACGGTGGCCGCGCGTCCGCGTCCGGGATTGCGGGTCATTCGCGCCACTGCGGAAGAAACCGCCCTGCATGCCCAATATTTAGAGGATATGGGCGGAAAAGCTCTATGGAATGAGCCATAAAGTGCTGTAACTTATTGCTTATGCTCAATGAGCTCGATGCGGTAACCGTCAGGATCTTCTACAAAGGCAATGATGGTACTGCCGTGTTTCATAGGCCCCGCTTCGCGCACCACTTTGCCACCCCGCCCACGAATGGCATCGCAAGCCGCAGCGGCATTTTCCACTTCCAGGGCAATATGCCCGAAGGCATCACCGAGTGTGTAATGATCCACGCCCCAATTGTAGGTCAGTTCAATGACGGCACCGGCGCTTTCCTCCTGATAGCCCACAAAAGCGAGGGTAAACTTGCCTTCGGGATAATCTTTGCGGCGTAACAGATGCATGCCGAGGACTTCCGTATAAAACTGGATGGAGCGATCCAAATCGCCCACCCGCAGCATGGTATGTAAAAGACGCATTTGACTCTCCTTGCACAGATTGCTGTGCTGTTTTTTTCCAGAGATCTACTACCCCTGCAAGCGTTTTTCAATACGCAGACGCAGGGCGTTGAGCTTGATGAACCCTTCTGCATCTTTCTGATTATAGGCGCCGGCATCATCTTCGAAGGTGGCAATGCGGGGATCAAACAGACTTTCCTGAGACTTGCGGCCGACTACACTGCAGGTCCCCTTATAGAGCTTGACGCGAACTACACCGCTCACTAGACGCTGGGTCTGGTCAATCAGGGTCTGCAGAGCGCGGCGTTCCGGACTCCACCAGAAGCCATTGTAGACAATGCTGGCGTAGCGGGGCATCAGTTCATCCTTGAGATGCGCGACTTCCCGATCGAGGGTAATGGATTCAATGGCGCGATGGGCCTTGAGCAAAATGTTGCCGCCAGGCGTTTCATAGCAGCCTCGGGACTTCATGCCCACATAACGGTTCTCGACAATATCCAGACGGCCGACGCCATGCTCGCCACCTACGGTATTGAGGTGAGCCAGTAATTGCTCAGGATTCAGGGCTTCACCGTCCACCGCGATGGGATCACCATGCGCATAGGTGATTTCCAGATAGCGGGGTTGATCTGGAGCTTTCTCGGGCGCTGTAGTCCAGCGCCACATGCTCTCCTCGGCCTCCGCCCAGGGGTCTTCCAGAATGCCGCCTTCATAGGAAATATGCAGAAGATTGGCATCCATGGAGTAGGGCGACTTTTTACCGTGTTTTTCCACAGGAATACCATGCTTATCGGCATACTTGAGGAGCTTTTCACGGGAGTTCAGGTCCCATTCCCGCCAGGGAGCAATGACCTGAATGGCCGGGTTCAGGGCGTAAGCACCCAGTTCAAAGCGGACCTGATCGTTGCCCTTGCCGGTGGCTCCATGAGCAACGGCATCGGCACCCACTTCAGCGGCAATTTCCACCATGCGCTTGGCGATAAGCGGCCGGGCAATGGAAGTCCCCAGCAGGTATTCCCCCTCATAGATGGTATTGGCGCGAAACATGGGAAATACATAATCGCGGACAAATTCCTGACGGAGGTCGTCAATGAATATTTCCTTGGCACCGAGCTTTTCTGCCTTGATACGGGCCGGTTCCACTTCTTCACCCTGACCAATATCTGCCGTAAAGGTGACGACATCACATTGATATTGATCTTGCAGCCATTTGAGAATGACCGAGGTATCGAGACCCCCTGAATAGGCGAGAACGACTTTTTTGACCATTTAAGAAGCTCCTTGCAAAGCGGCCACAGGGCCAATGCCAAATAAAAATTCCATGAGCGCCTTCTGGGCGTGCAGGCGATTTTCCGCCTCTTCCCAGACGACAGAAAGGGGACCATCCATAATATCGGCGCTGACTTCTTCTCCGCGATGTGCAGGAAGGCAGTGCATGAACAGAGCGCCAGGCGCAGCAGCAGCCATGAGGGCGTGATTCACCTGAAAATCCTGAAGAATGGCGCGGCGCTGCTCGGCCTCCTGTTCCTGGCCCATGCTGGTCCAGACATCCGTCACAACCAGGTCGGCACCTTCCACTGCAGAAACAGGATCGTGGAGGACGGTGACATATTCTCCCCCGGTTGCCAGCATCCCGGCGCTGGGAGCATAGGGGGCAGGGCTGCCGATACGCAGGCTGAAATTGAAAATGCGTGCGGCCTCCATCCAGGAATGGGCCATGTTGTTGGCTCCATCTCCTACATAGGCAACTCTCCGTCCTTCCAGTGTGCCCCAGTGTTCGGTGGCGGTCATGAGATCTGCAAGCAACTGGCAGGGGTGGTGGTCATCGGAAAGACCATTGATGACGGGCACTCTGGAGGCTGCGGCAAAGAGCTTGAGGTTGTCATGACTGAAAGTGCGGATCATGACCATGTCTACCATCCGTGAAATCACCCGGGCGGTGTCTTCAATGCTTTCTCCGCGACCCAGTTGGGTGTCGCGTGGCGAGAGGAAAAGGGCATGCCCGCCCAGTTGCGCCATACCCGTCTCAAAGGAAACCCGGGTCCGGGTGGAGGACTTTTCAAAAATCATGGCCAGAGTCCGCCCGGTAAAGGGCATGTACCGTTCACCCTGGCGCTGCATGTGCTTGAGAGCAATAGCACGGTCCAGCAAGGCCTTTAGTTCGGCTTGGCTGAGATCGGCGAGGCTGAGAAAGTGACGTAGTTTCATGATGTGGGTTCCAGTAGTCGGACGATCCCGGCAACCAGCAGATCTATTTCCGATTCAGAAATAATGAGCGGTGGTAAGAGCCGAATGACTTTGTCGGCCGTGACATTAATCAGTAATCCTGCTTCCAGAGCACGCTCTACCAGACGTTCGGGTTTTTGCGCCAGCTCAATACCGACCATCAAGCCCATACCGCGTATATCCCGAACCTCTGGATGCTGCGCCAGGGCATGGCGCAGTTTCTGCTGCAACAGCGCCCCCATTTTGGCCGCCTGAGCAGGAATGTTGGTGTTTTCCATGGTGTCGAGCACCGCCAGGGCGGCAGCACAGACCAGGGGTCCACCCCCGAAAGTCGTACCATGTTTACCGGGTCCAAACAAGTCTGCTGCCGCTTTGCGGGCAAGCAGGGCGCCAATGGGTACCCCGTTTCCCAGGCCTTTGGCCAGGCTGAGTACATCCGGAACCACGCCGTCAAGTTGTTGATAGGCAAAGAAATTACCAGTACGACCGATGCCGGTTTGGACTTCGTCGAGCATGAGCAGCAGTCCGTGGGCATCACAAATACTGCGCAGTTCCGCTAAAAATCCCTCGGGAGCAGGGCGTACGCCGCCCTCACCCTGCACGGGCTCAACCAGAATGGCAGCAATGGCCGGATTGGCGGCAATCAGTCCTCTGACCGTGCTGCTGTCGCCATAAGGAGCCCGAACAAAACCGGGTACCAGCGGTGCGAAGCCTTCCTGAATGCGGAAATTGCCCGTCGCCGTCAGCGCCGCCAGGGTGCGGCCATGAAAAGCCTGGGTAAATACCAGAACCTGTGGTTCGGCAATGCCTTTCTGATGGCCGTGGAGGCGCGCCATTTTGATGGCTGCTTCGTTGGCTTCAGCGCCACTATTACAAAAAAAGGCAGCATCCAGACCGCTGAGGCGGCAGAGGCTATCGGCCAGTTTTTCCTGCAGGGGAATCTGGTAAAGATTGGAAGTATGCAGCAGGGTGCCCGCTTGTGACTGAATGGCCTGAGTGACGGCAGGGTGGCAATGACCCAGACCCACTACCGCAATACCCGCCAGGGCATCCAGATAACGCCGTCCTTCGTTGTCGTAAAGCCACACGCCCTCTCCCCGGCTGAAAGCCACGGGCAGACGTGCATAATTGTTCATGAGTGTCATTATACCGGGGCCTCCCCATCCAGGTTGAAGGCGGCGTGCAGGGCCCGCACCGCCAGTTCCAGATATTTTTCTTCGATGACCACAGAAATCTTGATTTCCGAGGTGGAAATCATCTGAATGTTGATGTTTTCCTTGCCCAGGGTGGCAAACATGGTGGCGGCAATACCCGCATGGGAACGCATGCCGACGCCTACTACCGATACCTTGACAATGTGGTCGTCGCCCCGCACATCTTCCGCTTCCAGCTTTTGGGCCACAGCGCTCAGAATATCCTTGGCCTGGGCGTATTCATTACGATCCACCGTGAAGGTGAAATCCGTTTTGCCGGCTTCGGAAATATTCTGCAGGATAACGTCCACGTTGATATTGGCTTCTGAGACGGGTCCCAGAATGGAATAGGCAATACCAGGGTGATCAGGAACGCCAATCATGGTGAGTTTGGCTTCGTTACGGGAGAAGGCGATGCCAGAAACGCGGGGAGCTTCCACAGAATTTTCCTCATTGGTAACCAGAGTGCCGGGCCCATCCTGAAAAGACGACAAGACCCGAACAGGAACATTGTACTTCATGGCAAACTCAACAGAGCGCGTCTGCAGTACCTTTGCGCCGAGACTTGCCATTTCAAGCATTTCTTCAAAAGTAATACGATCAAGGCGCCGCGCTCTCGACTCCACGCGCGGATCCGTTGTGTAAATGCCATCTACATCGGTAAAAATATCACATTCATCGGCGCGCAGTGCAGCGGCCAGTGCGACGGCTGTGGTGTCCGATCCGCCCCGCCCCAAAGTGGTAATATTGCCATGCAGGTCGACGCCCTGGAAACCGGCAACCACTACGATCTTCCCGGATTCGAGGGCTGAACGGATTTTGTGATCCTCAATATGTTCAATGCGCGCCTTGGTATGGGCAGAGTCAGTGGTAATGGCTACCTGGGTGCCGGTAAAAGACTGCGCTGCTTGTCCCATTTCCTCCAACGCCATGCACAACAGCGCAATAGTCACCTGTTCTCCGGTGCTCAGCAGAGTATCCAGTTCACGCTCGGCAGGGTGAGCCGCTATGGCCCGCGCCAGTTGCAAAAGACGATCGGTCTCGCCAGACATGGCCGATACCACGACCACAACCTGATGCCCGGCCCGATGCGTAGCCATGACTTTTTCGGCAACCGCGCGAATGCGCTCGGGACTGCCCACAGAAGTTCCACCAAATTTTTGTACGATGAGTGCCATTGTCAGTGATTTTATGAAAAATTAAGGGCAAATCATAAAGCCTTGGGACGCGTTCGTACAGGATGGGGCGAGAAGCCCTTAATAGAGTGCTTTTTATGAGATTTGCTTGCTTACTGTGACAGGTTTTCCGGTTTCCGGGTTTTTTTGAGGAAGGAATACACCGGGCAATAGCCGAAAACCCCCGTTGCTATGAGGAGAAGCCCCGAAAAGGTCCATTCCCGATAGGGGAAGGGATTGACGAAATAGATGAGAAAAATGATGGCGCCGAAGTAAAGGCGCAGCCAACGCTCGGTACTGTTCATGTTCTTGATGATTTTCATGATATTGCCGTCCTTAAATGAGAGGGCTGGGTATGAATATTAGACCGCTTCGGTCCGTGCCGCAATAGGAGAATCGTGCATGTTCTCAGCATCTTCTCCGGGCTTGAACTACAATAAACTGCATGAAGAGGATCGTGTGAGCAGTCTGGGATAGCCAAACAGGTTTCTGAAGTGAGTTCCGGGGAGATGAAAGGATGACAACAGATTTACGGGCGTTGCACAAAGAGGTTGGTCAAAGCATCTGGCTGGATAATTTGTCGAGAACCCTGATTCACGATGATGTTCTCAGAAAATATATCAGCGCAGATGGTATTAGTGGGGTTACATCCAATCCCAGCATTTTTCAGAAAGCCATTCATTCCAGTCCCTACTATCAGGATGATTTGCGGCAGGCTGCAGAATCTGCCGAGCGGCTTTATGAACAGCTCGTTTTGCAGGATTTGCAGATGGCCTGCGATCTTTTGCGGCCGGTGCATCAGCAAAGTGCTGGCGACGATGGTTGGGTGAGCTGGGAGGAATCTCCGCGTTTGGCGCATGATGAAGCAGCTACGGTTGCTGAAGCCCGCCGTCTGCGGGGATTGGTGCAGCGTGACAATTTATTGATCAAGGTCCCCGCAACGCCCCAGGGTATTGCGGCACTGGCCACGCTGATAGGCGAGGGTATTTCAGTCAATGTCACCCTCATGTTCGGATTGGAGCATGTTCACCAGGTTTTTGCGGCTTATCAACAGGGCTTGGCGCATTGGGTAAAACAAGGCGGCGACCCCCGCCGGGTCAAGGCGGTTGCCAGCCTTTTCCTGTCACGGGTAGATACCCTCGTTGATCAGCAGCTCGAAAAAATTGCGACAGCAGAGGCTCTGGCTTTACGCGGCAAGGCCGCAGTGGCCATGGCCAAGGTTGCTTACAAGGTCTATCAGGAGACCTTCCATGGGGACGGCTTCGCGGAGTTGGCCAAGGCCGGTGGGCGTCCGCAGTATCTGCTCTGGGCCAGTACCAGTACGAAAAGCCCGGAATACTCGGATTTACTCTATGTCGAACCGTTGATGGGGCCGGAGACTATCAATACCTTGCCGGATGAAACCCTGAACAAACTGCGTGATCACGGCCATATCGCGAATCGGGTGAGCGAGGATCTGGACGCGGCTCAAGCAGTCATGGCCGGACTGGAGTCGCTGGGTATTCACATGGACAGTGTGGCTGAGCAATTACAGCAGGATGGGCTGGCCGCCTTCGCCAAAAGTTTTGAGGAAATGTTGGCGGAGGTCGGCAAGGCCATGACCCGTGAGGGTTAATTGTCTTCGAATTAAAAGCCGACGGTGTTGAAGCCAGCATCGACGTAAGTAATTTCGCCGGTAATGCCTGAGGCAAGGTCGGAGCAGAGGAAGGCCGCCGCGTTGCCCACTTCTTCCTGGGTAACGTTGCGGTGGAGGGGGGCATGCTCCGCATAGTGGTCGAGGATTTTACGGAATTCACTGATGCCGCTGGCTGCCAAAGTGCGAATGGGGCCTGCGGAAATAGCGTTGACACGAATGCCATCACTACCCAGAGAATAAGCCAGGTAACGAATGCTGGCTTCAAGGCTGGCCTTGGCCAGGCCCATGACATTGTAGTTGGCCATGGCCCGTTCGGCTCCGAGATAGCTGAGCGCCAGTAAAGCCCCTTGGCGGCCCTGCATCAAAGGGTGCATGGCTTTGGCCATGGCGGTGAAGCTGTAGGAAGAAACTTCATGGGCAATACGGAAGCCTTCGCGGGTGGTGGCATCCAGATAGCTGCCACTGAGTTCTTCCTTGGGCGCAAAAGCCGCGCCATGGATACCGATGTCGACGCCACCCCATAGTGACTGGACGCGCTCCATGGCCGCCTGCAATTGCTGTTCATCCATCAGATCCAGTTCCAGGGGTTCCGGCGCACCGATTTGCCCAGCTAGTTCTTCTACCCGGCTTTTGGTGCGCTCGCCCTGATAGGTCAATAGCACTTCGGCTCCCTGACGATGCATGGCCTGCGCGATTCCCCAACAAATGGAACGATCATTGGCTACGCCAACGATGAGCGCCTTTTTGCCTGTCATGAAACCCATAAAACCTCCTGTGTGCTGCTTAGCGTGTATAGATAGTGAGACGTGAGCCCGGCTGAATGTCGCTGGCAGAGGCCAGGTGGTTCCATTGGATGAGAGACTTGGGTTGCACATGGTACTGCTGGGCAATTTGCCAGAGCGTGTCCCCCTTGCGAACAATATAAGTCGCTGCGCGCGGCTGGGTGGCGGCGCGTTCCTGGCGGGCACTGATAGCCGCTACGGCGGTTTCTGAAGGGATATTCAGGACCTGACCCGGATGGATGACGGATTGCTCGGTCAGGTGGTTCGCATGGGCAATAGCGGTGATCCCTACACCGGCTCGCTGCGCAATTTGCCAGAGACTTTCGCCGGGGCGCACCGTCAACTGTCTTTGCCGGCGTGCTGCCGTATAAACGGGGGTGGCATGACCTCCGTAAACCGTCAGTTGTTCTCCCACCTGCAGGTCATTGGCCGAATGGATATGATTCCAGCGCATCAGGTTCTGAACACTGACGCCAGCCTGCTGCGCCAGTCCCGAAAGGGTATTCCCGGAGTGGACAACCAGAGCGTGATTGGCCGGTTGGCTATCAGTGGCGTTTTCCAGATGATGCCCCCCATAAACCACCAGCTGCTGGCCTACCTGCAGGTCACGCGCTGAGCGCAGATGATTCCATTGCTTCATCTGCTGAACACTGACCCCAGCCCGCATGGCTATTTGTGACAGGGTGTTCCCTGGATGTACCGTCAAATGGCTGAGCTGTGCTTGGATGACGGGCTGGGCCACTGGTGTGGCAGCGGCGGCCGGTTGTGCGACGGGTAAAGCCTGGGCTGCAGCCTCCTGCGGCATGGTCAACAGCGCCGTTTTCAGGGTGGCGGCCTTGTCCTTGGGAACCACGAGCTGATAGTCCGCAGGGACTACGCCATAACTGATTCCGGCATTGAGGTGCTGCAATTCGCTGACAGGGACATTCATCAAATTGGCAGCCACATTGAGGGCGACCGATTTAGGCGTGGTGACTACCGCTATGTGGGCCGTATTGGGGATATAGGGCAGGCTGACGTGGTAGGCCTTGGCATTTTTGATGACCTGGGCAAGACCCAATAGTTCCGCCACGTAATTTTCAGTTTGTTCGGGAAGATTCAGATCCCAGAAATCGGTAGGTTGGCCGGCCGCCACATTTTGCTGGATAGCGGCGGAAACCGTACCCTGTCCGGCATTGTAGGCCGCAATCGCCAGGAGCCAGTTTCCACCAAAATAATTGTACAAATAAGACAGGTAATCCAGGGCGGCGTTGGTGGAGGCCGTCAGGCTCAGGCGGGGATCCCCGTAACGCGTATTTTGCAGTCCAAAACTCCGCGCGGTTCCAGGCACAAACTGCCAGAGCCCTGCGGCAGCGGCTGGAGAATAGGCTTTAGGATTGTAGCCGCTCTCAATGGCGGGAAGCAAAGCCAGTTCCATGGGCAAGCCGCGTTGAGAAACGGCGTTGACTACGTAATACAGAAAGGGGCGTGAATTGCCGAGAATTTCTTCGAGTTTGCCCTGATGCTGCAAAAACCAGGTACGCCATTTATCGACTTCAACCCGAGACACGTTGCTGAGACGCAGACCCTGGTCGATGTTTGTCCAGACGTTACCTGATCCTGCCTGGTCGCCAAAAGCACCCGCCGCCTCGAATTGCTGCAGTGTCGCCGCAAGATTGTCATTACCTGGGTGGTTGCTTACGCTGGGATCTGAAGAGGCCCCAACCGATGCTGCGCCCTGTAAATCACTTTGTGGCAGCCCTATGGTTTGGCTATCTGCCCAAGCCATAGGACTGCTCCCTAGCACCACCGCAGTGGCGATAGCGATTATTCGTTTGTTCATGTTGCTCCTTCCTGGGCGGGTTCAATCCACAATCGGGCGTCCCGCAGACGTTACCCTTCACAATAAGGATGTCATTATAAACAGCAGCTTGGTACAAGCTTTGCTTACTATCTTAGGGATAGTAAGCAAAACCAACATCCCGAGTCAATCGACTTTTCTTGAGGCCGCTCGCTCTGTTTGCTTTATGCGTCGATTTTTGAAAGCCTTGAACGCAGGCGTTACTGGGCAGGAAATTAAAGGTAAAGGAGAGAAACATGCAGCAGTTAGTGAATGGGCCACTGTTTTTGCATCAAGGTGGTCCATTAACGCAACTGTTTCATATTACGGGCATCCCTGGAGATGCGGCCGCATCCAAAGCGGCGCTGATGACATCCATTCGGGATGTCGGGTTCTCTGGCCTTCCTGCCGCGCAAAAAGAATATGAAAAACTGCTGGACCATCTGGGTATCGCCCAGGCGGTTGTGAGAGGCAACAGTTTTCGCCTGAAGCAGACCGCTCCACATCAAAGTGGCGGAACGGCATCCCGTCCTGTATTGGTTTTTCCAGTGATACTGCAAGAATCCCATCAACAGGAAACGGGGCCACGGATTAATAAGGGGTCCTATACTCTGCGGCTCACGTATGTGGGACATTCTGCGCAAAAGGGTTTTAGACCTTCCCCCACGTTATCTGAAATCGCACTGGTCCGGCAATAAATGCTGGCTCTCCACTACCCACTATAGTTAAGTTTTTGGGAGGCCATATTGAAGCTCAAGCAATACCAGGTTGATGCATTCACTGATAAAGTTTTTGGGGGTAATCCTGCCGCTGTGGTTCCGTTGTCAGTGTGGCCAGATGATTCGCTTCTCCAAGCAATTGCTGAGGAAAACAATCTTTCCGAAACGGCGTTCTTCGTTCCTGCTGAAAAAGCCTTCCAGCTGAGGTGGTTCACTCCACTCAAGGAGGTTGATCTTTGTGGCTATGCAACCTTGGCGACAGCGCATATCATTTTTGAAATTCTTGGCTATTCCAAACCGATTATCACTTTTGAAACGCGCAGCGGCGCGCTATTCGTGGAAAAAATGGCGCCCGCTTGGAAATGAACTTCCCGGCACGGCCGCCTGCACCCTGCCAGCTTTCCGAAATTTTAGTCAAAGGACTCGGCCAGCGTCCGGTTGAAGTATTGGCTGCGGACGATTATCTGGCCGTGTTCGACAGTGAAGCCACCGTTCGCGCGATCACACCTGACCAAGCACTACTTGTTCAGCTGGGTTTGCGCGGTGTGATTATTACCGCACCCGGTAAGGAGGTCGATTTTGTCAGCCGCTTCTTTGCCCCCAAGTATGGCGTTCCCGAAGATCCTGTTACAGGTTCCGCGCATTGTGCGCTTGCGCCGTACTGGGCCAATAAACTGGGCAAGAACATCCTGACTGCCAAACAGGTTTCCAAGCGTGGTGGTAACATCACTTGTGAGGTGAAGACTGACCGAGTGTTTCTCTCAGGTTGTGCGGTCATGTTTATGGAGTCTGAAATTTTCTTATAAAATACATGATTATAAGCTCAATGTGGACTGTGCAAAAGGGTGCGACCCCTTAGCTTCACGTTATGTCCCCATTAACAGGTAGGAGACTTTTATGAATGCAAAGTATTCTGGGCGGTGCCTTTGTGGGGAAATCAGCTATTCAGTTGATATTGAGCCAGTGTTTACTGGAAATTGTCATTGTAAAGACTGTCAAAGATCATCAGGTAGTGCATTTATTCCGGCGATGCTTTTCCCTGAAAAAAATGTGGTTATTTCAGGTGAAGTAAAATATTACGAGTTTCAGGCAGATAGCGGAAATATGCACAAAAGAGGTTTTTGCCCGAATTGTGGTTCCCAATTGTTTGCAAGGTTCGGTCATATGCCAGGAGTGCTGGGTATAAAGGCTGGCACTTTAGATGACGCATCGAATTATGTTCCAACATTGGATTTTCATGTAAGTAGCGCTGCACCATGGGACTTCATGAATCCAGCGTTACCTAAAAAGCAGAGGGCGGCACAAAGCTGACAATATTATATAACGTAATGATTCAAATGTGACGCGCGCGGCTGCGACAAGCGGTGAAACGGCGGCCATCAGCACTGCACCATCTGCAAAATCAGCACCTACGGCATCCTTCCAGATATTGCTGAGTGAGTAAAAAATGAATAATTTGTACTCATGGATGCCTTTGAATTCGACGAAGCCAAAAGCCAAGCCAATCTGGATAAGCACTGGTCGGCCGTCGTCACATACAGGGATGCTCGAATTCGTCTGATTTCGGTCAGGCGTTCCCGCAAGAAGGAGGTAGAACTCTATGAAAGCTAAAGACTTCGACAAGAAATTTGAGGAAGGTCAGGAAGATATTAATGATGACCTGG
Organism: Acidithiobacillus sulfurivorans; assembly: GCF_018853815.1. Lineage (GTDB taxonomy): Bacteria > Pseudomonadota > Gammaproteobacteria > Acidithiobacillales > Acidithiobacillaceae > Acidithiobacillus > Acidithiobacillus sulfurivorans. Next base: position 3,763 of record NZ_JAAOMP010000170.1, on the reverse strand, counting down.
ATCTGTCCTCTGCTCGCCGCGTTAATCAGGAACAAAAGCGAATCAACGTTGATTTTCCGGCTTGGGTCGTGGCGTCGTTAGATCGCGAGGCTGCGCGCATTGGTGTTACCCGCCAATCAATCATCAAGATGTGGCTGGTGGAGCGTCTTCAGGCAGAATCTGCTCACAAGCCGCTCAATGGTGACACTGCGAGTGGCGCACATTAGTGGTGAGGTACTTGCTTTGGTGCACCAGAACCGGACCATCAGGAGCATCTGGGATTCTTTCTGGAGGAGTTGGGGCAGCGCATACCTGAAGCATTGCAACTCATCGCGACCTTTTGTGTTATCCGGTAGATCATCTCTATCTACTGACACTTTTTATTGGTCGAGCGGGCTGATAATGCCGCGACCACCCTTGTTCAGGACGTGGGTATAAATCATGGTGGTACTCACATCCTTATGGCCCAGTAGTTCCTGAACGGTGCGAATATCATAACCCGCCTGCAGTAAATGGGTGGCAAAAGAATGCCGTAACACATGGGGTGTGACCGGCTTTACAATACCTGCCCGACTCGCCGCCGTGCGTATGGCTCTCTGAACCGACGCCTCGAGAATATGATGGCGTCTTTGTGCTCCAGAGCGCGGATCGTCACTGAGCACAGGGGAAGGAAATACATACTGCCATCCCCATGATTTAGCGCTGGAAGGAAATTTTACGGCCAGCGCATCCGGCATAAAAACTGCCCCCAGGCCTTTTTCAAGATCAGCGTCGTGCAAAAGTTTGGTTTTTTCCATATGCTTTTTTAGGGGCAGCAGAATATTTTCGGGTAAGACAGTCACCCGATCTTTCGCCCCTTTGCCATCCCGCACAATGATTTCACGCCGTTCAAACTCCACATCTTTTACGCGCAGGCGCAACCCCTCCAGCAAGCGCATACCGGTTCCATAAAGCAATGCCGCAACCAGCCACATGGTACCCGAAAGCTCGTGCAACAAGGCGCGCGCCTCCGTAGGCGTAAGCACTACGGGCAGATGCTGCGAAGGCTTGGCATTGGTAATGTTATCCAACCAGGGAAGATCTATATCCAGCACCTGCTTGTACAAAAAAAGCAGAGCCGCCTTGGCCTGATTTTGGGTGGATGACGAAACGTGACGCTCATTGGCGAGGTAACTCAGAAATGCCTCCACCTCAGCGGCCCCCATATTTTGGGGATGGCGCTTCTGATGGAACAAAATAAAACGCCGCACCCAATCGGTATAAACTTCTTCAGTGCGGATACTGTAATGCATCGTCCGGATGCGGGCGCGCACCTGATCCAGAAGCTTGGGTGGGGTATTGGTGTGTGGTTGATTGTTTTCCATCTGAATAATTTTAGGCTGTACTAAATTATTGTGCAAGGGACAGTATTTTGAATATGCAGGATATTGGTTGGTGTTAATATTGCATTAGACAGTAATTGAGTGATTGCATGGTGCAATCTAAATTACGTTCGCGGGCGCTGTGCGCCCGCGAACGGGGCGCGAGTGTCGAACATCGGGGCGTTGGGCGCACAGCGCCCGCGAACCCCTCGTTCGAGCGGACACCGCTACGCGGCTTCGCCCGCGTGAGCCTCCGCGCACTTCGTGCCCTCCGGCCTCACGCGGGTGCCGCACAACTCGCGCCCCGTTAGCCTGCAGATCACTTATCGGAGGATGTGATGGGACTTGCTGAAAGCTACACCCTCAAGCCGAATGCAATTCCGGCGTACTTCGACGCCATTCTTGACGCGCAACCTCCCGAGCGATTCTCACTGAAGTTCCTAGAGAATCTTGGCTTCACATCGACTAATGACCGACTATTCATCGGAATGCTAAAGGATCTGGGGTTCCTCAATCGAGATGGCGCACCGCAGCAGAGATATTTCGAATTTTTAGATCGCAGCCAGTCAAAGCGCTTGTTGGCGGATGGAATTCGTGAAGGCTACTCCGACCTTTTTTCTATCAACACTAAGGCCAACACCTACAGCGTCGAAGAGGCAAAGAACAAACTAAGAACCCTCTTCGCTGGAAAGAAGACCGACTTGGTAATCTCAAACATTGCAAAGACGTTCAAAGCACTATGCGATTACGCAGACTTCACCAGCGCTACCGCAACACCAAAGAAATCAGAGAAACCTGCCAAGCAGGAGCCAGCGGAACAACCCCAAGAGCTTGGCTCTGAGAAATCAATACCCCAGGAATCCCAACAAATTGCCGCTGGCAAAATCCGTGTTTCAGGGCTTCAGTACCACATCAACATCGTACTTCCTGAAACGAGAGATCAGGCAGTGTTCGACGCGATCTTTAAGTCCCTTCGAGACCACTTAGGATGAAAGAGCTAGATCTCTATTCTTTCGTTTATCGCGGCGTTCTTACAGAAGAGGCTCTCGACAAGAACGGACGGTGGCGGCGAGGTCACTTTGGCGCAGAAGAAGCGCGAGAAGCGCAGCGCTCGTTATCCTATGACTTCTTGGATTCCGATCTCCTCCAAGAAGCGCAAAGGATGTCTGTGGTGTACGCCGCCGTTCACGCATTTGAGAACGCCGTTCGCAATTTAGTTACAAAAGCAATGGCAGAGGCGAACGACGAAAACTGGTGGCAAAAGGTTCCGGAACGCATCCGAAAGTCTTCTAAGAGCCGCATGGATGAAGACGCAAAGTTCCGGTGGCATGGAGCACGGGGTGCACAGGAAATCAATTATTGTGATTTTGGCGACCTGTCCTCTATCATCGTTACTAACTGGGACGTATTTGACGACCTTCTCGGAAACATGGAGTGGGCTAAGGCCACCCTCAATACTCTAGAGAAGAGTCGCAATATCATCATGCATGGCGGGTCGCTTGCCAAAGAAGACGTCGAACGCATCGGCATGAATATTCGAGACTGGATCAGGCAAGCAGGCTAACAATTCGTTCAAGCCGACGCCGCTTCGTTCCGGTGCTGCGGTGGCAAAGAAAGCCTGTCACCGCGCGCCATCACTGCGCGTCGCGGCTTAACTCAAGCGTTAGAGAACTACAGGGATCATCATGACCATTGTTGAGCAAACATTCATTATTCATTTGGACTATGGAAACCGCGCCGATGAACGAAAGTTTGTCGCCGATGTGCTTGACACTTTCGACAAAGGCACGCTTTGTGGCGCAAATCTATTCATTAACAATGATCCATATGGCCTTGAGCTTCTCCTATCTCTCAACTTCGAGAAGGACGGAGACAAGTTTGAGGCGTGGTTAAGAGACAACTACCCGGCCAAGAAGAGAGAATATCGTCTCCTGTTCGAGGACATCACCGACGCCATTAGTCGAAGGGGATACAGTGTCTGCGGTTTGCTGGATAGTGACATGCTTTCATTTTCTATGCCCCCCGAGGCCAACGGACTATTTCTCTTCCCGGACCGGAAGATAATCTCCTCAATATGGGGCCGTGCTACCGCAAGTTCGTCCTTCTCGGTTTTCCTGTCGCACGCTAGTCGCGACAAGCCACTTGTAGATGCCGTTTTCAATGAGCTTCACAAGCGAGATGTGCGCGCTTGGTACGACCGCTACGAAATCGAGCCTGGCGACAGCATCACCGATAAGATCAACGAGGGGCTTGCCAACAGCAAGTTGGGGCTACTGTTCTTCTCGAAGAATTTTCTAGATCCGCGCTCCGGATGGCCAACGAAGGAGGCCAATTACTTCGAGCTATAGTCAAATCTGGTGTATGAGCATTTTCTGACATAGATCAGGCGGCGGTCTGTTGATCATCCGGCAGGGTTAGGTTAG
>NZ_JAAOMP010000017.1 GCF_018853815.1 Acidithiobacillus sulfurivorans | reverse complement strand
TATGTGGATGTGGCGGTAAACCATAATGCAGATGCCCTCTCCATGCACGAGGTCAACCATCCCCAGGCGAGACATTATATTGGTGATGTTTTCGAGGTAGATCCGATAGAGGCGAGTGATGGCCGTGCCGTAGGACTGTTGCACCTGAGTCCTGATTGTACGCACCACTCTCAGGCGTCCGGCGGCCAGCCAAGAGATCGCAAAACGCGGGCGCTTTCCTGGGTGGGTAAACGCTGGGCAGGTCAAGTAAAGCCCCGCGTTATCACGCTGGAGAATGTGAAGCAGATCCTCCAATGGGGGCCATTGGTTGCCAAGCGCGACAAGGCTACTGGCCGTGTACTGAAACTGGACGGAACAATAGCCGAACCAGATGAAGTGGTCCCGATCAGGCAGCAATATCTGGTGCCAAACAAAAAAAGGATTGGTCGGACCTGGCAGGCTTTTGTGTCTCAACTTCGTGATATGGGCTATGCCGTAGAATGGAAAATCCTTTGTGCCGCTGACTTCGGCGCACCGACAACGCGAGAGCGACTTTTTATGGTGGCTCGCTGTGATGGGAAGCCTATTCACTGGCCGGAGCCTACTCATACCAAGGTCAAAACCAAAGGTAAAAAACGCTGGCGGTCAGCCGCCGAATGTATTGACTGGTCGGTTCCGTGCCCGTCTATCTTTGATCGGGAAAAGCCTCTGGCGGATGCCACGTTGCGGCGCATTGCGCGAGGCCTGAAAAAATATGTGCTGGAGAGTGCAAACCCCTTTATTGTGCCAATCGCGCATTATAACGGGCGGGATGCCTGTCAGCCTGCCCAGGAGCCGTTACGCACGATAACGGCCTATCCAAAAGGCGGGGCTTTTGCGGTCGCTTCTCCGGTCCTGGTTCAAACTGGATACGGCGAACGGGCAGGGCAAGCGCCGCGCTCTCTGGATCTGGATGCCCCGCTGGGAACGGTGGTCGCGGGCGGAACCAAACATGCAGTAGCCAGTGCGTACCTGGCG
>NZ_JAAOMP010000169.1 GCF_018853815.1 Acidithiobacillus sulfurivorans | reverse complement strand
GCTGGAGTGGCTGGAGGACGTTGACGCAGTGGTAAGCGCCCGCCGTAGCGCGTGGCTAGGTGAAAGGTCCGTTGATGCGGTGACAGGCGAGGTCGGTGCAGATGATGCTGAGCGGCACGTCCCAGGGTTCGCGGGGGACTCTGTCTAACTGCTGAAAAGCATGACCGACCCCCAGCAGACGCGGGTGTTGCCAATGCTGACGGTGGGACATGCTGGCGAGGCTGCGGTCATAAAATCCCCCGCCCATACCCAGGCGGTAACCTTCTGCATCAAACGCCACCAGGGGCAGAATCAACAAATCGAGATCCTGCGGAGTCATCAGCAAATCGGCTGCCACCTGAGGCTCGGGAATACGGAAGCCATTGGGGCGCATGCGGCTCTCCCCATGAAAAGGCGCGAAACGCAGCTTTTGCGCAAAATTCCCTGATAATACCGGTAAATAGAACCGTTTGTGACGACTCAGGCGATGGTACATCAATGGGAGAGGATTGATTTCGCCCTGCATGGGCCAATAGAGGGCAATCCGCCGGGCCTTTTTGTAATGACTGAGCTGGAGAATTTGACGGGAGAGTGCCAGTGCCGCCTGCTGTAGATGCTGCGGAGAAAGAGACTGGCGTTGCTGCCGCATTGTTCTGCGCAAGCTGCCCTTGGAAACCGGATCGGACGGATCTGGTGCTTCAGTTTCAGAAAACAAAAAACCTCCCGCGATGGTCGTGCGGCCCGCCACCCCAGAACCTGATGAACAGGTGGGAATCCACACATCGCTTCAGGCTACTCCGCAAGGGAGCTGCACACCACGATGATGACTGGGGACTCCCTGGATAGACAGTATTGGTTCAGGAATCGTCTCGGCCACTCGTGCCTCGCAGGAGGCAATTCCAAATTACTCTGAGCCCTTGGCCCTGTCAACCAGTTGCTGCAGACGCTGTTCGACGAGTTGCAGATCATGCTCACGCGCCTGCAATGTCTGCCGGGTACGCTGCAAATCCGCTGCCAGATTCACGGCCACCATCAGGGTGGCGCGCTCCCGGCTGAGCAATTTGCCACGGCTTCTGGCCACCTCCAATTGTTGATTGAGTAGTCGCACGGCTTCCAGCAACAGCTCCCGTTCTTCATCCGGACAGGGTATCTGATAATGCTGATCGAGCAAGGTGACTGAAATTTGTTGCACGGCATTTGTGGGTTTGACTTCGGACACAGACTTCTCCCTGATGATTTTATAGTTCGTTTTCCCAACAATTGACCTGCGCCAGCAGATCATTCAGGCGCAAACAGATTTCTTCCTGACGCTCTTGCAGCATCCGGTTTTCCGCTTTCAGTTTTTGAATTTGGGCCTGCAGGGCTTGCACGGAATGCTTGTTGCGTCCGTCACCTTCCAGTTGTCGACGCAATCCGCGATAATCCGTGATAGCATTCTCCAACTCTGCAAACAGGGATTCATATCGGGATTCTAACACTGCGCCACCCACTTTTAGCCGGACATTCCGACACCGAGTTTACGAAGCACCTCCATCATTTGCAAATTGAAGCAGGTTTGTTGCACCCATGCCCTTATCCGAATCATTGAAACGTACGCGCAGTTTTCGCTTCCGCCTGGGTGTTGCGGCACTGTTGATGCTCCTGGCTATCCTGGGGGTTGTCTTGCGGGTAGTGGACCTGCAGGTATTGCATTACTCCAAATTTCGCGAGCTGGCCTATGACAATCATGTGGCTCTGGTGCCCCTGGCTCCGCCTCGGGGCCTGATTCTGGCGGATCATGGGGAGGTTCTGGCAGAAAACCTGCCCACCTATGCCCTCGAAATCACCCCGGATCAGGTCCCCCATCTGCACCAAAGCCTGCAATTTTTGCAGCATCTTCTGAACTTGAGCCCGGAAGATCTGCAGCAATTTGCCGCACGGCGCGCCGGCAAGCCGGACTTTGACCCCATTGTTCTGAAAGCGGATCTGAATCCGACGCAAATTGCAGCCGTATCCGTCCGCGCCATGGAACTGCCGGGCGTGCGTATTGTCGCCATGATGCATCGCCATTATCCCTATGACGCCTTGTTTTCCCATGTCGTCGGTTACGTCGGACCGATTACCGGGGCTGACCTGAAAGATTTTCATGCCAATAAATATGTGGGTCGTAATTATATTGGTAAAAATGGCCTGGAACGCTATTACGAACGCCAGCTGCGTGGCGTCATGGGTTATGAAATCAAGGATATCAACGCCCGGGGTTTACCAGTGGGCACTCTTCGCCAGATTGCCGCTCATCCTGGTAGTAATCTGATGACCCATCTCCGGCTGCGGGTTCAGGAGGCGGGGGCAGAAGCGTTGCAGGGTAAAGGCTATCGCGGTGCGGTCATCGCCATGGACCCCAATAATGGGGGCATTCTCGCCATGGTCACCAGCCCCAGCTTTAACGCCAACTGGTTTGTGGACGGCATTAGTAATGCGCACTGGCAATCACTGCTCAACAATCCGGGCCGACCACTCATGAACCGGGCGGATAATGGCTTGTACCCGCCGGGTTCCTGCGCGAAGCCTTTTTATACCATTCAGGCCGTCCAGGAAGGCGTGATCAGTCCGGATTTTCATACTTACTGTCCCGGCAATTATCAGCTGGGAGGACACACCTACTGGGACTGGAATCGGGGCGGTTTCGGGGAGACCGGCATCACCAAGGCACTGGCCTGGTCTGTGGATGTTTTCTACTACAAGCTGGCCGTGAAAATGGGGATTGATTTGCAGGACAAGACCCTCTGGCGTTTTGGCTTCGGACAGAAAACGCCCATTGATCTACCCGGTGGCGCAAACGGTCTGGTCCCGACTCCGGCCTGGAAGCGCGCGCATCTTCATGCCCCCTGGTACACCGGTGACTCGGTGATTTTGGGTATTGGTCAGGGCTATCTACTGGAAACACCGCTGCAATTGGTCCGCGCCGTTTCTGCCCTCGCCAATGGCGGTTATCTCGTGCAACCCCAGGTCGCCAAGGCCTTCATTGACCCGCAAAGCGGCAAGACTATTCCTATTCCCAATGCCGCGCCCGTCAATCTGCATATTTCTGCCGAAGCCATGCATGCGGTGCATCTGGGGATGGAAGCCTGCGTCAATACCGGCACCTGCCATACGGTGAGCATCCCCGGTATCAGCATTGCCGGCAAAACCGGTACTGCCCAGGTCCCTATGGGCTATAAAAATGGACACACCATTTACAATAATGACTCGCTGTTTATTGGCTGGGCACCCTTAGACCACCCCAAAATTGCCGTAGCGGTGGTGGTCGAAAATGGCGGATACAACGCCTGGCAAGCCCTACCGGTAGCCCGTGCAGTCATTAAGGCGTATTTGCAGCCGGATCAGACTCCTCCAGCTCCAGCTCCGCAAAAATTATCCACAAAAATGCCGGCAAAGGTTGCTCAATCGGCAGGCGCGCATTATGATGCGCCCCTTAGTCATGGGGAGAAAGGTTCTGTCAACCCTCGCCCCGCTCAATCCACAGCACAATAAGGAGTACTGAAAATGACAGATTTTGCGATTGCGGCCATGCCGCGCGAAGAAAATGGTCGGCGTGCCAGCCGTCGCCTGCGCCGTACGGCCATGGTCCCGGCCGTGCTTTATGGTGATAACAAAGCGGCTACCGGTCTGAGTATTGAAGCGCGTCTGTTGCGCAAGCTTCTGGCTGACGAACGGGCCTACACGCATGTGATCACCCTGGAATTCCCTCAGGGTAAGGAAACCGCCCTGATCCGTGATATCCAGATGCATCCTTACAAGGAAGAAGTCCTGCACATGGATTTCATGCGGGTTCATGCCGGTGAAACCGTGCGTCTGCACGTGCCTATCCACTTCCTCCACGAAAGCACCTGCGTGGGTATCAAGGCCGGTGGCGTACTGCACCGCGCACTGACGGACGTGGAAGTAGAAGCACCGGTTGATCGCCTGCCCGAAGCCATCGAAGTGGACATTGCCAATCTGGAAAAAGGCGAGAGCCTGCATCTGTCGCAGATCAGCGTGCCAGCCGGTGTTATCCTGATTCCCCTCCAGCATGAAGATGACAAGGAAATTGTCTCCATTCATAGCCCCCGTACCGGCGCTGAAGCGGAAGAAACTCCCGAAGCCGCCGAGTGAGGTAAAATGGACTGGTTGCTGGCGGGGCTGGGAAATCCCGGGGCAGAATACGCCCGCACCCGTCACAACGCCGGTTTCTGGGCGCTCCAGACCTTTGCAGAAAAGGCTGGAGCGTCTTTACGTTTGGAGTCACGCTGGCATTGTCTGGCTGCAACTACGCAAGATTCTGGACAACAACTGGGCTTGTGCCTGCCCCAGGAATTCATGAATCGCAGCGGTGCTCCGGTCCAGGCCATGGCCGCTTTTTACAAGGTGCCTGCGGCGCGTATTTTAGTGATACACGACGAGCTCGATCTACCACCCGGTACCGCACGCCTGAAATGGAGCGGCGGACATGGCGGGCATAATGGCTTGCGCGATCTGGATCGGGCACTGGGCACGCGGGATTACTGGCGCCTGCGCCTTGGCATCGGTCATCCCGGGCACAAGGATGCCGTGATAAATTATGTACTGGGCGTGCCTTCGGCAATGGATAAATCCGCGATTGACCTGGCGATTGATCACAGCCTGGCGGTTCTTCCGGAATTTCTTAATGGTCGCAGTGATGCGGCTCAGAAAACCCTGCACAGCGATTAGGAGTTTTTTATGGCTTTGGCCTGTGGCATCGTCGGTCTCCCCAATGTGGGCAAATCCACCCTGTTCAATGCGATCACCAAAGCCGGTATCGCCGCTGAAAATTATCCTTTCTGCACCATTGAACCCAATGTGGGTCTGGTATCCGTGCCGGACCCCCGGCTGCAGGCGCTGATCGAAATCGTCAAACCCCAAAATGTGGTTCCGGCCACCATGGAGTTTGTGGATATTGCCGGACTGGTGGCGGGCGCGGCCCAGGGCGAGGGTTTGGGAAACCAGTTTCTGGCCCACATTCGGGAAACGGACGCTATTGCGCTGGTTACGCGCTGCTTTGAAGATCCCAACGTCGTTCATGTCAGCGGTCAGGTGGACCCGGTGGCTGATCTGGATACCGTGTTGACGGAGCTGATTCTGGCGGATATCAGTACGGTCGAAAAAGGTCAGGCGCGGGTTGCCCGCCAGGCCAAGGGTGGCAACAAGGATGCCATCGCCGAAGCCGCTGCCATGGCCCGCCTGCTACCGCATCTCAATAGTGGCAAACCCGCCGCGAGTCTCAGCATGAGTGCTGAAGAAAAAGCCCATTTGCGTGGCCTGTTTTTGCTCACCATGAAACCCATGATGGTCATTGCCAATGTGGCGGAAGATGAAATTCAGGATGGGCCCTGGCGTCCACTTCTGGAAGCCTGGGCGGGCGAACGCCATGCCAGCGTGGTTCCGGTGTGTGCAGCCATTGAATCTGAACTGGCCGAACTGGAATCTGAAGAGCAAAGCGCCTTTCTGCAGGATCTTGGACTGGAAGAACCCGGACTGAACCGTATCATCCGCGCGGCCTATGGCTTGCTGGGCCTGCAAACCTATTTTACGGCCGGGGTCAAGGAAGTACGGGCCTGGACCATTCCCATCGGGGCCACTGCCCCCCAGGCTGCTGGCGTCATTCATAGTGATTTCGAGCGGGGTTTCATCCGCGCCCAGACCATCGCCTACGCGGATTTCGTCCAGTACCGGGGGGAGCATGGTGCCAAGGAAGCGGGCAAAATGCGTGCGGAAGGTAAGGATTATGTCGTACATGATGGGGACGTACTGAATTTTTTGTTTAATGTGTGATATGGAGGCCTGTTGAGCCAGGGGATTAACCTGCTGAAGGGGAAACTTTTCTCTTAGACTCAGCAGCATCAGCAGGAGGTGGTCCCACATTAATCAGCGGGGCCAACTCCTGCAATGCCTGCCAGTAAACCTGTCGTTTAAAGGCGATGATTTCCCGGGCAGGCATCCAGTAATCTACCCAGCGCCAGGTTTCAAACTCGGGATGCTGAGTCGTCAAGGTGTTTATTTCGGCCTCATCTCCTTCGAAACGCAGCAAAAACCAGATTTGTTTTTGCCCGCGATAACGACGCCGCTGGGCACGATGCCGGGAACAGGGAACCTCGTAACGTAACCACCCCTGAGTCCGCCCAAGAATACAGACCTTGGCCGTACCCACTTCCTCTTCGAGCTCACGGAACATGGCTTGTTCTGGTGTTTCCGCATGATCAATTCCACCTTGCGGAAACTGCCAGGCATTCTCACCCCGGCGTTTGGCCCACAACACCTGATTGTGTTCGTTGCAAATAATCATGCCCACATTGGGGCGATAGCCGTCTGCGTCTATCATATTCATCGTCTCTACCGATGCCTTTTGCCCAATATAGCACGAGGCAGAGCCAACGTCAGTCTGTCAGACTGTGTAAAATTTCGAGAGGATAGCGATTCCCGGCCAAATAATCCGCCATACAACGCTGCACCATGACATTACGCAGGTGTTCGCTCTGCACCTGTATTTCTGCCGGGGTCATCCACACCGGACCAATAATTCCGGTATCCAGCGTGTAGTCTGGACGCTGGGCACCCAACTTCCCGCCAAAAGCGAAACGCAGGTAGGTCAAATCTTTGGCGGGGTGCTCCCAATGATAAATGCCCGTGAGATATTCGGGCTCAAAGGCATAGGCCGTCTCTTCCAGGGTTTCCCGTACGACCGCGTCAAGCAGGGTTTCACCAGGGTCCCAGTGACCAGCAGGCTGATTGAAACATCGGCGTCCTTCTACCATTTCTTCGACCAGTAAAAAACGCCCCTCATGCTCCACAATTGCAGCAACTGTTACATGCGGCTTCCAGACCATGGTTATGACTCCCTTTGCCGTTCGATTTCGCTGAGTTCCCGCCACTGTCCTGGAGCCAGATCATCCAAAGTGAAAGGTCCGAATGCCTCCCGATGCAGGCTCAACACCAAATTATCCAGGGCCGCAAACATACGCCGCACCTCGTGATAACGTCCTTCATGGAGGGTCAATTGTAGTTCAGTCGTGCCGAGCGGGATCATTTCTGCCGCTTTGCACGGGCTATGCTCTCCCTCCAGCAGCAAGGTGCCCGAAGCCAGTATGCCGGCTTCATGGCCCTGCAAAGGATTTTCCAAAGTCACTCGATACCGGCGCGGAATGTCATAGCGGGGACTGGTCCAACGATGTAGCCAGTCTCCATCATCGGTCAGCAACAACACGCCGCTGGTTTCCCGATCCAGACGTCCGACACTGCTAAAGCTGGGTCGCCGGTAGCGCCATCGCGGTGGAAAATCCTGATAAATGGCACGAGGATCATCATGCGCACAGACCTTGCCGAGGGGTTTGTGATACAGCACATAGAGAGGATAGGGATGATCCAGAGGCTCTTCATCGATCTGCACACTGGCTGGTTCTACCTTGGTAGCCGCCTTGCGCAGCGGCATTCCATCCGCTAACACGCGCCCTTCACGCAGTAAATCACGCACTTCCGAGCGGCTACAATAACCCAGTCGGGAAAGCAGATGATCTAAACGTTCGCTGGAATGCGCCATGCGGACAGTTTAGCCTGCCTGCATGGCTGACGGAAACCCCCGAATTGCCTATGATATAGATATCGCTCCTGAAAGGAATTCACCATGCAGTCCAACTATACTCTCCCCGCCGAATGGGCTCCGCAGTGGGGTGTGCAACTGACCTGGCCCCATCCCGAAAGCGATTGGGCACCCCGACTGGATGAGGTCCTTCCGGTTTTTATGCAGATTGCCCGAGAAATCAGTCTGCGTGAGCATCTGCTGGTGGCCTGCCATGACCGCAAAAGTTTACGGGATTGTGAACAGCGTCTGGAGAATGCGCACGCCAACATGTCCCACTGCCATCTGTATCTGGTGCCCAGCAATGATTCCTGGGCGCGAGACCATGGACCACTCACCCTCACCAACCCGGCAGGAGAGCGTAAATTGCTGGATTTTGGCTTTAATGCCTGGGGCCTCAAGTTTCGCGCCGACCTGGACAATCAGATTACGCGTCATCTCCATGCCCAACAGGCTTTTGGCGAATGTTCCCTGGAGATTTCAGGGATGGTGCTGGAAGGCGGCAGCATTGAAAGTGATGGGCATGGCACTTTACTGACGACCAGCGCCTGCCTGCTTTCCGCCAATCGCAATCCACAATGGTCGGCCTTGGACATTGAAAGCGCCTTATGCCAGCAGCTTGGCATGCAGCGCGTACTCTGGCTGCATAGTGGGCATCTGGAAGGCGATGACACCGATGCACACATCGATACTCTGGCGCGCTTTTGCAATCCGCACACCATCGCGTATCAAAATTGTGATGATCCCAACGACAGTCACTTTGCCGCCTTGCAGCAAATGGCTGCCGAACTCAGCGCCCTGCACAGTCATGATGGACAGGCTTACCATCTGATTCCCCTCCCCTGGGCACAGGCGCAATGGGATGAGGAGGACAACCGCTTACCTCTGACTTATGCCAACTTTCTGATCCTCAATGGAGCGGTCTTACTCCCCGTTTATGATGATCCTGCGGATAATATTGCCATCCAGCGTCTTCAAACGGCTTTTCCAGACCGCCAAATTGTGCCTATCGCCTGTCTGGAACTCGCCCGCCAACATGGCAGCCTGCACTGCGTGACCATGCAGCTGCCGGAGTAAGGTCTGAGCTGAGTCATGCGTGTTTCAGGCAAATAGTCTCAGATATGCGTCATTGCCAGAATAAGCCCGGAGAAACATCGTTTTTTACGGAGGGCAATGGCAAGGCACAATGATCCACCAAGATGTTCCCCTGAGGTTTTACCTTGCAGTTCAGATTGTATGCCTTGATGGGTAGTGTCTGCGCCATGGCTGCCTGACAAGCCTGTTGATCCTTGCCGGGACAGGTCTGATTAAAACCCAGTAGACTCGCCGCCGCCCAGGCATGAATGGCAGGAAGATTTTCACTGAGAGCTGCCGGATTCCTGACTAAAAGAGATAGGCGAGCTTCGGGGTCCAAGCCAGCAGGGGCCTGCCCACCAGACATACCAAGATAAAGATTATCAACCAGACCCATGACCTGCACATCGCCTTGATGATTAAGAATCATCAGGGATTGGACCTGAGCATTATGCGGCTGGAAGCCCCAGATCAACTCGTTACCATTTTTCAATGCGAGTCGTGGCAGAGGAAACAAATCCATCCCTTGCTTCAGCCGTTCCAGCAGAGGAACCGTTGTAGACCCATCCTGAATATACGCCTTACCCGCAAACTGCTGCAGACTGGACATTTTAATGGGTACGCGCAGGGATTTTTCTATTTTTGCCAGATCCCAGGACCACTTGCGCATCACCTTAAGCACACAGTTGCCGTTATCACCACATTGCTGCAAGGCGATCTGGTAGGATTTATGACCATTGAGCAACTGCCTACACACGGGCGTACCAACACCCGCTGATCGCAGATCACGAACGTAACTAACCCCTACCGTACTATCCAATAGTGGCAGATTGTCTGTCCACTTTTTAGGCTTATATTCACAAATCGCTTTTTGGGTAGGACTAAGAGTACCTTTGCAGGTAGTTGTGATGCTATCAGGTGTTTTTGCCGCAATTGCTGGGCAATTTAAGGAATCGTCAGCCGCATACGCCATGCTACCAAAACTGAGAAGCAAAGCTGTAAATTGCGCTATAAAAGATGATATTTTCATCTATTTTATCTCCAGATTAGTACAAATTCAAAGTGCTATGCCCAGTCCAGATATCGCAAGACACATTGCAAGACAAGGTTTCCATTATAGGCCAGAGACGCTTTGGCTGATGCACAAGGATCACCCTGCGATGGCAAGTAATGATAATTAATAGCATCTCGCAACATTTGTGCCCGCGCAAGAAAACGACTTTTATATTTTGCATAACGCCCAACAGCGAGATTTTCAAGTTCTTTTGCTGCACCCAACCAGTCAGCCTGATAAAAAAGATGCGCAACACTGGATATATAGGAATGAAACTTCATGTCCGTCAGCACAGTTTGTACAGAAGCAGGCATGGACCAAAAATTCATATTTGGAAAAGAGTTCTTCTTGAACAATGCTGCGGCATCCTCGGCGTAACCATGCCTAACCGCTGAAGAAATAAATTCGGCATTTTCTTCGCTCATATAAGGATATTTACCATTATCACTGTAATAGTCATTTAATGACGATATCGCAGAATTTTTTGTTTTTCCAATAAATGGTCTGACTTTATCTAATATCAATTCAATATCTACATCATCAGGCTTACCATATTTCTTTTGTTCGGTATCCATATACCGTCTCAACCCTTTAATAGTTTGCTGTCCCAGGTCTACACCTTCACCTACCGTAACACTACTATTGCCTATCGCTTTCTGGTACTTTTCTCCCGTTTTTTTATCTTTCTTATATCGCGGCCCAAGATTCTCGCCTGTCTCCACATTGGTTCCAAACGCCCCGGGCACATAAAAATCATACATCATGCCTTCGGACTTCTGGATAAAATGATAATCCACCCGGTCCAGCGGGGTACAGTCAGCAACTGCAGCTACTGCAATGGCTTTGTCACTTCTGTAGCAATAATTCAACTCAGCCAGTCGTTTGCCATAGGCATCCGTTAGGCAGAAAATATCGCCTTTACACTGGAGAGTCTCTTCCTTCCATTCAGACTGCGTTGTAGTCACATTATTTAAAGATTGATGATAATTTCCTTCTTTATTCATTCTATTCGTCAATTGATTATAATCATGGGATACCTGTCGATCCATTTTTGCCAGCTGCGCATCCTGACAAACCGCTTTTTCAGTTTCAGTTTTTGCTGTTTTACAGTTGTAAGAAGTAGTATATTGAGTTGCATGTGCAAGCTGTGAGAAAAAAATACTTATCAGTAATATCCCACGCAAATGTTGCCGATATTTACAGAAAAATTCCTGCTTGTCTTTATAGACTCCATATCTCATGAATTGTATTCCTCAAATATGAGCGCAGTCTTTCACAAGACCCATAGAATATCAAAGGTGGCCGGACAAAGCGCCATTGATAATCCTCAAGGTGCACAATCTATAGTTCTAATGATAACAAGCGCCCAGCTCCGCTAAACGTTTTCCGTAAGCATCTGTTATACAGAAACTATCACCTTTGCACTGAATTTTCTCTTTTTTCCATTTTTCCTGAGAGACAAGGAGATAACTGAGATTTTTTTGATGATTTCCACTTTTTTTCATATTATTTACTAATTCATCATATTCCTGAGACAATTGCAGATCCAGGCTTGCCAATTTTTGGTCCTGGCAAATCACCTGTTCTGTTACGGTATTTGCAGTCGTACAGTCGAATGAAGTGGCGTATTGCGTGGCCATTGCCCCTTGAGAAAAAAACAAACCCATCAACAAATAGCCGCTTAACCATAATCGATGTTTAGTTTTAAATTTTTCTGATATACGCTTTGCTGCCGATATTAAATGACGATCATAATTTTTAACACTATTACCCGTTTCAAGCGATTTTTTCTGAGGGATCATACACTTTGTTTCCTTATTCAGCAGTCATTGGAATCATGGTTAATGCTTGCTTTAATGCATGCAAGCATTTCATGCCATTGATTTTAACGACTTCTTAAACAAAATGTTAGATGTTCTTTAATCACATAAAAGATCATCCATTTGGATGTTTTATCGGATTTTTTTTGCGACCAGAATACTGCAGGGCAAACTTCTCAGGAGGGCTTTGGCAACAGATCCTTCCAGCCAGTGGCCAAAAGAAAATTGGGGAATATGACCAATCACCAGTAAATCAGCGTGGATTTGTCGGGCATATTGGGCAATGGCTTCAGCAGGGCTCCCCTCAACCGCATGAGTATACACGCTCAGCCCATCCGTACGGAGCTTTGTAGCGACCTCGTCCAGCCGGGTACGAATAGCTTCCCCTTCCCTACTCAGCATGTCTTCGGCACCCGCCGCTTGTGCCATCGCCATACCGCCGGTATTGACAATGACGCCAAACAAATGCAGTTCAGCCTGCGTGAGACCTGCAATCTCTGTCGCCTGCTGTAACGCGATACCACCAGAAGCACTCCCATCGTAAGCGACCATCACTTTCTGGAACATCAGCTTCTCCTTGCCTCTGCTTCCCGCTTTGGTGTACGAATAATCAACAACAAAGGGAAAATCGCCAGCGTCATCACCATCATCAGCCAGAAGTTATCCATATAGGCAATCATACTGGCCTGCCGGGTAATTTCATTATTGAGCAACAACTGCCCCATACTCGAATGAGGATTATACAGTTCTGCGACAGCAGGGTTTGCATAACCCGGATTGCGACCATCAATATGCGCCGCCAGCGTAGCGTGTGCAATTTGGGTATTGCGGGTCAGCAGGGTCTCCACCAAAGAAATCCCCAGGCTGCTGCCGACATTGCGGACCAGACTATATATAGCGGTACCGTTGGCGCGCATCTGGGGACTGAGCGTGGCGAAAGTAGCCGTACTCAATGGCACGAACACCAGGCCAATACCCAGGCCCTGCCAGACACCGGGCCAGATCACATCACCCTGACTGATCACCAGACTGTAACCTTGCATTTCCCAGAGAGAAAATGCCGTTACACCAAAGCCAATAGCCAGCAACAGGCGCAAATCCACCTTACCCACCAGCCGACCTACAATGAGCATGGCGAGCATGGTGCCTAAACCACTGGGAGCCGTTACCCACCCGGCAGCCTCGGCCGTGTAACCCATCAGATCCTGCAGCATGGTGGGAATCAGGGCCCGCGAGGCAAAAAGCACCACGCCTACAATAAAAATGAATAGCAATCCGGTCACATAATTGCGATTCAAAATCAGACGATAATCAAAAAACGAGTGCTCGGGTGGAGTGCGCCAGGTATGCCAGATAAAATAAATGGCTGCAAAACCGGCCAGATAGGCTTCCACCCAGATTTCCACCGAACTGAACCAATCCAGTTGTTGTCCCCGGTCCAGCAATAATTGCAGACCGCCAATGGCCAGACTGAGGCTGACAAAACCGGCCATATCAAAGCGCATGCTGCGTCCCGGCGTATCGGCCGGAAACGATTTCCAGATACCCCAAAGTGCCAGGATACCTACTGGAACATTGATGAAAAAAACCCAGCGCCAGCCCATGCTGTCGGTCAGCCAGCCACCCAGAGTCGGGCCAACAATCGGTCCAACCATGACCCCCATACCCCACAATGCCATGGCCGAGCCCTGTTTTTCCCGGGGATTGATGTCCAGCAAGGTGGTTTGTGAAAGCGGCACCAGGGCAGCACCAAATACGCCCTGAAATACTCTGGCAATGACAATTTCGAACAAGGAGGTGGAAATACCACACCACATGGAGGCCAGGGTAAAACCGGCCACTGAGGCCAGGAAAATATTGCGCTTACCAAAGCGATCCACCAGCCAGCCAGTCAAGGGCGTGGCGATGGCGGTTGCGACAATATAGGATGTCAGCACCCAGCCGATCTGATTGAGCGAAACTGACAAGCTGCCCTGCATATGGGGCAGGGCCACATTGGCGATGGTGCTGTCCAGCGTCTGCATGATGGTGGCGAGCATGATGGCCAGGGTAATCAGCGGACGGTTCAGTCCTGAAGCATCCATGGGGACCGATGCCGTGCTCATGGAATGGGATCTTCCAACGTCCTTTGCAGTTGCTGAAGGACTCCCGTTATCTGGCGTAGTACCTCCACGTCCAGTTCTTTGAGTTTTTCATGGCGGAAGTCCATCGCCACGCGGCGCACTTCCGCATACACCTCGATACCCTCTGGCGTCAGCAGTACGCGGCGGATACGACGATCATGAGCGTCTATTTCCCGGCGCAGCAGTCCCGCGCGCTGCAGCCGATCGAGCATGGCCACCACGGTTGGTTGTTCTACCGACAGACAATGGGCCAACTCGGTTTGAGTCATTGGTGCAGGGGCTTTCGCCAGATAAGCGATGCTTAACCAGCTGGCCTGGCTCAGACCCAAACCTTTCAGTCGGCGATCCAAAGCGTGTCGCCAGGCTCGCGCAGTATCATGCAGCGCCAGAGCAAAATCCTGCTGTAACTGTTCCTCTGACATGCCCCCTCCCAGCTTGTTCATTATATAGTTCGATCTCTTATACTTAGCCATCTAAGTAATTGCAAGAAAAAAATCGGCAGTGGGCGAGGCCGCATTACAGCAACTTTGCTCTACGCCGATTTCAGGTTGAATCCATCAGGCGATTTTTTTACCTTCAATTTCTACCCGAATCTGAACTTTGTTGGAGAGCCCTTCAGGAAGATAGGCTTTCATGCCGTAATTACTGCGCTGAATGGTAGTAACGGCAACAAATCCGGACAAATAGCCCCCCCAAGGCTTGGGAAGATAGTTCACATCGCCAGCGCCGGTTTCCCTGACACGAAACATCATCGCCCGAGTGACACCATGCAGGGTCAACTTGCCATAGAGATCGCCCGTCGTTTTGCTGATCGGCTGATAACGGGTGCTGACAAAAGTCACATCAGGATATTTTTTGACATCAAAAAAGGTCGGACTGCGGAGATATTTATCGCGAGGGGCGAAGTTTGTAAAAATGCTGGCCGCCGGGATGACAATTTTGGCCGTGTCTTTGGCCGGATCCTGAGTGTTGACGGTATAAGTACCAGAAATCTTGTTAAAACGTCCGCTAAAGGGACCAATACCCACATGACCAATGGTAAAATAAGCAGCGGAATGCTCTGGATCAATCTGATAGGTGCCACTCGGGTTACCCGTCAGCGCGTGGTAATGCCCCACCGCAGCTGTGGCCGGTGCAGTTGTCGCTGCCTGGGCTGCTTCCTGCGTCATCCCTAAACCAAGACCCAAGCTGATGGAAATGATGAGTAATTGTTTTGATCGCTTGTTTTGCATAATTGTACCCTCTTTCAAATTACCTGAACCACCATCATGCTGGTAGTCAAAGGATTATAGTAGCTATCTCCGAGTAAGCATCAGGAACTTTCAGCAAGAAGGGTCAGCAGAACCAGAGCGGAGTTGATTTTTCACCCGACGCCAGTCCGGCATGGCCGCATCGAGGATACTCTTGAAACGACCATTGTGCAGGCGCTCCAGTAAATGAGCCATTTCATGTAATACCACATATTCCAGACAAATTTCTGCGTGGCGGGCGAGCTCCAGGCCGAGCCAGATGCGCCGCGCGCGGATGTTGCAGGTACCCCAGCGAGTGCGCATGCGTTTAACGCCCCACTCGGCCACCTGCACACCCAGAATCGGTTCATAGCGGGCAACAATCCCCGGAATGCGGTCTTTCAATGCCTGACGATAATACTTGTGGAGCAAGGCCTGACGTTCAGCCTGTGCAGCTTCGGGCGGACAGTACATCTCCATAAAGGCAGAGTCGCGTAATTCAATACGGCCGCGACCGGCCACTTCATGCACCCGGAGTATGTAGTTCTGTCCCAAATAGGAATGGGTTTCGCCGGATTGATACTCCAGAACCGGTGATGGAGTCTGCTGCTGAAATTGCTGCTGGTGCTGCTTGATCCAGGATAAACGGGCCAGGATGGCCGCACGAATGTCTCCATCTGTCATCGCCCAGGGGGCACTTACCCTTACATCCCCGTCAGGGGGAAAAACCATAATGCGCAAATTCTTGACCGCCTTGCGCGTCAGCTGCACGTTCAGATCAGCCACCTGAACAATGGTTTTTTCCGGATTGCGCATGGGCCGCATCAGGAGAATCGATTCAGGCGATAGGTCGCGGCATTCAGATACAGAGCCACGCAAAGCCAGAGTAAATAAGGCACCAACAACCAGGCGGCCAGCGGCATGATCAGCATAAAAACCAGGAAACAAGCCAATACCAGGAGCAGAAGTAAAACCAGGTCTGCCAAGGCCAAAAGCACCTGATGCCGCCCAAAAAACAGCCATGACCATGCGGCATTACAGAGCAACTGCAGGCCATACAAAGATAAACCCACTGTCCGCAACGGACTTGCCGGGCTGACATAAATCAACGCTGCCGCAAAAGCCATGATGATGTACAACAGCGTCCAGATCACTGGAAAAACCCAGGGCGGAGGCGTGCCTTCGGGCTTCTGGAGGCGCGTATACCAGGCATCTGGTCGAAACAGTGACCCCGTTGTCGCCACCGCCAGGGTAATCGCCAGACTAATCAGGGAAACCAGTGCGAAGTGATTCATGTCCATCTAAGTCGTCGCCCCGCCAAGAAAATGGAATGGCAGATTTTCAGGAATCTGCAAATTTTATTGCCCTGCAGTGGTTCCGGGGATACCCACAGAAGCCTTCCACTGCTGCATCTTGCTGATCAGCGGTGACTCCGCGCAAGACTGGGCACTGAGAGCACTACAGGCACTGGCCCATTCACCAGTTGCACCAAAAAATTTGGAGGCAGATTGCATTTGCTGGGCCTGAGCGCCGCTCGCCGTGGCACTCATGCTCTGATATTGCGTAGCACGCGCTTTCGCCCAATCTGACACATTCTGCCAGCAGGCACTCTGCGCTGACGAACTTAAAGCGGCACATTTGGTGCTGTCCTGCCGAGCTTTGACCATATCCTGCTGCCATTTCCCGGAAAAGGAGGACGTTGCCGCATTGAGTTGCTGTTGCACTGCGCCTTGGGCATTGCTGACTGCCTGATCCGCAGAATTTTTGGCATTTTCCACCGTCCGGGTGACCGGTTGGGTGACAGATTGCGCGGCGCTGGACAAGGCGGAGGTAGAGGATGCCAGAGGCGTCAAGGGTAAAGTCGTTGACGAATAATTCACGCCGGGTGCCGAAGGAGCGGGTAAAGTTTTTGGCTGCGACAGAGGCTGGACAGGAACCTGCAAGATGGGCGCGGGTGCTCTGTAGCTGGATGGCGTAGTAATAGCCGAGGGCACAGGATAAGTATTTTCGGCCTGCGGAGCCAAGCCATTATTCGTCGCTGAACCACAGCCAGACAGGGCCAAAATTACTCCTGCAAACAACCAAGAACTCTGAATGCGACGCATACGAAACCACTCCTTTTGGAATTATGAATACCTGATCATGGTCACAAGCTTATCATCACTTTCCACACACTCAAGCACTTATCGTTGTGTAATGCTTCCTGCAGCCACCTTTTTTCAGAATGAATGGCCGATAACTGCGTTGACCAGTGCCCGGCATATCCCTAGAATGTGGACAATCTATGCGGGAGGGGACACCCTCCCTTTTTTGCATCTTCCATGGCAGACGAGGTGAGAAAGTGCAGGCGGTCCTGGCATTGGCAGACGGCAGTATCTACCGGGGTACAGGTTTTGGCAGCAGTGGTCTGGCCATCGGTGAAATCTGTTTCAACACGGCGATGACGGGTTACCAGGAAATTTTGACGGATCCTTCCTATCGCGGCCAAATTGTGACATTGACCTATCCACATATTGGCAATACCGGGATCAACCCCGAAGACATGGAAGGATCAAAAATATTCTGCTCGGCTCTGGTACTGCGTAATTTGCCCCGCACCCCCAGTAACTGGCGCAGCAGCCAGACTCTCCCCGATTTTCTGACCCGGCAGGGTATTCCTGCCATTGCCGGTATTGATACCCGCGCACTCACCCGCCGCCTGCGCAATGGCGGTGCCCAGAATGCGGCTTTGCTGGTTGGCGCTGAGGTGAATGAAAGCGAAGCCCTGGCTGCCGCGCGCGGATTTCCCGGTTTGCTGGGTCGGGATCTGGTTCAGGACGTGGCAGCGCAAAAAACATCAGAATGGCTCCTTGCGAGCGGCCTGCCTGAACAGGGTTATCAGGCGCAACCCATCAGCCATCCGCAATATCATGTGGTGGTATACGATTTCGGCAAAAAGAACAATATATTGCGCCTGCTCGCCGACCGTGCCTGCCGGGTTACCCTGGTACCTGCCAAAACGCCAGCCGCTGAGGTCATCGCCCTGCGCCCGGACGGTGTGCTGTTCTCCAATGGGCCGGGAGATCCCGACGCCCTCGATTATGCCCAGCAAGCCATGCGCGAAATCATTGCAGCACAAATACCCACTTTTGGGCTCTGCCTGGGACATCAGTTACTCGGCATCGCCTTGGGTGCCAAAACCATCAAAATGAAATTTGGGCATCATGGTGCCAATCATCCGGTCAAAGATCTGCGCAGTGGTCGGGTATTAATTACCAGTCAAAACCACGGTTTTGCGGTGGACACCCAAAGCTTGCCGGACTCCGTGCGTATTACGCATACCTCCCTGTTTGATGGCAGTTTGCAGGGTATGGCCCATAACAACCTCCCGGTTTTTTCCTTTCAGGGACATCCGGAAGCAGGACCCGGCCCCCACGATGCCAGCATCATTTTTGATGATTTCGTAGCTGCCATGCATCAATACGGAGCCCACACCCATGCCTAAGCATCAAGATATTCACAGCGTCCTGCTGATTGGCGCCGGCCCCATTGTCATCGGTCAGGCCTGCGAATTTGATTACTCGGGAGTACAAGCCTGCAAGGCACTGCGCGAGGAAGGCTGCCGCGTCATTCTGGTCAATTCCAATCCGGCGACCATCATGACCGACGCGCAAACGGCTGATGCGACCTATATTGAGCCCGTGGAGTGGCAGACGGTAGCGCGCATCATCGAAATGGAGCGCCCGGATGCCATTTTGCCGACGATGGGTGGTCAGACCGCCCTCAACTGTGCGTTGGATCTGCACCGTGAGGGCATTCTGGAAAAGTTCGGGGTGCGCCTGATCGGGGCCTCGGTGGAGGCCATTCGCGAAGCCGAGGATCGGGGGCTGTTCAAAAAAGCCATGCAGGAAATTGGCCTGGAAGTGGCCCGTTCAGCTTTTGGGCACGATATGGACGGAGCCCGCCAAATTGCCGAAGATATTGGTTTTCCGGTCATTATCCGACCTTCCTTCACCCTGGGCGGCACTGGTGGCGGTATTGCCTACAACCGCGAGGAGTTTGAGGATATTGCCTCGCGGGGTCTGGAGGCCAGCCCCACCCACGAAATTCTCATTGAAGAATCCATTATTGGCTGGAAAGAATTTGAAATGGAGGTGGTCCGGGATCAGGCAGATAACTGCATTATTGTCTGTTCCATCGAAAACATGGATCCCATGGGGATTCATACCGGTGACTCCATTACCGTAGCCCCCGCCCAGACTCTGACTGACCGCGAATATCAGCGGATGCGTGACGCCTCCATAGCTGTTCTGCGCCGCATTGGCGTGGACACAGGCGGTTCCAATGTCCAGTTTGCGGTTAATCCGGTGGATGGGCGTTTGATTGTCATCGAGATGAATCCGCGCGTTTCCCGCTCGTCCGCACTGGCATCCAAGGCTACCGGCTTTCCCATCGCCAAAATTGCGGCCAAGCTGGCCCTGGGATACACCCTGGACGAATTGCGCAATGATATCACCCAGGCTACTCCTGCCAGTTTTGAACCGACCATCGACTATGTGGTCACCAAAATACCCCGCTTTGCTTTCGAAAAATTCCCGGAAGCTGACGCGCACCTGACCACCCAGATGAAATCGGTGGGGGAAGTGATGGCCATTGGCCGGAGTTTTCAGGAATCCCTGCAAAAAGCTCTGCGCGGCCTCGAAACCGGGGTCGATGGACTGGATGAAAAGCTGTTGGGTAATGATCCAGAAACCTTGCAGAAGCTGGAGCAGGAGCTGCGCATAGCCGGCCCTGATCGCCTCTGGTACTTAGCCGACGCTATCCGCCGGGGCTGGGATCAGGACAAAATCCAGCAGACCACGCATATCGACCCCTGGTTCCTCGAACAGATTATTGAGCTGGTACAGCAGGAAGAAAATCTGCGTGGAATGCCTCTGGCCAGCCTCGATGCGCTCCACTTGCGAGCACTCAAAGCCATGGGTTTTTCGGATCGTCGTCTGGCCCGACTGCTGGGCTGCCGGGAATCCCAGCTGCGCGAACAGCGCCACAAACTGGGCATTCGGCCCGTTTACAAACGGGTGGACACCTGTGCGGCGGAATTTCATTCGCCAACCCCCTATCTCTACTCCACTTATGAAGTGGAATGTGAGGCGGAGCCTGGAACCAAACCCAAAATCATGATTTTGGGCGGTGGACCCAACCGCATTGGTCAGGGCATTGAGTTTGACTACTGTTGCGTTCATGCCAGCATGGCGCTCCATGCAGATGGTTTTGAAACCATCATGGTCA
Source organism: Acidithiobacillus sulfurivorans (assembly GCF_018853815.1). Lineage (GTDB taxonomy): Bacteria > Pseudomonadota > Gammaproteobacteria > Acidithiobacillales > Acidithiobacillaceae > Acidithiobacillus > Acidithiobacillus sulfurivorans. The sequence goes on along the minus strand of NZ_JAAOMP010000169.1, from coordinate 4,139 downwards.
ACTGCAATCCGGAAACCGTATCTACCGATTACGACACTTCTGATCGCCTCTATTTTGAGCCCCTGACCCTGGAAGACGTGCTGGAAATTGTCGCAGTGGAAAAACCTCAGGGCGTCATTGTTCAGTTTGGCGGCCAGACCCCTCTCAAGCTGGCCAACGATCTTGAAGCAGCCGGTGTACCCATCATCGGTACGACTCCGGACTCCATTGATCTGGCTGAAGATCGCGAACGCTTTCAGCAACTGCTGCAGCGCCTGGGTCTCCGCCAGCCGGAAAACGCCATTGCCCGCAGTGCTCCGGAAGCATTGAGTAAAGCCAAGGAACTGGGTTATCCGCTGGTTGTTCGTCCCTCCTATGTACTCGGTGGCCGCGCCATGCGTATTGTTTACGCTGAAGCAGACCTGCAGCGTTACATGGAAGAAGCCGTCCGCATTTCCAATGATCAGCCCATTCTCCTGGATCGATTCCTCAATGATGCCCTGGAAGTGGATATTGATGCCGTTGCCGACCAGGACGGTCAGGTCATTGTTGCGGGGATCATGGAACATATTGAGCAGGCTGGCGTTCATAGCGGCGACTCGGCCTGCTGTTTGCCGCCCTACTCTCTCCCTGAAAACATCCAGATTGAATTGCGGCGGCAAACTGTAGAACTGGCTCTGGCTTTGGGCGTGGTTGGCCTCATGAACTGCCAGTTTGCGGTGCAGGAAGACCGGATTTACGTCCTTGAGGTCAATCCCCGTGCCTCCCGGACGGTCCCTTTTGTCTCGAAAGCTACGGGCTGGCAGCTGGCTAAAATTGCCTCACGCTGCATGACCGGCCAGAGCCTGAAAACCCAAGGCATACCTGAAATTCCCAATCCTCCGCATTTCAGCGTCAAAGAAGCCGTATTTCCCTTCATCAAATTTCCGGGCGTTGATATTTTGCTGGGGCCCGAAATGAAATCTACCGGCGAGGTCATGGGCATCGGAGCCAGCTTTGGCGAGGCTTTCCTCAAGGCACAAATGGGTGCCGGTGAGCATTTTCCATCCTCCGGAACCGTATTTATCAGCGTCCGCGATGCCGACAAGGCTAAACTTACCCCTGCCGCTCGCACCTTGGCCCACTTGGGTTTTCAACTGATCGCTACCAAAGGGACAGCCGAATATCTCCGCCAGCAGGGACTGGAAGTAAGCACAGTCAACAAGGTGACCGAAGGTCGGCCGCACATTGTAGATGCCATCAAAAATGGTAAAGTACAAATCATCATCAATACCGTGGATGAGCGTCAGTCTGTGCGTGATTCCTTCAGTATCCGCCGGGCTGCCTTACAAATGGGCCTGACCTATTACACCACTCTGGCAGGCGTCATTGCGGGGGCGGAAGCTATTCGTGCCCTGATGCGTGAAGAGCGCAGTGTTCTTCGTCTCCAGGATTTGCAACAAAACTAACCAGTACGAGAGGTTAACATGAGCGATAAAGTCCCCATGACTGTCATCGGCGCACAACGTTTGCGCGAAGAATTACAACGGCTGAAATCCGTAGAACGGCCCACCGTCATTGAGGCTATTGCCGAAGCCCGTGCCAAGGGGGACCTTTCGGAAAATGCCGAATATGATGCCGCCAAGGAGCAGCAGGCGTTTATTGAAGGACGCATTCGTGAGGTGGAGGATTTTCTCGCCCGCGCCCAGGTCATAGACCCCAAGACCCTGAATACCGGTGGAAGAATCGTATTTGCCGCAACCGTCGATCTGGAAGACGCGGAAGGCAAGGAAGTCACCTATCAGATTGTGGGAGATGCCGAAGCGGACATTAAGGAAAATAAAATTTCCATCAGTTCGCCCATTGCCCGCGCCCTGATCGGCAAACACGAAGGTGATCTGGTAGAAGTGCATGCGCCTGCGGGTGCTCGCGAGTACACCATTCTTGCCGTTCGATTCGAATAAAACCAGCCTGAGAGCATCCTATTGTGATCCATCATATCTACCTGTTGTTGCTGGCCATGCTGCAAGGGGTTACGGAGCTGTTTCCCATCTCCAGCCTCGGGCACATTATTCTGGTTCCGGCCCTGCTGCACTGGCCCATCAATCGCGACGCCGACTGGTTTTTGCCTTTTGTGGTGGTCCTGCATCTTGCCACCGCCGCCGCCCTCCTGCTGTTTTTCTGGAAAGACTGGGCAGCCCTGATTGGTGGCTTTGTACGGGCGCGGGGCAAACCCAGTAATCCCCAGTCGCGATTATTGTGGATACTGTTCATTGCATCCATTCCTGCGGGTATTCTCGGCCTCCTTCTCGCCCATAAAATCCGCTATCTTTTTGGCGGTTTCACTTTTGCGGCCGTTGCATTGATGGTAAACGGAGTCATGCTGATCTGGGGTGACCGATTACGCGCCCGTCATCCCAGCCATTCACTGGATAACTTAAGCTGGATGCGCGCCATCATTATTGGCTTTGCTCAATCCATGGCTTTGATCCCCGGCTTTTCCCGTTCAGGTGCCACTCTGGTGGCCGGGATTGGCGTAGGACTGGATTATGAAAATTCTGCCCGCTTTTCCTTTTTACTGGCAACACCGATTATTGCGGCTGCCGGTGCGTTGGAAGTACCCAAACTTTTTCACGCTCATATGCAAAGCGGCTTGCTGGGAACCATTTTTCTGGCGGGAGCCCTCGCTGGACTATGTGCCTGGGGTTCGGTCTGGTTTCTGATGCATTACTTCCATAAACATGAAGTAACCGCATTGCGCCCCTTCGGAATTTACTGCATCGGATTCGGGGCGCTGGCACTGCTGATTGGCGGCTAAAAAACTGCGCTTGGAAAGCTCAGGAATGACTATCCGGAGAAAGTAATAAGGCCATGCGTTTACCATTCCAGCTCTGGATGGCCAGAATAACACCCACTGCGGTGAGAATGTAAAACACGCCTTGGTCTCCCGCGAGGCCAAGACCCCATCCTCCCAACACGCCTCCTACGAAAATACCCAGAAACTGCATCATGGAATAAACGCCACTGGAAGCACCACGCTGTTCGGGAAGCGTGCTGCGGCTCATCATTGAGGGCAATATCGCCGAAGCAATATTATAGCCGGCAAAGAAAATAACCGCGCCAATGCCTACGGGCCAAAAATGTCCGGACTCCAGTCCCATGATCAGGGATCCAACCGCAATAGCGAGGCCACTGACAATCAGCATCTGCCCGTGCTGCTTGTTTTTTTCCGCATAAATTACCGGAAACAGCATGAGCAGCACCGAAAGCAGCATGACCGGCAAATACACTTCCCAGATGCCACTTTCGGGAATGTGCATGGCATTGACCAGCTCTGGAGAAAGCACCACAAAGCTCGCGCCCAGAACCATCTGCAAAATGAAAATTCCAACACTGGCCGTGAGTACCGGTGGATGGCGGAACATTTTCATGGCATCTGCCCAGCTACCCATACGATTCTGCTGCGCGTGCGCAATAGGTGGAATAATTTTCCAGAGCGGATATAGCGCCAGCACGCCCAGAGCCGCCGCGACCAGGAACACCCCGGTCAAGCCCCAAAGTCCGTAAAATACTGGACCGATAGCAATACCCAGCACATAGGCAACGGCAATACTGCCACCAATGGCCGCCATGGCTTTGGTACGATGCTGATCGCCGGTCAGGTCTCCAGCCGTAGCCAGAAGCACCGAAGACACGGCGCCGGCACCCTGCAGTAATCGCGCCAGAATAATGCCATAAATATTGTGGGTAACTGCGCCCAACAAGGAGCCCAGAATAAAAAGAATAATCCCGAACACCAGCACTTTTTTCCGTCCAAAGCGGTCGGAGGCTGCCCCGAAAGGGAACTGCAGTGCGGCCTGGGCAAGCCCATATACCCCAATAGCCAGGCCCAGCAACAGGGGCGTACTGTAACGTAGCTGATCATTATCCAGGGCCAGCACTGGCATGAGCATAAACAGGCCGAGCATGCGCGCGACGTATATAAAGCTCAGGCCACTGACAGCCCGTTTTTCCAGAGGACTCATGGACGGGCCTTTCACCCGTCCACGGCGTTTTTCAGAAGAAGCCATAACCCATCACCAATTTACCAAGGATCAGGGCAGTATAAAGCAAAAACAGGTAAGAGATGGAATAAGCGAACATGCTGCGGGCGTATTGATCCATTTCCTGGCCTTCGGGCA
>NZ_JAAOMP010000168.1 GCF_018853815.1 Acidithiobacillus sulfurivorans | reverse complement strand
CTGTGGGGCCGATCCCTTCAAGATCGTCCAGCTCCAGTGGCATGCTTCACCCTGTGAAGATCTGGTGGAAAAAATGGGCATCAGTTGGGACAAGGCCAAAGCCGACTTCCAGGAATACCTCAAACAGGTCGAGCAGGGTAATGTGGAATACCTCTACAACCCCGAACTCGCCACTAACCAAAATATCAACATGAAAGCGGGCGCATCTGCCTGAGTCGTTGAAATAGCATCACGCTGATAAAACCCCGCCTTGCTGCGGGGTTTTTTATTAACTTACGAAATCTATCCGGGCATGGAATACTTCAATCCCCAAAAAACTCCCCTTCAGGTACCTTTTTCGAGTATGCTTAAGCACGCTCGCCCGAACAGGCGATGAAATGATCCGTTTTGACAGGAGGAAGACCGTGGACAGCAAGGCTCTTAATACTCGTTGCGTAGAACTTTTCCAGAATCCCAACGTCCGTCTGCGTATGTGGAATGCGCGGATGTTCTGGCATGTAGGTGATCAGATGAATGTAGCACCCGCCGCCCTGACTGATCCCAAAGTTGACACCTGCGAGCTGGAAGTCATGCTCAGTGCTGCCGCTCTGACCAATTCAGAATGTGCTGCAGAACTGGACAAAAAGGAACCCGGCCGCGCTGCTTTCATTCAGCGTCAGATTCGCGAAGGCATGCGCCCCCTGCTGCGTCCTGCCAACAACGCCTGATATTGGCGTCAATGCAGACTGCTGGAATGAAACATCGTCTCATTCCAGCAGCTGATTCACCTGTGCGGCACAAATAAAATCATTTTCGGTGATCCCCTTGACTGCATGGGTGGCGTATCGCAGCTGGCAGTATCCATAGCCTATTACCATGTCTGGATGATGATTTTCACGATCAGCAATCCACGCTACAGCGTTCACGAACGCCATGGTTTCGTAAAAGTTTTTGAATTGAAAATCCCGACATAAACTGCCCTGCTCAAGACGCCATCCGGGTACACTCTCAATACGTTCGCTGAGTTTATCATCCGCAAGTTTCTCGACACCCCCTTCACAAGCCTGACATTTTCCCTGTCGCAAATCGCTAGGCATCGCTAAGCTCCTTTTTGGCAAATAGACTGATGGGTTGTATGCTTGTCATCAGCATAGTGCTTTTTCAGGTATCATTCATGTCCAAAAAAACGCCCCCCACACCGTTGCAGACGCCCGACGGCAGTACGCATATTCTCCTGCACTCCTGCTGCGCACCTTGTGCTGGTCCCATCATGGATGATATTCGCAACGCCGGCATCGAATTTACGGTGCTATTTTACAATCCGAACATCCACCCGCAGGCAGAATATGCATTGCGCAAGGAAGAAAATATCCGTTATGCCGAGGCATTGAGTGTTCCTTTCATTGACCTGGATTATGACAAGGACAACTGGTTTGCCCGAGTGAAAGGTCTGGAATGGGAACCGGAGCGCGGCGAGCGCTGTACTGCCTGTTTCGACATGCGTTTTGAGCGCTCGGCACTGTATGCAGCAGAGCATGGCTTCAGCGTCTTCAGCAGCACCCTGGGGATATCGCGCTGGAAAGACATGGACCAGATCAATGCCTGCGGTGCCCGGGCTGCAGACCGCCATGAAGGGCTGCAATATTGGGATTACAATTGGCGAAAGGGCGGGGGTAGTGCCCGCATGATTGACATAGCCAAGCAAGAACAGTTTTATCAGCAGGAATACTGCGGGTGTGTCTACTCCCTGCGTGATACCAACATGCACCGCCTGAGCCAGGGCCGCGAAAAAATTATTCGTGGCATCAAATTCTACGGTAAAGACGCCATCGGTCAGGAAGAAGCCGGTGATTTAACCAGAGGCATCAATAACACGTAACGATTACCCGGGCCCAGCATTTCAAACAAGGGATAGTGTAAAGGCATTCCCCGGGCCTTTCCCCAGTCACTCAGAGCGGAATAGGCTTTCCACGAAGCGATGGCCGCATTTGCGCTCACCTCCACCCTTGCCACCCTCTGGGCTGGCCATTCTCCCCGCGACCATCCTGGTGGCGTGGCCTCGCCGCTATCCACGAGATAACCTATTCGGGCGTGGACCATCGCATCCCCACCACTACCCGTTTCATTTTCCATCATCGTCATTTCGGTATGACCACGCATATCAGCAGGCAACTGTGCCGACAACTTACCTCTGGCCTTGACCATCTGTCGATACGTGCCCTGAAAGGTGTGAAAAATATACGTGCGGGCTCCTCCGGTTTCTTCAAGCACTTGTGCGGAATGAAACACCCCCAGCCACCACAGGGTTCCCAATACCAACAGAACAAATACGACCAAGGGTCCGGCCCAGCCACGCCGCCAGTCACGTTTCGGTGCTTCTCTGATCTCCGCCATGCGCTGCATACACCTCTGTAAAATAGTCCCAGGAAAAGCCCGGACCGGGATCCCATTTGCGTCCAGGCGCAATATCTGCGTGACCGACAATGCGTTCTCGCAGCATAGTCGGAAACAGCTTTTGCAGATCCCAACTTAAAGCCGCCAGACGTTGATACTGAATGGGCAAAAATTCGCTGGATTCACTGCCTTCCAGCTCCACACCGACACTGTAATCATTACAGGCAGAACGGCCTTGCCATGAAGATACGCCTGCATGCCAGGCACGATCCCAGACACTCACATGCTGCCAAAGCTTACCATCTCGTTCAATGAAAAAATGTGCAGACACCCGCAAGTTTTTTAACTGTTCGTAATAAGGATCCCGGTCAAAATCCAGAACTCCCATGAAAAATCGTGGCACCTCGCCACTCCCAAACTGTTCTGGAGGTAAACTGATGGCATGAACAACCAGCAGATCAAGATCTACACCCACAGGCCTTTGATCAAAATAGGGCGAGGGTGCAACATGCGCCATGGCATGCCAGCCCGCCGCGTTCCAGGGATTGGGCAGATCAGGATTCAAGGAAGTTCTTCAGGAGGGAGGTCAGCATGCGCGTTCAGCCACTGTTCCAGAGCATGGACCCGCGCCTCAACCTGAATCGGACGTTGATATTGGCCGTTATGAAACAGGAACAGAGCAGGTAGATGATACACCTCGAATTCCTGGGTAATGCCCATATCAATGCCGGCATCAATCTCCCAAACCTGCAGACCACTCCGGTTATCTTCCAGATTTTTCAGCAGCCGCCGCCAGATCCGACAGGAATGACAGCCTGCAGAGCTGAAAAACAAAATGACTTCACCCCGGGTTTCCGCCATACGCTGCCAAAAACCCAGTTCAGAAACAGTTTCCATTACCTATAGTTACCCTCATCGTACGCCCATGCTGAGTTAAAGTTGCGGATGCTGACGTTGTGCCGGACCCTGCAAACGATTCATCGCCGAAAGGTAAGCCTTGGCGCTAGCCACGACAATATCAGTATCCGCACCCTGACCATTGACGGCCCGACCACTGGCGTCCTGCAGACGCACGGTCACATCACCCTGAGCATCCGTACCTGTGGTAATGGCATTGACCGAATAGAGCAGCAAACGGGTTTCACTGTTCAAAATACTTTCCATGGCCTGGAATGCCGCATCTACCGGCCCGCCACCCACAGCCTTGGCGGTTTTGGCCACCCCGTCCACCCAGACTTCCACAGTAGCTTCGGGATGCGTACCCATTTCCGAGCAAACCCGCAAATAACCCAGACGATAATGTTCTGCCTGCTCTTCCTGCAGGTCTTCATTGACCAGCGCCTGCAGGTCTTCATCAAATATTTCTGCCTTGCGGTCGGCAAGATCCTTGAAGCGGGCAAAAACCTGATCCAGCGTATCTTTCTCCAGATGAATACCCAACGCCTCCAGACGCGCACGTACCGCCGCCCGACCGGAAAGTTTTCCCAGCGTCATGCGATTTGCCGACCAGCCCACATCTTCCGCACGCATGATCTCATAGGTCTCCCGATGCTTGAGCACACCATCCTGGTGAATGCCTGACTCATGGGCAAAAGCATTAGCCCCGACGATGGCCTTGTTGGGCTGGACCGGAAAGCCGGTAATCGTAGACACCAACTTGCTGGTAGCCACAATCTGGCTGGTATCAATGCGAGTATCACAGGCAAAAGCATCTTGCCGCGTGCGCACTGCCATAACGATTTCTTCCAGGGCGGCATTACCCGCTCTTTCACCCAGACCGTTGATCGTGCATTCAACCTGTCGGGCACCATGCTGCACGGCAGACAGGGAGTTGGCTACCGCCAGGCCCAGATCATTGTGGCAATGTACCGAAAAAATAGCTTGATCAGCGTTGGGAATCCGGTTACGCAAATTGGCAATCAACTGACCAAAGCGATCCGGCAGATTATAACCAACGGTGTCAGGAATATTGATGGTGCGGGCTCCCGCCTGAATAACCGCTTCAATCACCCGGCATAGAAAATCCTCCTCGGAACGGCCCGCATCTTCCGGTGAAAATTCCACATCATCACAATATTGCCGCGCCAGTTTTACCGCAGCCACCGCACGTTCCAGGACCTGTTCCGGACTCATTCGTAATTTTGCCTGCATATGAATCGGGCTGGTGGCAATGAACGTATGAATACGTGCAGCATTGGCTTCCTTCAACGCCTCACCGGCACGGCGAATGTCTTCATCGCGCGCGCGCGACAACCCGCATACCCGACTTTCCCGCACGGTCCTGGCAATAGCCTGCACGGCGGCAAAGTCTCCGGGGCTGGCGACCGGAAAGCCTGCTTCAATGACATCCACCTGCAAGCGTTCCAGTGCCTGGGCAATGCGCAACTTTTCATCACGGGTCATGGAAGCTCCCGGAGATTGCTCGCCGTCGCGCAAGGTAGTGTCAAAAATAATCAAATGCTCTTTGGACGTTGTCATAGCCTGTGTCTCCCAATCAATTGGGAGGATTGTACCCCGCTACCAACAATTAACGAAGACAACACACTTTACTCGCGAAGGATTCAGGCGCCTCGCCGCAACCAACGATAAACAGTGCGCTCACTGACTCCCAGGATTTCAGCCACCCGTCGCCGGTTGCCTTGATACTGACGTAACAAAGCCTCCAGCTCATCCGGCTGCGCGCCACCACGCGGCACTGATGCCGCAGTGCCAAAATCTCTCACTGCACCCGGCGAAGAAGCAGCATGCACCTCAAACGCTGGTCTGGCTCCCGTAAAATTCAGATGATTTGCCTGAATAACCGGTCCATCCGCCAGTGCTGCTGCTTTTTGCAGAATATTGCGTAACTCCCGAACATTTCCCGGAAAATCATAAGTAAACAGGCGCCGTTCTGCGTCTTTCGACAGCGTCCACTGCCCCCCCCAACTTTTACCAATGCGTTCCAGCAACACCGCAGCAATACCCGCAATATCATCACGACGATCCCGCAAGGGCGGTAAATCAATGGTAATGGCCGCGAGACGATAATATAAATCCTCCCGAAATTGTCTCTGCCCGGCCATTTCCAATAAATTGCGGTTAGTCGCCGCGATGATACGCACATCGGCATGCAAGGTCTCTGAGCCCCCCAAACGCCGAAAGGTCCCGGTTTCCAGAACCCGTAATAATTTAGCCTGCATACTTAAGGGTAATTCCCCCACCTCATCCAGAAACAGGGTTCCCCGGTCGGCCATTTCATACAATCCCCGCTTCCGCCCCAGACAACCGGTAAAAGCCCCTCTTTCATGGCCTAGTATTTCACTTTCAAAAAGTGTTTCTGGTAGTGAGGTACAATCCACGGTAATAAATGCTTCAGATGCCCGCGCTGAAAATTGATGCAGTGCGCTGGCTGCCAACTCTTTACCGACCCCGCTTTCACCATAAAGTAAAATACTGGCATCTGTACGGCCCGCCATTTCAATGTGATGCAGACATTTCATGAATGCCGGGGAACGGCCCACCATGCGCATGTCACCACAAGTAATGCCTTCTTCCTGATGCGGCAAGCGAATGATTTCCTCGCCAAGATAGGTTTTCCCTTCCTGATCTTTGATGGCATGTCCACGAATACGGACATGTTCAGCATGATTCTGGTGATCATAGTGAATGTGCCGGACATCGTGGGCTTCTCCCGTCGTAAAAACAGCCTGATGGGGACAATCTTCTCCACGCATATGGCAAGGCACCGGCGAATGATGGGAAATTTCATGACAGCAACGTCCTATTACCTCATCTGATTGCACGCCATAGGCCTCCTGATAGGCCCGGTTCGCCGCAATAATACGGTAATGGTCATCAATCAAAACCATTGGATTCTGCTGGATATTCAAAACACTCTGAACATCCAGACCAGTTGCTGACTTATGCTTTTTTGTGGGCTTATGCACATCAGGAGTAGTACGGTCACGATTCTGCATTTCCATAATTCGCCTCGGCGTCTGGTCGGCTACTGCTTTTAAGATCTAAAAAATATACTTTCGTAAATAATACGCATCCTCTTTCTTTTTGGATGCAAGAAAATTTCTATTACCATAACTTAATTATATTTGTTTATGAACAAGGTGTTCTGTTTGTCAGCATATGTCATGACATGTCATGACATATTTCACCTGCCGCGATATAAAAATAAGTTAGTTATACAGTTAATTAGATTATTCTTAATTTTTAATTATCTAGCGTGATAAGCGAGTTAGCTTCAATCTAATAACGCCCATATAGGCTGGCATATTTACTGCTATTACTAACGCATTCACTTACGATGGGGAGACAACATGTCAGGCATGTACGTTATTTGTTTGAGTGGCGAGCGCGAGAAGTTGCAATTCGCAGCCATGGCGGCGTCCGTAGCGGCGGTATCCGGAACCGACGTCCATATTTTTCTGTCGATGAACGCCTTCCCCTACTTTGTGAAGGGCCATAGCAAGGAAGCCCCCGCAGAAGGCAAGCTGGGTGAAGTCATGGCCGAACGTAAAGTTCCCCCCTTCTACCAGATTTTCGAGCAGGCAGTGGAACTGGGCGATGCCAAAATCTGGGCTTGCTCCATGGCTATGGATGTCCTCGGCGTCAAAGAGGGCGACATGGAGGAAATCGTGGCCGGACCCCTGGGCCTGACCAAATTCCTGAGTGACGCCGAAGGCGGTCAGATTCTGACTTTTTAAAAGGAGTAGCACATGAGTGAACGCGTCGTAGATGCCCGTGGCAGTTTTTGTCCGGGGCCGCTGATGGAACTGATTTCCAACATGAAAATGATGCAGGTCGGGGACACCCTGGAATTGCTGTCCACGGATACCGGATCGGCTGCGGACGTGCCGGAGTGGATCAAAAAAGTCGGTCACGAAATGGTAGATACAGAGCAGGACGGCGAAGGCACCTGGCACATTCGGGTCCGCAAGGCCAAGTAAAAGCACGAAACAATCGCAGGCGTAAAACCCTCAAGGAGAGTGACATCATGAGAATTCTGGTTGTAGGTGGCGGTATGGGCGGTACCATTTTTGCCAATCATCTGGCACGGCGTATTCACCATGAAATGAAAACCGGCAAGGCACGCATTACCATGTTGTCTGCCAGTCATGAGCATGTGTATCAACCCGGCTGGTTGTATGTCGCCATGGGCCGGGCGACTCCTGATGAACTGGTCCGCGAACAGCAAAGCCTGCTGGAACCGGGGATTGAATTTCATGTGGATCCGGTTGAAGAATTTCATCTCGCAGAGAACCATGTCAAATGCAAAAGCGGCAAGGTCCATGAATACGATCTGATCGTGATTTCGACCGGTTCGCGCGCTCTGCCCGAGAAAATTCCCGGCCTTAAGGAAAATTCCATTAACTGCTATACCGCAGAAGATGCCGTGGAATTTTTCAAGCAACTGTCGGACTTCAAGGGTGGGCGCATCGTGGTCACTGTCGGTCTGCCGCATAAGTGCCCGATGATTCCCCTGGAAATCACTTTCGCGATGCACGACTTCATCAAGGATCGCGGCCTGCTGGACAAGACCGAGTTCTATTACACCTATCCCATTGGCCGGGTTCACAGCCTGGAGAATGTGGCCAAGTGGGCGGCGCCGGAATTTGACCGGATGGGCATTAAATACGAAACCCTGTTCAACATGAAGGAAGTGGATGGTAAGAATGCCCAGGTACTGAGTGAAGAAGGCGGAGCGGTGAAATACGATCTGCTGGTGGCCGTTCCGCCCCATAAGGGTCAGGAAGTCATCGAGAAAAATGGCCTGGGCGAAAACGGCTGGATTCCCACCAATCGCTCTTCCCTGCACATGGAAGGGGAGCATGGCAAGAATGTTCTGGTACTGGGAGACACCACCAATTTGCCCATCAGTAAGGCGGGTTCAACCGCCCACTTTGAAGCGGAAGTCGCTGCCGAGAATGTGGCGGCGGTCATCAAAATGGGACGGCCGGTACGCAGTTATGATGGCAAGGTGTTCTGCTTCATTGAGGCGGGCAAGGA
>NZ_JAAOMP010000167.1 GCF_018853815.1 Acidithiobacillus sulfurivorans | reverse complement strand
TTGATTCTGGGGGTTGCCATTCATGCCCTCGCCGGAGATCGTGCTGCCCGACGTTTGGGAGAAGAAAGTCTGTTGGCCAGCAATATTCTTGAAGAACTACCTTTTGTCATACAGGAGTTGAATGCCATCCATGTCTGAAACCGAAATGCTGAAAGCCTGGGACCGCCGTTATTTTTGGCATCCCTTCACCCAGATGCAATGTTATGGTGATGATGATCCCTGGATTATCGAGAGGGCGGAAGGCCATTATTTGTATGATGTGGATGGCGCGCGTTGTCTGGATGCGGTTGCGAGCCTTTGGTGTAATGTGCATGGTCATCGCCATCCGCGCCTTGATGCTGCCCTTCTGGAGCAGTTGGGAAAGGTTGCGCATACGACAGCCCTGGGTGCCAGTAATCCACCGGCTATCCGTCTCGCCAAAAAGCTGGTTGAGTGCACACCGGAATCCCTGCAACACTGTTTTTTCAGTGAAGATGGTTCCGAAGCGGTAGAAGTGGCTATTAAAATGGCTGCACAGTACTGGGCCAACATCGGGCGTCCGGAAAAGCATCTTTTTTTGACCCTCGATAACGCTTATCACGGCGATACCGTGGGGGCTGTTTCGGTGGGTGGATTTCCGCTTTTTCACGAAGTGTATGGTCATTTGCTGTTCCCGACGCGCAGGTTACCCAGCCCTTATGTGTTGCAATGGGAACAATGTCAGGGGGATGCCGCACAGGCAGCCAAGCTCTGGCTGAATACGTTGGAAGCCGCTTTACTGGCAGAAAAAGACCATATTTCCGCTTTGATTCTGGAAGGAGGCGTGCAGGGTGCAGCCGGGATGTTGCCTTTTCCACCCGGGGTCTTGTCGGGCGCACAAAAGCTCTGTAATACCCATGATGTCCTGCTTATTGTTGACGAAGTGGCCACGGGCTTTGGTCGCAGCGGCCAATTGTTCTCCTGCCAAAAAGAACAGGTCGAACCCGACTTGCTGGCGCTCGGCAAAGGACTGAGCGGCGGTTATTTACCCATTGCCGCAACGCTGACTTCAGAAAAAATCTATCAGGCATTTCTGGCACCCTTTGGCGAAGCCAAGCAGTTTTATTACGGGCACACTTTTACGGCTAACCCTTTGGCCTCTGCAGTGGCCCTGGAAAATCTGAGCATTTTTGCTGAAGGCTATTTGTTGTCCGAAATTCCGAATAAAATCGAAAAACTGCGCGCAGGTCTGGAAGTGTTTCACCATCAACCCTGGGCAGGTGATCCTCGGCAATTTGGCTTGATGGCGGCCATTCCCTTGCGTGACCCGGCTACCGGAGCGGCTTACCCTTATGGCGAACGTGTCGAATACATGGTCTGTAAACGTGCCCGGGAAATGGGGGTTTATAGCCGCCCGCTTGGTGATCTGCTCACCATTGTGCCCCCTCTGTCGGTGACAGAGCAGGAAATAGACACTATTCTCCAAACATTATTTGACGCCATGGCGGAAGGAAGAACCCAATGACAACGGCTCAGGAAATCATGACGCGTGCGGCCAGCACGGTGCAGGAAGATGATTCGGTCAAGAATGTCGGCAAAATCTTGCTGCAGACGGGGCATCACAGTATTCCCGTAGTCAATGCCTCCGGGCATCTGGTCGGCATGATCGGTGAGCGCGACCTGATTGATGCCAACCGCGAGGTGCATTTGCCCACCATGTTGACCATTCTCGATGGATTGATTCCGTTGGGTGGCATGCATGAATATGAAGAAGAATTGCGTAAGGTCACGGCTGTTACTGCAGGCCAGTTGGCCACTACCAAGGTCGTGACCGCCGGACCCGATGAAAACACCGATGCGGTCGCCGAAAAACTCTTGCGTAAGGAAGTGCATGCCTTGCCTGTTGTGGATACAGATGGAAAGCTGTTGGGTATTATCACCCGCTCCGATATTCTCCAGCATCTGTTAAAACCCTGAGTTTGCGGATGGATTGGGACTTTCCCAGTGCAGATATTTGCCAGTCCTGGGGGGCGGCCTTGGCGCAAACCTTACAAGCACCGGCAGTCATTTATCTGGAAGGCGACCTGGGAGTTGGTAAAACTACGCTTGCCCAGGGTATTTTGCGGGCGCTGGGCGTCACCCAATCCATCAAAAGTCCAACCTATACTCTGCTCGAAACCTATGAAACAAAATCCGGGCTGGCACATCATCTGGATTTGTATCGTTTGAATGATCCAGAAGAGCTGGAATTTATCGGTATACGTGATTATCTGGCGACACCTGCCCTATGGCTGATCGAATGGCCGGAAAAAGGCAAGGGGCATCTGCCGAGTGCTGATCTCAAACTGCATTTGCACATTCTCCCTGATGCCCGCCATCATTTGTCAGCAACGGCGCAGCATCCGCGCGCCGAAGCCTGGGTGCAGACTTTACCTGTTGATCTGGCGCGCATTGCATGAACAAGCCAGTGACTGGTCCCTCACGCGTGCGCCGCCTGGACGCCACCCTCGCCAATCAAATCGCAGCGGGGGAGGTGGTGGAAAGGCCCGCCTCGATCCTCAAGGAACTGCTGGAAAATAGTCTGGATGCACAGGCTTCCCGGATCACCATTCAATTACAGGGTGGTGGTATGGATTTGCTGAGTGTGGAAGACAACGGCACCGGCATATTACCCGAAGATCTGCCGCTGGCGCTGGAGCGTCATGCCACCAGTAAGGTGTCAAGCTGGGAGGATTTGCAGGCTATCCAGACCATGGGCTTTCGTGGTGAAGCACTGCCAGCCATTGCGTCGGTGGCGCGGATGGAAATTCTGAGCAGAACGCACGACGCGGGGCAGGGTGCCCGGCTCCAGGTGCATGGTGGTGAGGTCCTGGCCTCGGAACCTGCTGCCCGCGCTCCCGGAACGACGGTGCAGGTGGCCGATCTGTTTTACAATGTCCCGGCGCGCCGCAAATTTCTGCGTTCGGCTGCCGCCGAATTGACGCGTATCCAGAAGGTGCTCCGACAGATAGCTCTGGCCAATTTCCCGGTGGCTTTTCAACTGCTGCAAAATCGTCGCAGCCTGGTGCAGTATCCGGCGGCCACTGATGCCGAAGCCCGTTCGGCAAGAGTCGCAAGCATCCTGGGCGAAGGTTTTTTGGCAAATGCGCTGTACCTCGAGCAAAGTGATCAGGGTATGTCGCTGCGGGGCTGGCTGGGCTTGCCTACCTATAATCGTGCACGGGGCGACGAACAATACTTTTTCGTCAATGGTCGTCCGGTGCGTGATCCGGTGTTGACCCATGCCTTGCGCGCTGCCTATCAGGATGTATTGTTTCAGGATCGCCACCCGTTGTTTGTTTTATATCTGGATATACCTGCCGAGCAAGTGGATGTGAACGTGCATCCAGCCAAGGCTGAAGTGCGTTTTCGGGATAGTCGTGCGGTACATGATTTCCTTTTTCATACCCTGCGCCGGATTATTGCCGAGCAGGGCGGGGATAAACCGCAAATTTCCGTTCCGGTACAGCCAGCAATGCGCCCCCTCGGCCTTGCTATGGATAATCCCGGTGCTATCCGTCCGCCTTCTGGTCCGTCTTCTGCTTATGTACCTTCCTTCCAGCAGGACTTGAGCGTTGTCGCAGAGGCCCGGACAGCCGCTTATTGGGAGCAGATGGTTGCAGCCGGTACGTCGCGTTCAGTAGAAAATTGCGTCGGGCAATCTCCGCAGGAGCAGTCCCTGGCGCCGGAATATCCGCTGGGGCAAGCCGTAGCGCAAATTCATGCCCGCTTTATCGTGGCGCAGAATCAGGAAGGCATGATTCTGGTGGATCAACATGCGGCGCATGAGCGCATCCTTTACGAGAAGATGAAAAAAGACTGCCAATCAGAGGATAAACAACAATTTGTGATTCCCGAATACGTGCATGTTACCGCCGCCCAAATGGCCTGTTTTGAAGAGCAGCAGGAGGCATTGCGAGCTGCCGGTCTGGATATCAGCGTAGCTGGGCCGGGCACCTTGGCTATTCATGGTGCTTTGCGTTCATTGGATGCGCGCAATTTTGCGCAACTGGTTGCGGAGCTTCTGGATATGGAAAAACCCTGGGGGCAGGGTGACGTGGAGGGTAATCCGGTATTGGCAGAAATGGCTTGTCGGGCGGCCATCAAGACCAGTCGGCGTCTGAACATGGACGAAATGAACAGTCTACTGCGCCAGCTGGAGGCTACTCCCCGGTTTGGTCAATGTAATCATGGTCGGCCTACGGTTGTGCAATTTTCTCTGGCGGATCTTGACCGCCTGTTTTTGCGTGGCCGATGATTCCCGCCCTGTTCCTGATGGGGCCTACGGCGAGCGGCAAAACAGAACTGGCCATGCATATTGCCAACCAGCTGCCGGTAGACATTATCAGCGTCGATTCCCTGCTGGTTTATCGTCATTTTGATATTGGCAGCGCCAAGCCGGATTGCGCACTAAGGCAGCAATATCCCCATGCTCTGGTGGATATTCGTGAACCAGATGAACCCTATTCCGCCGGACTTTTTCGGGAAGATGCCCTGGCTTGCATCACCCGGGCACGCGCCCGGGAACGCATTCCCCTGCTGGTAGGGGGCACCGGCCTGTACTTCCGGGCGCTGGAACGCGGAATTGACGAGCTGCCTCCTGCTGATCCGCAGATACGGGGTAAATTACTGGAAGAAGCCGCGCAAGAGGGCTGGCCTGCATTACATTTGCGTCTGGCTGCTCTTGATCCGCAAACGGCTGCAGGCATTCAGCCTCATGATCAGCAACGTATTCAGCGTGCGCTGGAAATTATTCAGCAAACCGGGGCACCGTTAAGTCAATCGCGGCAGTGGCAGGGCGCTTTCCCCGGACCACTGCTGAAAATCCTGTTACGTCCGGCTCGCGCCTGGCTGCATAACCGTATTCAGCAACGACTGGATTTGATGCTCCAGGAGGGGTTCCTGGAAGAAGTGGAAGCTTTACAGCAACGCCACTACTCCCCTGATCTTCCCGCCATGCGGGCAGTGGGTTACCGCCAATATTTTGCCCGCCTGAATGGCGAGTTTACAGCGGCAGAAGCTTATGCGGCAGCCCTGGCGGCAACGCGTCAGCTGGCCAAGCGCCAGGACACCTGGTTTAAAAGAGAGAGTGCGAATCTGGTGCTGGATCCGGCAGAGGATCAAACACGGAAGTCTTTGCCGGACTGGATCAGACAACAAATGCTGTAATACACTTTCATTCTGGTCTATCGGCTCTGCCGACAATTACCGGTTCCGGGCCAAGCTCCAAAATCTTCTACGGGAGAACATGATTGAAATCCTGGCATTTCCTTGGCTGCTTGCTGCCAGCGTTCATGCTGGCTGGCTGTGCACCGCCCATGCCTCATTTGGCAAAGCCTACCCCATTGCAGGATTTACAGCTTGGCAGTGACTTGACACAAAAAAACTCGTCTGTAGCTGCTCTTGCGGACTGGTGGCGTCCTTTACTCAATCAGCCAGAGCAAAACATCATGCAACTGGCTCTTGAAAAAAATCCGGACATGCTTGCTGCGAAAGCCAGAATAGCCTTGGCTTTATCTGCCTTGCGCGAAGCGGGAGCGCAGCGCGAACCACAACTCCAGGGCACCGGGCAGATTGGGGTAAGTCGTTGGACCAAAAATCAATTTTATTTGCCCCCCTATGGCGGAGAAACTTCCTGGAACAATTCGTTAAAGTTCGATTTTTCTTTTCATCTTGATCTTTGGGGCAAGGAACAAGAGCAGGTCAAGGAGGCGCGCTTGCGCTTGCAAGCAGCCGAACAACAAAGGCGCGCCGCCAGGTTGATTCTTGAAAATGCAGTGTTGCAACAGCTTCTCGCAATAGACGCCAGTGCTGCCATTCTGCAGCGTTTACAGGCCGAGCATCACATCTTGCAGCGGCTTGAACAAATTGAAAAGGAAAGACAGCAGCATGGCCTCAGTGATTCCTTGATCAGTCTGGCAAGTATCGCACGTCTTGCGGGTTTGGAGCAGGAAATAGCCGCACAAAAGGCCAAGTACGACAGCAATCGTCAGGTCTTGGCAACACTTTGCGGTGTGGGTGTCCAACTCCCCTTGGTGCTGCGGCATTACCAGCCCAATCTGCTGCAGACCCATTGGCAACAACCTAACACTGTTCCGGCTGAATGGATTGCCGAACGGCCGGATGTTGTCGCTCAGCTGATGACCATCAAGGCAGCAGCTGCAGCGGTGCATATTGCCCGCGATGCCTATTATCCCAATATCAATTTGGTGGCTTTTGCGGGTGGTTTGGCAGCGGCAGGCGGCTTGCTTACTTTTTTGCATCCTGGATCCTTACAAGCGGGTGTGGGACCAGCCATCAGTTTGCCATTGTTTACCGGGGGGCGACTGCGGGGCCACTTTGATGCCAGCCAGGCGCAATATCAGCTAGCCCGCGCCGCATACCAAAAAAGCTTGTTACAGGCTTTGCAGCAAGTCGCTTTCAGTCTGAGGCAATTGCAGTCTGCCAGTCAGGAGCGGGAAATCTTACAGCGGCGCGCGGAAGCCTTGTCGCGCAGCGCGGCATTACAACAACAAAGATATCAAGCGGGTCTCAGTAATGCCCTGCCAGTCATGGCGGCGCAACTGCCTATCATCGACAATCAGATGCAGCAAATTCGCCTGGATACTTATGCCCGGCAGAATCTGATCAAACTCTATGCTGCTCTTGGGGGAAGGATGATTCCAAAAACCTGGACGGGACCGGATTCACCATCATGATTACCCTGAATCTTGCCAGTCGCCAATATTGGCAGAGTTTCTACCAGCATGATCTGCAAACCTGGATTTTCTGGGCCAAGACAGCCGCTGCAGCGCTGATTGGTCTTTGGTTGGCTTATAGATTCCAGCTGGACTCTCCCAGTACGGTCGTAATCACCGTGTTTATTGTGATGCAGTCGCGTAACGGGATGGTTCTGGCCAAGAGCTTTTACCGGGCGATTGGTACTATTGCGGGCAGTATGGTCGCCTTGTTGCTGGTAGCGACTTTCCCGGATGAACGACTGGGATTTCTGGCTGGCTTGGCTCTCTGGGTTGGGTTTTGCACTGCCGGGGCGCGTTATTTTCGTAATTTTCAGGCTTATGCCTTTGTGCTGGCCGGCTATACTGCCGCGCTGGTCGGGCTACCTGCGGCCTTGGATCCTGAGCATGCCTTTTATATCGGCGTTGCGCGCCTGAGTGACGTGATGCTTGGGATCATTGTGGCCTCGGTCATGAGTGCCATTGTATTTCCGCAACCGCTGGAAGATCTGCTGCAGCAGACGGCACAAGCGCGCCTGCTGCATTTTTTGCGCAACACTTTGCGTGTACTGCAGGGGGGCGTACCTAGAGCTGACTGGATTGCACTGCATCTTGAAGCGATTCAGGAGATTTTGCAGCTGGATAGTTATCGTTCCGGGGCGCTTTTTGAAAGTGGTCGTGGGCGCCGTAAAAATATGCGCGTTCGGCAGATGATTGCCGACATGATGTTTGCTTCGGGTTCGCTGCATTTACTGAATAGTCATATTCGTAGACTGCAACGCGATACTCTCGCGCCGGTGCGTCTCAAAACCGAAAATTTGATAGATTCGGTGCGTCTGGATTTTCAGGAGATACAACAACAAATCCGGAATGGCGGAATAATTGCTGCGGAAAATCACTTGCAGAGACTGCAAAACAGGACCGGGCAGCAATTAGATGAATTACGGGTCTCTTTGCTGGATGATCTGAATGCGGATCAACGACTGGCTCTCGATAGCCTGATAATGTTACTCACCCGCTTTCTGGCTGAGCTCCGGCGCTATATGGTCAGTTATGGGCAATTGATATATCCCGAGGCGATCATGGCGGCCCCCCCTTACCGCTGGCGATTGCCAGGGTACAAGAGAAACATTGGCACGCCTCTTTTGACCGTCCGCCTACCGAAATAGCCCAGCCCTTGAGCGCGGCTTTGCGCAGCATTATTGTTGTTGCGGTGGTTTCGCTTTTCTGGCTAAACACGGCGTGGCCTTCTGGTCCCGAAGCCGTCATTATTGCTGTGGTCCTCAGCGCGTTATTTTCAACCTTTCCAAATCCGCTGGCTTCGGTGCGCCAGATGGGGTTTGGTGTACTCACTGCTTTCCTCGCGGCTCTCCTGTTCAGTCTGGAGTTTTTACCCCGAATATCTGGTTTTCCAATGCTTGCCCTTGCGCTGTTGCCGTTTTTGTTAATCTCTCCATGGTTGTTGACGCGTACCCGGTGGTCAGGAACAGCGGCTGGCTTTGGTATATTTTTCCCCCTGTTTGCCATTCCGGGAGAGGGGCAAGAAATATCCTATAGCGCATTGCTGAATAATGGGAGCGCACAATTGCTGGCAGTATTTATAGTGGGAATTGCTTTTTATCTCATTTTTCCGGTGGGAAATAACTGGGAGCGACGGCGTCTTCTACAACGCTTTCGCGAGCTTGTCCGGGTTGCAGCGCAGGCTCCATTACCTAATTTACGTAACCAGTTTGAAGCGGAAAGTCGTGAATATTTGCGTTTATTGGCCGCAGATTTGTCACCTCAGCAGGCCAGTGACCTGAAAATTCTGCGCGAGGTAATGCGTCTTAATGAACTCGCCGAAGGAATCCTGCAGCTGCGTATTTTGCTGCATGCACAAGCTGAAATGGATGGTGAGCAACCTTTGCAGCGCTACGAAGCGCAATATGTTACTCCCTTACTGGAAGCGTTTCCCAAGAAATATGAGGTACCCATGTCGGCAAATTATGAAAAACGTTTATGCGCGGTGATGGACGCTGCGGCTAACTTACCGGCAGAAATCGTCGATACGGCTTTACACCCTATTTTGCCGCCTGATGCCCTGTTTCGTGTTTATGTTCATGTCATTGCCAGCGTTTCACGGCGCTTCTCGGTAGACAGCGAGGCTGAGCATGCCCGTTGAAATAGTCTTCTTTGGCGCCGTGGTGCCTACGCTTTTGCCTGTTTTTGGGCTGAGCGTCACTCTGTATCTGATCGTGGACAAATGGACCGGTCGTTGGGATCTGGATCGCTGGGTATGGCATCCGGCACTGTTTCGTCTGGCCCTGTTTGTGTGCGTTTTTGCACTGTTGGGCCTTGAGGTTTATCAATGATTGCACGCGTATTGCGGGTATTGGCTAACATTCTGGTCGTGCTCCTTGCTGCCTGGCTGGGTTGGCGGCTTTGGCAGGCCTATATGGACCAGCCTTGGACAAGAGATGCGGTGGTACAGGCGCAAATTGCCCAAATCAACGCCGACGTCGGTGGTCGAGTGATTGATCTTTATGTCAAGGATAATCAGAAAGTGGCAGCCGGAATGGTATTGTTCCGTATTGATCCACAGCGCTATCGTCTGGCTCTCGCCAATGCGCAGGCCGCACTGGCGGATGCCAATGCGCAATTGGCGTTGCGGCAGGAGCAGTCGGCACGTCGGGCGCATTTGCCTGACGACGTTGTTTCGGCTGAGGCTCGCTCTGATGCCCTGCTGCAAGTGCGCGTAGCCCAGGCGCAAGCGGATGCTGCTCGTGCGCGTGTCCATTTGGCACAGTATGATCTTGCCCATACCCAGGTGCGGGCTCCGGTGGCGGGTATCATTTCTCATCTACGTCTGCGCGTAGGGGATTACGCAGCAACCGGTAAGCCACTTCTGGCCCTGGTGGAGACGGGCAGCTATTGGATTGACGGTTACTTTGAACAAACCAGGCTACAGGGTGTGCATGTGGGAGATCAGGCGCACCTGCGACTGCTGGGATCTGCACATACTTTTCCAGGGTTAGTGGAGAGTATCGCACCAGCTATTACTGATCGCGAAAGCCACACCGGGGCACGTCTCGTAGCAAGTGTACGCGCGAGCTTCAATTGGGTTCGTCTACCTGCCCGCATTCCCGTGCACATCAGGATTTTAAGCAAACCCAAGGATTTCCCGCTGACTGCCGGGATGCTTTGTTCCGTAGTCATTGAGCGAAAGCACTCATAACGCCAGATTTTTACGGGAACTGAACGACATGGGTAAGAACATCTGGAACAGGACTATCGATTGCCAGTAAACCGGTGTAATGCTAGCCTATGGCGACTTTTAATCTATCCCTATTGAGGAACTTATGGCTGTTGAGCGCACTTTGTCCATTATCAAACCCGATGCCGTCCAGAAAAATGCAGTAGGTGCCATTCTGGGTCGTTTTGAAGCAGCGGGTCTTCGGGTGGTAGCCAGTAAAATGCTGCATCTCAGCCAGGAAGATGCGGGTGGTTTCTATGCAGTTCATAAGGCCCGCCCCTTTTACGGTGAACTCTGTGCTTTCATGAGCAGTGGCCCGGTACTGGTCAGCGCGCTGGAAGGCGAGGGCGCGATCCTGAAAAATCGTGATCTCATGGGTGCGACCAACCCCAAAGATGCTGCGCCTGGAACTATTCGTGCAGATTTCGCTGACAGTATTGATGCCAACGCCGTTCACGGTTCTGACAGTGCCGAAACAGCTGCCTGGGAAATCAGTTATTTCTTTAGTCAACGGGAGATTTTTTCGCGCTAAATGAGTGCCGAGGCTTGTGCTGTGATTCCGGCTCAAAAGCCGCACCTTCTGGGGCTGGAACGCCAGTCCCTTGAGCGTTTATTGGCCGATTGGGGAGAATCTCCCTTTCGGGCCAAGCAAATTCTGCAATGGATTCATGGACGGCAGATCACAGACTTTGCGGAAATGAGCAACATCAGCAAGGCGTTGCGTGCGCGTCTCAGTGAACAAACCCAATATGCAGAGCCCGAAATTCTTGCCGACCAACTCGCTGCTGACGGTACCCGGAAGTGGTTGTTGGGTTTGCCTGACGGAAATGCAATTGAAACAGTTTTTATTCCCGAGGAAGATCGGGGAACCCTCTGTGTCTCCTCGCAGGTAGGTTGTTCGCTGGCTTGCAGCTTCTGTGCGACGGGCGCTCAGGGACTCAACCGTAACCTCGATACCCATGAAATAATTGCCCAGATCAGAGCGGCCCGGCAAATGCAGGGCTTGGACGCCATTACCAATATTGTCTTCATGGGTATGGGCGAACCGCTGCTGAATTTACGCCAGGTCTTACCGGCCCTGGATTTGTTGCGCGATGATTTCGCCTACGGTTTTGGACCCAAGCGCATCACGGTCAGCACCGCTGGAGTGGTTCCGGGTCTGGATCGGCTGGGTGCGGAAAGTCCGGTCAATCTGGCAATCAGTTTACATGCCAGCCGGGACGAAGTCCGTGACGTGTTGGTACCGGTTAATCGTCATTACCCCCTGGCTGAATTGCTCGATGCCTGTCGTCGCTATCCGCTGCTCCCGCGTCGCCGCATTACTTTTGAATATGTCATGCTGGATGGTGTTAATGATAGCGATGCAGATGCCCGTGCCCTGTTGCGCATTTTGTCGGGTATTCCAGCCATGGTGAATCTCATACCGTTTAACAGTTTTCCGGGTTCTGATTACCAGCGTTCGTCGCAAAAACGCATTGATGCCTTTCGGGATATTATCCTGCGCGGCGATGTGATGACCGTCACCCGTCGCCCGCGTGGCGATGACATCGCCGCTGCCTGTGGACAGCTCGCGGGACAGGTGCGCGATGGTAGACGCAGCATTCCTTTGAGGGTTCAGGCATGAAAACGGGTCGAATCAGCTTCTATAAAATAACCTGGATTCCTGGTTTGCTTATCGTTTCGGCGTTGAGTGGTTGTGGGCTGTTTGGCAGTAAAAATACGGCCATGAGTTCGGATCAACAAATGGCCGCTTTTATTGCTCATGAACACAAAACGCGTGCGGCTGACCAGAGTCTTCAGGCTTCTGCCGATGATGGTAAAGCCAAGGCGGGTATTTATACTTCACTGGGCACGGCTTATTTGCAGGATGGACATCCCCGACAAGCCATTCGTGAACTGCAAATGGCCAATCAGGCGGATGACAGCTATGCAGATGCCTATAATGTGATGGGTCTGGCCTATGAGCAGCTAGGTCAGAAAACTCTGGCGCGCCAGGCTTTTGAACAGGCCCTGTCACTGGACGCCAAAAATCCGGAATATCGTAATAATTATGGTGCGTTTTTGGTTAACACGGGTGACTACCAGCAGGCTATTGTGCAACTCAAGCAAGCTACCGCCGATCCCTTATACAGCACGCCACAATTTGCCTGGACCAATTTGGCCCAGGCCTATGCGGGCCTCAAAGATCCGGTTGCCGCTCGCAATGCGCTGAATCGCGCGCTCTATCTTCTTCCCAACTATCCACCCGCCTTGCAAATACTGGCCGAAATGGATTTTAAAGAAGGTAATGTGCAAGCTGCCTATGGACATTTACAGGTGGTTCTTGCGCAGGAGCCAGATAACGCCAGCGCATTACTTTTGGCTGGACAGATTGCCGCCCAGCAAGGACGCCCGGAGCAAGCCGCCGCACTGTGGCAGCGCTGCGTCAATGCAGCACCGTATTCCGATGCGGGAAAAAAAGCGCAACAATTGTTGCTGCAACATGGCTGATTAAGAGATGGACTCTATGGATGAAAGCTCCAGCAATCCGGATTTGCGAAATGCCCGTGAAGCACGTGGCTGGACTCTAAAGCAAGTAGCAGAACGCTTACATATTACTGAAATTCAGGTTCAAGGGCTCGAAGAAGGGAATTATGCCGTGCTTCCTGGAGCCACTTTTGCGCGTGGATTCCTCAAGAATTATGCACGCATTCTGGATCTGGATCCGGAACCTTTACTGCGTAATTATGACGCCGCCAACGCGGGCTCGGGAATTTCTCCGACGCGCCAATTGCTTCCTGATGGCGAAAGCCCTTTACTGGATTACAGCAAACGCACCCTCCTGATTTCTTTCTTGATATTAATTGCCGTGATAGTGGCTGTCTGGTGGTTCTGGGGTCGGAGCGAGAACGCTTCTACCGTACTGCCTGAAAATAACAGCCACAGTGTTTCCTCCATGCCAGCGACCGTGGCGGAGCCAGCAATTTCCAATACAGCGCCCACTGCTTCTGTTCAAAGTGTGGTCGTAGCTACTCGCAGTCAGGCTGTGAGCAGCTCCAGTCCGGTGACGGCCACAGCGCAATCGGCTCCGACCAGCTCTGCGGTGACCAGTAGTACGACTGCGGGAATCGCTTTCCAGTTTCATGCCAACTGCTGGGTGCAGGTCAAGGACGCTGCCGGTAAAACCTTATTGGCGGTCCTTGGTCGTCCGGGTGATCTGCTCAAAGTCAACTCAGGGAAACCCCCTTATCAGGTTCTGGTTGGCAATGCCCAGGGCGTGACCATTCATTACCAAGGTAAAGCCATCGCGCTTCCTGTGAACGCCATGGGAGTGGCTCGCATGCAATTAGGAACCGCCCCCGCCGCAAGCGCGCAATCTGCTGCAGTTCCGGCGATTACAGCTCCAGCACACAGTTCGGCAGCCCTTAACAGCCCTGTTAACCGGCACCGTGCTGTGCTAAACCATAGTGCACAACCCGACGTTGTTGCCCCAATCACTTCCGCAGCGCTTTCTGTCAGCGCATCTGTTACTAGCGAGGCATCCCATGCACCATGAATCTCCTATTCAGCGTCGTAAAACCCGGCAAATCCACGTTGGAAAAGTAGCCATCGGTGGAGATGCACCGATCAGCGTGCAAAGCATGACCAATACCGAAACCCGGGACGTAGCAGCCACTGTGGCGCAAATTCGCCGTCTGGAAGCGGTGGGAGCAGACATTGTTCGGGTTTCTGTACCCAGTATGGATGCTGCTGAGGCTTTCAAGGCCATCCGCGCGCAGGTGGAAACACCTCTGGTCGCCGATATTCATTTTGATCATCGCATCGCTCTACAGGTCATGGCCGACGGTGTCGATGGTCTGCGTATTAATCCCGGTAATATCGGGTCACTGGACAAAACTCGTTTGGTCGTGGAAATGGCCAAGGATAAAGGTATTCCCATTCGTATCGGTGTGAATGCCGGCTCCCTGGAAAAAGATATTCAGGAAAAATATGGCGAACCCACACCTGAAGCCTTGGTAGAGTCTGCCTTGCGGCATGTGAGCATTCTTGATGAGCTGAATTTCCACGATGTTAAAATCAGCGTAAAAGCTTCCGACGTTTTTCTCGCAGTAGGAGCATACCGACTGCTTTCAGAAAAAGTGGATTATCCCCTGCATCTGGGCATTACCGAGGCGGGTGGTCTGCGCTCGGGTACGGTCAAATCCGCCATTGGTCTGGGTCTACTGCTGCGCGACGGCATCGGCGATACCATCCGTATTTCCCTGGCTGCTGATCCCGTAGAGGAAATTCGGGTTGGCTTTGATATTCTCAAGAGCCTGCACCTGCGGCAGAAGGGAATTAACCTGATTGCCTGCCCTTCCTGTTCCCGGCAGGAGTTTGATGTCATCAGCACCATCAATGCCCTGGAGGCGCGGCTTGAAGATATTCTTGAGCCCATGGACGTGTCGGTGATTGGCTGCGTGGTCAATGGTATTGGTGAAGCCAAGGAAGCGGACATTGGTCTGGCGGGCGGAGACAAGCGCAGCATTCTCTATTACCGTGGCAAGCAGGTAGACCGGGTAGAAAATGTGGATATAGTCGATGTGATTGAAAAGCGGATTCGTGCCGAAATTGCGGAGCGTCAGGCAGCCCGTAATGATGCCTGAGCGCTTGGTAAGACTTCGTTTGGGGAAAGTGAGTTATCCGTATGGCTGTTAAGGGATTGCAGGCGGTGCGGGGAATGAACGATATTTTTCCCGCAGAAGCAGCAGCCTGGCAGGCCCTGGAAACGGATTTGCGGGGATTGCTCCAACTGTATGATTACGGCGAAGTCCGCCTCCCGCTACTGGAATCGACAGAACTATTTGCCCGCGCCATTGGTGACGTCACCGACATTGTCCAGAAAGAAATGTACACCTTTGCCGATCGTAATGGTGATAGCCTTACTCTGCGTCCGGAAGGGACCGCTGGTTGTGTACGTGCAGCGATCCAGAATCAGACCATGCGTGGGCAGACTCCACGTTATTACTACATGGGCCCCATGTTTCGCCATGAACGTCCCCAGAAAGGCCGTTATCGGCAATTTCACCAACTGGGCGTTGAGGTTTTCGGTCAGTCCGGAGCCGGTACAGATGCAGAAATCATCGCCCTGTCTGCACGTATCCTGAAGCAGGCCGGGGTGCAGGCCTCTTTACAAATCAATTCATTGGGCAGTCCGGAGGCGCGAGCGGCTTACCGTGAGCGACTTCTGGAGTATTTGCGACCGCAACAGGAAGCCTTATGTACTGATTGTCAGACCCGTATGGAGCACAATCCGTTACGAATTCTGGATTGTAAAGTACCTGGCTGTCAGCAGATTGCCAGCAGTGCGCCACATCTGGTGGATCATCTCGATACCGAATCGGCCCTGCATTTTGCCAGTCTGCAAAAATTGCTGACGGCTCTTGATATTCCCTATCAATTGAATCACAGCCTGGTACGCGGGCTAGATTACTATAACCGGACGGTGTTTGAATGGGTTACGGATGCCTTGGGTGCTCAGGGAACCGTGCTGGCCGGTGGTCGTTATGATGGACTGGTTGCGCAGTTGGGTGGTCAGGATACTCCCGCCGTTGGTTTCGCAGTAGGGCTGGAACGCTTACTCGCCTTGCAGGAAATTCAGGGGAACCAGGCCTGCGCCGTCAAACCCGTTCTTTTCATCGGAGCCATGGAAGAAGATAGTCTTGCCCGTGCCTGGCAACTGGCTGAATCTCTGCGCGATCTGGGTATCAGTGTGGTCAGTGGAGGCCCTGCGGGTTTCAAGGCTCTGCTGAAGCAGGCAGAACGTTCCCGGGCGCAGTTCCAGCTAGTCATTGGGTTGGGACAATTGCAAGGTGAACCGGTATTCATCAAGGAACAGGGCGGGGAAGGGCGTTGGGAAGGCAGTCTGGAGACCGTGATCACTGGTCTGCAAAGCCTCGGCGTTGATTTCCCCAAGCATGCACCCCATACTGGGCAAAATTTTGCCACTGCCAGAAGATCAAAGTGACCGGTCAAGAACTTTCCGCATTTCTCTCCCGCCATCGTATTACCCTGATTGTGGGTATTCTCGTGATTCTTTTTGCCGCCATGGGGTTTTTTGGCTACGAGAAATATCAACGCCATCAAAACGAAAAAGCAGCTGTACTGTATAGTGAGCTGGTAGATACCATGGTTCAGGGGCAGACCAGCACGGCCCGTGCCAGTGCGGACACGCTGATTCATCAGTACGCGCATACCCCTTATGCAACCATGGCGCATTTCTTTCTGGCACGCATGGATATGGAGAGCAAACAAGTTCCTGCCGCAGAAAAAACGCTCAACAGTGTGATAGAGAACACCAGCGCACCGCGTGGCATGCGCAGCCTTGCCCGCTTGAATCTGGCACGCCTGTATGTGGATCAGCATCAGGCACACAAGGCTCTGGATATGCTGAAAAATCCACAGCCTGCCTATGTTACCTTGGCTGATGAAATCAAAGGGGACGCTTATGCCTCTCTGAATCAGATCAGCCAGGCAGAACAAGCCTACCAATCGGCCATGGCAGCCTTGCCGGCGGCTGACCCTTATCGTACTTATCTGCAAATGAAAATCGCCAATATTGGAGTTGCGCCGTGATGCGGAATGATTTTTTCAAAAGCATATGGCGTTTAGCCGCTCTGGGAATGGTTGCTGCCCTGCTTAATGGCTGCGGCATCATGTCCTGGTTTAAATCTTCACCCAGTCCCAAAACGCCTCCACCTATCAGTAAAGGTCAGAATAAAGTTTCTTTTTCGACCCAATGGCAGGCCCGGCTTTATGGACTATGGCCTATCAATCCCTACCAGGGAACAGAAATTGCTCACTCTGCGCATCAGATTGTGGTGGCTAATGCTTCCGGGCATCTGGTCAGCATGAATGAATCGGGCAGTCAGCAATGGATGCGCAGTCTGGATGACAAAAGTGCGCGCGGTGCCACCATCGCCCATGGCGTCGTCTACGCGGGCACCAATGCTGGCAAGGTATTTGCCTTTGATGCTAAAAATGGTCATAAACTCTGGTCGGTACAACTCAGCTCCGAAGTGCTGACGCCGGTGGTCTATGCCGACGATCACTTACTGATGCAAACCGTAAATGGCCATCTTTGGGCGCTAAACCCCAAAGATGGCAAAATTCAGTGGACATTCTCCATGAACCAGCCCTCCCTTATCTTGCGGGCGGTTTCGACCCCGACTGTGCATGATGGTGTGGTCTATGCCGGTTTTGCCGATGGAACTTTGACGGCATTAAGCCTTTCTACAGGTGCTGAGCTGTGGCATGCCCGTGTAGCTATTGCCCATGGCAGCAACGAGCTGGCGCGGATGGTGGATGTGGCAGCACGTCCGATAGTCGCTGATAATCAGGTTTTTGCGGCAGCGTATCAGGGTAATCTGGCTGCCTACACTGAGCAGGGAGGTACTCAGAACTGGAGTGTCCCCATGTCGTTGTATTTAACGCCAGTCTGGTTCAAGGGACATTTGTATGTAGCCGACTCAGATGGAGTAATTTCTGAAATAGATCCTGGTTCTGGCAGTATCCTGTGGAAAAACAATAAACTCAAAGGTCATGCCATGACCGGGCTGAGTAGTTGTGGAAATGATTTGCTGGCAACGGATAATGGTGGCTATCTCTACGCCTTCAATCCCGAATCCGGGCATCGGATTGGTCAGACCCGCCTTTCCTCCAGCGGTATTCAAAGTAGTCCTGTATGTCTGGATAATAACCAGATTCTTGCCCTCAGTGATGCGGGCACTTTGTATCGGATCAAGCTCGAAAAGCGCTAAGGCTGTATCATGACTGCAGTTATTGCCCTGGTGGGGCGACCCAATGTCGGTAAATCCACTTTTTTTAATCGCCTCACCCGTACGCGTGAGGCTCTGGTTGCCGATTTCCCTGGGCTGACGCGTGATCGTCACTATGGAACCGCTCAGTTTGAAGGGCGTCAGTATCTGGTCATTGATACGGGCGGCTTTGAACCGGAAGAACGCGAGGGTCTGGTTGCAGCCATGGCCATTCAGACCAGGCTGGCTATTCAGGAAGCCGACGCCATCTGTTTTCTGGTAGATGCCAAAGAAGGTTTATCTACTCAGGATGAAGAAATTGCCATGGAATTGCGCCGTGGTGGCAAACCGATTTATCTGGTTGTGAACAAGATGGATGCTAAAGGAGCCGTCAGCGAACTCCCGGAATTCCATCGCTTGGGTCTGGGAATGCCCTATACCATTTCTGCCGCCCATGGACATGGTGTTGAAGCCCTGCTGGAAGCCGTTTTTTCGGATCTGCCCAGTGAGGAAGCTGCGCAGCAGGATGTCGGAAAAGGCCCCCGTATAGCCATGCTCGGTCGTCCTAATGTGGGTAAATCGACTCTGGTAAACGCCATGCTTGGCGAAAAAAGAGTGTTGGTATTTGATGAGCCGGGGACTACCCGGGACAGTATCCGTATTCCCTATGAACGGGATGGCAAGCCCTATGTCATGATTGATACTGCCGGCATGCGGCGGCGTGCCAGAGTGGGCGAGGGTCTGGAAAAGCTCAGTGTTTTGAAAACATTGGGCGCTTTACGGGAAGCCGACGTCGTGTTGCTGGTGCTCGATGCTAGGGTCGGTATCGCCGAGCAGGATTCTCATCTGGTGGGGGTCGCTGTAGAGTTGGGACGTCCGATTGTCGTCGTGATCAATAAATGGGACGGGATGAGCCCTCACGAGCGTAAGGCGGTCAAGCAGGAGCTCGATCGCCGCCTGAGTTTTATTCAGTATGCGCCGGTCTACACTATTTCCGCCCTGCATGGTACCGGTGTTGGCGATTTGTACAAAAGTATTGACCGCCTCTGGCAGGATTCCCGCAAACATTTTTCAACGGGAGAGCTGAATCGGGCTTTGGGCGAGATTATTGAAACCCATCAGCCACCCATGGTCGGTGGACGCCGAATCAAGTTACGTTATTGCCATCAGGGTGGTGAAAATCCGGTTACTCTGGTATTTCACGGGAATCAATTAACGCGCTTGCCGGGTAGTTACAAACGCTATCTGGAAAGTGCCTTCCGGAAAGCCTTGCACCTGGATTCCATTCCCTTACGTCTGTTATTTCGCCAGGGCGAAAATCCCTATGATCCACAAAGAGGCAAGCATTAGATGAAAGGCAGTCTGGCTGGATGGTGGCGCTGGGCCATTATCGCCCTCCTGATTTATCTCGGCATTTTATGGAGTGGGGCGATACTGCCTGTCAGTCCCCAAGGTTTATGGATTCGTGCCGGGGAGTATGCACTTTGGGCCACCGTAACACTGGGGGCCTTAGCGCGCTTTTATCCGGTACTTGGTCCATATGGCTGGCGTCCGGTGACTATTTTTCTGGGGGCTGTTTTATCGGGGCTGGAGATTTTTATTGGTTCGGGCCCCGACAGCAAAACCCGGGTGGACGAATGGATGACTGCTCTGATTGGCATTGCCGTGATCACGATTCTCGCCCGAGTGTTACCTCGTGCAATCACTGTCACCTGGTTTGGACAGGAAGTGCAAAAACGTGAACCTTTTACTCGTACGCCACGCTGAGGCAGAAGACGAAGCAGTTTCCGGCTCTGATTTTGAGCGGAAACTCACCCGCTATGGACATGAAACAGCCGCTGCTGTCGCCCAGGGCTTACGCCATTGTATTCAAGGTTCGGTTCTCTTGTGGAGTAGCCCCTTGCTCCGTACCCGCGAGACAGCCGCTTATATTTCCCAAGCCTTTGATGTTGAAGTAGAACGCTATCACGAATCCATTCCAGCTGGCGATCTGAACACCCTCAGTAGGGATTGGCAGAGCCTGAGCAAACAGCCTGAAACGCTGATTGTGGTAGGTCATCAACCCCATCTTGGAATTTGGACTACGCGGCTAACCCGCGTCAGTGTGCCCGTCAAAAAAGCCAGCGTGATTGGTATTCATCTGAAAGCTGTTGATCAACTGGAAGGTGAACTTCAGTGGTACGCCCGGCCGGAAATGATGCGCGCCGTTACGACTGAGAATAAAGCATAAGCACAAGCGTTTTAGTTGGCACCGCAAATTGGTGTATAATCATTAAGTCACTTCACACGTTCAATCAGGAGGTGTTAGATGTCCGAAGCTGCGGATCTTGTTATCATTCTTATTACTGGCGCTGAAAATCCCAAGCGTCTTCCTTCCGCTTTTTTCCTGGCTGCCACTGCCGCCGCCGCCGAGCAAAAAGTCGTCATGTATTTCACCGGACCGGCCACGGAGTTGCTTGCCAAAGGTAAGGCCGAAAGTATATTTCCGATGGAAGGTGGCAAGAGTGTCGCCGACTTTATGAAGCTGGCCGAAGATAATGAAGTTCAAATTATTGGTTGCCTGCAGTCTCTGGAATTGAATGGCATGACCAAAGATGATCTGGCCAAACCCATTCCCATGATGAATCCCAGTGCTGCGCTGCCTTCATTGGCCGCTGCGGGCCGGATTCTGACCTGGTAAGCGACGGTAACACAACCTTTATTGTCTTGAAGAGCCCGTCCTTCTGGTCGGGCTCTATTTGCACCAGAAGGTTTGTCATCAAACTGTCATATAACTGTGCTAGATTGCTACTTACGTCGCGTCAGGACTGCCCACCAGGCATTGATGACGTACGGTGTGTGTATGGAAATAAGCCGTAAATCAACGTATTCGCCATCTTTGGAGGTCTTATGCTGTATCGTTTGAAGAAAGAGCTTTCTCGCAGTGTAAAGGGTGCCGTCATGGTTTCTGCATTGGGCCTTGCCGGCATGTATGCCATGCCTGCCAGTGCCGCCACGATTTCCTTGTTGGAAACCGGTTCCACCTTGTTGTATCCGCTTTTCAATTTGTGGGTACCTGTGTACACAAAAATGAATCCCGGCGTGCAAATTACCACCCAGGGTACGGGAAGTGGTACGGGTATTGCTGAAGCCATTTCCGGCGTCGCCCAGATTGGTGCCTCCGACGCATACATGAGTGATGCCCAGATCAAAATGCATCAGAACATCCTCAACATTCCTCTGGCCATCTCCATTCAGATGATCAATTACAATCTGCCCGGCCTGAACAACAAGCATCTGAAGCTTTCTGGTCCTGTGCTTGCCGGTATTTATTCCGGGAAAATCAGCAATTGGGACGATGCGGCTATTGCCAAGTTGAATCCTGGCGTGAAACTGCCCAACCACAAGATTGTCCCTATTCACCGTACTGACGGTTCCGGCGACACTTTTATTTTTACCACCTACCTGTCTGACACCACTCCAGAATGGAGCAAAAGCGTTGGCTACAGCACGACGGTGAGTTGGCCCGCAGTTCCGGGTGGTATTGGTGCTCTAGGCAATCCGGGTATGGTACAGGCTCTGAAGACGACCCCTTATGGTGTAGCATACATCGGCATCAGCTGGAAGAAACCGGTTGAAGAAGCCAAATTGGGTCTGGCCATGCTGGAAAACCGTGCAGGCAATTTTGTATTGCCTACAGTAGAAAATGCCAAGGCCGCAGCTGGTGAAATGGTCAGCAAGACCCCTGCTGATGAACGGATCAGTCTGGTATTTGCTCCTGGTGCCAAGTCCTACCCCATCATCAACTATGAATATGCTATCGTCAGTAAGACCCAGGCCAAGCCAGAAGTGGCTGCAGCCATGAAGAAATTCCTGAACTGGGCCATTGATACTAAGGGTGGTAATGCGCCACACTTTATCACTGCAGTAAACTTCGTACCGCTACCCGACAGCGCAGCTGAGCTGTCACGTAAACAGATCGCAGAAATTCACTAAGATCTGAACGGTGCCGGGTTAATAACCCGGCACCAGTATTTTTTTAATATTCATTTATTACTGTTTATGTAACTTTAACTTACTTTGGGAAGTGGAATCATTGTAATGAAAATTCCTGTATTCAGAACGGCATTAGTGACTACCGCAAGTTTTTTGCCAATTTCATTACTCCTTCTGATAATTTTTTTGGTCGTGTATTCATGGCCCGCTATTCAGTATAATCAATTTCATTTTTTATGGACAAATGATTGGAACCTTGGCAATCTTTATGGGAATCCAGTTACTGTAAATGGACATCAAATCATGCCTGGTGCCAAGTATGGCATCTGGTTTCTGGTCGTTGGGACGGTTGCCAGTTCGGTGCTGGCGATGCTTATTGCCATGCCTATCGCCATTGGTGCAGCCTATTTTCTCAGTGAAGGTATTCGTAAAACCTGGGCAGGGCCCTTATCCTTATTTGTCGATCTGCTCGCAGCCATTCCCAGTGTAGTGTATGGATTGTGGGGATATGCTTTGCTGGTGCCGCTGTTTGGGCATACCATTTTTCCTTTTATGGCAACGACTTTTTCTTTTATTCCTTTCCTGAATGGCGAAGCGGGCAGTGGTTATGGGCTATTGACCTCTGCTTTTGTCCTGGCAGTCATGATCATTCCCCTGATTTCTGCGACGCTGCGTGAATCTATACTGATGACGGAACCTGCCTTAAAAGAAGCTGGTTTGAGTCTTGGCTTGAATCGCCTTGAAGTTTTTTGGCATATTGTTTTGCCCAAGCTAAGAACCGTGTTGATCGGCGTAGGGATTTTGGCATTAGGACGCGCTTTGGGTGAAACCATGGCGGTATTGATGGTCAGCGGTAATGCCTTGAACTACTTGCCCAATAACATTTATGCTCCCATTTCGACGATGGCGGCATTTATTGCCTCGCAGCTGGATAGTGCGCTGCAAGACCCAACCAATATGGCTGTTGAGGCATTATCTGAAATAGCTCTGGTGTTATTGCTGATTACGGTCGTTGTTAATATAGCTGCGAGAATGATGTTGTGGATGGCAAAGGTACGCTAATGGCTATTAATGTGTTGGAAGAGCAGGTATTACCGAAAATGAGCACGCCCAAGAAATTCAAAGTATCCTTATGGCGCAGGCTTATGACTGTTTTTGCTACCGTCATGGTCATAGGGTCCTTTGTTTTTTTGGCGGCCATGTTTCTTTCCATCATTGTTGATGTGCTCATACATGCCTGGCCAGCGCTCAATATTAAATTGTTGACAGACATTACCAATGGTATTGGTGGTGGTCTGAAAAACGCCATTGAAGGTTCCATTATCATCTCTCTTGGCAGCTTGCTGTTGGCTGCGCCTATCGGAATATCTGCAGGCATTTATTTGAGCGAACATGGTCATGGGAATGCTGGCAAGCTGCTGCGGTTTCTCTCCGATGTTCTGGTTGGTGTACCATCCATAGTGCTGGGTTACGTCGGTTATATTACGATGGTTATCTATTTGGGCTGGCAATTTTCAGTGGCTGCAGGAATCATCACCCTGACCGTCATGCTCCTTCCCTATATTGCCCGTTCCACGGAATTGGCGCTGAGCAACATCCCTTTATCTGTTCGCGAAGCCGGATATGGATTAGGGGCAGGGGAGGGGAGGATTGTTTTCAAGATATTACTACCTGGTGCGGCACCGGCGATTATGACCGGTCTTTTTTACGCGGTGGCCTTATCCATGGGCGAAACGGCACCACTTTTGTATACCGCTGGCTGGTCCAACTATATGTGGACCGGAAATCTAACCAAGGAGCCAATCGGCTATTTGACTTATGTCATCTGGACATTCATCAACGAGCCCTTTGCAGAATCACATATGTTGGCATTTGCCGCAGCTTTCTTGATTACCGCCGGAGTGTTGATGCTCATTCTTCTGGGGCGCTGGTATATGGTGCGAGCCCAGCGCCGGATGGGAGCATACCGCTAGTTATTCAGATTGTTCAGGAAAAAACCTTCAGTACCTGGCTATCTTCTGAACCTGATAGGAGTTCTTTTGCTCTGGCAAGATGTTCAGTGGCACGGCCACGATCACTATTATCCGCAGTCTGCCAAATGGGAAACAAAGTAGTTTCTTCACGGTTTTCGTGCTTCGCGAGTGAGCCGGAAAGCATGGCGCATATGGCTGGCAACATGCCATAGTCTTTTTCGTCAAAGGTTTCTTCGACCAGACGCGATTGAACAATAATACTGTCATGTTCAAAAAGCATATCTGCCAAGGGACCTTGTTCTTCGCCACCGCCAAGAACCGGACCCAGCAGATTGTTTTCCAGATGAACGTGACGGCGGAGACCAATCCAGTAATCCTTGAAAATACTCTCAGCCTCAGCAATCCTGTTTTCGTTGGCTGCAGCAAGAACCTGAGCAAACTGATGATCCAGGCGATAATGGTCCCAAGTTAACAAATCAACCACATCTTTGGCTTCTGCCCCGGCTCGGGGTTGAACTTCGATCTGCCATAATTTGCCATCGCTTTCCATGTGCCAGGAGATGGCATCCCGCAGTTGAAAAGCTACGGCACGCATCATAGCGGCAGGATCTGAATCTGCGAGCACCTGTATTTTTTGCCCGACGGATAGACGAATGCTGGCTGCATAAACAACGGGTTGTGCTTCGGTATAGGTCATCCCGCGCACATCAATCACGTTACTCAAGGGCGTCGCCCTGGAAGGGTTTGTGGGGTCAATCGGCATGAGGGGTATCCTTAATGTTACAGAATGGTGCCCAGGGCCGGACTCGAACCGGCACGGTATAAACCGAGGGATTTTAAGTCCCTTGCGTCTACCGATTTCGCCACCTGGGCAAGGTACAGGCTGATCTTTTCATCGTACGCTGTTCACAGCGGCGACAGTCTGATCAGCAGTGCCTGCATCATAACAAGATCAACCTTCACAAACCAGATGATCAAGTTATTAGAATAAACGCGGCAGATTGCAGGGAAGCTTTGCAGCAATTTTGGGCCTCGCATTTGTTGTTTTTATCGAAATATTTCCCCGAAGCATCATTTTTGAACAGAGGATTGGTAGCCAATTGATCCACAACTTGTTTAGCCAGCGATTGCTGTTCAGGAGTTACTGGCTGAAGGCCGTAATCAGTTTCTGTAAACATCAACAACTGCTGAAGTTATGTGAGCATGGTGTGTCTGGCAAAAATATGGATGCTTGTAAACGGACAGACTGGTCGGTATCATTATTGTATCTAATGACTTTGAGCAAACCCTGACTAGGAGAAACCATGGCCGACTTGTTCTCACCGTTGCAACTGGGCAGCATCCACACCGCTAATCGCATTTTTATGGCACCCTTGACGCGCTGCCGCGCAGAGGGCGAGCACGTACCAACGCCGCTTATGGCAGAATACTACGCACAAAGAGCCAGTGCGGGGTTGATCATCGCTGAAGCAACCATGATTTTGCCTGGTAATTCTGCCTTTTGGCATGAACCGGGTATTTATTCAGCCGCACAGATTGATGGTTGGCGCTTAGTCACCAACGCCGTGCATTCGGCTGGCGGTAAAATTGCCCTGCAGCTTTGGCATGGGGGTAGAGCGTGTCATCCCGATTTGAATGATGGTGCTGTTCCTGTGGCTCCCAGCGCCATGGCCATTAAAGGTGAAGAGGTACATACCCCAAATGGAAAGCAAAAATATACTGAACCGAGAGCCTTAAATGATGATGAAATACCCTCTATTGTCCAAGGGTTTGCCCAGGCTGCTCTAAATGCCCGTTCTGCCGGGTTTGATATGGTGGAAGTACACGCCGCAAACGGATATTTACTGGATGAATTTCTGCGCGACGGAAGCAATATGCGCTCTGGAATATATGGTGGTAGTATGGAAAACCGTGCGCGACTGCTATTCGAAACATTGACGGCTGTTTCTAATGCCATTGGTGCCGACCGGGTTGGTGTGCGTTTATCTCCCCTCAATAGCTTCAACGATATGCGTGATACTAATCCTGTGGCCTTGCTGACCTGGCTTGCTGATCGCTTGAATGATTTTGAGTTGGCTTATCTACATTTAATGCGCGGAGACTTTTACGGTCATCAATCAGGCGATATTTTGTCTCCGGCGCGGAAACATTACCGTGGAGCCCTGATTGCCAACATGGGTTACTCGCCTGAAGAAGCCAAAGAGGCTTTAGCCTCTGGTATTGTTGATGCCATTGCGTTTGGGACGGCTTTCCTGGCAAATCCAGATTTGCCAAATCGGATTAGTGCAGGCTATTCTTTGAATGCTCCAGACCAGTCAACTTTTTATTCTTCTGGACCAAAAGGATATACCGACTATCCGTTGTCTAACAAAAGCTAGTTTTGGTAAATAATACAGGACGAGATGAATACCTACTATTTCGTTAGTTATTCCCTCAAGTTCCACGATATTCCCTCTCCGGCCCGGAGAGGAATCAATGTATCCACACCGCAGGGATAGCTTTCGGAAACCGTCCAACTCCGTTTTTCCAGAGTAATGTGCCCCTGATTACGAGGGAGCTGGTAGAAATCCGGTCCATGAAAACTGGCAAAGGCCTCCAGCCGATGCAGAGCATCTGCCGCTTCAAAAATTTCTGCATAAAGTTCAATGGCTGCATGGGCGGTGTAAATTCCGGCACAGCCGCAGGCCGACTCCTTGTCTTGACGGGGATGGGGGGCGCTGTCCGTACCGAGAAAATATTTGGGATTACCACTGGTAGCGGCTTGAATCAGTGCCTGGCGGTGGGTTTCCCGTTTGAGAATTGGCAGACAGTAATGGTGAGGACGAACCCCACCGACAAACAGGGCGTTGCGGTTGAGGAGTAGGTGATGAGCGGTGATGGTGGCCGCTATCTGCTTTCCGGCATCGGCAACAAATTGGGTGGCGGTGCGGGTGGTGATATGTTCGAGGACCATGCGCAGACCCGGAAAATTGCGAGTCAGGGGCAGCAGATGACGTTCTATAAATACGGCTTCCCGATCAAAAATATCAATATCCGGATCGGTCACTTCTCCATGCAGGAGCAGGGGTAGATCCATTTTTTCCATGGCTTCCAGCACGTTGTATACGCGTTTGAGGTCGGTGACACCGTTTTCCGAGTGGGTGGTTGCTCCCGCCGGATAGTATTTCACTGCCTGTACAAAGCCGCTGCTTTTGGCTTTTTCGATTTCACTTACTGTGGTGTTATCGGTGAGATAAAGGGTCATGAGGGGTTGAAATGCTGAGCTCGGTTCCAGTGCCGCAACAATCCGGTCACGATAAGCAGCGGCAAGTTCCACAGTAGTTACGGGCGGCTTCAGGTTGGGCATGACGATGGCCCGACCGAAACGTCGGGCACTGTCAGGAAGCACCGAGGCCATATTGGCCCCGTCACGCAGATGCAGATGCCAGTCGTCGGGACGAATCAGGGTGAGTTCTTGCACAGCAACATCCTCAGCTTGTTGAGATCAGACTGGATGATATGTTGCTGGCGCGATGTTTTTCAATCGGGCACTGCGGACTGCTCTGATTTTTGTGAGACGGCTGCTCTGGCTTTTTTGGCTGCTGCAGCGCTGTGAGCCTGCAGGCTATGGTCAATGGCGGTAGCTTCCTGAGGATTCAGGGAGCCTATCAGCGGCAAAAGACTATAGGCTTCTGCAAAACGCTGCATCCGAATCATGGTTCGGGCTGCACTTCCGTAGGCAATGGCCGCTTCCGGGTATTTGCCGGTCATGTAATACACATTGCCCAATTCACCATAAATACCCGGATGATCAGGCGCTTCGTGGAGCAGTTTTTGGTAGTCGGCAATGGCTTTCGGTGCATTGCGCTGCCAGTAGGCTGCTCTTGCCTGCAAGAGCAGTTTGACTTCGGCTTTGCTCAGGCTTTTTGTCGAAGCCGGTATGGGCATGGATAATGCGGGCGGAGCCTTGATATTTTTGTGGGCTGTGGCAGTCAGATGCGCCGATTGAGCGGGGGCAGTTTCTGCGGCTGCTGCGCTGGCAATAATGCTGAAAGGAGCCGTTTCGAGATGCATATTCCCGGAGACTAATTGCAGGCTGGCGCTCGCAAAAAGTGCTGAAAAAACTATCGCTGTTTTGAAGAGAAAATGTTTGTGGAAGGGTTTTGGGGAGAAAGTACGCATAAGTTGTCCGCCTCAATGATAAATGGGTTTGGTCTAGGCTGTACACCATTCTGGATACAAAGTAATGGCCAGTTTTTCCAGTTCCTGGCTGGCTTTGCTGCTGGCATCCAATTCAAAAACGGCGCGGGCTTCACTCAGTGAGCGGCGAAAGGCAGTGCGTTGTCCGAGTCGTAATCCCAATGATTTGACTTGTGGTAGTTCTGCCAGAATGGCCTCGGCTTCATCGCTTTCACGTACTGCGTGGTGGGTATCTGCACGATTGATAAATGCCCAGACCGGAGGGGCTGCCCATTGGCTGCAATCCTCCAGAAAACGTTGCGCAGACCAGATATCGGCCTGACTGGGGCCGACGGGCATGAGGATGGCATCGGCGCCGCTCAAGGCCTCCCGAAAGGCGGTCAATTCGGAATAACTACAGTCAATCAGTACGTATTCAGCCTGGGGCAGAGCTTCATCCATCTCTGTAGCTACAGAAAAAGCGGGCAGGATGTGCTGTTCTGTGCGATCGCTGCAGACATCGCGTAAGGTCCCTTGGGGATCGAGGTCGTAAAGTTGCACGGGAGTCCGATACGCCAACCACACGGCGAGATTGAAACTCACCGTGCTTTTACCGGATCCACCCTTCATGGAGGCCACTACCAAATGCATGAGGTCCTCGGGTTAGCGGCCATATCCGTAGGGCGAATAACCATAAGGAGACTGATAAGGTCCCATGGGCGGGGGCGGCATGCTGGGACGCATCTGCTGCGGATAGGGTTGGCGATATTGTTGTGGATATTGCCCCTGATTGGGATAAGCGTAGTTTTGTGGTGCCGGATAACGGCCATAACCTTGACTGGGTCCGTTGTAGGATTGTTGTCCATAGGACTGCGGATAACCATTACTACCACCGCCCTGATATTCGCCCTGATAAGGCTGCCCATAACCGCCGTAGTTGCCACTATTCATGTTCATGGGGCCACCATGCGGCCCATTGAAATTCATGCCACCCATATCCCAAGGGCCTTCTGATCCCTGCATGGGGCCACCATAGCCGCTAAAGGGTCCGCTGTTGCCATTCATGGGGCCGCTATAACCGGACCAAGGCATGCCACCACCGCTCCAGGGCATAGGACCCCAGGCATACGCCGGGGTTGCGATCATGAAGCCCGCCATACCGACACCCGCTATCAAAGCCAAAGACCGCAGTTTCCGGTTCATTGGTGTTTTTTTCAATGATTTCATCACATTTGCCTCCATGTTCGTTATAAAAACCCTCGATTCTGTTGGTTTACAGAACCAGCCACGCCATCGGCAATTTCAGCAAGCTTTATCAGCAAACAACGTGCCAGAAGTTAATCTCTTGTTTTATTAAGGATTATGGGTTTAAGAAATTTATCTTGTAGCAACAGAAAATTGAGCCAATCTACTGATATATAATAAATATTATAAATGTTGCAGCATGAAAGAATGCAACGGTTGATACAACAGTTCTTGCAACGTGGTGATTCAGATAAAAAAGGGAAACAGATTGATCTCCCGAATCTAGAGGTGACAAACAACACTAAAATTGCATGGGCGATTTATCCGAACTGGTTTTTGCGCATGGCCCAACTCATGATCAGCATGCCTAATCCAAAGGCAGCCGAGAAACCGATGATGATCCAATTGTATATGGACGAACCGGCTTGCGGGGCCAGTGCGAACAGAAACTGGAGGGCTACCGCCAGGGCCAGATAAGCGCCAGAGCCAATAATCAGCACGAGTTCCTTATCAATTTGCTGGCCGATGGCCACTCGGAGGGCATAAGCACCATCAAACAGGACG
The DNA here is from genome assembly GCF_018853815.1 of Acidithiobacillus sulfurivorans. Classification (GTDB taxonomy): domain Bacteria; phylum Pseudomonadota; class Gammaproteobacteria; order Acidithiobacillales; family Acidithiobacillaceae; genus Acidithiobacillus; species Acidithiobacillus sulfurivorans. The sequence goes on along the minus strand of NZ_JAAOMP010000167.1, from coordinate 11,544 downwards.
TAAATGGCAAAAAACCAGACCAGTAATGGAATGGTTGCCTTGAAATCGGCCAGGGCCACCAGCGCATACACCAATGCGGCTGCTCCGCGAATGGCCAGCAGTGGCCAGGAATAAAAACCGCCACTTTTTTTGATAATCTGTACTGAAGAAGTTGCTGTAGTCATATTTCACCTCCGTGATGTAACTTTTTAAATTAAAATGAAAACCGGCAGACCTAATCCTCGCTGGAATGAATATGGTCACCCACCCAAAGGGCCGCCATCAGTACAATGACGGCGATACTCATGGTCAATACGGACATCGCTTTGAGATGATCGACATCCACCACCAGATAGCGGGCGATGGCCGTCACGGCGACATAAATCAGAAAGCGCACGGGCAGTTTTCCGGTTTTGAAATAAATGCCGGTCATGGCCCCGATTTCCAGATACACAAAAAGCAGCAGCAAATCCTGCAAGGTCGCATAGCCACGATGAATCAGGTGCACATAAAAATGCGTAGCCGACCAGATGATGCTGGCACCAATGATGAACAAGGACAGCGATTTGAAAATCTCGACCATGGTGCCACCCGTGCGATGTGCCCGTTTGAACATTTCCAGTATGCCGGTATTGCGAGTCATCACCCGGCCGTCTTTTTTTTACCGGATGCATTCATGGTTTTGAGGACCCGGTAAGCGATGGAGATGACATTGCGGAGCACATAGATCGTTTTTCCGGACAGCACGAGGCGTATTAGGGCAAAAATCCCGCCACTGCTTGATCCGCCTTTTTGCTCCGCATCGTCCAGGCCATCACGGATGGAGCAGACCAGTGCCCGCGCACCTGATGCCATGTTGCCTCCCCCACAGCGGGCAACCATCGTCTACCAGTCCCGAAACGCGTGCCGACAGGGAAGGTGAGGCACCCTGGATAAGGCCGGTTATCCGTTTCAGGATATCGGTCCATTCTACGGTGGCCATGCCCAGTTGCTGCATGGTGCCGGATTTGGCCAGATCGCCGAGCACTTCCGGCAGGGTTTCCATCAGCGTACTCATGGCGACCAGCAGGGGTTCCAGCATGCGGACGCCGGATTCGACCCGCGCCTCCAGGTCGGCGGCAGAATGCACGCCGGTGACCTGAGCCAGTTTTTGGGTGGCCGACCAGAGGTGGCCTGCTTCACAGGCGATATGCAGGGCAGCACTGCGGACATCGGTATCGGCAGTTACCTCGTCCAGCATGGCGTACAGTAAACGTAACTGATCCTCGATGGCATGACTGAGGTCCAGCACCTGCGACCAATCCGGCGTTTCCGTCGGGTTATTGACGGCTTGACTCATTTCGGCAGCACTCATCACATTTGTCCTCCTTTGAAAAGATAACGGCCCCTGGCGAAGATCTGCAGACAATCTGCGCGCCAGGGGCATGCCCTCAGCCCACTTTGCGGAGATGGGCGGGCTCGTCACTTTTCAGGCGGGAAATACCGAGCATCTGGAAGACCAGCTTTTCATAAAAAGGCTCAGAAACCCCGGCTTTCATTTTGGCGAGGAAGTATTTTTCAAAGGCAATCTTGGACCAATGTACCCAGGGCCCTTCTCCGAACCAGTCAACACGCCGGGGCTTGAATTGGGGTAAGGCCACAAAGGCGGCGCCGCTCGTGCCCATGTCGGCCAGGCAGATGGCGTTCCAGGTGCCCATTTCGGCAGTGGGTGCCTTTCCCTGGATTTCTGCCTGAATGTTATGGACGAGGGCAGTGACCATGGATTCGATCATGTAGCCGGTTTTGGGGGCACCGGTGGGTACCGGAGTCTGTTCTACTGGAGGAATGGCAATACAAACGCCCGCCGAGTAGATGTTGGGATATTTGGGGCTGCGTTGATGTTCGTCGACGATGACAAAGCCCTTGGGATTACACAGTTCCGGCACCTTGGCTACCGCATCTACGCCTTTGAAAGAAGGCAGCATCATGGAAAAACCGAAGTCGTGGGTGCCGACCCCGATTTTTTCACCTTTTTCATTCAGATGCTCGCAGAACATTTTGCCATCGTCCACTTTGGTGGTGTTCATGTTGGTGTGTACCTGAACCCCCATTTCCCCAAGGCCCCGGGTCAGAATTTCCTGAGAGTCCCCGACGCCACCCAGACCCAGATGGCCGACATAAGGCTCGGAAGTGATGAAGTGGAATTCCTTGATTTTGCTGCGCGCGCCACGCTTTTCGAGATCGCTGAGCACAATCATGGCGTATTCATAGGCGGGTCCAAAGCAGCTGGCACCGGGCATGGCGCCGATGATAATCGGATCGGGATTGTTGGAATCCAGCAGGTTCATGTAAGCCGCAAAGGCTTTTTCAGCGTGATCGACGGTACAAATGGAATGGGTCGACTTCTGATGTCCGGCATGGGGACCGGATCCGGGAACGGCATCAAAAGCCAGAGCGGGTCCCGTGGTGATGATCAGATAGTCGTAATGGACACTGGAACCATTGGCGAGATCAATGGAGTTGCGTTCCGGATCAATGCGGTCGGCGCGCTGGGCAATAAAATTGATGCGCTTGCGACTGGTATGCGGCTCAATATCAAACACGATTTGCTCCCGCTGCCGCCAGCCCACACCGACCCAGGGATTGGAGGGAACGAACTGGAAATAAGGGTTTTCGCTGATCAGCGTCACCTCATGTTTGGGACCGAGCAGATCCCGCATTTCATAGGCGGCGGGCATGCCGCCGGTTCCTGCGCCTAAAATCACTACATGTGCCATGGTCAATACTCCTTATTCAAAGCGAAAACGAACAGCTGACGAACGACGGATCAACATCCGCTAAAGATGGGCAGCAAGGTAAAAAGGATGAAAAATGCACCAAATGAAATTTCAGTTCACCAGCAAGTTATATACCAAAAATAAGTTGTTTGATTTTTAAACGATTTTTAATTTATAGAAATTTATAGCGCAACGGTTTTTGGTGATTATGTTTCATATCATATTGTTATTATTCTATTTTTAATGAAACAACGGAGGTGTATGAATGCAACACAGAACTGAATATCAGAGATTCATGTAATGATAATCTGACCTTTTTGGGGGTTTTTATTGCAGCAGAGGCTGGTGATGCAACATCTGATGCATGATTTATCTTATTGTTTTTGTTTTATATATAATAAAAAGCGTTGCATGGATAAAGATTGTCATCAGATTGATTCGATTGAAATCAAACAATTAAAAATTGGCATGATTTATGCTGAATTGCGTTCAGTGTCTGATTCATTATTTTGAGGGAGAGGTTCATGATGGATAGTCATTTTCTTGATGAAGCACGGGACTTGCCTTCAAAGGTGCATGCATCCCGATCTGGAAAATCTGGTATGACTCCCATGGATCGGGTGGTTGCCTGGTCAGTTTTTCGAACGCGTGCGGAAGCGGAAAATCTGGTTGCCCATGTGCATTTGGCACCGGGTCAGCATCTGGTCGGTGGACATGGTCAGGATAGTGTGGCGCCTTTCTGGTGGGTCGGGGTACAAGTGAGTGATCTGGGGGAATGGGGACACAGTGCCGCGATCAATAAGCGGGGGCGGCATGGAGACTGATCTGCGTACACCTTTGGCGGATGTTCTCGAAAAATATCGCCACTGGAATGGTCAAAACTGCCAAGACCTGAAGTCACAATTTTTGACGAGGGATGCGTCATCCTGAGAACCGCTTTTTGGTGCGGGCATGCGTCCGCAAATTTTTGTTCACCAGTATGAGGAGGTATTACCCGTGGCAGATTTATTTTCACCCGCCTGGATGGCTCGTTTTGTTGAGGAATGGAACAAGGATCCCGAGCTTTCTGACGCTCTTGCCCAGATTGGCTTTAATTCGGTCATTGCTTATGGTTATCCGGAAGAAGACAAGCCGCGTGCTTTTCTGGTGGTACAAAACGGCAAGGCAACGGCATCGGGCGTATATACTGATCAGCCTTTAAACTGGGATATTCGCGCCCAGCATCCGCAATGGTTGAAGTGGATAGAGAAGTCTCCGGGTATGACGGGACTGGGCATGGCGTTTACCACCGGAAAAATCAAATTCAAGGTAGGGGATTACGCGAGTATGCTCAAAGATCCACGGATGGCAGGACCCTTTGTCAAAAGCTTTTCAGCGATGTCCAAAATCTAGTCCGCAAGGTAGCGACGCTGGGGCTTCTGGGTTATGCAGAAGCCCTGAATTTATTAGTGTCCCAAATGGTTGTTACTGTCTTTTCCAGAAATACCCAGGCGGGACAAATGCCGCCACAGGGTCACGCGATCAATCCCCAGCTCGCGAGCGGCGGCGGCACGATTGCCTCCATGTTTATCCAGTAGCTGCAAAAGGTTTTCCCGATCATAAATGGCTTCCGGATCGTTTTCTGATCGGCTGGAAGTAACCGATGACCCCAAGTGCATTCTGTCCAGGAAGTCTTTGGGGAAATCACTGTCATTGATTTCCGGTCCGGCACTGCAGATGGCCACATATTCCATCACGTTGCGGAGTTCACGCACATTTCCCGGCCAGGGGTAATCCAGGAGCAGATGTTTGGCCGCCGAGCCGAGTTTTTTCTTGTGACCCCCCGTAGTGATTTTCAAAAAATGTTCAGCCAGGAGCATGATGTCCGAGGGCCGTTCACGCAGTGCCGGAATGCGGATAGGGATCACATTCAACCGATAAAACAAGTCACTGCGAAAATCTCCACTTTCTACCAGTTCCTTGAGATGACGATTACTGGCAGCAACCACGCGTACATCGACCTGATGGGTTTTGGTGCTGCCGACCGGTTCATAGCGCATGTCTTCCAGCACCTTCAGCAGTTTGGCCTGATGATGTTTGGGCAGTTCGCTGACTTCATCGAGGAAGAGCGTGCCACCATCGGCTGCCGCAAAACGGCCAATGCGATCTGTCACTGCTCCCGTAAATGCGCCTCTTACTGAACCGAAAAACTCGGCTTCAAATAAATTATCGGGTATAGCGGCACAATTCACTTCCACCAGGGATTTTTTGGCGCGGTTACTTTGTTGATGCAGCAGGCGGACCATCAAGCCTTTGCCAGACCCCGATTCGCCTTGAAAAATGACGCTGGCATCGGTGGCCGCGACTTGCTCAATCAATTCGAGGGCATCGCGCATGTGCGGGTCATCCGTAATAAAACCCACACTGCGGGTGCCGCCCAGAATCCGCTCGGCATGACGCAATTCGGAGACATCTTCGATGAAAAAAATGCGGCGTTTATGTTGTTTGCGCTCTACCAGTCGGGTTCTGATCTGCAGGACCTTGTGATCGCCTTCGGCAACAGGAAGCAGGTGATCCCAGCGGACGCAGCCAGTTTGCGGGCGACTCACCGCATCTTCCTGACCGGCAGCAATGGCCGCTCGCACCAATTCTTTCTGGACGCTACCCCCAGGTATGCTGCGCAAGTGCTCCAGTTGGTGCGTGTTCAACAAGATTTTGGCGGCAGCGTTGCAGAATTCAATTTTTCCCTGAATGTCGGTCAGCAGAATGCCGGCGTCCATGGAATCCAGTAATTCTGGCAAAACCTCGCAGAGGGTTTCCAGTTCAGTGCTCAGCGACGCCATTTTTTTCTCCTTGGCTAGCACCTCACCATCAGGCTCAGTGGTTGCCATAAGCATTCCCCTGATACGGATAGCCACTTTGATATTGCGGATTATATCCCGGTGGAACTCCATCATAGGCTTCTTGGCGTGGAGGGGGTAGAGGCGTTCTGGGCCCATAGTCCGGATCATTGTGATTGAAGGGCAACATGCCACTCAGAAAAGAAAAGGGGGGGGTAATGTTACGGTTCAGGCTCCAGAATTCAGCCTGCATCTGTCCGGTGGCCCGGGCCATGTAGTTGGTCGAATGGGTCATCTCTGCCATGTTTTGTGACATGCTGTTCATGTTGCGTTGAATGTTGGGACTCATTTTCTGGAACTGTTTGGTCATTTCATGGAGGTCATGAGACATTTCCACGGCCAGATAAAACTCATAAGCGGCGAGGACCAGAAAGGCGACGAGGGCCGCGTAGACGATCAGTCTGAGCTGGCGGTCAGAAAGGCCAGCGATATGATGCTGAGACTGCGAGTGTGTTTCCGTAGTCGGTTGTTCCGCCATGATGGTTTGTCTCCTGATGATTTAATTGGATCGTCAGCTGATAGGCTGCATATGGATTGATTTGTGCGACGATGGGAATAAGTGTGCGGGCTCCACGCAAGTTTTTTTCCCGGATCAGATTTCGAAAGCTATGAATGTAATCATTTTCCGCCGCGTAAAATGCGTCTATCCGGTAATAAACATTGCCTTGTTCTCCATAGAGATCTGCCAGATACCGTTGGGGGGCGAGATGAATTAATTGCGCATATTCCTGAATGGCGCGTAATGGGTTGCCTTGCCAGTAGGCTTGGCGTGCCTGCATCAGTTGCTGAATGTACGAATGGTCCCATCCGGATTTTGGCCGTGACAAATCGGATGTAACCCCGGCTTGTGCAGCGGCCATGCACACTGTAAACCCGACAGGCAGCAGCATTGCTGTCCATCGAGTTGATTTTGTGAACTTCATTATCAAGCCGGCGGCATCCCGGTTTCGGCTTCGGGTGAATGGGACAGCGCCTCCTGCACTTTTTGCGCTTCCGCAGGATCCAGACGTCCGAGAATAGGAATCAGCGCGGCACCATCGGCATAACGTCCGGCATGAATCAGTTGCATGGCCGCCTGGCCATAAGCGTTGCCCGCCTGGTGATAGTGACCTGTCATGTACAACACATTACCCATTTCGCCATAGGCAGCAGGGGAGTCAGGCGCTTCCTGAATTAAATGATGATAATCCGCAATAGCACCGGCATAGTCGTGATGCCAGAAAGCCCCGCGTGCTTGCATGAGCAACTTGGTCTGATCGGCGGTCAACGGCTTGCTGTTTTGGGTGATGGCCGCAATGCTGGGGGCACTGGTGACATGCAGGACTTTTTGCGCGGGTTTAGCGGCAGCTACCTGGGTATTATCGGGCTGATTGGCAGTGATGGCCCAAATAAACAGAATCACAATGATGATCAGCAAGATCAAAATGATCAGTGGGTATCCCCAAAAGCGACCCAAAAATCCCTCTTTTTGCGCAGGAGGGGGAGGGGGCGGAGAGTAACTGCTATAACTGGAACTTGACGCCGCTGCCGCTGCTGAGGCATCTGTATCGGTACCCGTGTCACTATGCAAGTTAGCTTCTGTTTCCGGCATGGATTCTTTGCCGCTGGTCTGGGCATCTTCTGAATGTAACTGCGGTTCTTCTCGGATGTCACTCATAATTCAGTACTCCTTATGGTTAACGTGCCAGTGCCTGGCGGATGATGGTGGCCTGATTCGGGTCAAGAGAACTGATCAGGGGTAATAATGCTGCGGCAGAAGGATATTGATGCGTTGCAATTAACGTTCGGGCAGCACTGGAATAGGCCTTGCCAGCAGATAAAGGATGGCCAGTCTGGTAATAAATGTTGCCTAATTCGCCATACAGTTGCGGTACTTCCGGCAGTTGATCAATTAACGCCTGATAATCGGCAATGGCGGCTTTCACGTCATGTTCCCAAAACGCCCGCCGTGCAGCCATTAACAGAGCATACTGAGACTCGGTAAGGTTTTTCGGAAAGAGGATTTTAACGTGCGGGGTAACCGGGGTTGCTTGCTGCACAGCCACGCCCGGCTGTAATTTTGGTGTGGTGGCTGTGATCGGCACTGTTGCAGGATGGGCTACCGGAGTGGGTTTGCTTTCCTGTTTTTCCCACCAATGCTGCATTGCCTGCCATTTTTGCACTGTGTATTGCCGGGTCGTCTGCCAATCATGACGCCAGAGTTGCGGATCCTGTATGGCAGCAATGACTACCAGAACAATGATCACCAGAATAATAAACCCAATGATTCTACCCAAAATTCGTTTCATGGCTGGCCTCTTTTGGCACCTGTATTTTTGATTTCACGGCAATATTCGAATAAGGCGGACATCGAGGTGCATCCGTAGCCCGCATAAGTTTTGTGTATCATGGATACCCACAACCACTATGGTGTTACCAGGTACTCCAGGGGCTCATGGGGCTCATGGGCGACATGGGGTTCATGGAGGACATCGGACTCCAGGGCATGCCACCGCCCCAAGGCATGCCGCCACCACCACCCCAAGGCATGCCACCACCACCCCTCCAAGGCATTTCTTCACCGCCCCAAGGCATACCACCACCGCCCCAGGGCATCGCATCTCCGGACCAGGGGCGTCCGTAGCCGCCAAAGGGTCTGCCATTGAAATTCATGGGACCCCAATGGGGAAAAGTCATACGGAAACTCCCCATACTCCAGGGACCACTATTACCGTGCCAAGGACCTCCATAACCAGACCACGGTCCGGAATTCCCTTGCCAGGGATTGGAATAACCGCTCCAGGGCATGCGGTTTTGCCAGCCGGACCAAGGCATTTCGCCTCCCCAGGGCCCCCAGGCATAAGCAGCAACAGGTACGGAAAGTGTTCCCATTGCGGCAGAGAGAATGGCTACCTTTAACCATTTTGCTTTTTGCATTGCGTTCTCCTTTTTTCAGGCAGACCTATATCCCGATATTTCCGTTTATGGATAACCATAACCAGACTGTGGGCCATAAAACTGAGGTGGCCGGGCTTCGGGAGGGGGTCCATAGGGTGATGGCCCGTAGGCTGGTGTTTCATACTCTGGCGCGCCATATTGTGGGCCGTACTGTGGTGGCTGGGCATAAGGGTTGGGTCCATAGGGAGTTGGTCTTCCGTAGGCCGGTGCGCCATAGCCTGGCATGGGAGCGTTTTGCCAGGGCATGTTGGGGCCCCGGTAGGGCATGGACTCCATGGGACCAGCATTCGGCCCGCCGTAAGCTGGTCCTGGGGTATATTGGGGTGCGTATCCTTGCTGGGGGGCATATCCCTGTGGTGGTATCGCCATCGGGGAAGAGGCTGGAGGTGTTGTATCCAGGGCACCTTCGTGCGGCCCATTGGGGTAGGGGCCCGGAGGTGGGGGAACCCAGTCCGCTACTTCGTTGAACGTGGCTGTAGGCATGGCAGCTTCATGGTTGCTCCAGCCTGGAGCGGGTGGCGTGCTCTGGGGGGCTTGTTGTTCTGCGCTGTTCCAGGCGCTGTCTGCATTTTCAGTGGGTGCAGGCCAGCCGTTGGTCTCGTAGGGATAGCTGGATGTATGGTGCGGTGCATATCCATGCCACTCGGCATAGGTGGAGTCTACTGGCATTGGCACTGGCAGTGCTTGATCTGGACGGGTCTCCGACCAGCCGGAAGACGTTGCGCTATTGGCCATGCCAGAACCTGGTATTCCCGAATATGGACTGGAGTAGGGCGTGTCCACGGACGCCAGTGCCTGGGCTTGCATGCCCAGTGCCGTACAGACCGCCACCCCCAGCCAGAACAGGCGCTTGTGGCTACGGGGTGAAAGGGTTGTGTGGCTTGTCATGGGATTAATCCTCCTTTTTCGGTTTGGAACCGGATGACCGTAAATGAATGCCACGCGCTTTGGCGCGGGGTGAAGGTGGTGCAGTTGTTTCAGCGGTTGTGGTTGCGACGGGGTTGCTCTGCCTGCCGACCGGACTATCAGCCGATGCGCTGGCACTTTCTGAAGTTGAGGCATTGGGATTCACTGGCCCTTGCGATGATCCCTCCGGTCCCTGAGGGGGGCTCATGGGCTCTGAAGGCGACTGCGGACCCGGCGCTTCAGGCTTGTTGTGGGCGGCCGGGCGCTTCATCAGCCAGGCCCAGAGTTGTCCGAGCAAAGCCAGCAGGATTTTGGTAATGGCCCGGAAAAAGGCGCGAATATCCTGTCCGATCATGTCCAGGGTCATGGCCAGGGGCCCGACGTTTTTTGCTGGATTATCCTGAACCGGTGCTGCGCTTTGAATATCGCTACGCGCCGGACTGTCTTGGGGAGACAAAGAAACCTGCAGATGCGCGGGCGCAAACGGGAAAGGCGGCTGATTCTCGTTTTTAAACTCGCCCAGATCCATCCCCGCCGGGCAGAAAGCCGCACGACCGCTGACACAGCCCAAAGGAATGACCAGCAGGGTAAGGATGGTCGAAATCATGACCCCGAAGAGCAGGGAAATACCCATCCCCCGGAAAATCGGGGAGGTGATGATTTCTGCGGAACCGAGCATGAGCGCCAGCGCCGTAATCACAATGGGACGGGTACGGGTCGCGCAGGCTTCAATCAGGGCATCCATGACCGGCATGCCTTCGGCCACTCTTTGCTGGGAGTAATCCACCAGCAAAATGGAATTGCGTACGATGATGCCGGCCAGAGCAATGAAACCGATCATGGAGGTGGCCGTAAAGCTCGCACCAAACAGCCAGTGACCGGGTAAAATCCCGATCAGGGTCAGGGGAATAGGCACCATGATGATGGCGGGGATGACAAAATTCCCGAATTCCCAGACCACCAGCATGTAGATGAGGACAATAGCCACGGCAAAGGCAATGCCCATATCCCGGAAGGTCTTGTAGGTCACGGTCCAGGCACCGCCCCACTTGATCGTGGCATGATTACCGCTAGGAATGCTGATCCAGTCGATGCCCAGCGGGTGTCCATCGGGGGTCAGATAACCGGACAGGGCATCTTCGACTTCCAGCATGCCGTACAGCGGGGCGTCCAGACGTCCCTTGCTGCCTGCCGTGACGTACTCAACGGGCTTGAGATCCTGCTGGTAGATGGGTTGTTCAGCGGTCTGCCGATCAAAATGGCCCAGCGTATAAAGAGGGACGGCGCCATAACTGACGGAGGGTACGGGAAGGGCGGCCAGACTATAGACATTACTGCGCAGGGCCAGAGGAGTCTGCAGCACGGCGGGTACCGCAAGATTCTGACCGTAGGGGGTAAAGTTACCCAGTTTGTAGCCACCGAGGGTCATCGCCAGAGTTTCATTCAGGGCGCTGGGCCGTACACCGGCCATGCCGGCCTTGATGGCATTCAGATGAAAATGCCAGTAGTCATGGGGCGCTTCCAGGGTGTTATCCACCTCGGTGAGGTTTTTGGCCCGGGCAAATTCTGCCGTCACCTGCCGGGTGACCGCAGCGCGGATGGCGGCAGAAGGGCCATAAACTTCGGCCACAACCGGCGCCAAAACCGGTGGCCCTGGCGGACTTTGCACAACGACAATATGGGCCTGGTGTTGTGCCGCGATGGGCGTAATCAGGTGGCGCGCGACGACGGCGAGTTCGGAGCTGGAGGCGCTGCGTTCGGCTTTGCCGCGCAACTGCACATGAATCATGGCCTGCCAGGGCTGGTTGCGCAGGTAGTAATGCCGCACCATGCCATTGAAATCATAAGGTTCCGGCGTGCCCACATAACTTTGCAGCGCCTGGACATCCTTCATCCCTTGTAAACTCTGTACCACCTCGGCCGTCACATTGGCGGTCACCGGCATGGCGGTACCTGCCGGCAGGTTGATGACGACGTTAAAGGCACTGGAATTACCATGGGGCAGCATGGTGAAGGGCACCCACTCGACCAGAAACAGCGCCAGACTGGCAAAAAAAGCGACCACAATGCCACCCAGAAACAAACGA
>NZ_JAAOMP010000166.1 GCF_018853815.1 Acidithiobacillus sulfurivorans | reverse complement strand
GTGGCCTGATTCTGCATCTGGTGCGGGGCTGATGTTTTTCCCGGAAGGTCGGGTACGGGTGCATCTCTGCGGCCAGCCGGTGGACATGCGCAAGTCCTATGACGGGCTGTATGCGCTGACCCGCAGTGTCTTGCGCCAGAATCCACTGTCTGGACATCTCTTTGTGTTCATCAACCGGCGGGCCACCCAGATGAAGGTGTTATATTGGGATCGCACCGGATTCTGCCTCTGGGCCAAGCGTCTGGAGCGCGGTCGCTTTCTCCCGGACTGGCAGAAAGTGGTGACCCGGGAGATGGATTGGACGGATCTCAAGCTGATGCTCGAAGGGATTGTGCCGGGCGCGCAGCGCAAGCGTTATCAAGCGCCGGAAACAGCGGAATAACGCGCTTTTTTATGACTTTTTCAGGCCTTTTTTATGGACAAGATCAGTGATTATTGCTATGATTCTACACATGAAAAACGTAACGGCAGCGGCCCTGTTTCCGCCCCCTTTAAGTCTCTGAAAATTTCAGGATATAACGCCGCTCAGTTACCGGTTACATCGTGCACGCGTGGAACACGTCTTCGGTGCGATCGCGCAGCAAGGTGGAAAAATCCTGAGGACCGTAGGGATCTCTCGGCCCAAGGTGAAAATTGGGATGATGAATCTGGTCTACAACATGCGTCGCTTTACCTACTTGTTGAAGCAAGAGGTGGCCTGGTAGGGAGTAATCCCTCCAAAATCGGCAAAAACAGCAAAAACAGCAAAAAAGTATAGAAAACATCATGAAAATGATAGATAATCTGAAAAATTCGTTAAAAAGAGCGAATGGAGAAGGCGTGTGCCCGTCTCAAACCGCGAGTTTTTTGTTATTCGAGGTACTCTATATTTTATCATATATATATGAAACAGGAAGGCTTTTCGAAGTGCCCGATAGTAAAAATTTGAATAAATGGGTTGTTTGGAGGTTTACTGCAGGAGTCATGACACACCAGGCTGACCATCACTATTTTATAGTGGAATCCTCCGCCCTCAGCCTGAGCCCCGGCTGCCGCTCTGAAGAGCGGGAAGGACGAGGCTTCCACACCGAAACAGCAGGGACTTTTTCGCCCATTGAGGGCTCAAAACCCCCGCGCCGCTTTATCCCCCCCTTGAAAAGGGAGGTTTTAGCTAGTTGGCGCATGGATAAAATATGGCCTAATTATAGACTCAGCAATTTTGGCAATTAACAACAAGTTTTCATCATCAAGGTATTGAGAAACAAACTGCAAACCTACAGGTAACCCTTTATCAGTAAAACCAATTGGTAAAGAAATGGATGGACATTTAACATAATTAAATATCGGGGTAAAAGCTGCATGATCCCGCGGACCAGCTTGAACTCCTCCAATTGTCTCTGGATAAAGCTTTGATTTTTTCCATGCTGTAGTAGCAATCGTTGGACAAATAAAAACGTCGCACTTAGATAAACATGATTGAACATTATAAAATATTTTTTCTCTTTTATACAGCAAACTAACCAAATCAGAACCGGTGATATTTTTTCCAATATCTATTTGTTCATTTATCTCATCAGTGAGAATTTTAGGATCAACATCTCCATAGAACGCAGCCAAACCAGCCTGCTGAAGTGCCAACAACGGATAAATTTCATAAGATTCACCAAATGGATTTTCGTCAATTGAAATATTCCAGTTATTATTAGACAGCAAATCTATTATTTTTTTAATAATAACCTTTATTTCTTCATCAATCAGATATTTTGAGCCAAGAGTTTCAGAATATATAGCATTGATTTTGGTAATATTTCTAACTCTACGTTTACAATAAATGCTATTAAAATCTAATTTGTTATAACCAGATAAATAATTCGTAACAAGCCTTGAATCCTCGACATATTCAGAAATTATCGATATTGTTGAAAGCAAGAAACTAGGATCTTTGAATCCTAAAGGGTTTGATATTAAACCATTTGAAGGCTTATAACCAACTAAGCCTGTCAAAGCTGCAGGTCTTCGTGCAGAACCACCTGCATCCGTAACCAGAGCAAAATCCCCCACGCCCAGGGCACATGAAGTTGCTGCACCACCAGACGAGCCGCCAGGTGTTAATTCATCATCAAACGGATGATTAGTGTCACCTGTTTTATAGTTTTTAGTAATCCCAACGCAACAGAACTCGCTACACGAAGTAATAGCAAGTGGAATAGCACCTAATTTAATTAATTTATCAACACTATGTGACGAAAATAATGGAATATGATTTTCGTATACACGGGAACCAAAGCTTGATGGAAAATTTTTTAACATCAAATTATCCTTTATTGTAAAAGTTACCCCATCTAGCTTTTTATATATTCCATTAGCCCTTCTCTTATCTGATTTCTTTGCGAGCACCAAAGCATAATCAAACAAGCTTTCTGATATTGCATTTTTTTTAATGCTATTATTAATTGGCTTCTGGAAACTTGAAATTATTGATTCAAGTGTATACTTTTTAGCATTGTTTAAAGACGATAAAATTCTTGAACTAGCATTTCTATTCATTCTATTAGACCTCTTAATTTTAGATAAATAATCAACCAAAATATAATACAATACAATAAATTTATTAAATAAAATTTAATTATTCCTGATTAGCACGATGTTTAAGCTGTACTTTCATACAGTAATCCATCCTGATATAATCCACTGATTCTTATGACAGTGAGGTGTCCCATGGCGATGAACCGCGTGCAGTTTCAGAAAGGATTGTCTCTCCCCGATTTCCTGCAGCGTTTTGGCACCGAGGAACAGTGCGCAACGGCCCTGGAATCGGCGCGTTGGCCAGACGGATTTCATTGCCCACAGTGTGACGGTGCCCGACATTCTGTTCTGAAAGGCGGCTCGCGCAAGACCTTTCAGTGCAGCCATTGTCGCCATCAGACTTCGTTGATTGCCGGAACCCTCTTTCAAGGAACGCGTTTGCCTTTGACCATTTGGTTTCTGGCGATTTACCTGATCAGCCAGGCGAAAACCGGGTTGTCCGCATTGGCGCTGAGTCGCCAGCTCGGTGTCAGCTACCCCACGGCCTGGCGCATCCATCACAAGCTCATGCAGTCCATGCTGGAACCCGAAGCACTCTACACGTTGCAGGGTTCCGTACAAGCCGATGATGCCTATCTGGGCGGGGAACGATCCGGTGGCAAACCGGGACGAGGCTCCGAAAACAAGGTGCCTTTTGTCGCGGCCGTCTCGGTCGATGCACAGGGGCATCCTATCTACGCGCGATTCACCGCCATTAAAGGATTCACTGGCCCCGCCATTGAAAACTGGGCGCGCACTGCTCTGAATACCGAAGGTCAGGTCCTCACCGATGGTCTTCCTTGCTTCAACGGCATAGCCGATGCCAGACGGGTGCATGCGGTGATTGACTCTGGTAGCCGCAAACCGAGGGATTTGCCCCGGTTCAGCTGGGTCAATATTGTGCTGGGCAATCTCAAAAAGAGCCTTTCCAATGCATACAATGCCTTTAAGTTTCGGAAATATGCGCAACATTCTCTCTCCACCGTGACTTATCGCTTCAACCGCCGTTTTAATCTGGCCATGTTACCCATGAGTTTACTTCGCGCCGACATCAACACTGGACCAAGGCCCGAGCACTGGCTCCGCTCAGCGGAATCATCGTGCTAATCAGGTACATTAATATAATTAATTAATTTAACGAGATGAGTTATTTATTCTTAATAATCCGTTGACATTATCGGACAGTCCAAGTGTTTTTTTAATTGTTACTGAATTATTAACCTTTCTTTTTAATATAGCAGATTTATGCAAATTAATACATGATTTAATTGCAATATCAAGAGAGTCAATAACTGGGAATTGTACGTTTTCCAATAGGAATGCAACCCCAGCAAGAGGTGCACCAGCAAGCAAAAAAACATCAGGTTTATTATTTATTTCTAAGTTATTACAATAGTTACAAATCATCGTTGTTATCTCATCAATAAATTTTGAATTGTTTGCATCTATATTCATAAGATCAATATCTAGTGAATTAATGAAAACAATATTTTTGCTAAACCCTAATTCATAAATAATTTCTTTATACCAATCAATAAAACTTCTTGATATAGTAAAAATGCCTATATTTGTTCCTATAAGACGAGCATGGAGGAGTGAAGCCTCTGTAAGCCCAACAACTGGAATATTTACAATTTTTCTTAAGATTTGGACGCCGGGATCACCAAAGGCAGCTATTATTATCGCATCATAAAAATTAACATTCTCGGATATATAATCTAAAACTGCATATGATGCGATCATTGCTTCAACTTTGTTTTCGATATACTCAACCCCAAGAGATACATTCTTAAAATCAATTTTCACATCTCCATAATCAGAAAAAGAACATGCGTTTTGTAAGATTTTAGTTATCTTGGATGATATATTTGGATTTAACACTAAAATATTCATGGTCTAGCACCTTTTAACGAGGGGAACGCGGAATAAATTTTCCAGTACAAACATGTGGATTTAAAAAACCATTATTATAAAGGATATGACCATTAACAAATACCATCTCTGGCCAAACTGAAACTTTTCTTCCTTCATATGGGGTATAATCCACGTTATGATGTAAATTTTTGTTCTTTATGATAATGTCAGCCTCTTTCCATATTACAATGTCTGCATCAGAGCCAATAGATATAGTTCCTTTTTGAGGATATAATCCAAAAAGTTTTGCCGGATTTACAGAAGTAATTCTCACAAAATCTTTTATATTTATAAACTCATTAGTCAACACTTCAGAGAGCAAGAGTGACATTCTTGTTTCAATACCAGGAATCCCATTGGGAATCTCATTAAAATTTGGTGTATTAGATTTGAAAAATTTTCCACTTGAATTATTACAATAAGGCGCATGATCTGAGGAGAAAATATCTACATTTCCATTTTTAATATTATTCCAAACAAACTTCTGATTATCAACACTTCTTGGAGGTGGACTACAAACGTATTTTGCAGATTCTTTAATATCTTTAGAACATAAATTTTCTGTAGACAAAAATAAGTATTGAGGACACGTTTCTGCGAAAATTTTTATATTATTTGCTTTAGCTTCGGCGATTATTTTGAAGGCTTCTTTACTTGAAACATGAACTATTAGCATTTGTGCATTAACTAACCTGCATAAGGTCGCAGCTCTATTAACTGCTTCACTTTCAATGTATTCTGGTCGAGATTCTGCATGATAATATGGGTTTTTAAATCCTTGAGATAGCAAAGTATTTGTAAGCCATAATATACATTCATCATTCTCAGCATGAATTAGTGCAAACCCACGGTTTCTTGAGATACAATCCAATAATCTTATTATATCAAAATCATTTAATTTTAACTCTTCATAAGTCATATACATTTTGAATGACGAGTACCCTCTATTGATTAATCCTGGTATCTCATCCAACGTTTTACCTTTATTTAAGTCTGTAATTATTATATGAAATGAATAATCACAATACGCATTGTAATTTGCTTTTTCATGATAATCTAATATCGCGCTTGTTAAACACTCTCCTTTTTCTTGTAATGCAAATGATATAATTGTTGTAGTTCCTCCACATATTGCTGATTTTGTACCTGACTTAAAATTGTCAGCCATCTTACTTGAATTCCCAGTATGTTGATCTAAATGACAATGCGTATCAACACCGCCAGGCAATACAATTTTATTATGTGCATCAATTATCTTTTTACTTTCACTCAAATTTTTACCTAGTTCCTTGATTTTACCATTCTCGATCCCAATGTCAGCGAAGTATTCTTCCTCATCAGTGAAGATATGACAATTTATAATTTTACTATCAAGCATAAAATCTCCGTACTTATCAATTAAAGAACATTCCCAAATTATTAGTTACATTTAAATTAAAGAATTTTATGATTTTATTAAATAATATGTTTATAGGATCTACAATTTGAATACCATATTCCTCTTCAAATGAATCTATAATTTTATAACTCCAAATATTTGTACACATAGGTATGCATATCTTTTCGTTATTCATAGAAAGCAATGCACATTCAGAATATATAGATCTTGTTGAAATATTTGAAAATGAAAAATTATTAGTATAATCATAATATTTATTATTTAATACTTTTATCCCAAGATTTATAAAGTTTTGAATTATTTTATTGTGTATAATTTCTGAATAAGGCGTAAGAAGGTTTATTTCTGAAACATCTTTATATTCTAATTGATTAATAATTTCAGCATAGCAAGAAACGAAAGGACATTTAGCATGCTTTTTTATTTCATCCATTAATTGTAACTCATGATCTAATCCTAACCAACTTCCAGAAGTGCCTGCCCAAACAATCATATTAAAATTTAGTTCACTTGATTCACTAATAATTTTAACAAAATTAAAACTATCAAATTGATTATCAGATTGATTCAAAGCGCTTATTGTTTTAACTGGAATTTTAAATACATATGAATCAAACATTTTAAATTTATGATTAAAATCTTCTATAGCTCTTTCCACAACTATATTAGTTGTTGGAATAATAAAAAGTATCCTTGGGTACATATATTAGCTCCTTAATCCTACCTGATCAGCACGATGCTTAATTTGTACTTTCATACAGTTATTCAACCTGATATAATTCAATGATTTATATGACAGTGAGATGTTCCATGGAAATGAACCGCGTGCAGCTTGAGAAAGGCTTGTCCCTCCCCGATTTTCTGCACCGTTTTGGCACTGAGGAGCAGTGTGCAACGGCCCTGGAATCGGCGCGTTGGCCAGACGGGTTCCATTGCCCCCAATGTGAAGGTACCGGTATTCTGTTCTGAAATGCGGCTTGCGCAAGACCTTTCAGTGCAGCCATTGTCGCCATCAGACTTCGTTGATTACCGGAACCCTCTTTCAAGGAACGCGCTTGCCTATGATCCTCTGGTTTCTGGCAATTTACCTGATCAGTCGGGCGAAAACCGGGGTGTTCGCATTGGCGCTGAGTCGCCAGCTCGGCGTGAACCACCCCACTGCCTGGCGCATCCATAACAAACTCATGCAGTCCATGCTGTAACGGGAAGATCTCTATACGCTGCAGGATTCCGTACAAGCCGATTACGCCTATCTGGGCGGGGAACGATCCGGTGGCAAACCGGGGCGGGGCTCCGAAAACAAGGCGTCTTTTGTCGCGGTCGTCTCGGTCAATGCGCAGGGACAATCTATCTACGCGGGATTCACCGCCATTCAAGGATTCAGCGGTCCCGCCATTGAAAACTGGGCGCGCACTGCTCTGAATACCGAAGGTCAGGTCCTCACCGATGGTCTTCCTTGCTTCAACGGCATAGCCGATGCCAGACGGGTGCATGCGGTGATTGACTCTGGTAGCCGCAAACCGAGGGATTTGCCCCGGTTCAGCTGGGTCAATATTGTGCTGGGCAATCTCAAAAAGAGTCTTTCCAATGCATACAATGCCTTTAAGTTTCGGAAATATGCGCAACATTTTCTCTCCACCATGACTTATCGATTCAACAACCGTTTTAATCTGTCCACGTTACCCATGAGTTTACTTCGCGCTGCCGTCAACACTGGACCAAGCCCCGAGCACTGGGTCCGCTCAGCGGAAACATCGTGCTAATCAGCATGTTTTATTTTAAACTCAATGTCATATTTTAATTTCATTAAATCATTATCATCATGGGCTCTGGGATGATTGACATTGTTTTTTATAACTTCAACACTTCCATTTTTAAGAATCAGGACATCTGTTGAAATCTTTACAGCTTCTTCTATTGAGTGTGTAACAAATAAAATTGTTAAACCATGTTTTAACCATATATTAATAACAAGATCTTGCATATCCTCCCTAGTTTTATGGTCTAGGGCAGAAAACGGTTCATCCATTAGGAGAATATCTGGCAACATAATTAGAGCCCTAGCTATACCAACTCGTTGTTGCATACCGCCAGACAATTCATGAGGATAGTGTTTTTTATAATTTGACAATCCTACTTCATCTAGAATTTGATCACAAAGACTTAATTTTGTCTTTTTTGGTAATTTTTTATGATCTAGCGCACAAAAAATATTACCTAAAATAGTTTTCCAAGGAAACAATGTTGGCGATTGGAATACTACAGAATGTTTTGGGCTTGGTTTAATAATTTTATTACCAGCAATAAGGATTTCACCCGATGTAGGTTTATCAAATCCAGCAATCATATTAAGCAAAGTTGTTTTACCAGTACCACTTGGACCGACAACAACACTAAAACTACCTTCATTTAGTTTTAACGAAGAGCTTTTTAGGATTTGATTAATATTATTTCCAGAATTAAATTGTTTACTAACGTTTCTGAAAGTAATATAATCTATATCAATATTCTTTGACACCATATTAACCTCTGATCCCAATATCATCATGCCAGTATAATAGTTTCCTTGTAATCAATCTAACTAAAACATCGGTAAAAAGACCTAAAAGACCTATTGTTATCATACAAGCATAAACGGCAGGATAATCAAAATAATTATACGCATTCCAAAGTGTATAACCAAGCCCAGAATGCACCCCCATCATTTCAGAAGTAATTTCCATCATCCAGGCCAGACCTAGACCAATTCTTAAACTACCAGCTATTCCTGGCAATGCAGCTGGCAGAACAATTTTAGATATGATCATTATACTACCATATCCTAACATTCTTCCTACACGCAAGTAGTCTCTGCTTACACTTGATACGGATGCAATACTAGCAGCCATTATTGGAAAAAAAGCACCATAAAATGTCAAAAAAATATTAGTTTGATCTCCTAATCCAAATATTACAATTGCAAGTGGGAATATTGTAATTGGTGGAACTGGACCTAATATCCTAAACATTGGAGTAAAAAAACTGTCAATAAATTTATTCATCCCAATACCGATACCAGCCAAAACTCCTAAAAAAGAAGCTAGGACAAATCCACTTGCAAGCCGTATGAAAGTAACGTAAAAATCTTTATTAAATGTGTTATAATAAAATAAGTTGCTTGAACCCGCTGAAATTTTAATCCCATTCCAAGTCAAAAGTGCATTATATACACTAACTGGAGTAGGAACCAACCCAGGCGATGCTAGCTTAAACCATCCAACACTCAACCAAAATATCAGAATTGAAATTGGCAATATTAAACCAATTAAAACATACTTAATGTTATTTAATTTTTTTAAATTCATATTTATTATTACAGCTCTTTTATTTTGATGCTGAATAAAATTTATCGCCATGACACACCTCAAAATATACAGGTAACTTAATAAGTTGTTAAATTTGAAATTTCCACTCTGAACCTTATTTAAGCAGAAAGTGATCTGGTGAAATCCATACAACGGTTTAGTAAACACAAAATGCTGTAATGTATCCAAAAGCGGCTTTAAGCCGATAGACGAATCAACCAGCTATTCCTGTAGATAATTGCTGGCTGAACCCACGGTAATTACCTAGCAAATAGGACGACTTTAGATCTCCTGTGGAACTGTGTACCAATAGAAGACGTTCACATACCTATACCGGCAGCATATCAAGGCCTTCACATTGCTGTGTTTCACTCAGAACACACAACGTGTCCTCAAGCCTTCAGTGCGAGCAGACTGCCAAACGAGCAGATGACGCTGAACAGATTTTCGGATATGACCGGACAATTCCGAAGTAGATGTTTTCAAGCCAATGAAACCCACTTCCATATCTCGACGTTTAATGGCTACCAAGATCGACATTTTTTCATCTACACCACATCCACTTTTGAAACCAGATCGGCGTCTGCCTAAGAAGGTATTAGCAAACTCGAAGTCACCCATTAAGCAGTTATTACTGTCAAAATCCACCATTTGACACATCTTTCGCAACATTTGGTGAGCTTTTATTAAGGAGATCCAGATCTGATTGAACAAGAATGAGTCCAACAAGGCTCTCTTTTTGTAGGCTATCAGATAGATTACAAGAAACAACTGCACTAAGGTCAGATTCGTGGAATGAATGATTGTGTCCACAGATACTGAGATATGGCGTCGACATTGATCGCGCTGAAAGGCAATTCTGGAAGCTAGCCAGTCTCCCTGGTGGTGCCAGAACTTGGAGCTTAGAAAACCTTTGAGCAAGTAGTGCTGTTTAAGTGCTCCACAGCACTCCTTTTTTGTAGAAAATCGTGTCCGACATTGCTGCAAGTTTAAGGCTTTCGCTATCATATGTATACCTCAAAATACTAATAATGACATATTCGATCAGATTTTATATACTAACCAATAGGATTAATTATTGCAACTCTTTGTAGGTTTTACCCGTAGCGAGTTCTAAAGGTCCATAATCAATATATTCTCTAATTGTTTGCATACTTAGAGGTTGGCTTATAAAACCATATTTGTGCATAGCAACGGCCATTTCATAAATCTTATTAGCATTCAACGTATATGATGGCTCAAGTTGATTTAAAGTGATTTTTATGGCTTCATCACTAACATTGGAATATCTTTTTATTACTTTTGACCAATTTTCTTTTCCCTGCATTGATTTTAAATCTGTTGTCAACAAAACCATCCCTTTAGCTACATCATTTGTAATCAATTTATTGTTTTCTATGAATTTTTTATTCATCAAAACTAGATTTGTTAGATCACCTGCTGGCTGGTCGTATGGATACGCAAAATTATATCCAATTTTTTCCAGAATAATTTCTGCACCAAATGGTTGCACAGGCACAGCAGCTTGTGCAGAATTTGTAGATAAAGCTCCAGCCATTCCAGGATATGGTACATTAATCAATTGAATTTTCTTAAGATCGATATTTTTCTTTGCTAACAACAAACGAAGTTCAATATCTTGAACTGATCCAAAAAAGCTAGCAATAGTTAATTTACTCCCATTTTTGTATTTATCATCTACTAACTTAGTAAAAGAATCCCAATTACCTGGTTCTACATTCAAGTCTGATCTAAGTATAAAATTAGAACCCCCGTTACATTGTCCAGAAATAGCTCTGACAGGAACTTGCTTGTCTATCATACTGACAAAACCAGTATAAATATTTTGAGCCACCTGTATATCATTGGAAAGCAACGCCGACGTTATTGTCGGAATATCTTGAAATGATTGAACCCTAATGTTATAACCTGGGAGATAATTTGCCAATAAAGTTATAGCAACAGAATTCGCCCCTTCTAAAAATCCAATATTTAGAGTTCCTTTTTTTTCGGAAGCAAACACATCACTACTAGCACCCAGCATGATTCCTGCAGCCAGCATTCCGCTTGACTTAATAAAATCCCTTCTACTTGTTTTCATGATATTTCTCCTACATAAGGATTGTTTAAAATAAACTTAAATTAACTACCATTTATTCATTTACTAACGACCAAGCTGATCCGGTGTTTTTCCGGTTGCCAATGATAAGTACTTATATTTTATGCATGCCTGCAATTCCTTGTCATTTAGTTTTTTTGAAATAAATCCTGTGTCATACATTGAATTGGATATCGCCAAAATTTTACTCAGCGGCATATGGTAATCTGGCTCCAAAGTAATTAATGAATGCGATATTATACTTTTATTAAATTTAACATATTTTATAATTACATTTTCCCATGCCTCATGACCTTTATCTGTTTGTATATAATTTATAAGGTGAACCATATTCTTTGCTATTTGCTTATCCAATTGTGGATTACTATCATAAAATTTCTTTGTCATGATCACGACATTTGTCAAATTTCCCGCAGGCTGGTGCAAAAGATATGAAAAATGTTTGGCTATGTGATTCATAGTAATATCTGCTGCAACTGGTTGCACAGGGACTGCAGAATCAATTTGATGCGATGCTAAGGCACCATACATGCCTTGGAAAGGAACATTTACAAATCGAACTTTTCTAAGATCTATTCCGTGTTTAATTAGGGCCAATCTAATATCTACATTTTGTACTGTGCCAAACTGTGATCCAATAGTAAATTTATCACTAGCAGAATCAATAATTTTTTTCAGCTTTACCCAATTACCCTGGTCAATGTCTATTGAATGTTTTAAAACAAAGTCTGATCCTCCATTTACCTCACCACTAATAGCTACTATCGGTACATCTTTTGATATTAATGATACCAGGCTAGGATAGTCAATTTGTGCAACTTGTTCGTGATTCGTAAGTAACGATGTTACCAACGTTGATAACGTTGTGTATGGTGTAAATTTTACTTCTTTATCTCCTATTTTAGGTCCAAGAAGAGCCATCGCTAGGCAGTGTGCACATTCTGGGGCTCCTACATGAATGAACTTACCATGGAATGAGGTACTCGCGGCCGCTACATTTGTAAACACTAAACTTGTAACAATTATTGCTGTCATTCTTATAACAAATTTATTTAATTTGATTTCCATATTCTTACTCCCTGTTTAATTAAAATAAATACTGAAGATCTAACTGTTCGTAATATGCATCCTTCCCTTCTGGTGCACCACCACCAGTATCAAAACTAAGTTCATTTGTTATTGAAAAGTTTTTTAATTCATTGATCCCATTATATTGGATTGTCCAATCTAGTTCTGTACTCTTTCCAATATATGTGTTGTATTGTGCATAACTTGCATTAGTATTAATTTGTGGACTAAATAAATACGATCCGGCAACTTGCCATGCATTACCGGCTCCTAATTGCACTAATCCGACTATTATCGAATTGGTATACAGAGCACCGATATTATAAGGGCTTACAACTCCTCCATTCAGAAAGGCTCCTGGCTTTGGTTCATTCTCGTTGTAAGATAAGCGCAATTGTGCATTTTTGTATTTAACTCCACTTGTAACACCGTATGTTACGCTATTAATATTTCCAAGTATTGACTTATTATTAAACTGTCGAACGTATTGAACACCCAGATTAGGCTTGAAGCTACCTAAGTTTTTAGAAAAGCTTGCACTCATGTAAAACATTTTAGCAATTTTATAGAAATCATAGTACCATGCTTCAGTTTTCATGAAATTATTTGTATATTTTGCTCCAAAAGCCAGAGTTCCTGGTGTTTGTGGTGCAGTGTATGGCAATTTTCCAAAAGTTCCATACAAACTATCACCTTCATAAGTTGCTGGATAATAATAGTTATCGTTATAATAAGCGTTAGAGGTTCTGCTTTGCCATCTAAACTCACGCAATGCATAAAGCTTTATGTTTTTATTCGGTGTATACTTTGCAAATATCGCCTGATAGCTATCAGGTAGAAGCATTGGATCATGACTATGTAGCCATGGCATGTTATGTAACATCTGATCGCCTGCTTTAATTACAATATTTTTTGGGATACTAAACTCAATATAAGCCTGCCCTAAAGAGTTTATTGAATTTTTTTCTCCCATTAATAATGGATCATAAGAATTTTTACTTTGATCGTACAAACCAAAATTATGAGCAGTAAAAAAACTTAATCCTCCACTGAAATACTTTAAGAAAGTTGGTGACTTAATGTTTAATATTCCACCTAAAGCGAAGGCTCTCTGATTCTGTGCACCGTTATATCCATTATAAAAATAGAAACTTCTTACAAAACCATTAATTGCAAATCCATCTATGTAAGAAGGGGCTGCACCATATACTGCCCCTGTAAAAGCGTATGCACCAACCGCATGCAACATTCCGAAAGTCAATACTGTATATTTTAGTTTCTTTATCATTTAAATTCTCCATATTTACATAAGCACAAAACGATGTTATTGCATTTAAAATGTTCACAAAAATTGAGTACAATCTTGTAAAGCATTTATTGTGCCAACTTTATTATTTTTAAAAACGTTAATAAACAATGAGATGCCGATTTTTTTGCGCTCTGTTTTGGTGCGCAACCGTCTTTTCTGGTGCAAAAATGCTTTGTTTTGGTGCAAGTGTTTTTGTACTAGCAGGCTGTCGGACTTTCCCTTTGCCTAAAATTATCGTATAATTACTTACGATTCAATGTGATGAGTGATTTTATGGCCCACTTCCTCGATGCTGACCGCAAGACCGATTATCTTCTGCCACCTTCCATGGACGACTGGCTCCCAGAAGGGCACCTGGCCCGCTTTATTGTGGAAGTTATTGATCAGCTCGATCTCTCGCTACTG
>NZ_JAAOMP010000165.1 GCF_018853815.1 Acidithiobacillus sulfurivorans | reverse complement strand
GCGAGTTCTCTCCTGACAGCAGGATGAGCCTTAGAACAACAGGCAAGGGACGTTGGAGCAAAAAGCTTCCCGGCCCACCGCCGTGTTCTGGATCAGGAAACCGGCTCGGCTGGTTCCTCGCTCCCACGCAAATCCTTGGCCAGCACCATATACATGGCGGGAACGACGAACAGCGAGAATAGCGCGCCAATGCCCAAGCCGGTGAAAATCACCAGACCCATTTGGAAACGACTGACGGCGCCGGGTCCATTCATGAGGAGCAAGGGGAGAACCCCGAGGACCATGGCACCGGTGGTCATCAGAATCGGACGCAGACGAATACTCGACGCCTTTTCTACAGCGGCACGTTTGCCCAATCCTTCGTGGCGCTGAATTTCATTGGCAAACTGCACAATCAGAATACCCTGTTTGGCAATCAAACCGATCAGGGTGATCAGCCCCACCTCCGTGTAAATGTTGATGGAGGCCAGCCCCAGGCTGACAAATATCAGCGCACCACTAATGGACATGGGCACGGTAATCAGCACAATCAAGGGGTCCCGGAAACTTTCAAACTGAGCCGCCAACAGCAGGTAAATCAGGATGATAGCCAGCGCAAAAGTGGTCAGCAATCCACCACTTTCCTGCATGTACTCGCGCGACTGGCTGGCATAGTTGACTGAAAAGTCCTTGGGCATGATTTTTTCAGCCGTGCTCCGGAAGAAGTTCAGGGACTGCCCCATGGTGACTCCCGGCTTGGGAACCGCCTGAATGGTGACCGAGTTGAGCTGTTGAAACTGCGGCAGGAACTGGGGTTCAATCTTGGTTTCGATGGATACGACCGTTGACAGGGGCACCATTTGACCCGTCGCCGTGGCAATATAATAGTCCCTGAGGGCCTCCGGATCCGTGCGGAACTTGTCCGGCACCTGGGGAATAACCTTGTAGCTGCGTCCCTGCATATCAAAGCGGTTGACATAATTGCCGCCCAGCAAAGGTTGCAGATCCTGGGCAATTTCCGCCATGGTCAAACCCAGATTAGCGGCTATGTTGCGATGGATTTTCAGCACCAGTTCCGGATTGTCAATGCGCAGGTCCTTGGTCACATAGAAGAACATGCCACTTTGGTAGGCCTTGGCAATGACCTGATCAGCTACCTGATCCATTTTATCGTAGCTGCCGGGGCTCTGCAGAACAAATTGTACCGGCAGGCCGCCCGCAGATCCGGGTAACGGTGGCGGCAGGAAAGAGGCTACCTGCAGTCCAGGTACGCTTTGCAATTGCTGCTGCAATTTCGGCTGAATCTGCATGGCTGTAACCGAACGATCAGACCAGTTGGTCAAACGCATGCCTGCAAAAAGGCTGTTGGTTCCACCACCGCTGCCGACGGAAATTCCAGTGACCATGAAGGTCGCCTTTTTTTCCGGGTAGTTATTGAACACCTTCAAAATCTGTTTGCCGTAATGAGCCAGCCGGTCCGGGGTGATAGTCGGACCGCCAGTGCCTGCATTGAAAATAATGCCCTGGTCTTCCTGGGGGGCCAGTTCCGATTTGGAAGTGGAGAACAGGAAGTAAATGCTGCCGAATACGACAATGGCAAAGAGCATGACTACGGGCACAAAATTCAGGACACCGTGCAGAATACGATCATAAAAACGTCTTAAACCCACAAAGCGCTGATCGATGAAGTGTTCAAAGCCGTGTTCCTTGGTGGGTTTCAAGACTTTGCTGGAGAGCATGGGCGACAGCGTCAAAGCCACAATCATGGAGATCAGTACCGCCGCCACCAGGGTAAAGGCAAATTCTCCAAACAGACTGCCCGTCAGACCACCCATAAAGCCAATCGGCGCAAACACCGCAATCAAGGTGGTGGACATGACGATAATGGGACCACCCAGTTCACGTCCGGTCAGCAAGGCGGCATCAAAAGGGCTTTTGCCTTCATCAATATGCCGATGCACGTTTTCTACCACGATAATGGCATCATCCACCACCAGCCCAATGGCTAGAACCACTGCCAGCAGAGTCAGCAGATTGATGGTGAAGCCCATGGACCACATGATCAGGCCCGCACCGACAATGGACAGGGGAATGGCCACGGCCGGGATGACTACCGCCCGGAACGAACCCAGGAAGAGGAAAATGACGAGTACCACCACTGCCAGAGTGATACCAATGGTCATCACGACTTCATCAATGGAGGCCTGAATAAAGGCGCTGGCGTCATAAGGAATTTCTTCGTGCATACCCGGTGGCAGACTTTTTTTGAGTTTTGCCAGAGAGCTTTTAACACCCGCTGCTACATCCAAAGAGTTGGCAGAGGGTGATTCCTGAATACCGATGAACGCTGCCGGTTTACCATCATAAAAGGCCTGGGAATCATAATTTTGGGCACCGAGTTCAACATGGGCAACATCTTTTAGGCGAATCAGGGTGTTACCCGACTGCTTGATGACCAGGTCGCGGAATTCACTGACATTGTGCAAGCTGGTAGTGGCAACAATGGTGTTTTGTACGGTTTTACCCCGGGTCCGACCCACCGCCGAGATAAAATCATTGGCTGTCAACGCTTGAGAAACCTGGGCAGCGGTCACATTCAGTGCGGCCATTTTTTGCGGGTTCAGCCAGACGCGCATGGCATAGGTGTTCCCGTTGCCGGCACCAGGGGGCAAAATCTGGGCCTCACCGACACCATGTACCGAGGCCAGACGCGGTTGCGCCACGCGCAGCAAATAATCAGTAATTTGTTGCTGACTGAGCTGATCCCCGTAAAAAGCGATATACATCAAATCTGTTGTGTCGCCCACTGTGACATTGATCACGGGCAACTGGCTACCCGTGGGCAACTGATCAGTCACCTGCTGGACTTTGGACTGAATGTTGGCCACTGCGGCACTGGGGCTGTAATTCAGCTTCATGTACACCGTAATGGTGGAGGACCCCTCCGCACTGTTGGAGGTCATGTAGTTGATATCCGGGGCGCTGGCGATGACCTTTTCAAGCCGTGCGGTAATAAAGCCCTGCACGGTGCTGGGACTGGCACCGGGGTAAGCCGTGGTGACGGTGACGACGGTGTTGACCAGGGCCGGATATTCCCGGACGGTCATCATGGTGTAGGCATGGAGACCCAGCAGGAAAATCACCAGACTCAACGCCGTGGCGAGTACCGGGCGACGAACAAAAATATCCGTAAATTTCATGAGCTAGCCTTACGCGTCGTGACTGATGGTAACAAGGCTGCCATTGACCAGTTTGACCTGACCGGCGGTGACGATTGTGTCGCCTTGCTTCAATCCAGAGAGTATTTCCACCATGCCGTCGCGCTGCTTGCCGGGTTTGATGACCTGTTGCACGGCAGTTTCCTGGGTTTTGCCATCCTTTTTCTCTTTATGAATGACGTAAACATAATCGCCAAAGGTGTTATAGGAAATGGCAGATACTGGAATGACCAGAACTTTTTCAGTGGTATCGCGCACCACCGTCAACTCCCCGAACAGTCCTGGCCGGAGCTGATTTTTGGGATTATCGATGGTGGCTTGTACTTCTATCTGCCGGGTAGTGCTGTTGACGGCAGAACCCAGAGCCGTCACTTTTCCGGAAAAGGTTTGACCGGGCAGGGCGTCGGTTTGGATCTGCACCGGAGTCCCGGCCTGAATATTCTTGAGATCGCTTTGCGGCAACGTGAAGTTGGCGTAGAGCGGGCTCCAGGACTGCAGGTCCACTATTTTGGTGCCGGGAGTCAGATACTGGCCCACATTCACCTGGCGGATGCCGAGATAACCACTGAAGGGCGCGCTAATGGTCAGTTTGTTCAGCGTCGCCTGAATATCCTTGATGGCAGCCTGATCCGTCTGATAGGTCGCCTGGGCTGAATCCAGCTGGGCCTGGCTGGCGGCCTTGGTGGCGATTAACTCTTTGGTACGCTGCAAATTGCTGGAAGCCAGTCGCAGTTGCGCCTGATCACTGGCCAGTTGGGCCAGTTGCGTAGAATCATCAATTTGCACCAGCGGCGTACCGGCCTGTACATATTGACCGGAGTGAAATCGAATCGCGGTCACATTACCGGCAATTTGTGGAGAGACCTCCACACCCTGAACGGCCGCCAGCGAGGCGACGGCGCGCAGCTGCGGGTGCCAGTGGGCAATTTCTGCTGTTGCAGCACTCACGGTGACTACCGGCTTGGGCATGTGCGCCATCGCTTCGGCAATTTTGCTGTTGACGAAGGCTTTAAACCCAAAAATTCCGCCAAAAACAATCAGCAGGCCAATAATGACAATCACAAATGCTTTTTTCATATTTCAGTCTCCGCAGAGGATGGCTGCGATCAATAAAAAGGTTTAAGAATGGGTAGGTGTGGTCGCTGACTTCTGATCCGGCTTGTTCCACCAGCCACCCCCCAAAGCCACGAGTAATGCGGCACTATCCTGATAACGCAGGGATTGTGTCTTGATCTCGGCAATTTTGGCGGTGTTGTACTGGACTTCAGCCGTCAGCAGGGTCAGATAATCACTGGCACCGGCGCGGTAACTGGCCTGCGCCAGTTTGAGTGCTTCCCGGGAAGCAGACAGCGCCTCACGCTGGGCGGCGAGGGCCTGGGCATCATGTTCCACTGCCCGCAACCCGTTGGCCACCTGATCAAAAGCATTGAGCACGGTGCTGCGGTAGTTGGCGTAGAGTGCGTCATAGGCAGCATGTGCCTCGGCTTTCTGGGCTTCCAGTTTGCCACCTTCAAACAAAGGCTGGGACATGGACCCGACCAGGCTCCAGATGCTGCTGACGGGGTCAAAAAATATGTTGGGATTGCTGGCGGCATTCCCGAATGCGGCCGTCAGCTTGACGGTCGGATAAAACTGCGCGCGCGCTTCCCCTATCTGCGCATTTGCCGCTTTCATCTGGGCCATTACGGCGCGGATATCCGGTCTTTGCTGGAGGAGTTGCGACGGTAAGCTGACGGGCAGTTTTTCCGGCAGTTTCAGATCGGTCAGCGTAAAATTCTGGCGTTTGGCATTCGCAGGAAATGCCCCAACGAGAATGGCGAGTTCATGGCGATAGACGGCCAGCTGCTGTTCCAGCGGCGGCAGGGTGGCGGCTTCACTGGCCATCTGACTTTTTTGGGTCATGACGGTGCTATAGTCGATGGCACCGGCACGATACTGATTTTCGGTCAGTTCCAGCAGCTTTTTTTCGTGGGCGATGATGGCCCTGGTAGCCTGGATTTGTTCTGCGGTAGCCGCTTCATCAATGGCGGTGGTGACAATATTGCCGGTAAGGGTCAGTTTTGCGGCTTCCAACTGCCACTGTTGGTATTTCACCAACTCTTCGCTGTTGCGATAGACCAGGCGATTAACACCAAAAATGTCCGGGTAATAAGACACCCCCAGCGACCCGTTGATCAATGAGTAATGGATACCCCCACTGCCACCAAAAGTGGCGGCCGTGCTTTTGCTGCGAGTGGCCTGCAGGGTACCAGTTACCTGCGGATAAAAAATGCTGGCATTGGCACGCGCTGTGGCTTGGGCTTCACGCATTTGGGCCTGGGCAGCCGCAATGGTCGGACTGTTTTTCAGCCCCACGCTGATGAGGGTATCCAGGGCTTTGGAGTGGAACAGCTTCCACCATTGTTCATGCAGCTCGGTGCCATACTGGATTTCCTGCGCTGATCCGGCTAAGCCACCAGGCGCTATGGTTTTTACCGGACTTTTGCCCGCCGTATAAGCCATTTTGTCGGAAGGCGCGGGCGGCACCCGTAGCTTGGGTTCAAAGCTACAGGCCGCCAGACTGCTGGCAACACCAAGGGCCAAGAGGGCCGCAATGGGTTTGGGTAGTGGTTTGTGCACTAAAAATTACCTCTCAGAGGTCTGAACCGACCGGTCAGTATAATGGCTATTATTGGCAATTCTGTCAAACTCGGGCCTGTTCAAGCTATAGAACCATGACGGGCATCCTCTACGGTCACCCCTGTCCAGTCATTCAAGCTAAATTGTGGCATGAATATAGAGAGTTACAAAATGCTACAGAACGCTTGATTCTTGCAGAATTTCACCCCATATTAACTTGGCAACATTTTTATTGGGGGGAGCGAATGAATAAAAAATTTTTGGGAACAAGCATCCTGCTTGTCAGTTTAGTCACGGCACCATTAGCATGGGCCGAACCTTCTGTCACTCAGGTGACGCAAGCTATTCAAAATGGTCATCTGGATCAGGCACAAAGCATGATGCAGGAAGTGCTGACTACGCATCCTAATTCTGCGGAGGCGCAATACCTGGAGGCGAGAATTCTGGCACGTCAGGGTAAATGGTCGGAAGCCGCAGCGGCCCTGCAGAAATCTGAACAACTGGCTCCGACCATGCCTTTCGTCAAGCCGGAAGTCTTGCAGAAATTCAAAAAATTCGTGCAGAGTCATAGCAAGGCTGTGACCAGGCCGGCGGCTGAAAAAAAGAGTCCCTGGGGCTCCGCTTTGGTCTTTTTTCTGGGCCTGATTGTGTTGATTGTGGCGATCTCCATGTTTTTACGGCGGCGCCGGCAGAGTGCACAACTGATGTATCGGGGTGGGCCGACCCCGGGGCCGTTTGGCAGCATGAATGGTGGCTATGGACCGAATGGTCCGGGATATCCTGGTGGTCCGATGGGGGGAATGCCCCAACAGGGTGGTGGCTTGGGTTCTAATCTCGCATCGGGAATTGCTACCGGTGTCGGAGTGGGTGCCGGGCTGGCTGCCGGGCAGGCGCTTGCCGGAAGTTTGTTTGGCGGTCACGAAGCTGCCGGAGCACAAGCTAACGCATCGGGCAATGACGATCTGGGCCTGACCGATAATTCCTGGGGTAATGATCAGTTAGCCAGTAATGATGATTTTGGCATGGATGATGGCGGTGATGGCTGGGGCTGACCCTTTGTTATTTGATTAAAAAGAAAGGGCGACTGGATAAGTCGCCCTTTTTGCTTTCTGGCTGGTCGGACCCGCTGTAATGCATCCATCCTGATTGTCAGTTTCTGATTTCAGGGCAGTGCATATCCCCGGCGCCGCAACACTTCGGAAATGGTCAGCAGTGGCATTCCCATCAGGGCGTTGGGGTCTGCACCTTCCATTTTTTCCAGCAGACTGATCCCCAGACCTTCAGAACGTAAACTTCCAGCACAGTCGAGGGGCTGATCTTTTTCAATATAGCGACGGATATCCTCCGGGCTTAGTGCGCGTAAGGTTAGAGAGTAGGGAACGATGAACTGCTCCGCGCCGCTGGCATCCGCTATGGCAATACCATTGAGATATTCGACCCGACGACCTTGCAGCCATTGCAGTTGCTCTTCGGCCCTGGCAACGGATTCTGGCTTTCCCAGAACTCGTCCGGCGCAACAAGCCATTTGATCAGCGCCGATAACCAATGCTTCAGGGTGGCTGGCTAATACGGCTTGCGCCTTGGCCAAAGCCAGGCGCGCCACCAGCTGTTCCGGGGTTTCATCCGGAAGTGGGCTTTCATCAACGTGGGAAGCTACGCAGCGAAAGGGAATTTGCAGACGCTGCAGCAATGCCTTTCGGTACGGGCTGGTGGAGGCCAGAATCAGTTCAGGTAGCAACATGAAAAGTTTTTCAGCCTGTATTGCGTTGTCCGGCCGCTATGGCGTTGATGGTTCGCAGCAGGGGGTCCAGCCATATTTCCCGGAATTCCGGTGGTGCATCATCATTGCGGTAACGGCGGAGCAGGGCGAGCTGAATATGATTCAGGGGTTCCATGTAAACATTCCGACGCTGCAAAGAAAAAGCGAGACCAGGATTATCGGAAAGCAGCTGCTCGGTTCCAGCCATGACCAGCATTTCTCCAAGGCTCAGCTCAAACTCCTGGCGGATTTTCTGGAAAACCGACGTGGCGAGCTCCTGATCAAGCGGTAAACCGGCATATTCTCCTGCCAGGGCCATGTCGGTTTTAGACATGGCCATGCTAATGTTGCCCATCAGGGCGTGGAAAAAAGGCCAGTGCTGATACATGTCCTGAAGAATTTCCAGCCGTTCGGGTTTTTCCACCCGCCATTGGGCAATAGCAGAACCCAGCCCGAACCATGCCGGAAGAATATGGCGTGACTGTGCCCAGGCAAATATCCAGGGAATCGCCCGGATGGAACCCATGGAACGGTCACTGCGCTGCCGGTGTGAGGGGCGTGAGCCAATGTTCATGTGCGCTATTTCATTCAGCGGGGTTGCTTCGTAAAAATAATCCAGAAAACCCGGGGTATTTTCCGTAAGGTCACGATAGGCCTTTTCACCCAAATGGGTGAGCTCCGTCATGACCTTGAGATAAGCCGGGTTGTCGGGGGTAACCGGGCGTACCAGGCCGATGCTGGCTTTGATGAGGCCGGCGGTGCCGACGGTTAACTCGTATATGGCGGTTTCGAGATTGGCATATTTGAAGGACAGGACTTCACCCTGTTCAGTAATCTTGATTTGTCCACGAACGGTATCCGGCGGTTGCGCCAGAATGGCTTCATAGGTGGGACCACCACCGCGACCAACGCTGCCGCCACGACCATGAAACACGCGAATTTGAATATTACGTTTGTCAGCAATGGCGGCTAGGCGCAGTTGGGCCTGATATAGTGACCAACTGGACGATAAAATGCCGCCGTCCTTACAGGAATCGGAGTAACCGAGCATGACCTCCTGGGTGTTTTCCTGGCTACTGAGGATTTCGGTATAAACCGGGTTATCGAGAAGCGTGGATATGACCGCATCCATACGCTCCAGATCGTGAATGGTCTCAAACAGTGGGGTGACGGCAATTTCACTGTAAAGTCCCTGTCGAGACCAGCCTGCCAGCCCGAATTCCTTGGCCAGCACCAGTACTTCGAGGATATGACTGGCTTCGTGGGTCATGGAAATTACGTAATTTCCAAATCCGGAAGCACTGACCTCGCGGCGAAGTTGGGCGATACAGCGAAACATGGCGCAGGTTTCGGCAGCCAGTGGTGAAAGCTCAGGATGCTGCTCAACCAGCGGACCAGGCCGTTTGAGGGCTTCGGTCAGGGTTAGCAGTCTGGCTTCTTCAGGCATTTCAAGATAACCGGCAAACCCCGGGACATCTGCGTATAGTTCAGAAATGGTTCGGGAATGCACGGTGGATTCCTGGCGAATATCGAGATTAGCCAGGTGAAAACCGAAAGTCTGCACCAGCCAGACTATATCCTGAATATCATGATCGGCGATGTAATCATCATTGTGACCGCGCAAGGAGTCACGGACGAGCAGCAGGTCATCCAGAAAGGCTTCTGCTGATCCATAAGCCGGACCAGCGGATTCATTCATGATCTGGCCGTTTTCCAGTTGCCGCAGGCGCAAATCCAGCCGGGTCATCATGTAGCGCAGCTTGCGGCGATAGGGTTCGCTGGGGAAGCGCTGATCTACCCATTCGGCCAGTTCCGGAAAATCATCGGCGTCGCGCTCCAGAGAGGCGAGCAGGACCGGCGAAATGCCGCAAAACCGGCTGGAATGCCCCAACAGTTGATAAAGCCCGCTAAGCCGTTGCTGATATTCCTTGAGGACCTCGACACTCTGGGTGCGCAAGGCCCAGCTGGTAATGGCGGCGGTGACGTTGGGATTGCCATCCCGATCTCCGCCAATCCATGAGCCAAAGCGAATAAACGCGGGAATATCGATGTCATCGTTGGCAAATACCCGTCGAGCCGCCCGACGGGCGGCACGATAGGTCATGGGTACGGCTTTGAACAGGCTGTCGCGAAAGAAGAATAAACCGTTCTCCACTTCATCCTGAACTTGGGGTTTGTTGGTGCGGACTTCTTCGGTTTCCCAGAGGATCTGGATTTGTGCCCGCAAATTGTCGGTGACTTCTTTTTCTTCTTCGTCGCTCAGGCTGGGGTCATCAAGCGTTTGGCTGACCACGAAAATACGGCGCAGTCCATGCAGGACCGTGCGCCGTTTGGATTCGGTGGGATGCGCCGTAAAAACGGGGAGATAACGGGTCTGATCAAGCAAAAACTGAATTTGCCCGGGGGTGATACCTTGTTGCTGAAGGGCACGGAATGTTTCTTCAAAGGAGCCTGTCCACAACCCGTCGCCTTTTTGCAGGAGGCGGCGGCGTTGCAGGTGTTGGGATTCTTCTTCGGCAATGTTGACCAGGCTGAAATAGGTGTTGAAGGCACGAATCACCAGCACCAGATCATCCTGGGGCAAGGCGTCTATGAAGCGGGCAAGTCGTTCCCGCAGGCGCTCATCTTCTTTTTTATGGAGGCGGATATAGCCTTGGCGAAGCTGTTCAACGGCGTTGAATACCCGGGTGCCAGCCTGCTCGCGCAATACTTCACCGAGCAGATTACCCAGTAATTTCACGCGACTGCGGAGTGCCTTGTCGTTGATGGCGGTTTTTTCCACTTATCCGTCTCCTTAAATTCATGATCTTTCCACTGTCAAGCCCATCTGGACGACAATCGGATTTTACTTCTAAGCTAATGGCAAGCAGGCTGCAGGTCAATCATTCATGGCTGGATCGCTGGCCGCAGTCGCTCCAGCCCATCATGAATATGGATGAATCAGTGGACCTTATAAGCATGGCTTTCCCGTCTATTTTGAGCTAGTCTAAGTTCCATGCAGTGAAATCTGTCCCGCAGACTTTTCACTAACCTAGAAGCGCCATGAAGCATAGTCAAGGAGATAAAAAATGGCCGGTCAACAAAAAGGACAAATTCTTCAGGATCCTTTTCTTAATTTGCTGCGTAAGGAACATGTTCCCGTCGCGATCTATCTGGTCAATGGGATCAAATTGCAGGGATTTGTCGAATCCTTCGACCAGTTCGTTGTTTTGTTGCGGAATAATGTCAGCCAAATGATTTACAAACATGCCATTTCTACGGTGGTTCCCGGTCGTGATGTGCGCTTGCCTTTGCCTGAGGGCGAAGGTGAGGTGACGGCGACAGAAGAAGAGGCCTGATTCTGACCCATAGTGCAGTTGCAGTAGACGCGCCCCGTGAGCGGGTCCTTCTGGTCCATGTGATATTACATGGCGAAGTGGATCTCGACGACGGGGCCGAATTTTTTCATCTGGCTACTGACAGCAATGCGGATGTTCTGGAATTAATCCCTGTGACCCGCAATCGCCCCGATCCGGCAACTTTTATTGGCAGTGGCAAAGTGCAGGAACTGGCCGAAAAAGTGCGGGAAACGGCAGCGGATCTGGTTTTGTTTGACCGCTCGTTGAGTCCGGTGCAGGAGCGCAATCTGGAACGGGCCTTGCAGTGCCGGGTGATTGATCGGGTCGGGTTGATTCTAGATATTTTTGCACGGCGTGCCCGTACTCACGAGGGCAAATTACAGGTGGAGCTTGCCCAGTTGACCCGCTTGCGGACGCGCCTGATTCGAGGCTGGACTCATCTGGAGCGGCAACGGGGAGGCATTGGCTTGCGTGGTCCCGGTGAAACGCAGCTGGAGACAGACCGCCGCCTGATTGGTGATCGTATTCAGTCCCTGCGGCACAAGCTGGTCAAGGTGGCTGCCCATCGGGCGACCCAGCGCCGGGCCCGGCAGCGCGCTCCGTTGCCAACCGTGGCTTTGGTGGGCTATACCAATGCGGGTAAATCCACTTTGTTCAATGCCCTGACCGAGCGCAGTAATTATGCGGCAAATCGTTTGTTTGCGACCCTGGATCCGGCTATTGGTCGTTTGCAGGTTGCCGGGCAGGATGCGGTTTTGCTTGCCGATACGGTGGGCTTTATGCGTGACTTGCCGACGGATCTGATTGCTGCATTTCGCGCAACACTGGAAGAGGTGAATCAGGCGCAATTGCTCTTGCATGTAGTAGATGGCAGTGCGGTGGACCGTGATACGCAAATGGCTGCAGTTGAATCCGTCCTTAAAGAAATTGCAGCGGATTCTCTGCCGGTGCTGGTGGTCTTCAACAAAGTCGATATGACGGGTGAAGCGAGCGGAGGCCTGTATGATGCTTCGGGAACGTTGATTGCGGTGAATGTCAGTGCCGAGAGCGGTGCAGGTCTTGATGCGTTGCTGCAAGCTATTCTCGAACGGGTTGGTCGCTCTATTTTGCGCGTCGAGCTACTGTTGAGTCCTGAGGAAGGCGCTTTGCGTGCCTGTTTGCATCGTCTGGCCAGTGTCATTGACGAGGATTTTGACGAGGAAGGTAAAACCCGGATGGTTTTTGATATTGATGATCTGGCATGGCGTCGTTTGCGCGCGCAAATGCGTGACAATGGTTGTCAGGCGCAGGACCCGACCTCTACAATACCCGAAATAATCAAGGAAGGAGATTGGTATGCCGTGGAGTGATCCGGGCGGAAACGGAAACAACAACAACAATAATAACCCCTGGGGACGGCGTCCCAACCCACAAAAGCCTGCTTTTGACATTCAGAAAATTACGCAGGAATTGAAAAAGCTGGGTGCTTTATTGGGGTCCGGCAAAGGGCGGGGTTCTGGCGGTCCCAAGTGGGATCCGCGCTGGCTGCACCGTTTGCCCCTTATTATCATTGGCATACTGATTTTATTCTGGATTGCATCGGGTATTTATATCGTTGGACCCAATGCGGAAGGCGTGGTGCTGCGTTTTGGCAGGGAAGTCGGCATTACCCAGCCGGGCCTTCAATATCACTTGCCCGTGCCTTTTGAAAGCGTTTCCTTACTCAGGACCGCCGAGAATCAGCGGATTGTTTTGGGCTATAGTGGCGCCGTGGATACCCTGAATCCTGGGATGATGCTGACGGCCAATGGTGACGTGGTGGATGTTCATTTTGCTGTGGATTACCGTATCAGTAATGCCAGTCATTACCTGTTTTCCAACACTAATCCGGAGCAGTTGATTCGCTATGCGGCTTTGTCTGCCATGCGCAATGCCGTGGGGAAAAGCCAATTGAATGCCCTGATGCAGGTGGATCAAAGCGCCATGGCCCAGCAGATCCAGCAAAGTAGCCAGAATTTGCTGACGGGATTACATGCTGGCGTGACGATCAACTCAGTGCAGATTCTCAGCATTCATCTTCCCAAATCGGTGCAGGCTTCCTATACCGACGTGATGACTGCCCGCGAGGATATGGCTAGATCCCGGCGTGAGGCGG
The DNA here is from genome assembly GCF_018853815.1 of Acidithiobacillus sulfurivorans. Classification (GTDB taxonomy): domain Bacteria; phylum Pseudomonadota; class Gammaproteobacteria; order Acidithiobacillales; family Acidithiobacillaceae; genus Acidithiobacillus; species Acidithiobacillus sulfurivorans. The sequence goes on along the minus strand of NZ_JAAOMP010000165.1, from coordinate 8,146 downwards.
AAGCCTATGCCAGCGGTATTATTCCCAAGGCCAAGGGCGATGCTGCCACTATGGTGACGGCGGCCGAAGCCTACAAGTTGCAGGTGGTGGATCGTGCCAAGGGTGATGCTGCCCGCTTTACGGACTTGCTGCAGGCGTATCAGAAGAACCCCCAGGTGGTGAGTGAGCGGATGTACTTGCATACCATGCAGGATATTCTCGGCAGTACTCAAAAAGTCATCATGGATAGTCATGGAAAAGCAGTGATTTATTTGCATATGCCCGAAAAAACTGCCGTTCAGCCCAATGCGAGCACACGCTCGGTAGAGTCGGCCACCGCCGCAGATCGCAGTACTGCCCCTGTCGCCACTACCGACAGTGCTGCCAGCCAGCCGGTGCTGCCGGTTTCAGGAGCGCGCTCATGAAAAACGGGATATGGGCGGTACTGATCGTTTTTCTCGCTGTGCTGCTGTTGGCCTCTGCCAGTTTTTATACGGTCAATCAGTCACAAAATGCTTTGCTCATGCAATTTGGCCAGCAAATCGGTGTGCAGAAGGCCCCCGGTCTTTATTTGAAATGGCCGGTTCTGCAAAACGTGGAGTATGTGGATAAGCGGCTGCAAAATTACAGCCCGCAACCGGAGTCCTTTTTAACCCAGGACAAAAAGCCTCTACTGTTGAGTTATTTCGCTGAATGGCAGGTTGTGAATCCTGGAATTTATTATGCGCGGCTGCATGATCAGGCTAACGCCCAGACCCAGATTGGCGATGCGCTTCGTGCCGCTTTACGCAGTCAAATTGCGACGATGTCCATGGCGATGCTTATTGCTGCCCGGCAGCAGGAAATTTCCAGCCCGGTTATGCAGGCGGCAGGCCGGCACTTGTCAACTTTTGGGATTCGCCTGGTGGACTTGCGGATTTTGCAGGTAGGCTTGCCCCCGGAGCTGCTGCAGACGACTTACAAGCGCATGGAAGCGGAACAAACTCAGCAGGCCAATACCTACCATTCCCAAGGCAAGGCTGATGCGGAACAAATTCGTGCCAGCGCCGAGAAAGAAAAAACCAGTATTCTGGCTGATGCTTATCGTCAACAGGAACAAATCAAGGGGCAGGGTGATGCCGAAGCGGCCTCCATTTACGGAGATGCTTATGGTAAGGACCCGAAATTTTTTGCCTTTTATCGAAGTCTTGAAGCGTATCGTCACGCTTTGAGTGATAAAACCGTGCTGGTACTCAATCCGGATTCTCCATTTTTCAAATATTTTCGGCATTCCTTGAATGAGGCGGGAAAATAATGCGCACCGAAAACCATCCGACCTGGCTTTTACCCAGCGGTTTCGAGGATATTCTGCCTGCACGTACAGATGCTCTTGAACATTGTCGGCGCAGTCTTTTGGATCGCTATGCACTGTGGGGCTACCGTCAGGTAACGCCCCCTTTGGTGGAGCATCTGGAAAGTTTGCTCACCGGTAGCGGTGCTGAACTGGACCTGCAAACCTGGAAACTGTTGGATCAGGATAGTGGTCGTCTGGTAGGCCTGCGCTCGGATATGACCCCGCAGATGGCCCGTATCGACGCCCAGACCTCGGCTTCCGGGGAAATTCGTCGGCTGGCCTATGCCGGGACAGTTTTGAAGGCACGTCCTGACTTGCTGGGTGGCAGCCGGGCACCCTTTCAGGTGGGCGCTGAGTTGTTTGGCGTCGCTGGACCGGAAGGGGATCTCGAAGTATTGTCCCTGATGGTGGAAAGTCTGCGCCACTGCAAGGTCCCCAACCTCTTGCTGGATATTGGTCATGTCAGTATTCCCAGGGCCCTGGCTGATGCGGCCGGCCTTGCCACTACTCAGCGCAATGATTTGTTGCGGCATGTAGAACGCAAGGCCTGGCCGGATGTTCGGCACTGGCTGCAAATTCATGGCGCAGGACAAAGCCTTTGTGCAGATTTTGATGCCCTGGCCCGTTTGCAAGGGGATCATGATGTATTGGGTCGTGCGCGTCAGCAGTTGGGTCATCACCCGGCCATTTGCAAGGCCCTGGATGATCTCCATTTTGTTTGGGAAGCACTGCGCTTGCGTTACCCGGATCTCGACATTCAATGTGATCTTTCGGAAATTCGTGGTCATCTCTACCATACTGGCCTGCTGTTCTCTTTATTCGGGCCGCAACGCGGAGAAGCGTTGGCTCGTGGTGGACGCTATGATGACATTGGTGCAGCATTTGGACGTCGTCGCCCGGCAACCGGTTTCAGTCTGGACCTGAAGCCTCTGCTTCGGGAACTTCCAGAATCGCGCAGGAGCCAGCATATCTGTGCGCCTGCTGGCAGCGATCAGGCATTATGGAAGGCTATTGCCGAGCAACGTCAGCAGGGGCATGTGGTGGCTCAGGACTTTCTGACAGGCGAATTCCCGGATGAAGCGCAGTTGAAAAACCGGGGTTTTGATGCCCTTCTGGAGCATTCTTCTGCGGGTTGGGTGTTGCGTTCCCTGAATGTACGTTAAAACTATTTTCCATTTTATTGGCGGAGTGCTCCGTGTCTGATAAGTCAAATGTGGTCATCATCGGTACGCAGTGGGGTGATGAAGGAAAAGGCAAAATTGTGGACTGGTTAACCGAACGGTGCCAGGCGGTTGTGCGTTTTCAGGGAGGGCATAACGCCGGACATACGCTGGTGATCGGCACACGCAAAACCGTGCTGCATCTCATTCCTTCGGGGATTCTGCGCGCTGGTGTGTCCTGCTTTATTGGTAATGGCGTGGTTCTGGATCCGCTGGCGCTTTTTGCTGAGCTGGATGAATTGCTACCCGTGATGCCTGATGCCCATGCGCGTCTTTTTGTTTCGGATGCCTGTCCGTTGATTATGCCCTATCACAAAAGCCTGGATCTGGCTCGTGAGCATGCCAAAGGCGCTGCAAAAATTGGTACGACCGGTCGTGGAATTGGTCCTGCGTATGAAGATAAGGTAGCGCGTCGCGCCCTGCGGGTGGGTGATCTTTTTCACCGCGAACGCTTTGCCGCAAAGCTGGGTGAAGCGCTGGATTACCATAATTTTGTGCTTCAGCATTATTTCAAGCAGAAAGCAGAAGATTTTGATGTCATTCTCGATCAATATCTGAGTCTGGCAGAACGGCTGGCTCCCATGGTAGTTGATGTATCCGTGCGTCTTGCACAGTTGCAGTCAGAAGGTGCAAGAATTTTGTTTGAAGGCGCACAGGGAACCTTGCTGGATGTGGATCATGGAACCTACCCCTATGTCACTTCTTCCAATACGATTGCGGGTGCGGCTTCCGCCGGAAGTGGCGTCGGGCCGGCTGAACTGGGTTATGTTCTGGGTATTACCAAGGCCTATACCACCCGCGTAGGCGCCGGTCCTTTTCCCACCGAGTTGTTCGACGAAACCGGGGTGTTTCTGGCGGAACGAGGGGCGGAAGTGGGCGCGACCACAGGGCGGGCCCGGCGTTGTGGCTGGTTTGATGCGGTTGCCTTGCGCGCTGCCTGTCGAGTGAACGGGGTGACCGGTTTGTGCATGACCAAACTGGATGTACTGGATGGTCTGGCGGAAATCCGGGTCGCTGTGGGTTATCGGGTTAAGGGCGTGGTGCAGGATGAACTCCCTTCCGGTGCTGAAGCACTGGCGGCCTGTGAACCGGTTTACGAGACTTTTCCTGGCTGGCAGGAATCTACTGCCGGAGTCCGTCGCTGGGAAGATTTGCCCCAGACAGCACGCCAGTATCTGGAGGCTATTGCCGAGCGTGCCGGGCGGCCTCTGGCGATCATTTCAACGGGTCCTGACCGGGAGGATACCATTCTCCTGTCCGGGGTGTTGTGAACAGGAAATATAAAAAAGGGCAGACCCTGAAGTCTGCCCTTTGCTTTTGGTACCGGGGACTGGATTCGAACCAGCACAAGCTTTCGCTCACTAGGACCTGAACCTAGCGCGTCTACCAATTCCGCCACCTCGGCGTGGACGGAATGATCTTTGATTAAGGAGTGGTTGTCAATGCCTGAAAACCAGGAGCCCGCAGCACTGAGTGAACGTGATCCCATGTTCGAGCGGGAAAAAGAAAAATATGAACGTCCTATCGTCAGTCGGGAATACATTCTTCAGTATCTGGAAGAAGCTGGACAGCCTCTGACCCTGGATGACTTTTTTGCCGAGCTTGAAATCGGGGAAGAAGATCAGGAAGCCTTGCGCCGTCGCCTGCGTGCCATGGAAAGGGATGGTCAGCTGGTGCGCAACCGACGCGGAGCCTACGGCATTATCGAAGCCATGGAATTGATTCGGGGGAGTGTCAGCGCCCATCCCGATGGCTTTGGTTTTTTGATTCCTGAAGCCGGTGGCAAAGACCTTTTTTTATCACCCCGGGAAATGCGCAAGGTTTTTCATGGCGATATTATTCTTGGCCGGGCGGTGGGCGAAGATCGGCGTGGACGGATTGAAGGTACGGTCGTCCGCATCCTCGAACGGGCTCTGAAACAGATTGTGGGGCGTTATTTTGCTGATGGTGGCAATCATTACGTGGTGCCTGAAGATCGGCGGATTCCCCATGAGTTCGGGGTTGTGGAGGGAGGCGAACTGGCGCCGGTTCACGGGCAGATTGTGACGCTGGATATTACCCAGTATCCGGATGGTCGCAATATGCCTCAGGGATCTGTCGTGGAAATTCTCGGCGAACACATGGCACCCGGTATGGAAGTGGAGATTGCGGTACGCAATTACGGTCTTCCTTATCAATGGTCGCAGGCAGTTCTGGACGAGGCCGCGCGTTTTTCCGAAGTGGTACCCGAGGATATGAAAGAGGGCCGCCGCGATTTGCGTGATCTTCCTCTGGTTACCATTGACGGTGCCGATGCCAAAGACTTTGACGATGCGGTTTTTGCGGAAGAAATTGTCGGCGGTTTTCGCCTCATTGTCGCCATTGCCGATGTGGCCAGTTATGTTCAGTCGGGCTCCGCTCTGGATAAAGAGGCGGTTGCCCGGGGAAATTCCGTGTATTTCCCGCGTCGGGTCATTCCCATGCTGCCGGAAATCCTTTCGAACGGTTTGTGCTCTTTGAATCCGCATGTGGATCGACTTTGTATGCTTTGCGAAATGGAGATGAATGCGGCCGGTGAGGTTCAGCGCTTTCGTTTTGCCCGGGGGGTCATGCGCTCCCAGCGCCGCTTTACCTACGACGAAGTGGCCGCCATTCTTGAGGGGGATGAGGCATTGCGTACCCAGGATGCAGCTTTGGTGCCGCATCTGGAGGCGTTACATCGCCTGTATCAAAGTTTTGCCGGGGCCAGGGAGCGAAGAGGGACCATTGAGTTCGATTCCCAGGAAACGCGCATCATCTACAATGACCAGTTACGCATTGAAAAAATTGTCGCCGTTACCCGTAATGTTGCGCATCGTATTATCGAAGAATGCATGCTCGCGGCCAATGTGTGTGCTGCCCAGTATTTCCGGATTCATGACCTGCCCATGTTGTACCGGGTACATCCAGAGCCTTCCGCAGACAAGCTGGAGGATTTACGCCGTTTTCTGGGAGAGCTTGGGGTACCCTTGCGCTTGCCGGAGCGTCCGCGTAGCGCCGATCTGGCGAAGATCATTGAAGAAACCCGAGACCGTAGTGATTCCAGTCTGATTCAGACCGTGATTTTACGAAGTCTGTCGCAAGCATTTTATACGGTAGATACCGGAATGCACTTTGGTTTGGCTTTTCCGGCTTATACCCACTTCACCTCACCCATTCGCCGCTATCCCGACTTGGTGGTTCATCGCGGCATACAGGCATTGCTTGATGCGGGTACCCAGGAACCTCGCTGGTTGGCTAAAAAAGAACTGCAGGAGTTGGGGCAGCATTGTTCCATGACCGAGCGCCGTGCAGATGAAGCCAGTCGTGAAGCGGTCAACTGGCTCAAATGTGAATTCATGATGGATAAAATCGGCGAAACATTTACCGGTATTATTACCGGGGTGACCGGTTTTGGCTTGTTTGTTGCCCTGCGCGAGGTGTATGTGGAAGGTCTGATTCATATCAGCACCCTGGGTGAAGATTATTTCCATTTTGATGCGCAGCATTACCGTATTATTGGAGATCGCAGTAAGGAAACATTCCAGCTGGGTGACGCCATTGAAATCCGGGTGATGAATGTCAACCTGGACGATCGTAAAATTGACTTTGAACGAGCCGTGCCAGAAGGACAAGCCACGGGTGGTAAAGCCCGTCGTCCCCGGCGTTCACGCAAGGAGTCTTCCTGATTATTGCGGGATGTCTGGTAGCCGGTGGCGCGTCAGGCGGTTTTCAGGAATTCTCTGATGTTTTCCGTGCCTGTTGAGAAAACAGCGCGGTTGCCACATCGCGTGGATAGGTGAAAACGGCAGAAAGCATGAGAATAGTGGCCACCAATAGCAAAATCGTGAAAATTCCAAAAGTAATGCGCAGGCCATAGCCATTTCCACAATGTTGGAGTTGGCAATGGCTTTCAGAAAAGTGGGTGGATACCCAACCAAAGGCAAAGGGTGCGGCGGCTTCAAGAATATACCGCAAGGATATTCGAATCCCTTCTGCACGCCCCCAGAGCCGTGAGTGCATAATATCCAGTCGCGCGGCATCCAGCGTGGGATTGGTGGCACCCAGTGCTGCAGACCCCCCAAACAACCAGATAAATTCGAGAACCTGATGGTTGGTATTCAGGGCCAGCAGAAAAAACGGAATGGTGAGCAGGAAGGCTATTCCAGTAACCCATACTCTTGCAGTAATCAGTCCTTTGCGTAGTAACCAGTCAGCTATCCAACCGCTGGCGATCACCCCGCCAATGCCGCCTAAACCCGCACCGACAAAAAGACTGCTGGCTGCCATGGTATTAATGTGAAAGCGTTGGGTGAGATAAAGAATGCCGAAAGCCAGCAGTCCGGTAAAATAAAAATACCCGGCGGAGGACGCGGAAATCAGTATCACATTGCTGGGAATGCTGAGAATGGTTTTTGCGGCCCGAAACCAGTGCCATTGGGTGGGGTCTTCCGGCAATATCCTTTTGCTGAACGGTTGAATCGATTTTTTGCGAATATCTTCGAGCAAATAGCGCCTGTTCTTTTGGGGTGTTTCTTGGGTCAGTTCTAAAGCGAGTTTATCCATATTGTTGCGTTGGGGTTCGCGCATGCCTTTCCATAATAAATAGGCAAGGAGGATCGCTATAATGGCCAGTACAAAAAATACCGTGCGCCAGTTGCTGAGTGTGTTGACGGTGCCAGCCAGAATCATGCCGATACCTGCTCCCAATAATTCACCGCCGACAATCAACCCGAAGGCTCGTCCACGCCATGAGGGTGGAAATAAATCCCCCGAAAGAGAAGCAATGACGGGACCAACGGAAACTCCGGCCGCTCCAGCCAGCATTTGCGTCAGCAGGAACCAGTTATAGCCGGGACTGATCCCACTCAGGATCATGGCTATTGCCCATAAAACAATCAGTTTTATGAGTAATGGAACACGGCGTTGGCGGTCACCGAGAATACCCACGGGCAGAGCTGCTGCAGCGCCGGTGAGTATGGAAGCGGTAGATAGCAGACCATAATCAATGTTGCCGATATGCATGCTGCTTTCCAATGCCGGCGCCACTGTACCCAGAGCGGCCAGATTGAGACTGGCGAGGCCCTGAGTAAGCGCCAGCAAAATGATGGCCCGCAGTCTGGGTATGGCATTCAGCCAGCTTTTTTCCTGTTGAAGCAGTGCTTCAACAAGTTTAAGGGGATTTAAATATGTATGCTGGGTGAAAGTATGACGGTTTTTGTGGATGTTCATCACAAATGATGCGCCAATTCCCGGGAGAGCCTTTCCAGTAACTGGCTCATGGCAGCAGCTTGCGCTGTGGGACTGGAAGGGATATTGCTCCGATAAAAATGACTGCGTCCCTGGGTTTGGAGATGCCCGTCGGGCATGCGGCTGATAAACCAGTCGGCCTGCAAAAAGACCTTGCCATCATTGCTGGGGATGAAACTCTGGACGTTGATTTTGACGAGAAGATAAGGACCATTCGGTACGGGGTCACCAGGCATGAGCACGGTTTTATCCGGTAATTCGCTCGCCAGATCCTGGGCCAGTGCTTTTTGCGCCATACCGCCCAGAGGCGCCGCCCAGCGGACATGACCGGCAACGTCCAGACGATGTTTACCCTGGAGCGTGGTCA